>NZ_AP027332.1:0-319631 GCF_055395525.1 Sphingobium sp. TomTYG65 | reverse complement strand
GCGCGCGCCCCGATCTCGGTGCCGACATCTTCCGACGCGACGTCATCGGGCTGGGACGCCGCCTCGCCCCGCTGCTGCACGATACGCAAGACGCGGGCGATATATTCCTGATTGGCGAGCGCCCGCTCGACCGCGGCGGACGGATCGGGTGCGAATGTCTCGATCTCGCTCCGGCTCAGCACACCCTTGCCTTCCAGCAGGCGCTCCAGCGTGTCGATGCGCTGGCGAGCGACGGCCAACTCCTGCACGGCTGCCATGGTGATGGCCAGCACCGTCTCGACTTCCTCGTTCAGAAAATAAGGCCGCTTGCCTGCTGCCTTCGCACCCGCTTCGGCGATTGCATCATTCACGCTCATCAGACGCTTGCTCCGATCACATGCCACGCCGCCTTGCGGCCGTAATCCTCCGTGTCGTCCTCCGCCGCATCGGGGAACAGGTCGCGGTCCACCACGCCCGTCACTCCGCCATGGATCAGCTTGTCACGCTCGAACCCGGCATCGACCATATGCTGGTCGAGATCGATTTCGTGCATCCGGCTCCAGAAGGGCTCATTATTGTAGAAGGCGTCCCAGTCGCGCATTACCTGCTCGAACAGCGGCATTTCCGGCGTATATTGCGGCTGCTCCACATGCAATACGATTCCACCCGGGCGGAGGAGGCGCCGCGTCTCGCGCAGGATATTGTCGAGCGCGCTGTTCGACAGCTCATGCAGGAACATGGTCGTCTGAATCCAGTCAAAGCTGGCGTCGGGGAAGCCCGACAGGTCCTCGCCCGACGCTTGCACGAAGCGGACATTCTCGACGCCCAGCGACTTGGCGCGGGCAAGGCCATAGCGCAGCACCGGCGCGCCCAGATCGACGATGGTCATCTGCGCATCCGGATAGGCCTGCGCTATGGGAAGGCTGGAATGGCCGACCGTGCCGCCAATCTCCAATATATCGTGAGGCTGGAAGTCGGGATAGTTGCGCTTCACCCATTTGACGACGGCATGGCCGCCGCCGTCCGAATATTTGCCGAGCAGGCCCGCCGTGGTGACGAAGCCGGCATGATCATAGTTCGCGCCATTGGTCACGTCGCCGGGGAAATATTCGCTATGATAGCTGCCGGGCATGCAATGATGGTCGACGGCCGACACATAGCGCGGAATGGGCAGCGCCGGGTCCAGCGTCAGCCGTTCGTCCCCCTCCGTCAACGCCCTCACCTTGTCAGCAAGCGCCTCGCGCTGGCGGATCGCGGTCCATCGACCTGCCTGCTGGCGCTGCTCCATGGTCATGCGGCGGAGGGCTGACCACAGCGCGAACAGCGGGTCCTTCAGCGCGGCTCGGCGCGCTTCATGCCGGTCGGCGAGCGGACGGCCGGTCGCCTTTTCGAATTGAGGTTCGGTGCGATTCTCGAACGCTGTCTTCACGCCCGGCACGATGCGCGCCGACAGGTGCCGGTTCATCTGCGCCAGGAAGTTGATCCGCTCGATCTCATCATGGTTGGTTTCCGGAAACACGGCATGGCGGCCCACCACGCGATAATCAGGCGGCCCCTCATAAGGCTGCGCTGATGGGGCGTTAGGCCGGGGCGCTGAGCTTTTCATATCGAATGCGCTTCCCTTCGTTTGGTATATGTTTATAACAATATGGCATCGTAACTTCGGAATGCCAAGGGAAATGAGAGCTATGATACGGATCATCGTGTTGCTGAACCTGAAGCCCGGCAAAAGTGCGGCCGACTATGAACGATGGGCGCTGACGACCGACCTTCCGACTGTTAACGCCCTGAAATCGGTAGAGTCGTTCACATTGTTCCAGGCGACCGGCCTGCTCGGCAGCGACCAGCCCGCACCCTATCACTATGTCGAGATCATCGATGTCGCCGACATGGACCTGTTTGGACAGGAAGCCTCGAGCGAGACGATGGCACGAATCGCCGGCGAGTTTCAGGACTGGGCCACCCCGACCTTCATCCTCACCCGTCCCGTCACTGGAGACCCGGCATGAGCCGCCCTCTCGCCGGCAGGACGGCGGTCATCACGGGATCAGGCCGCAAGGGCGGTCTGGGCGAAGCGATCGCGTTACGTCTGGCGCAGGACGGCGCGAACATCGTGCTGTCGGACGTCGGCACTTCGCGCGATTCGGCGACGCCGAACACGATGATTGGCCTCTCCTCCGAGATGGAGGAGATCGCCGCCGCCATCCGCGCGGAGGGTGTAGAGGTTTCCGCCAAGGCCTGCGACGTGCGCAACCGGGATGAAGTGCAGGCGCTCGCCGACCATGCCGTCGCGGCTCATGGGAGTCTCGACATCTGGGTCAATAATGCGGGCATCGGCTATATCGTCAAGCCGCTGCTCGACGTGACCGAAGAGGAATGGCGCGCGGTCATCGATGTCAACCTGACCGGAGCCTTTTACGGCGTGCAGGCTGCCGCCCAACGGATGGTAGCGGCCAAAAAGGGCGGGCGCATCGTCAACGTAGCAAGCCAAGCGGCGAAGAGCGGCTTCCCCAACATGCAGGCTTATACCTCGTCCAAGCACGGGCTGGTCGGCCTGGTTCGATCCGCTGCGACGGAATTGGGCGAGCACGGCATTACCGTGAACAATGTCTGTCCCAACCATGTCACCACCGGCCTTGGCGCGTGGCAGAATGAATATTTCGCGCAAAAACAGGGCAAAACCATAGAGCAATATATGAAGGATATGGCCGCGCGCATCCCGATGGGACGGCCCGGCCTGCCGCAGGATACGGCCAACGCCGTCGCCTTCCTCTGCCAGGATGCGGCCGGCTATATCACCGCTGAGTCCCTCAACGTCTCGGGCGGGGAAGAGCCGCACTGAGACTGCGCGCTTCGCCCCTCCATTCGCTGCGGAATGGAGGGCGAGCCGCCGTAGAGGACATTGATCTCAGGCCGAAGCGGGACGTTCCAATAGTTCCGCCAGTGCTGCGCCGACATCGTCGAGCGTGTCGAAGCGACCGACCAGTGCCGTCAGATCGGCATGGACATGCGCCACCCCGCCAAACTCAAGGCATCGGTGCACCTTGGCGAGATGCTCTTCGCGGGTCAGCGGCCATTCGGGCGAACCGAATTGACGGGTCACCGTCTCGCTGATCACCCGCCCATCGCTGAGTTCAGCCACGCCGATCGCGGGAACGAACGCGGCCGGATCCGGATTGTCGTCCACCTCCACCACGATCCGCTGGGAAAGGGCGAGCAGCGCCGGGTCGGCAAGCCGTTCCGGGGTGAAATCGGCAAGGTCCACCAGGCCCCGCGTCAGCACCACCGCACCCAGCCAGGCGAAGCAAAGTCGCGAATAGGCGACGCTCATTCCGGCATAAGGCCGGCGGCCGACGAGCCGGTGGATCAGCGGCGGCGCGCGATAGGTGAAGCGTTGGAGCGTAGCTGCAGTCAGCCCATGTGCGTCCATCATGCGGCGCATCGCAATGATGGCGCCATGCGCCGCGCGGCCGGTGGGAAAGGGCTTCCAACTGAGTTCCGAGACCCGCTGCCGCTTTCCCAGCGCCGCGAGCGCCGGGTGAAGGTCCACGGAATCCTCGAAGAGGGAAAGATAGCCGAACGGGCCATCTATCGACCCCTGCGGCCCCTCGAACCCGACGCGGGCCAGGTCGACCGCCTCGACTGCGGAGCGCGCAGCAGCCGCGACCTGAACGGCGAGCGTCGGCTTGCCCTCCACATGCGCCTGCATGGTCCCGCTGGCAAAGGCGAGTCCATAGCCGAATGCGTTGCGGCTGACCTCTGGCGACAGGCCCCGCAGGCGGCAAAGCGCCCCGATCGAGCCGAAGATGCCTGCCGTCGCCGGGCGGAAGAATTTGAGGGGGGAGGTCACCGCGACGCCCAGAGTGGCGACGATGTCGACACCCGCGACCATTGCGGCGAGAAAGTCCGTGCCAGTAGCAGGCGCGCGGCTTACCTCGGCCAGCAGCACCGCGCCTACGCTTGCCATCGGATGCGCCACCGCCGGCTCATGGACGCAATCAAATTCCTGAGCATGGATCTGATAGGCGTTGACGAACGCAGCATGAGGCGCGGTCAGCCGCTCCCCGGGCCGGCCAAGCACCCATCCGCTGCCCCCATGCCCGCTCCAGCCCTGCGCGGCCGCGAAAGCCTGATCGGCCAGCGGCGCGTTGCGGCCGGCAACACCCACCGCGATGCTGTCGTGCAGAAAGTTCCGCGCCGCGCGCTGAGCGGTTTTGGGCAGATCCGCCCACTCAATGCCTAGCGCATGGTCGACGAGGCGGGCGGCGGCTGTCGCCTTCATCACAGCTGGATCATGACCTTGCCCACATGCCCGGCCGCAG
The DNA here is from genome assembly GCF_055395525.1 of Sphingobium sp. TomTYG65. Classification (NCBI taxonomy): domain Bacteria; kingdom Pseudomonadati; phylum Pseudomonadota; class Alphaproteobacteria; order Sphingomonadales; family Sphingobiaceae; genus Sphingobium; species Sphingobium sp. TomTYG65. Next base: position 315,330 of record NZ_AP027332.1, on the reverse strand, counting down.
CGAGATAGGCGTAGGCTTCCGGCGCCTGATCGAACGGAAAGACCTTGTTGACCACCGTCTTGATGCCGTTCGTCTCCACCGCGCGAACCAGCGCGGCCAACATCGCGCGGCTGCCATTGGCGATGCCCTTCAGCGTCAGGTTCTTGCCGATGATCGTCCCGTAATTGGGCAGCGCCATGCCCTGTCCGGCGGTGACGCCGATGATGATGACACGCCCGTTCACGGCAGCCGCGGCGATCGACTGGCTGAGCGTTCCCTGCCCACCCGTCTCGATGACGATATCCGCGCCGGCATTGCCGGTTTGCGCCATCAACTCCGCCGCCCAATCGGCGTGGGTGCGATAGTTGATGGTGATGTCTGCGCCGAGCTGGCGCGCCAGATCCAGCTTCTCGTCGCTGGACGAGGTGATGGCGACACGCGCGCCGTTCGCCTTGGCGATCTGGAGCGCGAAGATGGCGACGCCGCCCGTGCCCAGGCACAGGACGAGATCACCGGCCTTCACCTTGCCCACTTCGACCAGGGCGTTCCACGCGGTCAATCCGGCGGCGGCCAGTGCGGCAGCATCTTCGTCGCCAATCGCATCGGGAACCCGGATCAACGATGCCGCGGGTATCGCGACCTTTTCGGCCAGCCAGCCGTCATGCGTCACTCCAATGTCGTGGCCGAACGCGTGATAGCCGAAATCGCCGCCCGCCCAGTTGACGAAATGCCCACTGATGACGCGATCCCCCGGCTTCACCTGGGTGACGCCCTCTCCGACGGAGAGCACCTCGCCCACGCCCTCGGATACCGGAATACGCTCGTCCGGCTTCCTTGCGCCATAACTCCCGCGGATGATCTGGACGTCGCGATTGTTCAGGCTGATCAGGCGAGGGGCGACGATGGCCTGACCCGGGCCGGCAACAGGATCGGGGCGGCTAGTGGCCGCCAGGGTCTCGATGCCGTTCTGCTGGCCTATCTGAAATGCTTTCACGGGATGCTCCTGCTGCAATGCCTCGGGCACGATTCGCCCTAGCGCTGAAGCGCGAACCTGGCCGACAGGCAGGTGGCACTCACCGCTTCAATTGTATTGTCTATATATCAATTAGGGCCTTGTCACGCCTTTCCGGGTGCGTCCTGCGTCAAAGTCGGCGTCACTGTCCCACCTTGCGGCTGGAGATCGAGGCGGATGGTGAATTTGTCGGCTCGATAATGGGCGAAGGTCAGCAGGAACGGCTTGTAGTCCCGGTCGTAGCTGGTTCGCCCGATGCGCAGAAGCGCGGATCGGGGTTCTATGCTGAGCGCTTGGGAAATGACGGGATCGGCCTGCATGGCGCTGATCGTTTGCTCGGCATGCTCCGCCTTATGACCGGCTTCCTCCAGCAATTTCAGGATAGGCGTGCGGCTCAGCGCAGTGTCGGTAAGAACATCGCCCAGCGCGGCGGGAACATAGCTGACGATATAGCCAAGCGGCTCCCCGTCCATGCTGCGCACGCGCACTGCACGCACCACCTGTTCATTCGGCGGAATCTTGAGTGCGGCAGCAACAGTCGCGGAGGGAAGTTCGCTCGCGACCTCGATGACCGTGACGGTGGTTCGCCGGCCAAACGCAAGGAGCGAGTCGACCGCCTGATCGATGTTCGCCTCCATCGGCTTGGACGGCGACTGGAAAATGACCCGCGTGCCCAGACGCCGCTTGCGCTCCACGAAATTCTGCTGCGCCAACTCGCCCAGGACACGCCGAGCGGTGATGCGGGACACGGCATAAATGTCCGATAACTCCTGCTCGGTGGGAAGCGAACTGCCATGCGGCCGTTGGCCTGTGAGAATCTCGTCTCTGAGCTGGAGATAGATTTGGTGATACAGAGGTACCGCCGCGTCCCGATCAATCACTATGCTCTTCCTTCGCCGACGTAGAAAAACGCAAATATGCTTAGTCCTATGTCAATTAGCCTAGGGCGCTTTTGTTGCCCGGCGTCAAGACGGGTTGTGTCTGATCCAGGTAACAGAGAAGCGCCCCGCTCACCCTCACGCAAAAAAGGGGCCGCCAATGGCAGCCCCTTTTCCAATCCCGTTCATGCGGTTCAGAAGTTGAACCAGAGGCGCCCCGTGAACCGGCGTGGATCGCCCGGGAACAGCGAGATGAAGTTCGCTGTGATCGTCTCCTGCTTGGTCAGGTTCGTCACGCCGAACGCAGCGCCCCATTTGCCGTCCTGATCCTCCAGGGTGAAGTTCAGGTCCACAAAATCCTCGGTTGGGGCGAAGGCGGTGTTCAACGCCGCGACCGCATAGGAGGAATTGTGGCGATAGGCGGCAGTCAGGCCGATGTCGGCGCCAACCGCGTCGATCGGGATCTTGTAGGTCGCACCGCTGGCGACCTGAAAACGGGGGACACGCAGCGGGATCGTGGAGGTCTGGATCTGCGAGGCCGCCGGCACGCCCGGAGTTAGCACTGTCGACAGATATTTGCCGCGATTGACCGAACCGTTGACGAAGATCGTCAGATAGCGATTGGGCGCGTAGGCCGTCTCCCACTCGAAGCCGTAAGTCTGCAGCTTGCCGGCATTGCGGGCGAGCTGGGACACAGTCGTCGAGGGCGGGATTATAATACCCGACGTGACCTGCAAGTCCTTCGTCCTTGCCAGGTAGAAGGTGCCGTTCAGGCGCAGCTTGCGGTTGAACAGTTCCGACTTGAAGCCCGCTTCATAGGACCAGGTGACTTCAGGGCGGAACGGCAGAACCTGAAAAGGAACGCTGTTGGTGCCGTTCCAGCCGCCCGACTTGAACCCATTTGTCGCCGACGCGAACAACAGGGTGTTCGGGTCGAGCTTATAAGACAGAGCGACGCGCGGGGTGACACGCTTCTGCGTCTGACGGAGCGGAACACCCGCCGCCTCCACCTGCGAACTGTCATAACCGGCCGCGCCCAGTGGGTTGCTGGTGTAAAGCGGGCTGAAGAAACGGTCCGACAGGAAGAAGCCGAGCTTCTTTTCTTCCCAGGTGTAACGCGCTCCGAGCGTGGCGGTCAGACCGTCCAGAAGTTCGTAATCGGCTTGCAGATAAGCGGCCGCGGTTTGCACCTTCTGGCGGAAGTGAACGTCGTTGCCATAGGTCACGCCGCCGGCGGTGGTGCTTGCCAGAACGAAGGAGGTCGTACCGCCGGAAAATGCCGCCGTGCGCAGATCGTTTTTCTCCTGCAGGTAGAAGACGCCCGCGACGTAGCGCAGCTTGCCGTCGAGCATTTCGCTGCTCCACTTGAGCTCGCCGCTATGCTGCTTGTTCTTGATGGCGTCGGCAAGAATGAAGCCGGCATATTTGTTGACGGTACCCGAGCTGTAATTGTTGATATAGCCCTGCTTCTGGTCGCGCCAGCCGAATATAGCCTCCAGCGTGCCGGCGTCCGTCGACCAGTTGATGTGGGCGGTCGCGGCATAATTGTCGGAATTCAGGCATAGGCCGTTCTGAGTGCTGAGCAGAATTGTGACGGGATCACCCTTGCAGCTCACCGTCGTCATGTTTGTCGCCGCTTCATAAAAGACCGGCGTGTTGGCTGTCCGGAACTTGGCAGACCGGACAGGAAGCGTGCGCACACCGAAATAAGTGCCGGTGTTGTTGGTGAACTCGCCCGACAAGTCTATCGTCAGATCGTCGGTTGGCAGCAGGCGAAGGTCGCCGCGCACGCCGTAGCTCTTCTCGCCGTTCAGCCGCTCGCCGGTGGTGATGTTCTTCAGATAACCGTCATCCTTGATATAGAATGCCGACCATTTCGTCAGGATCTTGTCGGTGATGGGAATGTCGACGCTCGCCTTGGCGGTGATGCGCTCGAACGATCCAGCAGTGAATTCGAACTTCGCGCCCATCCTGTCGCTGGGCTTGCGCATGATGATCGACACCGCGCCACCCGTAGTATTCCGGCCGAACAGCGTTCCCTGTGGGCCGCGCAGGACCTCTACCCGCTCTGTGTCGAAGAAAGCATAATTGTTGGCGTTCTGGCGAGCGACATAGATGTCATCGACATAGGTGCCAACCGGCGGATCGAAAGTCGCCGCCGATTGAGTGTTGCCCAAGCCACGCAGGAAGTAGGAGTTGGCCGTAGCAAGACCTGCATTATGTTGCGAGATCATGGACGGCACATATTTCGAAACGGAGATCGCGTCGTTGAGGTTCAGGTTCCTGATCGTGCCTTCGGTAAAGGCGGTGACCGCGACCGGGATTTCCTGAAGCTTTTCAGGTCGGCGCTGAGCCGTGACAACGATCTCGCCGAGACCGCCCTCGCTGGCCTGCGGCACAGCGGCACTCCCCGCGGAGGATTGAGGCACGTCCTGTGCGAAGACGGGGCTGACTGCCGCCGTCATGATGCCGGCAGTGATGGCCAAGCGCGATACGTTAACGCAGTAACCGATACTCATAATGACCCCTCGCAATTCTGTTGGTTGTTCAACCTGCTGCTACGGCTGCTCGTTTTGTTATGCTTGTATGACAATTCATTTTAGGTGGGGTGTCAAGGACAATCTTGCAGGAGATAATGAGCCGGGAAGATTGTGGCTGATTTGCATCAGCGGTCCTGCCATCGCGGATAGGGGCCCATGAGTAGCAGCAAGAGGCCGCCGATCAGGATGCAGCCGATGCCACACAAGAGCGCCACTGCGTAAGTTCCTGTCCTGTCAAACGCATAGCCGTAGACAACCGGACCCAGGCCGCCACCGCAGGCGATGACTGTATAGAAGCAGCCGTAGATCACCCCGTAATTGCGCTGGCCGAAATAACGACTGATGAGAAAAGCGAGCAGATCGAATTCGAAGCCGGCGCCGAAGCCGACGCAGAAAACCGCAACCAGCGCAGCGCCGCCGCTCAGCGAGTCGCCTGCGAACAGCCAGTTGCCCAGAGCCGGCAGGAGCAGGATAACAAAGGCACATCCCGGCGCCCAGAAGCGGTCGAGCAACCACCCGCCGATCACGCGTCCTGCAATCACCGCCAGGCCGAAGCTGGCCGCGATTCGGCCGATGTCCGCGAGATCGAAGCGGAAGGTTTTCAGGATATTTTCGAGATTGGGCGTGGGCGCAGTCAGTGCGAAAGCGATCAGGAAGAAGGCGGCGGCCATGATCCAGAAGCGCGCGCTGCGCAGCGCCTCCCGCAATGTCATGCCGTGTTCGGCCAGAGGCTGCGCGGCCGCATCTTCAGTCATCATGTCGCTTTCTGCGGCAAGCTGTCGGTTCTCGCGGAACAGGGCGAAGATCACAGGAAGGCCGATGACGATGGGCAAGGCGCCGATCGCGACGAAAGCCGTGCGCCAGCCGAATTCGGCGATCATCCACGCGGCGAACGGCTTGATAAGGAAGCCGGTCAATCCGGTCCCCGTGCTGGCGATCCCGAATGCGAGGCCTCGATTGCGGTCGAACCAGCCATTGACGACTCGCGTCCAGGTTGCCGAGAGCGTGCCGATGCCAAGCACCGACATCACAACCCACTGGCCGTAGAACAGCACCAGTGATCCCTGGTTGAGCGACAGGCTCATGAAACAGAGCCCGAAAAGTGACAGCGAAACGAGGGCAACGGGCCGTGCGCCGTAGCGGTCCACCGCAAATCCTGCGAGCGGACTGATTACCATGACCACGGCCGATTGGACGGCGATGCTGCCCATCATCGACGCGAAACTCCAGCCGAACTCGCGCGACAGTTCCGGCGCGAACATGCCGATGGTGTAAAAGGGAATCGGGCTGAGGCCGACTGCAACGCCGATCATCGCTGCCAGCACGACCAACCAGCCCCTCGGACTTTCCCGAGAATCCAGCGCTGCTCCGGCGTCCCAAACCTGACTTTTCATCTATTCTCACTCCGGGGCTGGACAGGCGGCCAGTGTTGCCGCACCATATGTTATAAGAATATATCAAACGGCGTTGCGCAAGTCCCCGATGACGTGCCGCCGGAAACTAAAGGTGCATTGGTTATGGAAGCCAGCATATCCGGCCTCTCCACCGTCGCTTCCGATGTGTCGCGCCGGTTCGTTGAGGTCGAAGGGAGAAGCATCCACTATCGCGTGGCGGGAAGCGGACCCGCAGTCGTGATGCTGCACGACTCGCCGCGCTCGTCACGACTTCACCTCGAAACGATTCGACATCTCTCGCGGCGCTTCCGTGTTTTTGCGCTAGATACACCGGGCTACGGAAACTCGCAGCCGCTCGACCGGGAGCAGCTGGAGATCCGCGACTTCGCCCGCGCATTGGGCGCGGTTCTCGCAGCGTTGGGGCTGAGCGAGGCGCCGCTTTATGCGACGCACACCAGCGCGAAGATCGCCCTGGAATATGCCGCACGCACGCCGCTGCCCGCGCGGCTGATCCTTGACGGCCTGTCTGTTCCGGCTACGCCGACCGATCCCGCTTTCATCGACCGCTACATGCGCCCGTTCCGGATCGAGGAAACCGGCGGCTATCTCGCGGCCGAATGGACGCGGATGCGTGACATGGTGCGCTGGTTCCCCTGGTTCGAGCAGCGACCGAATACGCGCATTCCGGTCGCGCTGCCCGACGAGGCATGGACCTCCGACTATGTCATCGACTTCCTTTCCGCCGGTCCGTATTACGCGTCCGCTTATGGCGCTGCGATGCGTTACGATCCCATGCCGGCTTTGCAAACCGTGGGATGCCCAACGCTCGTCGCGGCCAAGGCGGATGACGTCCTTTTCGCTTATCTCGACAAGGTTCCTGTCGAGGAGAATCCCTGTCTCTCCGTCGAACGACTGCCGGCCGAACGCGAAACATGGCTCGCTTGGCTGGAGGAAGCGTTCGCTGCTGGGACTCCCGGCATGAACCCGTTTAGCGAGGTAGCGCCTCAACCGCGCTGCGGATCGCTCTATGTCGATCTGCCTCATGGCCCTCTGCGCCTATACCGGGCGGGGCCGGCAGAGGAGCGGCCATTGCTGATCCTGAGCGCACCGACGACTCTTCATGCGCTCCGCTGGCAAGCGGCGCTGTCCGATCGCGCGACACTGGTACCGGAACTCCCGGGCTTAGGCGAGTCGGCGCCCCTGCCCAATCCATCAGTGCCGGCGACGGCCGATGCGCTTGCCGCCATGATTGGAGCGATTGGCATCCGCCAAGTAGACCTGCTGGCAACGGGCTTCGCCACTCCCTTGGGCGCAGCCCTTGCCGCGCGTCATCCTGATATGGTCGGGCGAGTGATACTCGACGGCTGTTTCGATGTCAGGGACGACAACCGCGGCGCGTTCGCCGCTGCCCTCTGCCCCACCTTCCCGTTCGATCCCGGCGGCGGCCACATCCATCGTTACTGGCATATGTTGCGCGACGCGGAGGCGAGTTGGCCGTGGTTCGCGACGCAGGCTGATGCGCGCCGCTCGCTGCCGCCGCTCCTGGAAGCCGAGGGCTTGCACCACGCGCTGCTCGGACTATTGAAGCAACCCGGCCATTATGGCGACATTGCCCGCGCTGTATGCGACCTCACACGGCAGCAACGCTATCCTTTGTTCAGCCAGGCGGCCTTGCTGTTCGAGCGCGCCGATGATCCGGGCTATGGCGCGGCCGCAGCCGTGGCCGCGCGCCTGCCCGCCGTCCTCCTGGTCGAGCGCCCTGACCCTATCGAGGAAGCAGCGCGCTCCGTCGCCGCCTTTCTCGCGCAGGCACCCGTGGCGCCCCTCGACGAGGTGGTCCTGTGAACGCGACGCTGGCCGCCGCCGCGCCGCCGGACCATGCCTGGCCCCGCCGCAGCCGCGCCTGGTATGTCGTCGCGCTGCTGACGCTTGCCTACGCGCTGGCCATTCTCGACAGGGTTTCGATCGGCCTGCTTATCGTGCCGCTGCAAAAGGCGCTGCACATCAACGACACCCAGTTCGGCCTGTTGCAGGGCATGGCGTTCAGCCTGTTCTACAGCGTGCTCGGCTTGCCGCTCGGCATGTGGTGCGATCGGTCACGGCGTGTGCCCTTGCTTGTGACGGGGCTGTTCCTGTGGAGCGCCGCGACGATCGGCTGCGCGTTTGCAAGCAGCTTTGGCGGGCTCTTCTTCGCGCGCATGCTCGTCGGGATCGGCGAAGCCGCTTTGGTGCCCTGCGCGGCCTCCCTCATCGCGGACTATTTCGAACCCGACGTGCGGCCCAAAGCCTATGGCACCTTCGTCACCGGCAGCTCGCTCGGCACGGCAGCGGCGATGGCGCTTTCCGGACTGTTCCTGGTGACCGCGGACCAACTGATCGCCGGCTATGATGCGTTCCGCGCGATGGCACCGTGGCAGATCGTGTTCATCCTGTGCGGCTCGCCGGGCATCCTGCTTGCCTTCATCATCATGACGACGGTGCGCGAGCCTGCGCGCCACGGGGCCGCCGCCGCTACGCCGCCGTTCAGCTTGCGGCCGATCCTCGCCCTGTTCCGGAGCCATCCGGCGGCGTTTGGCTCGCTCATGCTCGGCACCGTCCTGAACCTGGTCTGCGTCTATGCGATCGTGGGGTGGTTCCCCGCGCTCTTCATCCGGGCGCATGGTTGGGGAGCGGCCGAAACCGGCTGGCTGCTTGGCGCGGTCGGCATGCCCATCAGCATCTTCGCGGCGGTCAACAGCGGTTGGGTCATCGCTTGGCTGACGAAGCGGGGGCGTGAGGATGCGCCCCTGATCGCCGCCACATGCTGCGGCCTGTCCATGGTGGTGTTCGGAACCTTCGCCTGCATCGTGCCGTCCGGGCCGCTGGCGCTCGTCGGCTATGCCCTCAACGCGCTGTTTCTCAACTGGAACATTTCCGGCGTCTATTCCGGCATCGCGTTGATCGCGCCCAATGAGATGCGCGGGCAGGTGATGGCGATCCATAACATCTTGTCCGGTCTGGTCGCCTTGACCGCCGGCAACTTCATCGTCGGATTTCTCTCCGACACCGTCTTTACCCAGCCGACCGGCATCGCGTGGTCGCTCGGCACCGTCTTTTTCGTCTGCGGTCTCGCCGCAACGCTGGTCTTGATGGCCGGACGTCGCGCCTTTCGCGCCGCAGCCAAAGCCAATCAGAAAAGGGAAGCCGCCTTATGACCGAAGTCTTGTCGCCCACCGGAACCACCGCACTCGCTGACAAGCTGGGCGCGATCCTCGGCGCCGAGGGCCTGCTGACCGACGAAGATAGCCGCCGCCTTCACTCGGCCGACCTGTTCGGCCCCGGCGGCACGGTTGCGGCGGTCATCCGTCCCGCCTCGATCGAAGAATTGAGCGCGACCGTGACGGAGATCGCCAAGGAGGGACTGGCGCTGCTGCCGCGTGGCGGCGGTCTCACCTATGTGCAGGGTTATGTCAGCCAAGCAGCGGGCGCCGTCGCCGTCGACTTGCGCCGGATGAACCGCATCTTGGAGATCAATGAGCAGGACATGCTCATCACGGTCGAGGCGGGCGTTACCTGGATGCAGATCTATGAGGCGCTGAAGCCGCGCGGTCTGCGACTGCCTTTCTTCGGCACCTTCTCCGGCAGGGGCGCGACCGTCGGCGGTGGCCTGTCGAACGGCGCGCTGTTCCTGGGCACCGCGCGCTACGGCACCTCGGCGGAGATCGCGCTGGGCATGCAACTGGTGCTGGCGGATGGTTCCATCCTCCACACCGGCCAGACCGCCATCCGTACCGCGTCCAAATCCTTCACCCGCACCTTCGGTCCCGATACGACCGGCCTGTTCACCCATGATGCGGGCACTCTGGGTATCAAGGGCATCGTGACGCTGCGCATGATGCGTGCGCCCGCCCACATCGACTATCTGTCCTTCGGCTTCCAGGACCGCGACGCCGCCATCGAAGCCATTTCGGAGATCGGCCGCAGTGAACTGGCCGAGGACTGCTATATGATGGACCCGGACAAGACGCGGGCAGCGCTAGCCCCGCCGACCGATATCGTGAAGGACGCGAAGACCCTGCTGAAGGTCGTGTCACAGGAAAAGGGCTTGCTGCGCGGCCTCAAGGCCGGGGCGCAACTCGCCATGGCGGGCCGCGATTTCATCGAAAGCGGCTGCTATTCGCTGCACCTCGTCCTTGCCGGGCGCAGCCGTGAGGCGGTTGATGCCGACATGGCGCTGGCCCGGGCCCTGGTGGCGAAGCTGGGCGGCAAGGAGCTCCCCAATTCCATTCCCAAGGCGGGACGCGCCGACCCCTATTCGCCACTGGATGCCGTACTCGGCCCGACGGGCGATCGCTGGGTCGCGCTCAACGCGAAAGTCGCGCACAGCGATGCGCACCGCCTCACCGAAGCGGTTGAGGCGCTGATCGCCCGATACAAGCCCCAGCTGGATGAGAACGGCGTTGTCGTCTCGCGCCTCCTCACCGTGATCGGCAACCATGTTTTCAGCTATGAGCCGGTGTTCAACTGGCACGACAGCTGGCTGCCGATGCACCATGCAAGCATCAGCCAGGGCATGAAGTCCAGCGTAGCGGAGCCGGACAGCAACCCCAAAGCCCGCGCTCTGGTAATGAAGCTGCGCGGCGAGATCGTGGAGCTGTTCGCGTCTCTGGGTGCGCAATCCAACCAGATCGGCCGCACCTATCATTATGCCGACATCCTGCGACCGGAATCCCTGGCATTGCTGGAAGGCATAAAGGCGGCTGTCGATCCGGATGGACGCGTCAATCCCGGCGCCCTTGGCCTGGGGGCCTGAGCGATGGCACGACCTTATATCGAATTCGTCCAGACGCAGAATGTCGAGTGGGAACCGCAGGCTGACGGCAGCCTCGTAAAGCGACTGAACGTCGATCCGGTGGACGGCGAGGAAACCGCCATTGTCCGCTATCCCGCCGGCTTTTCACGCGGCGACCTTGGGGCTGAGGACCGGGCGGAAGAATTCATCGTTTTAGATGGCCGCATCATCGTGGGCGGCACGGCGCATGGCTATCATGGCTACGGCTTCGTGCCCCGCGGGAAGAGCGCCGGCATGCGGGAGACGGCGGAGGGAGCGACGCTCCTGATCTTCCGCTATGGCCGCAACGACCCGCACAGCGTAGCCGGCGTGTCGGATCGCATCACCGTCGATCCCCTGACCCTCCCTTGGGACGTGGCGCCGAGCGATCCCAACATCGCGCATTTGCGCCTCGCCCGCAAAGTGCTGCGGCTTGGGCCGAACGACAGTTCGCGCACCTTCATGCTGCTGGGCTTGCCCCATGGCGTGCCGCCGCATGAGGAAATGCCGGCGGAGATCCACGATCACTTCGAAGAGATGTTCATGCTTCAGGGCGAAATGTGGACGCCGGAAGGGCTGATTCGGCCCGGCGCCTATTTCTATCGCCCCCCGGGGATTGTGCATGGGCCGCATGTGTCGCAGGGCGGCTTCTTCCAGATCATGCGGGCGGGCGCCAATTATGTGCGCACCAGTTGGTCCGAACCCAAGCGGCTTCCGATCGGCCAAGCCTATGCCCCGACCATGCCGGACGAAGCCCCCGAGAGCTGGCGCCGAAGCTGGACCGGGGCAGACCCGTTCTGAACCCGTCTGTCGCGTAGAAGCGCTCAAAAAATCCCGCGTGAAGCTGTTTTTCGCGGGATTTCTTATTGCTGGGAAAGCGGGAATGGCCGATCGGCCCTCCCGCTGCGCAGGTCAGCGCCGGGTCAGTTCGACCAGTTCGTACCAGGTCTGCATATAGCCGCCGACGCCGCCCTTCAGGAAGATGGCGTCCTCGTCCGCCGTCACCCACATGTCATAATCGGGGTGGCCGCCCGCCATGGTGGCGTCCGGATCGGTGAACCTGAAATGAGAGGCCTCGAACGTCCCCGCCTGCACCGTCACCGTCTCATCACCCACATAGGCGAGGTGAAGGTTCGTCTCGTCGATCAGCGGCGGTGTGGCGCCTCTATGGTCAGGCGACGGCAGGAAGGTGCGGAACTTGCGATTATGCGGCCCCTTCGCCTTGTCCATCTTCTTGCAGATATAGGCGTCGCCCGAAATCGGATGCGTGCCGAAGCCGTCGAACTCGCCGACGATCGGGCGCTTCTGCGACACCCGGCCGATCGAGGGGCCAAAGCTCTCGCACTCCACGAACTCGGGCGTGATGCGGAACAGGCCGGCGCCCATGAACTCGTCGCCTACCGTCAGGCGGACGAAACAGTCGGTTGGCATGTCGTTCGCGTCGAGGCTGTAGGTAATGTCGCGCAGCACCGTAGGGCTGGGCTCATCGATTTCGCACAGCGCACGCAGCGTTCGGCTACCATTGCCATGCTTGGTGAAGGTGAAATATTCGCGGCCGCGCTCCTCACCCTCGCGGCCCGGCTTGTTCGACGTGTAGAGTATCTTTCCGCTGATCGTCTTGTGCGCCATTCCCGTCATGTGTGACTCTCCTTAAGCTTGAAATCAGACCGGCGTTGCGATGCCGAGAAAGCTGGCGGCCAGCACCAGCGCCCAAATCATCAGAACCAGGACGCGCGCGCCTTCATTGACCTGGACAATGGTCGCGTCGGTCTCCGGCGTCGGACCCGTGGTAGCCATAGTGCGAATGGCGCCGAACAGCGGCACGAGCGCTCGCCTCACCAGCAGGCCAAGCGCGATGCAGGCTGCAAGGATGCAGAGCTTGATACTGATGAAAAGGGGAACGGCGATGGCGCCCTTGAGCCCAGCTATGCCGGCGACGGCCAGGCCGACGAGCACGGCGTATCGAATCCAGATGTCCAGTCGCTTGGCTCCGCCACCACCGCCATGGTCGAGGTGCACCTTCCAGGCCAGCCCAAGCCACGCAAGGCAGGCCACCGCAGCAAGCGCGACCCATTCGCCGGGGATCTGCACCCAGCCCTTCGCCCAAGCCAAGGCCAGCCCGGTCGGGAAAGCGAGGATAAGCGCGGTGCGCGGCGCCATGTCGATATTGTTGAGGATCTTGAGCGCCATCATGCGCTCGGCGATGGAGCGCTTCGGATCGGTCATGAAGGTCGATCCGTAGAAAGCCCCGAGATCCCCGCCGAGCCAATAGATCGGAATCAGAATGTGCAGAAAGGTGAGCAGCGCAGTGCTGATGTCCACGGGCCTATTCCTCTCAAGCCGCCGCTGGCGCTTGCGCGAAGAAGCCTTCGATCGCTGCCTTGCGGCGCTCCCCGAAATCGGCGGCGTCGGAACGGGGCAGCGCAGCGAAGCGCCCGTCGCGCACGAGGTCCGTCAACTCCCGCGTACTCTCGAGCAGCGGATCGGTCTCAGCAGCCATGAGCAGCGCCGGCACCGACAGCAGCGGCAATCGGCCGCGCCCGTCCCACTTGAACGCCGCGCGATAGTTCAGATGATAGGTCTCATTCGCCTTCATCACCTCGAGCGCCCAGGCGTGCAGATCGGCTGCGTTGCCCATGCCGCCGTCGCGACGCGCGCTGCGCGTCCGCCTGTACCAGGGGTAGAAGAGATATTGATCGCGGCAGAACTGGAACAGCCGGGTCAGATAGGCTCCCTGCTGATCGGGCTCGAACGGAAAGGCATAGTTGGCGAGGATGTCGTCCAGCTCCTCGGGTGTCAGCCAGCTCACCCCGTCAAGAACGACCCGGCTGATTCGATCGGGCGCAAGGATGGCAAGCTCCGCCGCGACCGCCGCGCCGGTGTGGGAGCCGTAGAGCCGAACCTTCTCCAACTTCATAACATCGAGGAAGCGGAGCACGGCTTCGGCCAGTTCCGGGATCACCGGCTCGCGGTTGAACAGCGCCTCACTGTCGCCATTGCCGGCCGTATCGGGCGCGATCACCCGCGCGCCGCCGGCCAGATCGCGGATCAGGCCGACGAGTTGGCGCGAACTGCCCGGCGACGCGTGCAGCGCCAGGATCGGATCGCCCGATCCCGCCTCGCGATAGTGAATCTGGCCGTGCGGCAGGTCGACAAATCCCCGCCTGACTTTGATGGCATCGGTCATGTTTGTTCCCTTGTTCCAGCGCGACGGGCGCGGTCACTCACCCCAGGCGAGCGCGTCGCCTTCAATCACTTCGAGCAGCGCGCCCTCGGGCGTCCGCAACACGCCCACGCGGGCCCCGCCGTAGAGCGGTCCCTGCCGCACGACAGGCGGCGAAGCCCAATGCCCCTCCAGCCGCGCAAAATCGGGATGCATCATCGACACGATCGCCACGCCGGGCGGCAGCGCGCCGGGATGCGCCGGCCGCTTCGTCGTGCCTTCAGGATATTGGTCGGCCTCCAGGAAGACCTGCCCCTTCCACTTGATCGTCACCAGTTCGTGCCTGGAGTCCTCGGGCAGGCTGAACGCCAGCGAGATCATCGAATATCGGATGGCTACCGGCCCGCTCACCTCCAGCCCCAAAACGTCCGCTATCCACGCCATCGTGGCGCGAAGGTTTGGGCAAGCCAGCACCATGATGAAGGGCCGGTCGATCAGCGATCGCGGCTTGGGAAGCCCGCTGGACGGGTCATCCACGCGGATTTCGGTAAGGTAAACCGTCTCCTTGTCCGGTCCGCGCACCTGCATCGGCTTCACATTGGGGAAGCCGTCGAGCGGCTTGGGCGGACCAATGACGTCGAAAACCTTGGACTCGATCATCCGCGCATTGACGGCCTCGACATCGTCGACGCAGATTTCGGTCGCGGCCCAGCCATAGGTGCGGATGGGCAGATAGCCGGGAACCTCATCCCCCTCGATGAAGCGGAGAAAGACCGGGCTTCCCGAGGTGGGCTGCATCACCACCGCGCGGCGGCCGGCGCTGGCGGGCGCGCCCCACGCTTCCGCAAGGTCGGCGGGCACCGAAATGTCCTCGACCACCTTATAGTCGAGCCATCGCGAATAACGCTCCACGGCGGCATCAACATCAGCGACGATATGAGTCGCACATTTCAGAAGCGTCATGCGCGATGCCCTTCCCTCTATTCCATGTCATTTGGTATAGTATTAATACAATAGCAAGCACATTCACGCGCCTGAAGTTTCATTTTTTGAAATAGACCCACGGCCGGCGAGCAGCGTTCCGCTCACGGAACGCGGAGATTTCCGCCTCCCGCTTTAGCGTTAGCTGGATCATATCCAGCCCCTCCATCAGCATGGTCCGCGCTTCGTCATCCAGATCGAAGCGCCACTCCCTATCGCCCTGGCGCACCGTCATGGATTGCAGGTCGACCAGGACCCTCTCGCCGCTTGCCGCGCCTGCAGCGAGGACATCCACCGCCTCTTGCGCCAGCGTCACGGGCGCGATGCTGTTGCGGATGCAGTTCGCGCGAAAGATCGGGCTGAAAGAAGGCGCGATCACCACGCGGAACCCATATTCGGCCAGCGCCCAGACGGCATGCTCACGACTGGACCCGCAGCCGAAATTCGCGCCCGAGATCAGGATTTGCGCTTGCCGATAGCGAGGATCGTTGAGAATGAAATCCGGATCAGGCTCGCGACTCGTCGTGGCGACGTAGCGCCAGCCTGCGAACAGCCCGTCGGATAGGCCGGACTTGGAAACGGTCTTCATCTCGCGCGAGGGGATGATCGCATCCGTGTCCACATTGTCGCGCAACAGCGGGACCGCGACGGCATCGATGGAAAGAAGGGGGGTCATGCCGCTTCCCCCACGCCGCGCGGATCGGCGATGCAGCCAGCCAGCGCCGATGCGGCCACTGTCTCGGGCGATGCGAGATGCGTGCGCGTGCCCGGCCCCTGCCGGCTTTCGAAATTGCGATTGGTGGAGCTGATCACGCGCTGCTGCGGACCGAAGCTCTCCCCGCCCGCGAAAAAGCACATGGAACAGCCAGCCTCGCGCCACTCGAAGCCCGCCTCGGTGAATATCCGGTCGAGCCCCTCGGCCTCCGCTCCAGCCTTCACCTGGGTCGATCCGGGGACGCAGATCGCCTTTACTCCGGGCGCGACCTTGCGGCCTGCGACGATCGCGGCAGCGCGGCGCAGGTCCGACACCCGGCTGTTGGTGCAGGAGCCGATGAAGGCAGCGTCGATCGGCAATCCGATCAGCTTCGTGCCCGGCGCCAGGTCCATATAGGCGAGCGCACGATCATAATCGGCGCGGCCCACCGTTCCGGCGAGCGCCGCAAAATCCGGCACCGCGCCGTCCACCGACGTCACATGCTGCGGACTCGTCCCCCAGCTGATCATGGGCACGAGGTCGCCCGCATCGAAACGATGCTTGACGGCGAACTCCGCATCCTCAGCGGTCTTCAGCCCCTGCCAGTCCGCCATGGCCGCATCCCATAGCGCGCCGGCCGGGGCATAGGGCCGCCCCTTCAGATAGGCAAATGTCGTCTCATCGGGCGCGATGATCGCCCCGAAGGCAGCCAGCTCGGTCGCCATGTTGCACAGGGTCATGCGCGCTTCCATGTCGAGCGCGCGAACGGCCGATCCGGCGAACTCCACCACATGCCCCTTCGCGCCGCCGGAACCGAGCCGGCCGATGATGTGGAGCGCCAGGTCCTTGGCGGTGACGCCGGGCGCGAGCAGCCCGTCAATGGTGATGCGCATGTCGAGTGGGCGGCTGACCCGCAAGGTCATGGTGGCCAGCGCATGTTCCGCTTCGGTCGAACCGATACCCCAAGCCAGCGCGCCGAACGCCCCTTGGGTGCAGGTATGGCTGTCGGGACATACCAGCGTGACGCCAGGCAAGACGATACCCTGCTCCGGCGAGATGACATGAACGATGCCCTGCCGGGGATCGTTGAGGTCGAACAAGGTGATGCCATGGCGGTGTGCGCCCTCCCGCATCGTGGTAAGGAAGGCAGTGCCGGTCGGCATGAGTGTCCGGTCGGTGCGTCCCGGAAAGGTGTCGACGATATGGTCCATCGTCGCGAACACCTGCTTCGGGGCGAGCACCTGCCGCCCCGCCTCGTCCAGA
Organism: Sphingobium sp. TomTYG65; assembly: GCF_055395525.1. Classification (NCBI taxonomy): domain Bacteria; kingdom Pseudomonadati; phylum Pseudomonadota; class Alphaproteobacteria; order Sphingomonadales; family Sphingobiaceae; genus Sphingobium; species Sphingobium sp. TomTYG65. Next base: position 298,616 of record NZ_AP027332.1, on the reverse strand, counting down.
CTCTTGAGCGCGACGCCGCCGGTGCGTTCGTGCAGCAGCAGGCGGTCGATTGCGAGCAGGTCGCTGCCGCCGGTAAGGTCCGCGACGACATGCATGTCCCAAATCGCGCCGGCGAGTGTTCGCCCGGCGCCATCGGCCTTCCTTCTCATGATGGCGGCATTTTCTTCCATGTCAGCTGGCAGCCCCACTCGCCGCCGCAACAGCATTCGATCCGATCAGCGCCGCGATTTCCGCGTCACCGAAGCCGAACTCCTTCAATATCTGCTCGCTATCCTCGCCCGGCCGGGGCAAGTCGTGGCGAACACCGGGCAACTCGCCGTCCAGTTCGACCGGCGTTGTCGGCAGCTTCACCGCGCGGCCGTCGTTCAGCGTCAGCTCGACCAGCGACCCGTTGGCGTTGAGGTGCAAGTCGTCGAACAGGTCTTCGGGCCGCGTGATCGGCGCGAACGCGACCCCCGCCGCCTCCAGCTTTTCCAGCAACTCAGCGCGCGTGTGTCGCGCCATGATGTCGCGGACGATCGGCACGATGACGTCGCGCGCCAGCACGCGGTCGTTATTCTTCGCATAGGCAGGGTCGCTGCCGACCGGGCCAAGGTCGAACGCCTTGGTGAAGCTTTGCCATTGTCCGTCGCTCACCACGCCGACGAACAGCAGTTCGCCTTCCCTGGCCGTCTCGAACACATCGTAAATGGCCCAGGCAGAGATGCGCTCCGGCATTGGGCGGGCGGCGTGGCCGGTGACCGCCATCTGCGCCATGTGCTGGCCCACCATATAGGCCGTGGTTTCGTAGAGGGAGGAGCGCACCGTCGCGCCCTTGCCATCCCTGTCCCGGCGGTGCAGCGCTGCGAGGATGCCGATCACGCCGAACATGCCTCCGGTGATGTCGATCACCGAAGCGCCCGCGCGCAGCGGACGGCCGGCTGGCCCGGTCATATAGGCAAGGCCACCCATCATCTGCGCCACCTCGTCGAGAGATGCCCGCTTCTCATAGGGGCCCGAAAGGAATCCCTTGGCGCTATAATAGACGAGGCCTGGATTGCTGTCCTCGAATGCCTCCGGCCCTAATCCCAGCTTGGCAAGGGCGCCGGGGCGAAAATTCTCGATCAGAACGTCAGCGCCGTTCGCCAGTCGCTTCGCCGTCCCAAGCCCTGCTGCACTTTTGAGGTCAATGCAGATGCTGCGCTTGTTGCGGTTGAACATCGGGAAATAGCCCGAACCGGAACCCAGCAGGCGGCGAGTCTGGTCACCGCCAAGCGGCTCCACCTTGACGACATCTGCGCCCAGATCCGCGAGGATAGCCCCCGTGGATGGTCCCATGACCATGTGGCTGAACTCCACCACCCGCAGCCCCTCAAGGGGAAGATTTTCCATATACTGCCCCAAAAGCTCGCTCCCGTGGTCTCGACATCGGAGATTTAATTGATATATACACAATACAAATGAGATCAAGGCAGGAATGCGATGATGGACGTTCTGATCAGTGAAGTCGGTCCAAGGGACGGCTTGCAAAGCATCTCGCAAATCATGCCGACGACGGCGAAAAAGCGCTGGATCGACGCTGCCGTAGCTGCCGGAATCACCGAAATCGAAGTAGGCAGCTTCGTTCCCGCGAAGCTCCTTCCCCAGCTCGCCGATACAGCCGCGATCGTTGAATATGGGACTAGCGTTCCGGGCCTTACGATCGCCGCGCTGGTGCCCAATGCGCGCGGGGCGGCCGACGCTTTGGCCGCCGGTGCGCACAAGATCACGCTACCCCTGTCGTGCAGCGAGTCGCACAGCCTCGCCAATTTGCGGCGCAGCCACGCGCAGGTGATCGAGGACGCCCGCATCATCGCCGGCATGATTCGAGAGCTGCCGGAAGGCGAGCGGCCTCATTTCGAAGGTAGCCTCTCCACCGCTTTCGGCTGCACGATCGAAGGCGAAGTCCCGCAGGCGAAAGTGGTCGAACTGGCCGAGGCATTGATGGCGGCGGGCTGCGATGAGGTGGGCCTTGCCGACACAACCGGCTATGCCAACCCGCGCTCGGTCAGGCAGATGATCCAGGCGATCTGGTCAGCGGTCGGCAGGGAGGCGCTGACGGGCATCCACCTGCACAATACGCGCGGCTTGGGACTCGCCAACGCGCTCGCGGCCTTTGAGACGGGCCTCACCACCTTCGACAGTTCGCTGGGCGGTCTGGGCGGATGCCCCTTCGCCCCTGGCGCGAGCGGCAATATCGTGACGGAAGATCTGGTCTTTATGTTCGAATCGATGGGCGTCAGCACCGGCATCGAGCTCGACCTGCTGTTCGCCCTCCGCGACACTGTGCAGCAGGCGCTGAGCAATGAGCCGCTTTACGGATTCACCCCGCTCGCCGGGCTGCCGCTGGGATTTACGCCCGCCACGCAAAAGAGCGCAAACAAGGAAGGAGCAGTCGCGTGACACTGGTCGGAACAAAAATGGTCGAAGAGAACAAAACCGCTCGACAGCTGTTCGAGGAAGTCATGGCGAATCCGGAACGAGCCAAGTTCGGTTTCGGCCGTAAGCTCGCCATCGTGAACGTCGATCCGCAAAAGGCCTATACCTGTATCGACGAGTTCAAGACCGCCTACGAAACCGACCCGCGACAGATTGAATATATCAATAGCATTTCATCGCTTGCCCGCGCCAAGGGTATGCCCGTCATCTGGACTCATGTCGCCTATGCGGAGGACGGGTCCGATTGCGGCATATGGGGAACGCGGACCAACACCCCCGATTCGCTCCAGAACATCAAATATGGCAGCCGCCGCTATGAGTTCGACGATCGCTGCGAAATCGATCCCAAGGACATGGTTTATACCAAGCGCATGCCGTCCGCCTTTTTCGAGACGCCGCTCCAGTCGCTGCTCGTCTATCATGGTGTCGACACAGTGGTCGTTACCGGCGGATCGACTTCGGGATGCGTCCGCGCCACGGCTGTCGATGCGCTCTCCCGCGGCTATCGCACGATCGTCCCGATTGAAACCTGCGCTGACAAGCATGAGAGCTTCCATTTCGCGAACCTCACCGATCTTGCGATCAAATATGCGGATGTCGAACCGGTGCAGACCGTCATCGACTGGCTGGAGGCGCAGTGATGCGCGAGGGCGAAAGCGATCCGGGTCTTTACGACTATCTTCCCTATCGCGGCCGGCCGCGCATCGAGTGGCCGGACGGCAAGACGGTCGCGGTCTGGGTCTCTCCCAATCTCGAATTTTACGAGCTGGACCCGCCCGCCAACCCACACCGCAAGAGCTGGCCCAAGCCGCATCCCGACGTGGTCGGCTACAGCCATCGCGACTATGCCAACCGGGTCGGCCACTGGCGCATGGCCGATGTGATGGAAAAGCACGGGTTCAAGGGTTCGGTGTCTCTCTCCGTCGCTCTGTGCCAGCATGTGCCGGAGGTGGTCGCCCACGCCAATGATCTTGGCTGGGAGTTTTTCAGCCACGGCATCTACAACACCCGCTACAGCTACGGCATGGATGAGGCGCAGGAACGCGCGATCATCGAGGATTCGATTCGGACCGTCCGCGACGCCACCGGGCAGACGATCAAGGGCTGGCTCGCCCCCGCCCTTACCCACACGACCCGGACGCTCGACCTGATCGCCGAATATGGCATGAGCTACACCTGCGACCTCTATCATGATGACCAGCCGATGCCGGTCAGGACGAAGTCGGGCCGCCTCATTTCCATGCCCTACAGCCTGGAAGTGAATGATCATTACGGCTTCTTCATCTATAATATGAGCCCGCGCGAATATGCGCAGACCCTGATCCGCCAATATGAGCGGCTTGCGGCGGAGGGCGCGGCAAACGGCACCGTAATGTGCATCCCCCTGCACAGCTATCTGATCGGCCAGCCGCACCGCATCGGCCCGTTCGAGGAGGTGCTGCGCCACATCGCCGCCGACGGCCGGGCTTGGATCACGCGGAGCGGCGACATCGCCGACCATTATTCCGCCCACTATCCCGAACTCGCCGCCAGCGCGGCAGGAGGCGCGGCATGACGCTCGACCCCAGCTATCTGACCTATCCCAAGCGCCGCGAGGGAATGGATCACGACCTCTATCCCTGGTCCAACATCTTCGAGCGCAAGCTGCTGGCGTGGCCGGGCGGCAGACACGTGCTGAGCTGGATCGTGATCGACCTAGAATGGTTCCCGATCACCCCCAATGACAAGCCGTTCCGCGCGCCGGGGCATATGGCGACCGCCTATCCCGACTATCGCCACTATACGTCGCGTGACTATGGCAACCGCGTCGGCATCTACCGCCTCCTCGATGCGCTGGATAAAGTGGGAGCAAAGGCGAGCATTGCCGCCAACAGCGTCATTGCCGGGCGCTATCCCACGCTCATCAAGGACATCGTGTCGGCGGGGCATGAAATCATCGCCCATGCGACGGACATGAACGCCGCCATCGCCACCGGTGTGCCAGAGGAAGAGGAGCGCGCGATGATCGCCGCAACCCTCGACGGGATCGAGAAGGTCGCGGGCGCCCGCCCGTCGGGCTGGCTCTCCATCGCGCGGTCGCAATCGTTCAACACGCCCTCGCTGCTCGCGGACGCTGGGCTGACCTATATGTGCGACTGGGTGAATGACGATCTGCCCTACCGGATGACGACGCCCGGCGGCCCGATCCTCAACCTACCGCTGAACCACGAATTGTCGGACCGGCAGATCCTGACCGTGCAACAGCAGAGCATGGCGAGCTATTGCGAGCAGGTGCAGGACGCCTTCGCCTGGCTGAGCGGCGAGGCGGAGTGCCACGGCGGGCGGATGCTGCCGCTCAACGTCACTCCCTATATCACCGGCCTGCCTTATCGCATGGCGGAGTTTGACGGCTTGCTCCAGTGGCTCGCCGGCCGGCCCGGCCACAGCTTCGCCACCGGCGCGGAGATCGCCGCCGCTGCCGCCGACCAGCTCGCCTGAGCCGTCATGACTCGGACTTTGTACGAGAAGCTGTGGGACGTGCATGTGGTCACGGAGGCCGAGGGCAAGGCGCTGCTCTACATCGACCGCCACCTGCTGCACGAAGTCAGTACGCCGCAGTCGTTCGAGGCGATGCGCGAGGATGGGCTGACGGTGCGCCGCCCGGAAACCCAGCTTGCAGTCGCTGACCATAGCGTCCCGACCCACGACCGGGCAAAGGGCATCGAGGACCCGCAGGCCGCCGCGCAGATCGCGCTGCTAGAACGCAACTGCGCCGAGTTCGGGATCGAATATCTGAAGCTAGACGGCCAAGACCAGGGCATCGTGCATGTCGTCGGGCCAGAGCAAGGCTTCACCCTGCCCGGCATGACTTTGGTCTGCGGCGACAGCCACACCTCGACCCACGGCGCGTTCGGCGCGCTGGCCTTCGGCGTGGGCGCGTCGGAATGCGGCACGGTCATGGCGACCCAGACGCTGTGGCAGGCGAAGGCGAAAACGATGCGCGTAACCTTCACCGGCCAACTCCAGCCCGGCGTCACCGCCAAGGACATGGCCCTGTCCTTCATTGGCGCGGTGGGCGCCTCGGGCGGCGCGGGCTACGCCACCGAATTTGCCGGACCGGCGGTCGAATCCCTGTCGATGGAAGGCCGCATGACCCTGTGCAACATGGCGATCGAGGCAGGATCGCGCACGGGCCTCGTCGCGCCGGATGAAAAGACCTTCGCCTATGTGCAATCCCGCCCGCGCGCGCCGAAGGGCGCCGATTGGGACGCGGCGCTCGCCTATTGGCGCACCCTCTCCAGCGATCCCGACGCGGCTTTCGACAAAGAGATCGTCATCGCCGCCGACATGATCGCGCCGCAGGTCACCTTCGGCACCAGCCCCGACCAGGTAGTGCCCATCGACACCCATCTACCGGGTGGGGAGAAGCTGGCCAAGCCCATGCGCTACATGGACGTGCACCCCGGCGACGCGATCGAGGGGCTTGCTATCGATCATGCCTTCATCGGAAGCTGCACCAACGGCCGCATCGAGGATTTGCGCGATGCCGCCGCCGTCATTCGCGGGAGGCATGTCGCAGATGGCGTGCGCGCCTTGGTCGTGCCCGGCTCCATGCACGTCAAGATGCAGGCGGAGGCGGAGGGGCTGGACCGGCTATTCCTCGACGCGGGGTTCGAATGGCGCGAGCCGGGCTGTTCGCTCTGCGTCGCGATGAACAATGACCGACTTCCGGCAGGCGCGCGCTGCGCCTCCACCTCCAACCGCAATTTCGAAGGGCGGCAGGGCGCCGGCGCGCGCACCCACCTGATGAGCCCTGCCATGGTCGCCGCCGCCGCCCTGGCCGGCCGCATCGTCGACGTCCGAAAGGCGCTGGCATGAGGGCGCTGACCAGAGTCGAGGGCCGGGCCGCGTCGCTGCCCGATGCGGACGTCGATACCGACATCATCTACCCCGCCCGCTTCCTGCTCATCACCGAGAAGAAGGGGCTGGGAGCCTATGCCTTTGTCGATCGACGCGGCGAGCCGGATTTCCCCTTCGGCGGCGGCGAACATCGCCCGATCCTGATCGCCGGGCCGAATTTCGGCTGCGGGTCCAGCCGGGAGCAGGCACCCTGGGCGATCGGCGACCTGGGCATCCGGGTCATCATCGCCGAGAGCTTCGGCGAAATCTTCTATTCCAACTGCTTCCGCAATGGCCTGTTGCCGATCCGGCTCGACACAGCGACGGTCGATATGCTGCGCGCCCATGCCGAAGCAGGCGGCATCATCACCGTTGATCTGGAAACGCGCCAGATCAACGCGGGCGATCGCCCCCCCATCCCCTTCGACGTCGCCGATGACCGACGCGAGGCCTTGCTGAAGGGCTGGAACGACACCACCCGCATTCTCGCCCTGCACGGCGCGGAGATCAACGCCTTCGAAGCGGCGCAACAGCGCGCCGCCCCCTGGCTCTGGACCAAAAGGAAATAGCATGATGGCCGACACCCGCCTGCGAGACAAGCTCGCCAGCAAGGACTTCTTCGTTGTGCCCGGCATTCACGACATGATCACGGCGGTGATCGCCGACCGGGTAGGGTTCGACATCGTCTATGGCACCGGCTATTGGCTGACCGCCTCGGCCTATGGCATGCCGGACGCGGGCCTCGTCACCTACACGCAGATGCTGGATCGGCATGCGACGATCCTCAAGACCAGCAAGGCCGCGCTGATCGCCGACGCTGACACCGGCTTTGGCGGGCTGCTCAACGTCCAGCATACGGTGCGCGGCTATGAAGCGGCCGGCGTGTCGGCGATCCAGATCGAGGATCAGGAATTCCCGAAGAAATGCGGCCACACCCCCGGCCGGCGCGTCATCCCGATCGAGGACATGGTCGAGAAGATCAAGGTCGCCGCCGAAGCCCGCGACAATATGCTGATCATCGCCCGCACCGACGCGCGTCAGTCAGAGGGCATGGACGCGGTGCTTCGCCGGCTGGAAGCCTATTCAAAGGCGGGGGCCGACATCCTCTTCCCCGAAGCGATGGAGAGCGAGGAGGAGATGCGCACCGCCTGCGCCACCTTCGATAAGCCGGTCATGGCTAACATGGCGAATGGCGGCTCGACCCCCATCCTGAAGGGCGATGTGCTGAGTGACATCGGCTATGCCTTCGCCATCTACCCATCCCTTTCCAGCCTGATCGCCGCCTCCGCCATCGAACAGGCGTTCACACGGTTGAAGACGCAAGGTGACGGAGAGCCCGCTGACATGCCGATGTTCAACTTCAAGGAATTTTGCGGCCTCATCGGCTTTCAGGAGGTGTGGGATTTCGAAAAGAGGTGGGCGCGGTAGGGATTTCGCTTTTCGAACAGCGATGCGCCCTCATCCCGCACGGCGCATCGCTTCTGACGACGATGACAGGCGGGCAGGACAGGATCAGTTATGGAAATCACCGCTGCGGTGCTGGAGCGGACTGGCGACAACCCCCGACCCTATGCCGACAATGGGCCACTGAAGCTGGTCACGCTGACCCTAGACCCGCCCCGGCCCGGCGAGCTGCTCGTCCGGATTGATGCGGCGGGATTGTGCCATTCCGACCTGTCGGTGGTGAACGGCGATCGGCCCCGCCCGATGCCGATGGCGATGGGGCATGAGGCGACCGGCATAATCGAGGCGCTCGGGTCGGAGGACGACACTGCCTTCGCGGTCGGCGATCGCGTGATCCTGGCCTTCCTTCCCTCCTGCGGCGAGTGCGTGCGGTGCAAAGGCGGCGAGCCCTATATGTGCGCGCAGGGGGCGGCGGCCAATGGTGAAGGACGGTTGCTGAACGGCGGCCGACGCCTGCATGACGATTGCGGCCATGACGTGCACCATCATCTGGGCGTCTCTGCTTTCGCCACGCATGTCGTTGTCGATCGCCGTTCCGCCGTCAAGGTGGACCGCGACATCCCACCGCACATCGCTGCCCTGTTCGGCTGCGCGGTGCTGACGGGCGCAGGCGCCGTCATCAACTCCGCTGCCGTGCGGCCGGGCGAGACGGTGCTGATCTATGGCCTTGGCGGGGTCGGCTTGTCGGCGCTGCTGGCCGCGCGCGCATCGGGCGCGGGTGTTCTGGTCGCGGTCGATCCTTCTCCCGAAAAGCGGGCCATCGCCGTGGAACTGGGTGCGACCGCGTTCAGCCCGGAGGAACCCGATGCCATCGCCGCAGCCTTCCCCGATGGCGGCGCGGACGTGGTGGTGGAAACGGTCGGCAAGGCCGCCGTATTGAAGGCCGCCTATGCCGCCGCCCGGCGCGGGGGCCGGATCGTAACGGTCGGCCTGCCCAACCCAGCGGAAACCTTTGACATCCCCGCCATTTCGCTGGTGGCGGAGGGCAAGACGGTCATTGGCTCCTATATGGGATCGGCCATTCCGGCGCGCGACATCCCGCGCTATATTGCCTTGTGGCGCAGCGGACGGATGCCGGTCGAAAAGCTGCTCACTTCGATCAGCCCGATGTCGGAGATCAACGGACTGCTCGACAGCCTGGCCGATGGTAGCGCCATCCGACAAGTGATGGTGCCGGGCGAAGCATAGGAGCGGCCGGCGCGGAACCCATCCTTTCAGTCGAGCCTGTGGAGACTGGAACCATGATGTCCAAATATGATCAGGATCTCGGTCGCGATCCCGCCAATTTCCAGCCGCTGACGCCGCTCGCCTTTCTCGCGCGGGCGGCCCATGTCCATCCCGAACATCCCGCGGTGATCCACAGCCGCCTGCGGCTGAGCTATGCGGAGCTATACTCCCGGTGCCGCCGGCTGGCCTCGGCCCTTTCCGCCCGGGGCATTGGCAAGAACGATACTGTGTCCGTCATCCTACCGAATGTGCCGGTGATGATCGAATGTCATTACGGCGTGCCGATGGCAGGCGCTGTTTTGAATGCCATCAACACCCGGCTCGACGCTGCGACGATCGCCTACATTCTCGACCATGCCGAAAGCAAGGCGGTGATCGTCGACCGGGAATTTTCCGCCCTCGTGCGCGAGGCGCTGGCCCTGACTTCGCTCCAGCCGCTCGTTATCGATTATGAAGATCCAGAGTTTCCGCAGGACGGCCTCCCCATCAGTTCCCTCGACTACGAAGAGCTGCTTTGCGGCGGCGATCCTCTGTTCGACTGGCCCATACCAGACGATGAATGGAATGCGATCTCGCTGAACTATACGTCGGGGACGACCGGCCATCCCAAGGGCGTCGTCTATCATCATCGCGGCGCGGCGCTGCTTGCCCAGGGAAACGTCCTCACCGGCTCCATCCCCAAACATGCGATCTATCTCTGGACGTTGCCGATGTTCCATTGCAACGGTTGGTGTTTCCCCTGGACGATCTCGGTGGTCGCAGGAACGCATGTATGCCTGCGCGCGGTCCGCCGGGAGGCGATCTGGAGCGCCATTGCCGACCATGATGTGACACATATGTGCGGTGCGCCGATCGTGATGTCGACCATCCTTTCCGCCCCTCCGCCTGATCGCAGCTTACCCTCGCCACCCATCACCTTCTTCGTCGCCGGCGCGCCGCCGCCCGAGGCCGTCCTTGCCGAAATGGCGGTGGCGGGGTTCGAAGTCGTCCACGTCTATGGCCTCACCGAAGTTTACGGACCCGCAGTCGTCAACGAATGGAAGCACCCATGGGACGAAATGCCCCCCGCCGACCAGGCCCGCTACAAAGCACGACAAGGCGTCCGCTACGTCGCTCTGGAAGGGCTCTGCGTCATGAACCCGGAGACAATGATTACAGTTGCGAGCGATGGTGAGACAATCGGCGAAGTGATGCTGCGCGGCAATGTCGTCATGAAGGGATATTTGAAGGATGCCGCCGCCACGCAGCAAGCTTTCGCTGGAGGATGGTTCCACAGCGGCGACCTCGCCGTAGTGCATCCTGATGGCTATATACAGTTGAAGGACCGATCGAAGGACATCATCATTTCCGGGGGCGAGAATATCTCCTCAATCGAAGTCGAGGACATGCTCTACAAACACCCGGCGATATCGGCCTGCGCCGTCGTAGCCCGTCCTGATGACAAATGGGGTGAGACGCCATGCGCCTTTGTCGAATTGAAATCAGGCCACGCTGCGACCGAAGCGGAGATCATCGCTTGGGCTCGTGACCATATGGCACGGTTCAAATGCCCGCGGACTGTAGTCTTTCTCGACCTCCCGCGAACAAGCACAGGCAAGATCCAGAAGTTCAGACTGCGTGAACTGGCCGCCAAGCTCTGACTTCGCGCCGGTGCCGCCCTGATGCACCGGCGGCAGTATCAGAATGCCTCAGCTACCACGCAGACGGGGCAGTTCTCGTCGGCTTCCCCAGCAATCGCGTCCACCATGCGGCGCACCAGATCGGCGCGGTCCGTCGCCACGCCTTTCGCCGCGCCGTTCCTCGCCAACACGACAGCCCTTTTCGCGGCTTCGGCAAGCGGGTTGATGACCGGCACGCTGACCGCCACCGCGACCTTGTCCGCCATGGGCGACATGCAGGTGCAGCCGAGCATGATCGCCTCGGCCCCTTCTGCGATGGCCGCGTCGATCTCGGTTACGACCTGATCCAGGATGGACGCTTCGGCCTGGTTCACGCGGCTCAGATAGCCATCGGCGCCGGCGATCATGCCGAGCACATCTTCGCGTCCGACATTGCGAATGCCAAGGCAGCTCTCAGCATGACCATGAATGTGCAGCAGGCTCTCCGCCGCGAAGTTCATGGATCGCGGCCAAACCGTAACGATGGCAAAGCGGCCATGGACGGCAGCAGCAGCCAGGCCGGCTTCGCCTGACCCGACCACGGGAATGGCGAGTGCGGCACGCAGGGCGTCCCTCCCATAATCCGCAACGCTGTCGATGACGACAGCATCGACCCCTGCCTCTGCCGCGCTGAGGCCGGCCTCCATATGGCCGATGTCCTGCATCGCGCGCTCTACCGGTGTAGAAGGGAACACGCCGATCCGAGACGGCCATGCGGACAATATAGTGCCGGCTGGCAGGTCGGCACGAAGTTCGGGCCTGATAGCGGAGCTCATGCCTCGCACTGTGCCGAGAAGACCAATTTGCATATGCCGCCCTTTCGCCATGAATTGGCTCAATCGTAGATCATTTCAGCGTGAGGAGGAACGACATTTGGTCCGTGAAAGGAGAAACCGAGAGCAGCGGCAACGCCAGTGTGAAGCGCGTCGACCCTGCAAGATACAACGCAACCGAGTGAAGCTTCGGCCCGGGCAGATCAGCTTCGGCCCCGCCACTTTCCAGATCGTCGATCGGGTCCTCAATGACCAGTTTTGGGCGCAAAACGGTGGCGATGATAAAGGTGGCGAATGTCTGCTTCCTTGGATGAACGTCCGAAAGTTGACTGTCGCGAATGTCCCAAGGCTTGCCGTTTCCGGGCATGCGATACCGCCTCACGTTCAAGCGCTCCAACCAAACCACGCTCTGGCGGCTACGCGTCAGGTTATCGAAGCCAGTTCTCGACCCGCAATCCCGGCACACGCTCAAACTCCCGGACATTGTCCGTCACGAGCGTAGCGTCGAGTGCCAGGGCATGAGCGGCAATGAACATATCGTTTCCGCCGATCGGTTTGCCTTGACGTTCCAGCTCCGCACGAAGAGCACCATAGTGGCGATCCGCGTCGTCCTCGAGCGGCAGCACAGGCAGACGTTTGAGAATCCCTTCCAGCTGCGCCGTCAACCGCTCTGATCCCCTACGCTCCGCCCCGAACCGCAGTTCGCTGGCGACAATGATGCTCGTGACAATGGTCTCGGTAGTCCCCTTCGCGATATGCGCGCCGATTACACCCCGCGGATGCCGGACCAGATCCGAAAGAATGTTGGTGTCGAGAAGGTACATGATCAGAATTTCACGGCATCCGCGGGAAGATCGTCGATCGGGCCAAAATCTTCCTCGATGTCATTAAGGGTAGCCAGATAGTCGGCCAGCGACAGGGCAGGCGCGGGTTCGATGATGAGCCGGCCGCCTTCCTTGCGCATAATGGCATCTTCCCCCGGCAACTCGAACTCGCGCGGGATACGGACGGCCTGACTGCGACCATTTTTGAACAGTTTGACGTGGCGTTCAGCGTTCATGGCGACTCCTTGGCATATGACACTAGCATATGCCAAGGGAGAAGGCGAGCAGGCAGTCAGTACGGACGCATCGTTCCCGAGCGGACCGTGATTGCGAAGAAGAACAGCCGTTCGGCGGGGATGCGGTAAATCCCGCCAAGGCGAGACCTATTAAACCGGCCGGACTCAATCCAAAGGCTGCGTGGGAGCTCCATTCGCGAGCGCATCAGCAATCATGGCGGCCAGGGTTTCTTCGGCGCGCCTGCGTGCGCTGGGGTCCTTAGCCTCTAATTCATGCCGGACCCATTGTGGCGCGCGTTCTATCACTCGCAGAATCATGTCGGTGGTATTCTCGTCCATGGGCGCAGCCTATGACGGTGGATACAGGCGAACGCAACGCGGTTGTCGGCGTTCCAAGCCGAGCTTTAACCCAGAAAGCGTCAATCGAGTTTCACCCGTGCTTCGGCTTCTTGCGCCGCCGCACGGAACTATACGTCCAACATGCGCGCGCGGCTCCCGGTCAAAGATCAAGGCCCAGACTTCGCTCAGGGAGGGCTGCCAAAGTATTGGAGCGATCCTTTTCGGTGCGCCCCTGCGCACCGCTGCCTGGCCCGCCCTTCCCTGCTGCGCCCCGATATTGCGCTTTGTCGCTCGCTCCTGATTTGGGACCATCGGGAAGGCCAAGATCCTGAGCCCTCGGCCACTCAGGACCGCCATCGGCCATATTATCGATATTAAGCCGCCCCGTGGCTTCCAGCGCCGACGTCTTGTTGCCAGCATTGCTGGCGAGCTGGCGCTCCAGCTTGGCCTTGTCGTCCACGATCATGGTCAGCTCGTCCCGAACGCGCGTGACGCCGACATTGAACAGGCGCTGATTGGAGAGGTTTGTTTCGTAGCTCGCCATGACGGTGATGGCCTTGTCCGTGGTGATCCCCTGCGCCATGTGCATGTTGAGGCTGTAGGCGAGGTCCAAACGCGACAGCATCGGGTCGGAAAGGCCCAAGGTCAGTCGCTGCCGCGAAGCCGTTTCGACCGTAACCGCATTCTCGTCCACGGCGACCACCGTCGCGATGGCGGCGTTGTGGAGATCACGCGGCTTGTCATTCGAGGTCCAGCGGATGCGATCGCCCTCGCGGATCTGAACAATCTTCTTTTCCGAAAGCTGAAGCCGATCGTGAGTTTCCTGAGGCGAGAGCTTCCGCGGATCGAAAAGGACGCGCTGGCCGCCCTTGCGAAGGTCAATCTTGCCATTGGCATGGACCTTGGCGACGTCATAGCGTCCTGCCTTGAGGCCGACATCCCGCATACCGCCGCGCCCAACCTCCAGCGTCTGCCCCTCGCGGTAGTTCTTCGCATAACGCAGCTCCTCCCGGGTGAGATTTACCCGCTCATAGACGATGACCTCGATCGCCTCGCCACGCAGCGATCCTTCAGCAACAAGGCCCTCCTGGATGCGCATGTTGATCGCTGCCCGGGCGTCTCTACCCGACGCGAACACGGCCGTACGCTCCCGATCTTGGGGCGAAAGGCCAAGCCAGCGATCGGCGGCATCTTTCGCCGGACTCTGCGACTCAATGACCTTATTCCCCAGCAGGCGAAGGGCATGGCCGGCCTTCCCGGCGTTGGCCAATGACGCGACCGTTCGCAGCAGCGTCGTGCGCTGACGGATATTCTGGTCCATCCGCGCCATGGTGCCGCCGCTGGCCTGGATCATGGCGAAAGCCTTGCCGGCATTGATCGAGGAGAGCTGCTGACGGTCCCCGACCAGCACCAGCTTATCGATGCCGAGCGACTCCACGACCTGATGCAGGGTGAGCATATCCTTTGACGACACCATCGAGCTTTCATCGACCACGATCATGCTGTTGGCGAGTGCCGCGCGCACTTCGTCATAGCGCGGTGCGCTACGTTCAGTGATGAAGTGCTGATGGGCAAGAAGGAAGGACGCGATCGTCTGGCTTTTGATGCCTGCCCCTTGCGCCATATCGGCAACCATCTTGTTCTGGAACGCAAGGCCCAACACTTTGCGGCCTTCCGCCTCGGCAACCCGCGCGACGGCGGAGAGCATGGTAGACTTGCCCGCACCCGCGATGCCCTGGACGATGACCGTGCGGTCGGCAGAGGAAATAATCAGGCTGGCGGCCGCCAGCTGCCCGGGGTTGAGCTCATGAACGCTTACCGATTGAAGTCGGTCCTGGGCATCGCCAGCAGCGACAATCGGCGTCGCCCTGCCCTTTCCCGCTTCTACCAGGTCAAGGATCTTCTCCTCGGTCGCTAAAGCATCTCTGGTGGTGACCATGGAGACGACACCATCACTTTCGCGGCCAACGCCTGGGATGAGCGAGCCGCGCTTGGTGAGCGTAGCGATGCGCTGATCGACAAGATCGACGGTGACGCCCTTCAGCCCTAGGTCGAGCGCGGTTTTGGCAAGGTCCGTCATCTTGTAGGCGGCTTCCCGCTCGGCATGAATGCGAATGGCAGATGCAACGGCAAGCTGCGCCCGCGCCGCTGCCGGCGTCTGTCCCGTGCGGGCGAGGCCACGATCGACCAGCGGATCGTCAGGTCCAAGAACATCGGAAAGTTTCTCATATGTCATCGCGATCACCTCCTTGATCGCCTGATAGCCGCGCTGAAGGGTTGACCCTGCCTGCTCCTGCATGCTGCGGGCTCGCGCGAGTTCGAGCAGATCCTTGCCGCTAAAGCCAAGCTCTGCAGCCTTGTCCTTCCAGGCTCTGCCGAGTGCATCGCGATCACCGACGTTGAGCTTTGGATCACGGGTACGAAGGGTGATGGACGCGAGGGCATCGCGCGATGTAACGCCCAGTTCAGCGGCCTTTGCTAATATGTCCTGCCTGCGCTGGCTAAAGGCATCGATCACTTCTCTTGGCACACCCGAAATTTCAAAGGTGCCGTGCTTGCCGGTCATCTCGGTCTGGTAGCCAAGCTTGCCCAGCTCTTCGCGCAGGGCGGCATGATAGATGGTGCCAATGACGCTGTTTGCTTTCCAGATCGCGCGATTGTGGAGCGCCTGCCATTTCCCGTTTGGCATTTGGGTCAGATTGGCGATCACCGCATGGACATGGCCCTGGGGATCGAGCGCCCGGCTCGTGTCATGCTCGAACAGGGCATAGACGAGGTTACCGGTGCGTGTCGGTGCTTTCTTGCCATCTATATCTTTGCGTCCCTCAGCAAGATTGGCTTCGGCCCATTTCATGGTGGATTGCACCGCGCGCAAATTGGCTGACAGGATGTTCCGGTCCCCCGCGATGTAGGCCATTATCGAGGCAGATTTGGGCATGGAGAAGGTAAGGTCAGTGCCCGCCTGCCGGTTCTCCACTTGGGCTACCCCGGTGCCGTCAGGCAGGATGCCATTCAAGATGCCTTCGAACGCATCTTTTGTGACCTGTCCCGCGAGGCCAAGCTCGCGAGCCCCCTCCCCGTCCCAGATGCTGACCTCCCCCGATCCCTCGATGGTATAATAATTGTCTTTCGCGAAATAGTTAGCGGCGCCAGAGGAGGAGCGCACGGCGGCTACCGAGAGCATGGATCAGATCCCGAAATCATTGCCATCAAGACCCGCGGACAGGTCCTGTCGCAACTCGATAAGCGTCTGATCCTCCACCACGGGAACGGCAGGTGCCTGCCTGTACCCGCGTTCGGTTTGGTCCCGCTCCTGGGGAGCCGTCTCTCGCTGCTCACCGCCTTTGGATTGGGCAGCGGCGTCGCCGCTCCGCCGCCGCGCTGCATCGACCAGCGGGTCGCGAATGGGCTCTGTGCGCACCCCATCCTGTGACTCCACCTCTCCAGCGGCGGGCCCATGGCGCTCCTGATCCTGCGCACTGCCTGGAACGGTCGGGTCAGTGACATTCTCAATGACCTGCGCGGCGCCATCACGACCACCCGCTTCACCGCTCTGCCCCTTCTCCTGGAAGGCCCCCTCCCCGCGCCGCGAGCGGATCGGCCTTACCTCCTTACGACGGACGAAGCCGACGGCCACCGACGGGTAATCCTTATACTGCAGCACAAGCCGCGCCGCCGGAAGGCCGTCCGGAAATTTGACGAAGGCATGAAGCGAGGGAAGGTTCGTGATGTCGTCCGCGATGACCAGCGGTTCGGTCTGCTTGCGCGGCGTCAGGGTCGAGGCATCACGGGTGTTGTTGTAGCCGTAGCTGTAGGCCTCATCCATCTGGCGCACCTCACGGTTGCCGATATAGCGCGCGCACTGTTCGGCCGTGTCCAAATCGGAGGTGGCGAGGATAAGTTTGGAGCGCGCAAGCGAGGCCAGATTTTTCGCGCCATGCTCGCCATAAACCTCCACCAGCTTTTCAAAACTATGGAGGCCAAGGATCATCGCGCCGCCGTAGGCACGGGCGGTCTGAAGACCGTTTTCGATCGCGGGCAGACGGTGCAGCGCGCCGAGCTCGTCGAACATGAACCAGGTGCGCAGCGAGCGCGTCCGCGGCATTGCCATCAGGTTGTTGATGGCAAGGTCCATCCACAGCGTCAGGAGTGCCTTGTTCATCGGCAGATCGAGATAATGGGAGGTGATGAACAGGATCGCGCCGGGCTTCTTCTCGCCAGTGATCCATTGACGAATAGAGAAGGGTTCGCCTTCCTCTGGAAGGAAGCGCAGCACCTGCGCATTGGTGTTGAAAACGGCGCGGATCGACTCCGCCATGCGCGCCGCTTCCGGCGCCGTGAGCGGGTCCGCGATCGTGTTGGAGAGATAGCGGTGAACGCGGGCCAGATCGGCCGTCATCAGATTTTCAGAAAGGGCAAGATTGGTGGCCTCGCCCCGCTCGATCAGCCGGATGCACATTTCGATGAACAGCGTGCGGGCAGCGAGCGCCCAGAAGGGTTCTGAGGACCCGCCGTCAGAAGGGATGAGCGCGGCCGCCGCAGAGGTGAAATCGCTATGCGTGGAGCAGTCGTTGAAGATGGACCAGGCTGGGCAACGTTCATCCATGGGATTGAGAATTGTGTCGCGCGCGGGATCGTAAAAGGACTCCACATAAGCGCCGGTCAGATCGAAGATTACAGCGCTGTCCTGCCGCGCGCGCATCTGCGCAACGAGGCTCCGCAGCTCAGTGGTCTTGCCCGAACCGGTGGTGCCGATCAGCATGACATGGGACTGCTCGAGCCGATAGGGAAAGGGGATGCCGCCAAGGCTGTACGGGTGATGGATCCCCCTCCCCTTTCGCTCGGCAAATGGGAGACGCAAAACGTCCGCAGGCTTCATGCCGGGACAGAGCTGCGCCACATCCTCTTCAAACTTGATCCGGTTATGCTCAATGATCTCCGATCGCAGCAATTCGACATCAACCAGCATGGCGCCGCGCTCATGCCGTTCCTGAAGGATCGACTTTCCCCGCCGTTTGGACATATCGACAAAGGCGATGGCTGCAGGAACGGTGATGAAGACCGACAGCAGGAAGGATCCAAGCAGCCCTTTCATGGCCACCGCCCAGGCGCGGATCACGTCCGGGATATACGGTACGGCTGACATGATGGTCCGCACGATCTTGCCGCTCGCCAGGGTGACGTTGACGCGCTTCATCGGATCGAGATCGACCCAGTCCCAAAGCTCGGCATAGACCTTCATGCAGATGAGCTGAAAACCATGCTCATCAAGCTTCACCGACATGATGCCAAACCAGCAGCTCAGGAACACAAAGAACCAAAAGATGACGGGCATTTTTGCGCCCGAAAGCCACATCATCAGTTCGTGAGAAAGGAGCTGGCTGCCGCGCGTGAAATTGCCCGAGTTTCGCTGTACTTCGCCGCGCGCCGAATGATGGCTGAGCGGGATGTTCTGCCCGTTGGTGCGGATGTCCTTACCGGCCATGGTAGAGCTCCATCCGCTTGTCGGTTTCTGCGACCACGCGGTCACGATATTGGGGGAATTGTTCGCGCAGGATGATGTCGAGCGCGAGCTGCTGAAATTCGCTGATACGCGCCAATCGCAGCCGGCTTGCATCCTCGAGCGCATCGCCCGACAAAGACTGATCGATCGCCGCGCGAATAAGATCGGCGGTCGCGACCCCACGGGCCAGAGCGTGCCGCTCAAGGCGCTGCCATTGATCCTGCTCAAGCCGGATCGTGTAACGCCGTTGTTTAACTGTCATCCACCATTCCTCCAAGCAGCGAGGTTGGTGGGGATTACGAAAGTTCGGCCTCGATACCTGATCGACTGAATGATTGCAAGTCGTCGGACATTGCACGCCGATAAACACCTCTATCGCTTATGTTTCCTCTTAGATCGGCTTACGGCAGACATTTGGCAGACATCGCAAACACGCCAAAATGCCAATATTCTGGTCTTTTCTTGAACCGAAGGTGCATACGGTGTGCTGCCTGACCACTTGGGAAGGCACTCACGCAAATGGCGCGCTGGTTACCTGTAACCGGCTCCTTCTTTCCCGGCCCAGGGCCGGGTCGCCGATCCGGCAGGGATTGGCTCCGCCCATCGGGCGGAAGGATATGGCATGGCCATATCTTCGATGCGGCATGAGGGGCTGAGCCCCTTTAGGTCGCATCGAAATGGGCCCGCCAGGGAAGCAGCAGGGCGCGACCAACTGGCGTTGATACCCCCCCAATCAGATCGGCATTTCTTCTTCATCTAGACAGGCTTGAGCGGCAGAGATCGGGAGCTATAACAGCGCTGTCCACAATCCGATCCGACTATGAAAGATGATCCATGGCCAAAGATCTGGACAAGGAACGGGCTGCCATTGCGGCGGAAGAAGCCAAGCTGGTTGAACGCAAAAAGCAGCTTGCTGAAAAGGAACGCGATGCCTCATTGAAGGTCATTGAAAAGGCGGGCCTGATGAAGCTCTCCCTGGAGGATCTGGAAGCGCTGGTCGGGCGCATCCGCAAGCTGGGGGTTGAGGAGGTTCAGCGTCGCCTAGCGGCGTGAAGAGCGATCCGATCCTCACGGATCTGGGCAGGCCGGGCTCGATGCCCAGCCTGCCCAATGACCCCAACCAAGAAAGTCATGGGGAGAGCCTCACCGGCCCTCCCCTTATCGGATCAGTAGCTGTCGTCCAGCTTGCCCGGAATGCTGTGCACCACCCGGTCGATGATCGTGATCGGCAGGGCGCCATAATCCCCTTCGTCGACGGCGAAGAACCCACCCTCTTCGTCGCGGATGATGTGCTGCGGAAAGTAGCTGCTCATCGCGCGCAGCTCGGCATGGGCAAATGCTGCGATGTAGGTGGCCTGTGCGGCGAAAGCATTGTGATTGATGTGCATTGGGTTTTCCTCCTTAGAATTAAATGATGGAGGCCAGCGGGCATGTGGGGCGCGGCTGGGTCAACGACGGCGAAGCCGCCGCGAAGCGGGGAGCGGAGGACCCGATTTTGCTGCGGCCGGAACGGAGCGCAGCGCAGTGGAGGGCGCGGCAAAATTGGAGGGGCCGCTCATCGTTGAGGCAGCCGCGATCCACATGACAGGATAGGAAATCAGTGAGATATTCCCCCCTCTCGTCGGCAGAGCGTTTCCAAGCATCGCGTCCGGCGGACTAAGGCGGCTCTGACACAGCGCTATTGACGCTCTTCGCCGGAATATTTCGCATGCGACCGAACGAAATTAGCCCCGCCTCGAAGGGGACGAGGCGGGGCTGGTCGGGACCTCCAAGGGGGAGGCGGGGGAACAATGCGCTTTCACAGATGAGTCGCCTATTTATCCTGCGCATTATATCGTCGGATTCTAGACGATGGCTGACCGTCCCTTGCGGGGCGCTCAGCCGGGAATGGCGATCTCTCGCAGCAAGCGAGCCGCCCTAGAAAAGGGCGGCTCGGTCGTCCCGCTATTCGGCGGCAACAGCAAAGGAGATATTGTCGTTCAAAGGTTCGCCATCGCTCGCCGCCCCGCATTCGGGATCATTAAGTTCTTGCGCCTCTTCATCCTCCTCGAAGGTGCCGGGCTCCTCTTCCTCCGCTTCGATTTCCGGGGCGTCCGGAGTGATAAGAGCGGGCGGCAACCAACCGCGACCGGGAATGCGTTCTGCGCAGGCAGCAGCGAGGTCGCTCTTTTTCATTTTCTCGCAGTTCGCGGCGGACTCTTCTCCGCAGGCTTCGGTGAGCGCGGAGAGCAGCGCCTTCTTGCCGATCCGATCAAAAAACTCGATCCCGCTAGCCCAATGCTGACGCATATCGAGCTTTGCAGCGCGCGCGATCCGATGGGCAGTTTCGAGCCGTGCGGGGTCGGTATATTTTGCCTGCGTGGCGGTGATGAGCGCTCCCGAACATGCCGCGAGCATCCGCAGCACATCCCGATGATCGAGCGACAAGATCCAATCAAAGCGGTTCGCCGCGTGTTGGGGTGCCGCGCCGATCAGCTCAGCCACTCCATCGAAGGGCGTCGCCATTTCCATGCTGTTGTAATCGAAGTGCTGGCACGGCTCCTGAATGTCCGCGCCAGCGCGAAGCTGCACCGCATGGTCCGGGACAAAACGCTGGGTGAGGATTGGCAACAAAGCATCCAGCAGCACAGCAAAGGCCAAGGGCTGATTGCTGGCCACTTCTGACTGGAGCGCGACGGTGCGCATCCGTGTCAGTTCCTCGGTCATCCGCGCATCATAAAGGGGTCGAGGGGCGGGGAGACCGTCACGGTCGCGGAGTGCGGCGCGCTGCGCCTTCATGCTGTAGGCGCTGCGATTGATGCCGCCCTGATGGTTGAGGACGATAAGTAGGCGACCCGATGCTCTGGCCTCCGCGGAGTAGAGGCGCTCGACCGTGCCGAGGCGCTCGATTTCTTCCTCGAGCTCAATCAGCAGGTCGTCACTCTCGGGGTCGAAATCGGGATCATTGTCGGCCCCCAACTCGGCAAGCCGTGCTTCGCGCTTTGCGCTCAGCTCATCCATCAACGCCTGCTCCGCCTCGCTATAGGTGCGGTTCGCCACGTCCGCATAGAGGCGATTCCAGCTATAGCTGTTATAGGGTGTCTCCATGGCGGCGATCACATCGCCCCAGCCCTCAGCCTTCGCTTCCTCGGCAAGCTGATCGAGCTTTTCATCGGCCAGTCGCTCGACGAGTTCAGGATCGTCGGCATAGCCCTCGCCCTCTTGCGCAAAAAGATCGCCAGTGATTGTGCCACCGGCAGCGCGATACGCGTCCATACCGATGAACTTGAACAGGCGGTTTGCCGTCGTCAGCTTCTCTTCCGTCAGCAATTCGCGAACCTGATGGGCGCTGCTCGCCCGCTTCAAAATTCGATCCTGCCGTGCATGGTCGTCGGTGAGGGTGAAAGCCTGTACGCAAGCCAGGTCGATCTTGTCAGAGGCAAGAGCATTGAGCACCTTGTAACTGACGTTGGCGAGCGCAAGATATTTGCGAACCTCCCGCAGATCATAGCCGTAGCGGTTGGCGATTGCCTCCTCACTTTGCCCCTCGCTGTGAAGCTGGCCCATGGCCCGGATCGCATCAGCAGGATGCATGGCGACCCGCTCCCGGTTCTCGGAATAGCTCATCGAGGTTGCTTCGTCGCGCTCCGCGATCTTGCAAGGAATCTCCACATCCTTGTGCCAGATCTTGTCCTTGATGAGCTTGGCGATGGCGCGGCGACGGCGCTCGCCTGCAATCACCTCGAATTTCCCGTCCTCGCGCGAGACGACCACGAGATTTTGCATCAGGCCGTCTCTCGAGGCGATGCTGGCCGCCAGTGAATCGATGCCGGTCTTGACCTTGCGGACGTTGAGCGGGGTCGGAACAAGCATGTTGAAGGGGATATTCTGGATCATCTGTCACTCCGTTGGTTCGTGGTTTGCAGCTGCTGCTGCAAACCCGAGCTCGCGCGGAGCAGCGGGGGTGTGGGGGGCAATGAGAATCCGCAGGAGTGGTGCGGGCGCAGCTTGGGGACCCAAGCGAGCCACGGTCCTGCTGATTGTCGTTGCAGGGGAGAGGGCGGCGGCGCCCCCTCTCCCCCACATCAGATGATCGTCGTTCTGCGATTTGCGCCACATCAATCCGGGGCCATTCTGGATTGCAGAGGCGGATGAAGGAACCGGCACATTTATAACAAAGGCGCGGCTATCGGAATGAGAGCCGGGCCAGTTGAAGTCTCTTAGCCCAAAGCCAGAGCCTCAGGGTCGCGCTAATCGTATAGCAGAAATGGGCGGCGCACCGAATTGGATTAACTCTGTTCACGCTTGCAGCCGGGGGCGTTGCGGGGGTGCCCCCCGCACGAGGGGGTAGGGCGAGACGCGGAACGCGGCTCGATCTCAGGGGGAAACTTCCCCCTCCCGTACTCCTTCGATCAGGTCGGTAGAGGGAGCAAGGCCCATCGCTGGATCACGGCAAGCTAAGCCTGGCAGCGGATTTCAATCAACGAGCCGGCGAGTCCTGGTGGCACTGCGAGGCGGGCCGAATGCCCGCCCCGTCGCGTCAGTCCGCACTGGCCTTGGACGAGAGAATACCGAACTTCTCGACGATCCGATCGGTTGTGAAGACAGTTTCGCCATCGCGCTCGTAGGAGGTGTCGCGCATGGTGCCCTCGGCGAAAATCAGGTCGCCCACCCGGAGACGTTCGGCGATTATTTTGCGGTAACGCTCATTGAAGATGGTGACGCGGTTCCAGTTAGTGTCATCGACCCATTCCTCGCCGTCCTTGCGGCGGAAATTGCTGGCGATCTTGAGATGCGTGACATTGCCGCTGGCCTGGATTGCGCCAACATTGCCAATGATTTCGAATTTGGCGAAATTGATCATTATGATGTCCTTCCTTCTTCCGTTGCTAACGCAAGGTTTGGCAAGCGCAGATTGAGGCGAGGACAAGTGAAAAAACGGAGGGTCCGCCGTAGGCAGGAAACCGTCGCAATGCGCAGCATTGCATTTTTTCACTAGTCCTCATTAGCCGTATCGAAGCTAGATCAATCCGGTAGCGACGAGAGAAGGAGAGATGGCGGATATCCACTCGTCCTCCGCTTGAACATGGCTATGATCTGATCCAGTTCCGTTGAAACATCATCCACATCGCAGCCGATGTGGTGCGTGGATTGAAGTTCATGGCAAATCCAATCCGTTGATCGCGGTCGCGCCGCAGGTTGCTACATCAGCTGGCGGCGGCTGTTGTGGATCGCCCACGCGCCCGATGAAACATTGTCTGGGCTGAAATGGTCGATTTCAGCAGCGTCTGCTGAAGCATGGGCAACACGGCCCTGCGCGCGCGTGCCGTTCAGCAGCACCGAACAGTCCGCCGCCGTCAGGCGGCCGCTTATTTTTTCATCCTGATGCCCCGATGCTCATCATTCCAATCCTCATATCTGCGGTCGGGGAAGATCGCATCCACCCTTTTTCCTTGGGCCTTATATTCTTCGGCCGCTCGCTCAACCGCCGCTCGTCCCGCAGCATTATGATCGCCCGCTAGCGTCACATGCTCCACCTCGTCAGGGAGGTCGACATAGGGCATCGAGCCGGTGCCCAGGGTGATCCACACAGGAGCTTTGGGCGATTTCATTCTCAGGGTCAGCCCATCCTCCGGTCCTTCGGTCAGGATGATCCGCTTTTCCGGCGGGGCAAGCCGAACCGCACTGCCACGGATCTGCCCCAGGCTGAGCTTAGGGTTTGCCATGTCGGCCTTTTGGCCGTCCTCCGTCAGGAAGATACTTTGGATGCCAACGATCTTACCGCGGCGATCCTGCGCTCCGAGCACCAGAGCCGAACAACGGCGTCCACTAGCGCCGGTCTTTTTGTCGCGCCAGAGTGCCACCCGCCCATATCGCACGGTTGCAGGAACATCAGCGGTGATGCCGCGCGAGGCGAGATAAAGCTCTGCTGGCGTGCCCTTGATGCTTCGGGCGTCCTGCCATTCGGCCTGCGCGGCCAGAACAGCCGCAGCACGGTCTGCCTTCTCCTGTCGCACCAGAGCGGCGCGATTCCGTGGTGCCGCCTCGGGCAAGCCCTCTTCTCCGAGCAGAATGGCGACCGCGTCGGCAAATTCGCGACCCTCAAAATCCATGATGAAGTCGATGGCATCGCCCCCTGCGCCGCAGCCAAAGCAATGAAATACGCCCTTCGCATCATTGACGCGGAAGCTCGGTGTCTTCTCATTATGGAAGGGGCAAAGGCCGACATGTTCATTGCCCGCTTTACGCAGCTTCACATGTCGCCCGACAATGTGGCTGAGATCAAAGCGCGCTTTCGCGCGCTCGACGTTCTGCCTGAATTGATCGCTACGCCAGTTCTTCATCACGGGTTTGCCTTACTCAATATCGCTCAACGATAGGTGGCGCCAGGACACTCGCCCGCGACCATCCTGCCGTTGTCCCATTTCGGTTTGTAGATCGCCCTCCCCGCCTCGAGTTGCAGACAAGAGAGGCTGCGGCCTCGGACATAGACCATGGCCAATGTCCGGCCATAATCGTCAGTGCTGATCCGCGTCACCCGCAAGGGGCCGGTTATGATCTGCCGCATTGACGCCTTGCTGGCGGCGGCAAGCCGCGCATCGCATACCGCGCCGGGCTTGGGATAGGGACGACAGCGGCCATTGCTGGGATCATCGGGGGCATCGATGCCAAGAAGCCGAATGCGCTCGGCGCCGCAGCGAAGGGTGTCGCCATCGACAACAGTGCAGCTGGTCGATGCGGCAGCGAGAAGCGTGAAAGCAAGAAACACATAATCTCCTGAACCGGGGAATTTCTCTTTTTCTTTGAGGCACATGGTGCCCGAAAGTGAACCCAAATGGAAGCGATAACCGATTGAAACCGTTTCCTTTTTCTCGGCTTGCAACTCCGAACGGGGCTCGGCTGCCGCGCGATCTCGGCTCTCAGAGCCAGCCCTCTGCTTACGAAGCCGAAGTCCCTCCATCAGCTGCCCCTTTGGCTATGCGGCCGGGCCGGTCACGCCAGCGCAGGACAGTCTCGGGGCTGATCTGAGCATCGTTCAATCCTTTCGCGGGAGGGAAAGTGGGCGGCGCTATGGCCGCCCAGTCCGGATCAGGCGGCGCAGGCGGTTGCAGGCGCGGCCATCTGGGCAAGGATGAATTCGCTGGCGGCCTGCGCGGCAGTCGCGGCGCGGAAAATGGCCCGCTTGTCACCGTGTAAAATCTCGAGCCAGTCCGCCACGTATGCGGCATGATCCTCGCGCTGGGTCGGCGCCATACCAAGCTGCGCGCAAAGCATGGCTGCGCCGACCTCGGCCACAAGTTCCTCGGCAGCCCGGATTGCAGTGCTTTTGCTGTATTGGTGCAACGTCTCCCGATCGAGGCGCGACTTGTGACCACTCGCGTGCACCATCTCGTGCGCTAATGTGGCGTAGAAAGCATTGCCGCTTTTGAAGGCTGCGAACGACGGCATCCGAATATTGTCGGTAGCAGGCATATAATAGGCTTCGTTGCCGCCCTCGGTATAGGGAACACCATAGCGAGTGAAGGCGGCATCAAGCTCAACGTCTCCCTCATCGCGATTTTTCACTTCGACAACTGGAGCGGGATATTGGCTCATGTCCAAGCCGTCGATCTGCTCGACGTTGAACACGACATATTTTTTCAGATAGGAACGGGCGCGGTCTTCGCCCTCCTCCCCTTCCCTTTCCTGCTCGGCTTCACCCTTTGGCGTGAAGGTGCCGGCATGGACAACAAGATTGCCTTTCTCGCCCTTCCTGACCTGCCCACCCAACTGGCTGGCCTGCCTGTACGTCATCCAATAGGGATTGGTGTATGCGCGCGACATGGACGCAGACCAAAGCAGAAGGACGTTCACGCCACGATAGGCGGTCCCCTCGTGCCGGAGCGGAAGCGATGCAGCGCCGGAGCTCCAAGTGGGCGACCATGGGCGGCTGCCCGCCTCCAGCAGGGTGATGATCTGGTTGGTCACCTCTTGGTAAACGTCGATGCGCTTGACCTCGGAACGGCGGGCGGAAGGCTTGCGGGTCATGTCGTCTATTCCTTTTTAAATGGAGCCGAAGGCGATGGCGCGCCATCGGCTTCTGCCTGCTGGCGAAGCGGGTCGGGGAATGGCGCATCGAGGGCTGATCGCGGCGGAGGGGGATCACCCGCTCTGCACGGAGCGAAGCGCAGGAAGGGCGGGGAAACCGACGCGATCACGAAGTGGAGCCGCGCAGCGGCGCAAACGGCCAGGCCCTTGCGCCAGGGGGCCGGAACAGGCCCCGGTATACGAACATGCGCGGCGGCTTGCCCGCCTCAGCTTGTCGAGCGCGGATCAGAGCCTTAAAGTCGCGCGTTAATGAGCTGCATTGATCGCATCTTTCCCCAATGGGCTGCCAGCTGGAGCAACCTCGCCCGATCCAAAGCGCTGGTTCGCTCACAGTGCCGGGACTGCGGTATTCAGTTGCGGGTCGATGCGAGGGTGCAGGCGTATAAGTTCGGGTCCACCGCCTCACCGGTCGATCAGCTCGATCCATGGAATGTTGTTGGATGCCACGGCCAGACCTTCTTCCTGGTGGCGCGCAGCTACGGTCGGCAGTGGCTCACCATGCTATCGCGTGACGATCTCCGCGACACGCTCCTGACTGCGGCACCGGCGGCCAACGCTGTGTCGTTGGATCTGTTTGGCACTGGACACTCGCGCACCTAAGCTGCTCGTTCCAGCATAGGCGCGCCCGTCGCTTGCGGCGGGTGCGCCGGATTTTTTCATGAGCAAGGGATTGCTCCCTCCTGCTGCGGCAGACTGGCGCGACGGCGAAGCCGTCGCGCGCGCACGTCATGACTTCAATATTCATCGGCGCGAAGGATGGTGAGGACACGCGCCGTTTGTGCGGGATCGGTGGGATCGTTCGATCCCCATTCCAGCTTGGGATCGTAATAGTCGATCTTCCAGAAGCAGCGGGTGCCTTGCCATTCAAAGGCTCCGAAATCGCGTTCGCCGTGCGGATCGTTTCGTTCTGAAAAGTCGCCATATTCCCTCACCAGGCGGAGTAGTTGGCGCTGGCGGCGAAAGGCCGTCCACAAGGTCGCATCTCCAATCATCGCTGATATTCCGGCCGTCACGACAATTCGGTTGAAGCCTTGCGGACGGTGGATGTGCTCACGCACGGCATCATTCAGAGCGGCGATTGTTGCCGTCGATGCTGCCGAGTTCGCTGTGTTTTTGTTGATCATGTCCTCTATCCCTTTTGAAATGGAGCCGAAGGCGATGGCGCGCCATCGGCTTCTGCCTGCTGGCGAAGCGGGTCGGGGAATGGCGCAATGAGGGCTGATCGCGGCGGAGGGGGATCACCCGTCCTGCACAGAGCGAAGCGAAGGAAGGACGGGGAAACCGACGCGATCACCAAGCGGAGCCGCGCAGCGGCGCAGACGGCCAGGCCCTTGCGCCAGGGGGCCGGAACAGGCCCCGACATCAAATAGACGCGTCGACTTGCTCGCCACCAATCATACTGGCGCTCGCTCCCCCGGTATCTCGGGTCTCGTGGATCAGGCTAAAGGAAGCTGTTGTTGGCTCACCGGAGCTGAAACGGGATCATGCGCACCGTCAGCGCACGACTTCGATCGCAGTCCCGATCTCGAGATTTTGCCAGTGGCGGTCGGCCGTAACAGCAGTCGCCTCGAGTGAGTTCGCCAGTGTCAGACAAGCCCGCCCCCCCCCACGAGAGGCCAGCAGAACGCGCAGCGGGCGCGTAACAGCTTGGTATGGATCGCGTGAATGGCGTCTCACAATCCCAAATCACGATTAGGAGTCAGTGCTCGAAACCTCTCACAGTTTGACTTCGGGACCAGATTTAGGGCATGGAACACGAACCGGATCGGAATGGTTGATCCAAAGGGAGGCTAACGGGGATGTCATACACCGTAAACACACTCCGGACGATGACGCGCTCGTGCGAGATGATGCGCGATCGGGTGAAATCAGTCGTTTTCAAACCCGAGGACCGCAAAGTTCTTGACCTCACTTTTGGACCGACAGCGGCTGCAGAACTGGTCGGGCGGACACCAGAAGCACTTGCCAAAGCTGAGAAGGAAGGAAGGCTCGCTCCTCCCAAGCAGCTCGGCAATGGGCGTCGTTATTACACGCTCGAGGACCTGACAAACATTCGTGAAGCGCTGCATATCCATCCCGGTAAAGCCTCCGATGAGGACGCCGTCGTGGTTGCTGTCCAGAACTTCAAGGGTGGCGTGGGTAAAAGCACGGTCACCAAGCATTTCGCAGACTATCTGGCACTGCATGGATACAGCGTGCTCGTTATCGATTGCGACCCGCAAGCTTCAACTACCACAATGTTTGATATTCAGCCGGAGTCACTCATCGACGAGGAAAAGACGCTCGGTAACTTTTTGTCGCCTCGAAGCACCTTTGATGATTTCCGCCAAGCCATTCATGCAACTGCATGGCCAACGATCAAGATCGTCCCATCCAGCCTCGGCCTTCAAGACGCAGAGTGGGACCTGACAGCCACTTTGCGGGAAGGCGGGCAAGCGGTCCGCGAGGGACTGCAACGGCTTCGCATTGGAATTCAAGGGGTGATCAAAGACTTCGACGTCATTCTGCTCGACCCGCCTCCGGCTATGGGTTTCCTGGGCTTGAACGTGATGGCGGCCGCAACTGGACTCCTGGTGCCGGTTCCTGCGCGACAACTCGACTACCTCTCAACGATCCACTTTATGGATACCATCGCAGATAATATCGAGATTCTTGAAGAGAATGGGACACCTGTTGACTACGGCTTTATTCGGGTGGTGTGTTCGACATACACACCGAGTAAGCCCGGCGAAGCCGATATGTGGAAAATGATGCAGGCAACCTACGCTAACTTTCTCCTGAGCCAGCCAATCTTGGCGTCCGAGGAGATCAAGAACGCCACTCAAGCGTTCCGTTCAATTTATGAAAGCAAGCCCTCTGCCGCTCATGCAACCTATCAGCGTTGCCGTGACAACCTGGACTCCGTATTCAATGAGGTTCTTCAGCAGATACGAGAGCAGTGGCCGTCGCAAAGCATCTCGAAGCGCGCCAATGACGCGGTAACGAGTGTTGCAGCATGAGCCGCCGGTCTCTCATCGGCGAAGCACTTGCGGCACCAGCGCCCTCGCTTGTGTCGGACGTCGAGGCATCCCAATCGGGAGCAGCGCGCACATTCACCGCGCGTAGGCTAGAGGGCTTCACAGAAGCCGCTCGGATGGTGAAGCGACCCACAATTCGATTGAAGCCCTCCGAATGTTCGATTTGGCCCGGGAATGCCCGCGATTATGCGCTGCTCACTGAGGATCGCGTTCGTAGTCTCATCGATTCAATTCAGGCCGAGAACGGCAACCGGATTCCCGTGGTTGTTCGCCGCACCAAGAACGCCGCGCTCGAATATGAACTCGTCATCGGGACTCGACGCCATTGGGCTATCTCTTGGCTGAACGCAAACCATTATCCCGACATTGAGCTAGTCGCGATTATCGAGGATCTCGATGATGAAGCCGCATTTAGGCTGGCGGACATCGAGAATCGGGAGCGGGAGGACATCTCCGATCTCGAGCGGGGGGCAAATTACAAGGCTGCCGTCGATGCCTACTACGATGGCGTTCAGGCGCGTCTCGCCGACAGAGTGAAGCTCTCCAAATCAATGCTGTCCCGCTATATCGGTCTCACAGAAATCCCGCAGTCGATCATTTGTGCATTTAGTTCGCCAATGGATCTGCAAGTTCGGCATGGCGACAAGCTCCTCCCCGCGCTCCGTAATCCAGTTCTTCGTGAGAAGATGGAAGCAGCAGCAAGGGAAATTGCTACTGAGCAAAGCTTCCGGCAGTCCGGTGATGAGGAACCGATCAGCGGTGCTGATGTCGTGGCCCGCCTTATTAAGGCGACAACAAGCCGAACCGGCCGGGTACAGAAGGCCACAATTGAGGCAAATGGCTCAACAATTGGCCAGGTTGAGCGCGACCGCGCCCGGGCCCTCACCATCACACTCAATCCCACCAATCTCTCTGCAGATGATATCCTGGAGGCGTTAAGGCCCTTAATCGAACGGGCGAAGATTATGAAAAGGTCCGCTCGGCAATGATGGATGTAAGCGCTCGGAAAGGGAGTGAGTTCGCCACTCTGGGAATCTGTAATTCTTCCTTATATTACAGATGGTTAGCTGCGACGTCCCGCGCGTGGGACGTCGCATGAAGACCCGAGAAGTTGAGGCAGCTCCGACGGTCGTTGGAGGACGCCGAGTCCAGTTTGAGATGTTCTTTACGCTTCCGGACTTCAGCGACATTTCGCTGCGAGACTATCAAGAGACAATGCAGCGCCCCTTCTTTAGTCTCTCTAAGAAGAAGCGGGTCAAGCCTATCGAGTATGTCAGCCCCGATAAGCAGGTCACGGTACATGTGTCTGCCAATCCAGAATACGGGATGGCGACGATTTGGGACGCAGATATCATGATCTATCTGGCCTCCCACCTGAATGAGCTGCGTGAGCGAGGCGCAAATGATCTCTCGCCTACCATCCGCCTCCAGCCTGGCGACCTTCTAAAACGAATTTGTTGGGGAGTGAGCGGACGAGCTTACGAACGCCTCATCGGTGCCCTTGACCGCCTTCAAGCTACGACCATTAAAACTAATATTCGAGCGAATTCAAAAACGCGCGAGACGACATTCTCGTGGATCGACAGTTACACTCACCTGGTGGATGAACGCACCCAACGCTCCCTGGGGATGGAGATCACGTTATCAAAGTGGTTCTTTGATGGAGTGATGGATAAGCGGAATGTTCTCGCGATCTCCCCTCTTTATTTCGAGATCACCAGCGGCCTCGGCAAATGGCTTTACCGAGCGAGCCGCAAGCACGCGGGTGGAAACGGTGCTGAAGGTTTTACGATCGGCTTCGAAACGTTGCATCAGAAGAGTGGTAGCGAAAGCTCCCTCCCCTCATTCAAAAATAAGATCTTGGAGCTCGCGCGCGCCAACGCCCTGCCCGAGATCAGTTTAGAAGTCATTGGCGCTGAAACGCCCCGGCCGAAGCTCAAGATGGTGATGCGCCGATATTTGGACGGCCATCAGGAGCTAAATTCCCGTAAAAAGGCCGCCCTCCCGTCCCCTACCCTCTCAGGCAAGGGCGAGGTGCCTTCCGCCCCCGCCGAGCGGCGCCTTAGGCCGCTATCAGGGGCCACTGCTGCCGACGTCGTCGATCCGAAGCTGACGCGTCGTCTTGTTCAGCAAGCCATTTCTGGTCTCAAGGTGATCGAACCCCATCGCAGTGGCGACCCCCACGATCCCAGTTATGCCGCAGCGGCGGCAGCAACTCCCAGGCGCCGCGGTGGACGGGCTCACGAAGTTCTCGATCCTGAAACCTATGCTGCGATCAAGGCTGAATGTCCCGGCTGGGACTTAGATGTTCTCATCAAGCAGTTCGACGCATTCCTGAACAGCAATCCAGATGAAATGCCGCGAAACTATTCTAAGCGCTTCTACGGCTTCATGAAGAAGCACCATGAGCGCAACAAGTTTAGTCTTCCAGGCTTCTAACCAGCAGAAGGCCTCGATCCCTCCACTGCAGCGCCATATCCGTTCAGCGCATTGCATTTACTGGGAGCGCGAACATATTCGCGAGTTAGCCGAGGCATAAATTCATACAAGCTGCGGACATCGCTCGGGTGGGGTTCTCCCGTTCCGTAGTGAATCCAATAGCTGATGACGCCCTTGGTCCGTACGGGCCTGACGCTGAGGCGCAATTTGCGCTCTCGGGTAGTGCAACGATCGGGCTTAAGCGAAGAAGCGGAGAATCAGAGCCCTAAGTGTCAGCAGCGTTGTTGCGGATGATTTTGGGCGACCTACTGATCGTGTTTTCGGAAATCCGCCTCGACCGCGGCGAAACGGCACCCATTGCCTATCTGCAGAGATTCTAAAAGCACGTCGACGCAACAAAGCGTCGTTTCGGATGAACGCCGGTGGGTCAAGAATTCTGGAGATGATGCCTCCTCCAAACTGAGATAATGGACCTCCCGAACTGGCGGAAGAGGGAGGCTCCCCAAGCACCATTCCTAATAACACGATCGCCAATACCGCTGACATTCCTGATAACACGCATGAATGCCACCATGCAGATGACAACTGATGTTCCGGTTTGGTCTCCGCGAACCAAAAGCGAATCGAAACACTAACCGCACCCTCACGGGATGCTACTTAAGCCGCCCCATTCACATTTAACCCCAGCGAAAGCCGGCTTCTCGTGTTATCACATTGAGGGTGTCGTGTTATTAGAATCGTGGCGTCGTGCTATCAGGTATGCCGCGTCGTGTTATTAGAATCGTTCCATCTGCTCCGAATCGCGAGATTCCCGCGATTCCGCTAAGGCGCTCCATCGGGTAACTTAATAACTCTAAGATATAACCGACTAACGTTAGCGCCTGCGGCGGATTTGAAATGATTATCTTTTATGAGAGAGATGCCGCAGAGTTGGGATAGCTCGGTCCGCCAATTCGACGCCTGGATGCCAGGGTCTCGCGTGGAAACGTCCCAATGAACCAAGCGCTAAAGCCAGCTTTTCGATGGCCACCTCAGCACGCTATTCGGCTCTTTGAGCCCGGCAATCGGGGTGCTCTCTCGAGCTTCTGGAAAGGACAATGCGAAAGCAGATAGCGCGGGTGGACGGCGCGCGGCATCAATTGTGGCCCACCAAGTGGTTGGCGCGCAAGCAGGCCCCGCAGTTTGGCGGCGCCTGCAGGGACCGAGTCCCACCGCCTCGTGTGACGATTCGCATTGCTTGCGATGGCATCGGCGCCCGCGCGGAGATTGAGACTGAACGCTCACACCTAGCGAGCCGACGAGGGGAGGAGCCGCGCTCCTCGGCCCGTGCCTGCAGCCAAGCCTGGACAATTGCATGCCGCCTTCAGGCGCGGCTAAGAGTTCGTGCACGCCCGTTTCGCGATACCTCATGAGGGCTAGGTAGCAAGGCAGCGCGAAGTCGAAGGCGGCTTTTGCAGTCCGTGGTGGGCCCCGTCTAGCCTGCCGCTCAGCTCTATTCAGATGTGGCGGCGGCCCTCTTCTGAAGCGAAAATCAGGTGGGAGCGCTTTCGCCCGCATCGTGCGAGAGACAGAGGGGAGGGGAGGGGAGGGGAGGTGGAGCCGGCATTTCTCGGCCAAGCAGGCCTCGAGATGGATTCGACTGAGGACAGTAATGACGATTCGGACCGAGGTTCAAGCGACGGTTGCCCTCGCTCCGCTATCCACCGAGGCGACACGAAATTCGATGTCAGCGAGCTGGCGAGATAATGTCAGCTGCTCCAATCCGCATCGACTTGATGAAAGCAGTTCGCGTCACAGTTGCCTGACAAAGCGACTTTGCAGCTGAATTCCCGCGCTGTAGGTGCGCCCCCGAGGGGAATTGCTGAAATTCGCCCTCAGAGCCCCGTAGGGCGCTCTCGGAGCTCCTTGGCATCCTCACCCTATCCGAAGCCTCTTTTGGCGCTCTAAGGCCCGTTTGCGGGCACTTTTGCTTCGGCAATAAAAACAATGACTTATCGAAAAGCGGCTCGTCCGAGCGCGCGAGACCAGTTTTTGGGCAGAAATTTGAGCTATCATCTGCCTTTCGAATTACGGAGGATACAGCGGCTCTCTGCTGTTCGCAGAGCACCCGCCTAAGCTCGCGCATGAGCAGGGAGGGGGAGAGATCGACCGCTAGTCGCACGGACGAGGGCGCTTCCGCTTTCTGACAATGGGCAGCCGCCATGACTCCCGGCGGCCTCCTCCAATGACCGTTCTGGCTCAGCGTCGGAGGTGACTAATGTTGCGACGGCAAGCGGGCTGAGCGAAAGTCATGTTGAGGGTCTCGGGAAACACCTTCGGGCCACGCCGCCGCCGCCAAGCAGGCGGCCTCAGCGCGGCCCGCCCTCCCACAGCTCAGGAAATGCGACAGGCAGGGTGACGGTTGTGCTGAAGGGTGCAAAGGGAGCCGGGCAGTTGGCCAAATGGTTTGCTTCCAATTGACGCAGCAGCTTCGCGGCACCGGCCTTGGTTGCGGGGAGGGCGCGGGCGAGCTGGGCCGGGGTGAGGGCACCCAGCGCAAACAGCAGCAGCCAGCTCGGCAAGAGCCGCGAGTTCGATCGCTGATCGGGAAATTCTCGCGCAAAAATCTCGGCGGCGCGGGGCAGGCGGGCGATATCGCAGGCGGTGTCGTGGAGTGCCTCGCGCAGGATCTCGGCTGCGTCGGACCGGCGGTCCTCGGGCGAGCGGTCGGCGCGGAACAAGCGGCGTTGAACGATGCCGGGGCAGGGGAGGGGGGTCGCGCTGAGATGAAAAGCCTGGCTGTTTGCTGCGGCAGCGAGGTTCACCGCCCAGCAAGGGGTGAGAGCGGTGGCTGAGAGCGGGTCATCGTCGATCGCGGTTGACGTGCGAAACCGGTCGATGAGCGCGAGCAGCCGTTCGAGTGAAGCCGAAGGCAGCACCGGATCGGTGAGGGCGGCGAGCACGGCATCTAACGTGCCGGCGCTGGCGGCGACAATCTCGGCCGCTGCGGCGGCTTCGCTGGCGAGGGGACGAATGGCGAGCCGGCGCACCGCGCCGATCGCTTGGGCGAGGGGATGCATGCGGTCCGGCAAGGCGCGCTCGAGCAGCGTCAGGAAGGCGTTGCGCTCGGCCGCGCACTCCGCGCCGATTAGCTGCGCGCCGAGGCTGATGGCGCGGTCCTGGCGATACTGCTCCCACGCGCGGGCGAGGCAGCGCAGATGGAAAGAAGCCCGCATTTCCGGGCTGTAGAGGGCAGGGGAGGCGAGCAGGGTGCGCGCCAGCGCGTCAAGCTGACCCAAGCGAAAGGCGATGGGAAGGACGTCAATCGCGGTGCGCACGGGCAGCCTCCTCGCCGTTGGGGCTAGCCGGAGCGCAAGGTGCGGTCAAGACCGAGTATACTAAAGTCTTGCTTTGGTATTCTATCTAGACGAGCGCCAAAAACGCGAATTTCCCATAATCGGAGCTTATGGTAAAATCGAGGTTGCCGAAAGGCGCTTTTTCGTCGAGGAAAACTTTCGTGGAATCCGCTTCAGATCCTCTTGTCGCTAAGGCTTCGCCCGTGCCCCTGGCGATGATGCTGCGCCTCCATGGCGGTTTGATCGACGGCAGCCGGGCCAGCCAGCTCGCGCTCGAGGCGGCCGCCGGGGCGATGGCGCCAGCGACCAAGGCGGCGGTCCTTGCCGACCTGCGCTGCTTCTTGCGCTGGTGTGGGCGGCAGAAGCCGCCGCTCCAGGCGGTGCCGGCGAGCCCCGACACCTTGGTCCATTATCTGCGCTGGCTCGGCACCGCCAAGCGCAAGCCCGCCAAAGCCGCAACGCTCGCGCGCCGGCTCGCCAGCATCGCGCGGATGCACCGGATCCTCGGCTTTGGCGAGAGTGAGCCGCTGCCAACCCAGGCGGGGATGGTGCGCGATACGCTGAAGGGCCTGCGCCGGGCCAAGCGCGCGCCTCAGCGCCAGGCGGCGCCGCTGCGCTATGGCGCAGCAATGAGCGAGGCGGAAAGCGCGCCGACGGGGGTGACGCTGCGCGCGCTGCTCGACAGCTGCGGCGGAGATTGGATTGGTCTGCGCGATGCCGCGCTGCTGTCGCTGGCCTATGATGCGGGATTGCGGGTCTCCGAACTGATTGGCGCGACCGTCGTGGACGTCGCGCGCAAGCCCGACCGCACCGGCCGCCTCACTATCCGCCATTCCAAAACCGACCAGGACGGGAAGGGGGCCTTGGCCTGGCTCTCACCCGACACGATGGCGCGGCTCTCGGCCTGGCTGCATGCCAGCGATCTCCACGACGGGCCGCTGTTCCGTCGCATCCATGTGCTGACGCGCGACGCTGCGGGGGAGGGGCAGCCGAGCGTGCGCCATTATGTGGGCGCCAAGGCGCTCACCCGCCAGGGGGTGGTGGCGATCCTGCGCCGCCGCGTGCTGCACGCGATCGATGCGGGACTGATCGAGCTCGAGCCCGGCGTTGAAGGCCAAACCCTGGCGTCGCTCAGCGCACACTCGTTCCGGGTCGGGCTGACCCAGGACCTGTTTGCGGCCGGCGAAGATGGCTCCGGCATCGCGCTCGCCTTGCGTTGGTCCTCGCCTACGACGGCGCTGCGCTATGCGCGCGACCTGGCGGCCGGCAGCAATGCGGCCGCCAGGGTGCTCGGGCGCGTGCGGGGCGGGGAGGATCGCTCGGCGGCCGATCAGGCTGGTCAGGCTTAAAGGGACGGCTGCGACCATTCCGTTCGGCAGGGCTGCACCGCGGACAAGCGGCACTCGAAAACGTCCCCGACTTTCCGGCATCGGTTAGCCTAACGATGTGGTAATTATGGAAGAGACGCGTGCGGATCTTGCTGATGATCGGCTGGCGGTGCTGAGCGCCTGGGAGCCTGCGGAGCAGCAGACCGCCGCGTCGTCGTGCACCAGCAAATAGGAAGAGCAGCCGGCCGTTCCGCACCAAGTCCGAGCCGGTCGTACAGCCGCCCCGGCGAGTTTTGCGATGCCGTCGTTTGCACTGCTGTATCCGGCCGCCAAGATCCAGTCGGTCAATAGCGGGTCAGTCGGCGGCGAAGCCACGCACGAAGTGCGCCTCGCCACCAGCTACGATGCAGCAACGGTGGCGGCCTTTTACCGCAACCGCTTTGCCGCTGAGGGAATGCAGACGAGCTCCGACTTTCTGTTCAGCGAAACCGCGATGCTGTCGGCAATGGGCAAAGCGCGCAATGCCGCCTCCCGATTACCAAAGGCGAGCGGGGCAATGTGGTGATCGTCAGTTATTCGGGGGAGTGACGTCCGACTTTTCGAGGCGAGGGCGGCAGAGATACCTCTCGGTAGAACCCTCCTCTGGTCCTGGCGAGTCAAAGCAGTAAGGGTTTGCTTATGCGGATTTGGTCACGTCTGTGGCAAGTGCTCGAGATCCGCGCCGTCTTTTCGCGTTTTATACATCAGCGTGTAGCCGACGCATGATCTCCCGGCGTCGTCTCTGCGCTTCAAATCGGGCTCGCTCCGAATCGCCATCGAGAATTGCAGATATGATCGCACGCCGTTCGCGCTTCCAACGCTTTTTACCTTCGTCGCCGCTATATACGGGTCCACGAGGATATTCGGCGTAGTGATGCACTGCGACGCGCGACAGCAACTCCATCAACGGCCGGTCCACCATGAGATAGAGAATATCAAGCATGGCCTGATCGAATGCGCCGCGCTGGTGCGCGGTGTTGCGTTCATCAACGGACTGCACCAGCTCCGCCAGTTTCTTCCGAAGCACCTCGTCCTTGGCCAGCGCGGCTGCTGCCATCAGTTCGCAATCGAGTAGGGTGATGATATCGATCGCCTCGGGATGTGCTGAGTGATGCATCGCGAGAAAACCGGAAATGGCTTGGCTCAGCCCTTCTGCATCGGGCCGCGTGCCATAATAGCCGCCGCCAGGTCCGCGACGGACCTTCAGAAAACCTTCATGCTCCAGAACCCGCGCAGCCTGTTGCACGGTGACAATGCCGACCCCAAGGATTTTGGCAACATCAGGAAGTGAGCCGATCTGTGTTTCGGGCGGCTGCTGGACAATCATGTCCCGCAGCTTCGCCACTGCTGCGGTCACTAGGCCCTCGCGGGTATTTTGCGGACGTTTGCTCATCATGCTCCTCGGAACGACGAGTGACCTTTAGCCAATTTTCGCGTCGGAGGGCACCGCCCGTTGTACACGCGGAGATATGTGCACATAATTATGCCGACATCCGCCCATACCCAGTATAAGGGGAGCACAGAAGGTGATAACAAGCGCATTTATAGAACGCGTCGGTCTTTTAGAGGCTAAGCGCGCATGAATGACGTGGCCCTTTTTTATGGAGTAGAGCAGGTGAAGATCTGCATCGTAAAAGAAATGGCTCTTGATGAGCGCCGCGTTGCCGGTACGCCGGAAACAGTCAAGAAGTTCAAGGCGCTTGGCGCCGATGTCGCTGTGGAAGCTGGCGCGGGTCTCTCCGCCGCCATCGCCGATGCCGACTATGCCGCGATGGGCGCGACGGTCGCCGATCGGGCGGCAACGGTCGCTGACGCAGACATCATATTGGGTGTGCAGGGTCCTGAAGTGGCCAGCATCGGCGGCGCCAAGCCCGGTGCGTGGATCGTCGCGGGGCTGAACCCCTTTGTCGAGCGGGCGCGTGTCGATGCCTATGCAGCTGCGGGCTATGAAGCGCTGGCCATGGAATTCATGCCGCGCATCACGCGCGCGCAGTCGATGGACATTCTTTCCTCGCAGTCGAACCTTGCCGGTTACAAGGCTGTGCTGGACGCGGCTTATGAATATGGCCGGGCCTTCCCGATGATGATGACCGCGGCAGGCACTGTCTCGCCGGCCAAGGCATTTATCATGGGCGTGGGCGTCGCAGGGCTTCAGGCGATCGCAACTGCCAAGCGTCTGGGTGCGCAGGTGTCGGCGACCGACGTCCGCTCCGCGACCAAGGAGCAGATCGAGAGCCTTGGCGCCAAGGCGGTGTTCGTCGAAAGCGTCGCTGGCATCGAAGGCGAAGGCAAGGGCGGCTATGCCACCGAGATGTCGGACGAATATCAGAAGGCGCAGGCCGAACTGGTATCCAACCACATTGCCAAGCAGGATATCGTCATCACCACAGCGCTGATCCCGGGCAAGCCCGCGCCGCGCCTCATCACCGATGCGCAGATCGCGACGATGCGGCCGGGCAGCGTGATCGTCGATCTGGCGGTGGAGCAGGGCGGCAATGTTGAGGGCGCGGTGCTGGGCCAGGTGGTCGAACGCCAGGGCGTGAAGATCGTGGGTCACAAGAATGTGCCCTCGCGCCTCGCTGCAGACTCGTCGGCCCTGTTCGCCCGTAACCTCTACAATTTCCTCTCGGCCTTTTGGAACAAGGAACAGAATGCGCCGGTGCTGGACGAGGAAATCGGCAACGCCATCCGCCTGACGCAGGGCGGCAAGGTCGTCCATGAAAGATTGTTGGGGGAGAAGATCCTTGAGTGCGCTTAATTCGGACTATCTGTTCGTCTTCATATTGGCGGCTTTCGTCGGTTTTCAGCTGATCAAGAAAGTGTCGCCACTGCTGCACTCGCCGCTGATGTCGCTGACCAACGCGATCGCGGCCGTGGTCATCGTGGGGGCGATTACGATCACGGGTGAAGAAGGCGCGACGCCTCTCGCCAAGACGCTGGGCTTTGTGGCGGTGTTCTGCGCGACCGTGAACCTGGTCAGCGGTTTCATGATCACGGATCGCATGCTCAAGATGTTCAAGCCGCGGGGGAAGTAACCGATGGACGCTTTCGTTCCTTTCGCGGCGATTGCCGCATCGACCCTGTTCATCCTCTCGCTGATGTGGATGAGCCATCCTTCGACTGCCCGGCGCGGCGTGCGCGCGGGCGAGATCGGCATGGTCATCGCCATCATCGGTGCCCTCGTCCAGCATGAGGTCGTCGATTACAACCTGATCATCATCGCCATGATCGCAGGCGCGGCTGCGGGTATCCCGATGGCGCTCCTCATGCCGATGACGGCGATCCCGCAGCGGACCGCCATCTCCCACGCCTTCGGCGCGCTCGCCGTCGGCCTGATCGGCGCGGCTGAATATTATAAGCATGCCCATGCCGAATATGCGGGCAGCTTCGTGCTGTGGGCGCTGATGTTCGAAATGGCGCTGGGTTTCCTGACCTGCACCGCTTCGGTCATCGCCTTCGCCAAGCTGCAGAACTGATGGGCAGCCGTCCGGTGTCCTTCCCCGGACAGCGCATCGTCAATGGCGGCGTGGCGCTGGCCGCGGTGGTAATCGCGATCATGCTGGCCCTCGACCCCACGCAGACCTGGCTGTTCCCGGCCTTCGTCGCGCTGGCGCTGCTCTTCGGTATCCTGCTCGTCATCCCGATCGGCGGCGCGGACATGCCGACCGTCATCGCGCTGTTGAACAGCTATGCGGGTCTTGCCGCATCGGCCATGGGCTTTGCGCTTGGCAACAAGCTGCTGATCGTGGCGGGCGCGCTTGACGGCGCGTCGGGCTTCATCCTCGCGGTCATCATGTGCAAGGCGATGAACCGCAGCTTCGCGAACGTCATGTTCGGCGGCTTCGGCACGGTGGTCGCAGGCGCTGCGGGCGGCAAGGACGACCGCGTCGTCCGCTCCGCCTCGGCCGAAGAAGCCGCGATGCAGCTGGAAAATGCCAGCACCGTCGTCATCATCCCGGGCTATGGCATGGCCGTCGCCCAGGCGCAGCACAAGGTCAGCGAACTCTATCAGGCGCTCACCAAGAAGGGCGTGGACGTCAAGTTCGCGATCCATCCGGTGGCGGGCCGCATGCCCGGCCACATGAACGTGCTGCTGGCCGAAGCCAATGTGCCCTATGAGCAACTGGTCGATCTCGACGACATCAACCCCGAACTGCCTCAGGCGGATGTCGCCGTCATCATCGGCGCGAACGACACGGTGAACCCTCGGCCCGCGACGATCCCAAGAGCGCGATCGCAGGCATGCCGATCATCGAGGCGGACCGCGCCAAGTCGGTCTTCGTCATCAAGCGCTCGATGAACGCTGGCTTCGCCGGGATCGACAATCCGATCTATTACAACGCCAACACCCAGATGCTGTTCGGCGACGCCAAGGACATGGTCGGTTCCATCGCAAAGGAACTGAGCGGCCAGGGGTCGAGGCTGCACTGAACTTGCAAACTGTCACTTTCTTCTTCTTTGGAGCATTAGCCCGCGTCATTCCGCTCGGCTTAAAATCGAGACGGAGCCGAACTTGCAGTGTTGACTGAAAGGAAGGCACACATGATCTGTTCCGTTTGCGTCAGCCCCTGGAGCTGCTGGATAGCGGCCCCAATCTGCTAGAGCATAATCCGACCTAACTGAATCTGGACGATTCCTTTTCGTTGGGAAATCTGATTCAAGATGTCAGCTGGACAAGGAGGTCAGCCTGGCATGACGAAGTCTATCTCGAGATTTACGTTCGCGGGTGATTGCGGCGGTTGACGGGGGCCTGTCACGGCGCGCAGCAGCTGAGCGTTTTGGAGTTGCGGCGGCGAGCGCGATCCGTTGGGTTCGCGAATGGCGGGAGACTGGATCGACGCGGGCGAAGCGGCAAGGCGGCGACATGCGGTCGCGGCGGATTGAAGCCCATCGCGACATTATTCTCGGTGCGGTCGAGGAGCAGGTGGACATCACGCTTGTTGAACTTGCCGAGATGCTTCGAGCGCAGCATGGGGCCGTATTTGCGCCGAGCACGATCTGGCGTTTTCTTGATCGTCACTCAATGACCGTGAAAAAAACAGCGCACGCCAGCGAGCAGGAGCGGCCCGACGTTCTCGCGCGGCGACGCGCATGGTTTAAGGCCCAACCTGATCTCGACCCGGAACGGTTGGTGTTCATCGATGAGACCGGCGCATCGACGAAAATGGCGCGTCTGCGTGGACGGGCCCAGCGCGGCATGCGCTGTCGCTCCCCAATTCCGCACGGTCATTGGAAAACCACCACCTTCACCGGCGCGCTGCGCCTAACGGGCATGACCGCACCCATGGTCTTGGACGGTCCCATGACTGGCGAATGGTTCGCTGCCTATGCAGCGCAGGTTCTGGCGCCAACGCTGCGTCCCGGCGACATCGTCATCCTCGACAATCTGCCAGCTCATAAAACGATGGCGGCCCGTGAAGCCATCGAAGCAGTCGGGGCGCGAATGCTGTTCCTGCCGCCATACAGCCCCGACTTCAATCCAATCGAAAATGCCTTCTCGAAGCTCAAGGCCATCCTGCGGAAAGCCGCCGCCCGAACCGTCCCCGACCTATGGGATGCAATTCGCGAGGCACTGCCCCGCTTCACTCCCGAAGAATGCGCAAATTACTTTACTGCCACCGGGTATGAGCCAGAGTGATCGGATTCTGCTCTAGCGACCGGATAAACATAGGGGTCTTAATGCGACGATTTGGTTCGTGTCCTTTGTATCGAAGCTTGGGTGATTGCTATCGAGGCGGGTTGAGTTGAGCCGCATCTGAATTGGGGAATCGTCGGTTCGAATCGGCCGAGCATTACGAATAGAGGAAAAGCGCCCAAGCGTCAGCTTTAAATGGACTTTGATCGGCAGCTCGATAAGTCCAATTTCGGGGCGCGGACTGTCGATCAAGGAAGGTTATCGACAACTTACATATTCGAAAGGACCACCACCATACATGCCGCCGAGCAAGGTTGCCGAGCCGTCCTGCTTGCCCTCATTATTGAAATAGCCCGGCGTACAATCCGCCTCGAACTGTTTGGTCGGGGGGCGCTTGGCGCACAGGGCGTCCTGCCACTTCTCCTCAGCCGCTTCCGTCACTTCGAACGTGCGGATACCCTCGCGCAGGCACTTGGCAACAATCTTGGCGGCGTGCGCGGCCTGAAACATCGTGACATGGGAGTAGCTGAAGGACTGCGAGGCCTGGGTATATGTGCCGACAATGTGGAAGTTGGGGACACCTGACGTCTTGGTGCCATGCACGGTCCGCGGTCCCTGCGCCCATCGATCAGCCATGTCGACGCCGTTCCGGCCGCGCAGCGTGTAGCCGCCCGACTTGTAGGAATAGGCTCCCTGCTGAAAACTCGTCGCGAAGATGACGCAATCGACCGGCTAGGATTGACCGTCCGCGATTGCGGCGCCGCGTGATGCGCTCCACACTTTAGCCGTGCCTGTCGACCAGCGACACGTTGGGACGGTTGAAGGTTCATAAATTTCGGCGCTGAATAGGGGGCGCTTACATAGCAGATTATACCAAGGCTTCAGGCTTCCGCCCATTTTCGGGACGTCGATCTGGTCTTCGAAGAAGGAGCGCAGATTCTGCATCGTGAACTAGTCGGCCATTTGCATCCGCTCCTCGACTGGCGCGTTCTGAATACCCTCGTTCCGCGACTCGCTTAGGAGGCCAAGTAATTTGGGGTCGTCGGTCCAGCAGTCGGCGACCAGATTACTCGCCGCTTTCAGACCCATCAGCTTAGGCTCGAAGTTGTCTATGCAACGCTGCTGCCAAACGTTTTCCTGGTATTCGAACCACTGTCTGTCGGAGGGCGGATTGTTGCGCCGGTCTACTGCCCGGGGTGTGCGCTAGAAGACATAGAGATGCTCGGCTGTTTCCGCGAAATGGGGCATGACCTGGATGCCGGTCGCGCCGATACTGACCAACGGGACGCGCTCGCTGCGCAGCCCGTCCGGATTGCCATAGGCTTCGCCACTGGTACAGCCATAGTCCCATCTACCGGTGTGGAACGCCTTGCCTTCGCAATCTCCAAGTCCGGGAATACCCGCAGCTTGAGGCGATGCAGCGGGCCGCCGCCGACCATGACATGGATGCGAGAATCGTGTCGTCTGCGCCGGTCAGCACTCCCAGCTTGGATTGGCGTCCACCCATCGGATGGATGGCCACGGTGCGGAACCAAGTCTGGTCATATGGGTCATATTGCGACCCAACGGGCCGAATTGCGTCTGGTTTCCGGCGTCATGGGCATATTTTTCTCAAGGCACAGTCCCAGTTCTTCCAGCCTGAAACCTAAACATAGGATCCGCTATCGACAGTCTTGGCACCCATGCGGCGCTTTGACAGCTCTGCCAGGCTCATGCCAAAGTGAGGCGGACAAGCGGCCGAGCCGATTGCGAGCACACTGATCGAATCTCGAGCATTCCTGAACAGGACTTCTGTCCTAATATGTTCGTGCGAATGTTCGTACTGCTGAGGCCGAAGGTTATATGTCGGATTATCCAGAGGCAGACATTATTGTCACGATAGTATCTCGCTTTTCTTCACTCAT
Source organism: Sphingobium sp. TomTYG65 (assembly GCF_055395525.1). Classification (NCBI taxonomy): domain Bacteria; kingdom Pseudomonadati; phylum Pseudomonadota; class Alphaproteobacteria; order Sphingomonadales; family Sphingobiaceae; genus Sphingobium; species Sphingobium sp. TomTYG65. The sequence goes on along the minus strand of NZ_AP027332.1, from coordinate 254,492 downwards.
TCTCCGGCATTGACACCTGCCCCTGGAGAACTTCCGTAATCGCGCCAAACAGCGGATGCGTGCCATGCTTTTTGGTCGCGGTGTAAAAGCCGAGGGTCCTGCGATGCTCGAACCCGGTTAGCTTGATGTGGCGCACGCCGCTCGCGTGATGGCTGTCGGGCATGACCGTGATACCAAGACCCGCCCGCACCATCTCAAGCGCACGCTCGTCATTGATGGTGCGAAGCGAAAAATGGGGCCGCACGCCCCGTTCGAGAAAGTAGCGGCTCGTCTGCGACAATATCTCGCAATGGCGACGCACGATCATGACCTCGCTGGCCAGTTCCTCCGCGTGCAATGCGCGCCTGTCGGCCAGCGAATGATCGGAGGCCAATACCATGGCATAGCCTTCGTCCAGCACCTCCTGCGAGGGAAAATCCTGAATAGCTGGCCGAATGATCGTCAACATTGCATCCAATCTGCCGCGCGTCATTTGGCCCAGCAGTTCACGCTCGCTCGCGAACGTCAATTCGATCTGCCCGTTGGAGTTTGCCCGATAGTGCCGACCAGCCTTTGCGATCGCGGCGCTGGAGATGCTGTGCAAAATGCCGAGCCGAAGTGAATCCTGCTGGGGCGCCATGCCCAGCATGGTGAGCGCATTGTTGAATTCTTGCTCGATCCTGCGGGCGTGGACAAGAAAGCGGGTACCTGCTTCGGTCAACTCCACCCGCTGGTTGGTCCGGACGAACAGTCGGCGGTCGATGGCCTTTTCCAGCTTGGCGATGCCTACCGAAAGTGTGGGCTGCGATACATTGCAATGGCTCGCAGCACGGGAAAAGTTGCCTTGCTCGACGACGGCCAGGAAATAGCGGATCAGATAGCGGTCGATCATAGGTACGGTATATAAACTTCTTACCTAACTTCAATTTTTCACTTGTGACTGGCGGCGGTATTTCGGGATGGAAGGAGAGAGCTCCCATGACCGATTTCAATTTTGCGCTCGGCGATAATGCCGACATGATCCGCGATAGCGCGGCCCGCTTTTCAACCGACAAGATCGCGCCCCTGGCCGCTGAGATCGACGAAAAGGACTGGTTCCCGCGGGAATTGTGGCCGGCGATGGGCGAGTTGGGCCTGCACGGCATCACCGTGCCGGAAGAGGATGGGGGCCTGGGGCTTGGCTATCTGGAACATGTCGTCGCGCAAGAAGAAGTGGCCCGCGCATCAGCGTCCATTGGCCTGAGCTATGGCGCCCACTCGAACCTTTGCGTCAACCAGATCCGCCGCTGGGGCAATGAAGCGCAGAAGGCCAAATATCTTCCCAAACTGATTTCAGGCGAGCATGTTGGCTCCCTCGCCATGTCCGAGGCTGGTGCTGGCTCCGACGTTGTGTCGATGAAGCTCAAGGCCGAGAAGAAGGGTGATCTTTACATCCTCAATGGCACGAAATTCTGGATCACCAACGCCGCCTATGCGGACACACTGGTCGTCTATGCCAAAACGGGCGAAGGGTCTAGAGGCATCACCACCTTCCTCATCGAGAAGGACATGAAGGGCTTCTCGATCGGCCAGAAAATCGCGAAGGTCGGGATGCGCGGATCGCCGACGGCTGAACTGGTGTTCGAGAATTGTGAGGTGCCGCAAGAGAATATCATGGGGCCGCTCAATGGGGGCGCAGGGGTGCTGATGTCGGGCCTCGACTATGAGCGGACCGTACTGTCGGGCATTCAGCTCGGCATCATGCAGGCCTGTCTCGACGTGGTCCTGCCCTATGTCCGTGAGCGCAAGCAGTTCGGCAAGCCGATCGGCGCCTTCCAGCTCATGCAGGCGAAGATCGCGGATATGTATGTCGCGCTCAATTCGGCGCGTGCCTATGTCTATGCCGTTGCCAAGGCCTGCGATGCGGGCAAGACGACGCGTTTCGACGCTGCCGGCGCGATCCTGCTGGCTTCGGAAAATGCCATGAAGACCGCTTTAGAAGCAGTGCAGGCGCTGGGCGGCGCGGGCTATACCAAGGATTGGCCAGTCGAGCGCTACATGCGCGACGCCAAGCTGCTCGACATCGGCGCGGGAACCAACGAAATTCGCCGCATGCTGATCGGCCGGGAGTTGATCGGGGCATGAGCGGGCCTGTTCTCGACACGAAGCTTTCGTCCCAGAACGAAGGCTTCCGCGCCAACGCCGCGCACAATGCTGCGCTAGTCCAGGAACTCAAGGCCAAGGTCGCGGATGCGGCGCAAGGAGGTTCGGAAAGCGCCCGCGCCAAGCACACCGCTCGGGGCAAGCTGCTGCCCCGCGACCGCGTCGAGCGGCTGCTCGATCCGGGCTCGCCGTTCCTTGAGATCGGCCAGCTCGCCGCCAATGGCCTCTACCACAATGAGGTGCCCGGCGCGGGCATCATTGCCGGTATCGGCCATGTCTCCGGCCGGCAGGTGATGATCGCCTGCAATGACGCGACGGTGAAGGGCGGGACCTACTATCCCGTCAGCGTCAAGAAGCATCTGCGCGCGCAGGAGATTGCGCTAGAAAACCGGCTGCCCTGCGTCTATCTCGTCGATAGCGGCGGCGCAAACCTGCCCAACCAGGCAGAGGTCTTCCCCGATCGCGAGCATTTCGGCCGCATCTTCTATAATCAGGCGAACATGAGTGCGCGGGGCATCCCCCAGATCGCCTGTGTGATGGGATCGTGTACCGCCGGCGGCGCCTATGTACCGGCCATGTCGGACGAGACGGTGATCGTGCGCAATCAGGGCACGATCTTTCTCGCCGGGCCGCCATTGGTACAGGCGGCGACGGGCGAAGTCATCAGCGCAGAGGATCTGGGCGGCGGCGAGCTGCATGGCCGTAAGTCCGGCGTGGTCGACCATGTCGCGGAAAATGACGAGCATGCGCTGTCGATTGTGCGTGACATCGTCTCAACGCTGCAACCGGACTTCAAGCCGGACCTCAATCTGCATGCGCCGGTGCCGCCCAAGTTCGATCCGTCGGAGCTTTACGGCATCGTGCCTCAGGATGTGCGTGCGCCCTATGATGTGCGCGAGGTGATTGCCCGAATTGTCGATGGCTCCGAATTCCACGAGTTCAAAGCGCTGTACGGCACCACGCTGGTTTGCGGCTTTGCCCATATCTGGGGGATTCCGGTGGCGATCCTTGCGAACAATGGCGTGCTGTTCTCGGAAAGCGCGGTCAAGGGCGCCCATTTCATTGAGCTTGCCTGCCAGCGGCGTATTCCGCTGCTCTTCCTCCAGAATATCTCCGGCTTCATGGTCGGCGGCAAATATGAGGCGGAAGGGATCGCCAAGAACGGCGCGAAGCTGGTGACGGCGGTGGCGACAGCCAGCGTGCCCAAGATCACGGTGCTGATCGGTGGCAGCTTCGGCGCGGGCAATTACGGCATGTGCGGGCGCGCCTATCAGCCGCGCTTCCTCTTTACCTGGCCCAATGCCCGCATCTCGGTGATGGGTGGGGAACAGGCGGCATCGGTGCTGGCGACGGTTCACCGCGACGCCAAGAAATGGGCGCCCGAGGAGGCCGAGGCCTTCAAGGCGCCGATCCGCGAGAAATATGAGCATGAGGGCAATCCTTATTATGCCACGGCGCGCCTGTGGGACGATGGCATTATCGATCCTGCACAGACGCGCGACGTGTTGGGCCTTGCTCTTGCGGCGGCGTTGAACGCGCCGGTGCCCGAAGCGTCGAAATTCGGCATTTTCAGGATGTAAGCGTGATGATCCAGTCCCTTCTTATCGCCAATCGCGGCGAAATCGCCTGCCGGATCATCCGCACCGCGCGGAAGCTCGGCATCCGCACCGTGGCCGTCTATTCCGACGCGGATGCGAACGCCCTGCATGTCCGCTCCGCGGACGAGGCGGTCCATATCGGTCCTTCGCCGGTCCGCGAGTCCTACCTGCTGGGCGACAGGATCATCGCCGCCGCCAAGGATACCGGGACGGAGGCGATCCATCCGGGCTACGGCTTCCTCTCCGAAAATGCCGAATTCGCGCAGGCGGTGATGGATGCAGGGCTGGTCTGGGTCGGTCCCAACCCCGCGTCGATCACTGCCATGGGGCTGAAAGACGCGGCCAAGAAGCTGATGCAGGATGCGGGCGTTCCGACAACGCCCGGCTATTTGGGCGACGACCAAAGTCCGGAGCGCCTGAAGTCGGAGGCCGACAGCATAGGCTATCCCGTGCTGATCAAGGCGATCGCTGGCGGTGGCGGCAAGGGTATGCGCAAGGTCGATGCGGCAGGCGACTTCGCTGACGCGCTCCTTTCCTGCCAGCGGGAGGCGGCGTCGAGCTTCGGCAACGACCAGGTGCTGCTCGAAAAATGGGTCACGAACCCGCGCCATATCGAGGTGCAGGTGTTCGGCGACAAGCACGGCAATATCGTCCATCTGTTCGAGCGCGACTGCTCGCTCCAGCGCCGACACCAGAAGGTGATCGAGGAAGCGCCTGCGCCCGGCATGGACGCGGAAACGCGCGCAGCGGTGTGCCAGGCGGCGGTCAACGCCGCCAAGGCAGTGGACTATGTCGGCGCCGGCACGATCGAGTTCATCGCCGATGGGTCCGAAGGGCTGCGCGCCGACCACATCTGGTTCATGGAGATGAACACGCGGCTTCAGGTCGAACATCCCGTGACCGAGGAGATTACGGGCCAGGATCTGGTCGAATGGCAGCTGCGCGTTGCGTCGGGCGAACCGCTACCGAAGCGTCAGGAGGAGCTGTCGATCAACGGCTGGGCGATGGAAGCGCGCCTGTATGCCGAGGATCCGGTGAAGAGATTCCTGCCGTCGATCGGCACGCTCGACACGTTTGAATTGGGCGAGGGCTGCCGCATCGATACCGGCGTCCAACAGGGCGCGGACATCTCGCCCTTCTATGACCCGATGATTGCCAAGGTTATCGCCCATGGCCCGACCCGCGATGCTGCGCGCGAACGGCTGGCAGAGGCGCTGGATCACAGCGCGGTCTGGCCCCTCAAGACCAATGCCGGCTTCCTGGTGAAGGCGCTCATCCACCCGGATTTCGCCGCCGCGCGCCTCGACACCGGCTTCATCGCTCGCGAAGGCGACGCGCTGATGCCGCCGACGCGCCCCAGCAACGAAGCGCTGGCAGACGCCGCCGCTGCTTTGGGTACGGGGGGCGGCCTTGGCGGCTTTCGCCTCAACGCGCCGCTCAAGCGGGAAGGCAGCTTCCTGCTCGATGGTGAGGCAGTGACGGTAGCCTATGATCCGCGCGAAGGCGAAGGCGTAGCGCAGGATGACGTGCTGGTCGCCGAAAGCGGTCAGGTCTGGCGCCTTCAGCCGTTTCGCGCCGGTGGCGCAGCCGGCGCAGATGCGTCCGACGGCGCGATCCTCTCGCCGATGCCTGGCCGCATCATCGCCGTCGCGGTGGCAGCCGGCGCTGCGGTCACAAAGGGGCAAAAGCTTCTCACCCTTGAAGCCATGAAGATGGAGCACAGCCTGGTCGCGCCCTTTGACGGCACCATCCTACAGTTGAACGCCAGCGAAGGAGGGCAGGTCAGCGAAGGCGCGCTGCTGGTGAAGATCGACAAGGCGGAGGCGGTTTGATGGTAGGCAGATATTTTGACCAGTGGGCCATCGGCGATACCCTGACCCACGAACTCCGCCGCACCGTCACGGAGACCGACAATCTCCTTTTCTCGACGATGACGCATAATTCACAGCCTTTGCATATCGACGCGGAGGCGGCGAAGGCGAGCGAGTTTGGCCAGATACTCGTCAACGGCACCTTCACGTTCGCGCTGATGATCGGCCTGTCGGTGGCGGATACGACGCTTGGCACGCTAGTCGCGAACCTTGGCTATGACAAGCTCGTCATGCCAAAGCCGGTTTTCATCGGCGACACGCTGCGCGCGGAAACGGAAATCACCGACCTTAAGTCAAGCAAGTCGCGTCCGGGCGCTGGCATCGTCACCTTCACCCATCGCCTCATCAACCAGCGCGGCGATATCGTCTGCCAGTGCCTGCGCATGGCGCTGATCCGGGGCAGCGCGGCATGAAGCTGCGCTCGCTGCTCTTCGTGCCCGCCGACCGGCCGGAACGTTTCGCCAAGGCTGCGGCATCGGGGGCCGACGCGTTGATCCTCGACCTGGAGGACAGCGTCAGCGCCGAGAAGAAGGATGCAGGCCGGGCGGCCATTGCGGACTGGCTGGCGGAGGACAGGGCAGGGTGCAAGACCTTCGTACGCGTCAACCCGCTGGACGGTGATCTGACCCGCGCCGATCTGGCTGCCGTCCTGCCGGGTCGACCCGATGGCTTGATGTTGCCCAAGGCGGAAGGGGCGGCCAGCGTCGAGGCACTGTGCGCGTTGCTGGACGGCGCGTCGCTGCCGATCCTGCCCATTGCCACCGAGACCCCGTCCGCGATTTTCCAGCTGGGCAGCTATGGCGCCGTAGCTTCGCATCTCGCCGGCCTCACCTGGGGGGCAGAAGATCTGCCTGCGGCGATCGGCGCGGCCACTTCACGCGAGAGCGATGGCAGCTATACCTCGCCCTATGAGATGGTGCGCAGCCTGACCCTGTTTGGCGCGCATGCCGCGGCCACGCAGGCGATCGAAACCGTGTTCCCCCGCATCGACGCTCCGGACGCGCTGGCCGCCTATGTCGCCCGTGCGCGACGCGACGGCTTTACCGGCATGATGGCGATCCATCCCGCACAGGTGAGGATCATCAATGACGGCTTCACCCCGACCGAGGCGGACATCGCCCATGCCCGGTCCGTGATCGAAGCCTTTGCCGCAAATCCCGGCGTCGGCGCGCTCAAACTGGGCGGCCGGATGATCGACCGCCCGCATCTGGTGCAGGCGCGGCGCATCATCGGATTGCAAGACTAGGCGCGGCCGAACGATCGGGGCGGCCGGCCTTGGACTGCGCCTCAGATCGGCAATGTGGTCGTCAGTTTCACGGTTTGCAGCGCGAAGCTGGAATTGATCGACCCGACGCCGGGCAGATGCAGCAGCACCTTCTTGAGCAGCTTTTCATAGTCGGCGACGCTGCTGACCAGCACCCGCAGCAGATAGTCGCTCTGTCCGCTCATGGAAAAACATTCCACGATTTCCGAGCGCTCGCGCGTTCCTTGCTCGAAAGCTTCCAGCGTTTGTTCGTCATGCTGCTTGAGTTTGACCTCGGCAAACACGTTGACATCGAGGCCCAGCCGCCCGGGGTCGAGAAGCCATACGCGCTTTTGGATGAGGCCCTCGTCCTGCATGCGCTTGAGCCGTCGCCAGCAGGGCGTCTGCGACAGGCCGACGCGCTCACCCAGTTTCGCGATTGAGATGTCGGAATATTCCTGAAGGGCGATCAAGATTTTTCGATCAAAGGCATCTATGGGACTTTCTTTCATACAGGGCGTCTAGCGCGGAATTATCTTCTCACAAAGACCTGATTGGCGGCGCAATCAGTTGCTGATGTTCCAAAGGTTCGAAGGCATAATCGGACGAGGTCCATAGGAGAGTCGTTAGCGGATATGTCGAATCGTCCCAGGTTGAGCCTGCACATTCCCGAACCTGTCGCGAGGCCAGGCGACCTGCCCAACTTCTCGCGCTATGCTATTCCAGATGCCGGCGCGCTGCGCCGACCCGAGGTCCAGACGCCCGAGCATGAACTGCGCGACCTGCCTTATTCGCTGATCCGCGTGCTGAACGGGGAAGGACAGGCCGTTGGCCCGTGGAACCCGCGCCTTTCGCCCGACGCGCTGCGGCGTGGGCTAAGCACCATGCTGCTGACCCGAGCATTTGATGAGCGTCTGTTCCGTGCGCATCGGCAGGGCAAGACCAGCTTCTACATGAAATCGACCGGGGAGGAGGCTTATGCCGTCGCCCAGTCGATGGTGCTCGAAGATGGCGACATGTGCTTTCCGACCTATCGGGTGCTCGGATGGTTGATGGCACGGGGCTATCCGTTGGTCGATCTGGTCAACCAGATATTCTCGAACGCCAAGGACCCGCTCAAGGGGCGCCAGCTTCCCATTCTCTACTCTGCAAGGAACTATGGCTTTTACTCGCTCTCGGGCAATGTCGGCAGCCGTTTTGGCCATGCGGTCGGCTGGGCGATGGCGTCAGCCTATAAGGGCGATGACAAGATCGCGCTGGCCTATATCGGCGAGGGCACGACGGCTGAGGGCGACTTTCACGAGGCCTTGACCTTCGCGTCGGTGTATCGCGCCCCCAGCATATTGTGCGTCACCAATAACCAGTGGGCCATTTCGAGCTTTGCGGGAATTGCGGGCGCTGACGAGACGACCTTTGCCGCCAAGGCGCTCGCCTATGGCATTCCCGGGCTGCGCGTCGACGGCAATGATTTCCTGGCAGTGTGGGCCGCGACGCAATGGGCAGGGGAGCGGGCACGCAGTAACCTTGGCGCCACGCTGATCGAGATCTTCACGTATCGTGCGGCCGGTCATTCGACGAGCGACGATCCCACAAAATATCGCCCCGCCGACGAGGCGGTGCACTGGCCGCTGGGTGATCCGGTCGAGCGCCTGAAGCAGCATCTGATCGCGCTGGGCGAGTGGGACGAAGAGCGCCACGCCGCCCTGATCGCCGAACTTGACGAGGTGGTAAAGTCGGCGGTCAAGGAAGGCGAGGCCGTCGGCACGCTCGGCAAGTCCAAGCCCAGCGTGAAAGAAATGTTTGAGGGCGTGTTCAAGGAACCGGACTGGCGCGTGATCGAACAGCGGCGCGAAATGGGAATTTGAACGACTATGCCGACGATGAACATGATCCAGGCGCTAAACAATGCGCTTGACGAAAAATTGGCCAACGATCCCGATGTGCTGATCTTTGGCGAGGATGTCGGCTAGTTCGGCGGCGTCTTTCGCGTCACCGACAAGCTGCAGGAAAAGCATGGCCTCACCCGTTGCTTTGACGCGCCGATTTCCGAAGGCGGCATCATCGCCACTGCCATCGGCATGGGCGCCTATGGTCTGCGTCCGGTCGCCGAAATCCAGTTTGCCGATTATATCCTGCCAGCGTTCGACCAGCTGGTGAGCGAGGCGGCGCGATTGCGCTACCGCTCCAACGGCGAGTTCTGGGCACCGCTGACGGTGCGCTCGCCTTATGGTGGGGGAATTTTCGGCGGGCAGACGCACAGCCAGAGCCCCGAGGCAATTTTCGCGCATATCACGGGCCTCAAGACCGTGATCCCGTCCAATCCCTATGACGCCAAGGGCCTGCTGATCTCCGCGATCGAAGAGGATGATCCGGTGATCGTGCTGGAGCCCAAGCGACTCTATAATGGCCCCTTCGATGGCCGCCATGATCAGGCACTCAAGACGTGGGCCGGTCACCCGATGGCCGAGGTGCCCGAAGGGCTTTATCGCGTGCCGCTGGGCAAGGCTGCGACAGTGCGGGAAGGGCGCGATGTCACCGTGCTTGCTTATGGCACGATGGTGCATGTCGCCCTGTCTGGCATAGAGGAAGCGGGGATCGATGCGGACCTTATCGACCTGCGTTCGATCGTGCCGCTCGACATCGATGCCATTGTTGCGTCGGTGCGCAAGACCGGCCGCTGCGTGATCTTCCACGAAGCCTCGCGCTTTGGCGGGTTCGGCGGCGAGTTGTCGGCCTTGGTGCAGGAGCGCTGTTTCGATTATCTAAAAGCCCCCATCGACCGTGTCGCCGGCTGGGACACACCCTATCCCCATGCTTTTGAATGGGACTATTTCCCCGGACCCGCGCGCCTCGTCGCCGCGCTCCGCCGCGTGACGGAGTATTGACCCATGGGCCTTTTCCATTTCCGCCTGCCCGATGTGGGCGAGGGCGTGGCAGAAGCTGAAATCGTCGTCTGGCATGTAAAGCCAGGTGACGTGATCAAGGAAGATCAAAGCCTGGTCGACGTCATGACCGACAAGGCGACGGTCGACATGACGTCGCCGGTCGACGGAACGATATTGGCCATTCACGGTGCGGTCGGCGAGATGAAGCCCGTCGGTGCGGTCATTGTCGAGATCAAGGTCGAGGGAGCGGGCAATGTTGCGGAAGTCGCGGCGCCTGCTGCAACCGACGCGGAGCCACCGCCACCGCAGGACGTCTACAGGCCGAGCGAGCCGCCGCGGACCGTCCCGACCGAACCGGTCGCCGTGCCGGTCGCCGCCAGCGCCAAGGTCGCGACGCAGCCTGCGGCCTTTACCACCCGAGCTGCGGGCACTGCGCCGCTTGCCGCGCCCGCGACGCGCCGCCGTGCGCACGAACTTGGCATCCCGCTCCAGTTCGTGCCCGGCACAGGCCCGGGCGGGCGGATCACGCCGGACGATCTGGACGGCTACATCGCCAGCGGCGGCGCCGGCGGGGCAGGGGGCGATCTGCGCTACGCCGCGCGCGAGGGCGTGGAGGACAGCCGCGTCATCGGCATGCGCCGCAAGATCGCGGAGAAGATGCAGGACGCCAAGCGCCGCATCCCCCACATCGCCTATGTCGAGGAGTTCGATCTTACCGAGCTAGAAAAGCTTCGCGTCGACCTTAACGCCCATCGCACCGAGGGACAGCCAAAGCTCACCTTGTTGCCCTTCTTCGTCCGCGCGCTGGTAAAGGCGCTTCCCGACTTCCCGCAGATCAATGCGCGCTATGACGATGAACAGGGCGTGCTGCACCAATATGCCGGGGTCCATGTCGGCATCGCCGCGCAGACGCCCGCAGGCCTGATGGTGCCGGTGATCCGTCACGCCGAAACGCTCGATATCTGGGCATGCGCTACTGAACTTGGGCGGCTGAGCAAGGCGGCGCGCGACGGCACGGCAAAGCGCAAGGAGCTGAGCGGATCGACGATCACCATCACCTCGCTCGGCACGCTGGGCGGTATCACCACGACGCCCATCATCAACCACCCCGAAGTTGCGATTATCGGCCCGAACAAGCTGGTGGAACGACCGGTCGTGGAGGGCAGCTTCGTGACGGTGCGCAAGATGATGAACATCTCAAGCTCGTTCGACCACCGCATCGTCGACGGCTATGACGCCGCGCTGTTCGCGCAGCGCATGAAGCGTTTGCTCGAACATCCTGCCCTGCTTTTCATGGACTGAGCGATGACTGAAATCCTTACCCCCAAAGTGCTCGTCGTCGGCGGCGGTCCTGGCGGCTATGTCGCGGCCATCCGGGCGGGTCAGCTCGGGCTGGACACCGTGCTGGTGGAGGCCGATCGGCTGGGCGGCACCTGCCTGATCCGGGGCTGCATCCCGTCCAAGGCGATGATCCATGCCGCGTCGGTCTATGAGGAGGTGCTGGCCTCCAGCGAGGCTGGCGGGCATTTCGGCATCCGCACGGGCAGCACGCCCTCGATCGATTTTGCAGAGACGATCGGCTGGAAGGACGGAATTGTCGACAGGTTGAGCGGCGGCGTGGTCGGTTTGCTCAAGAAGGCGAAGGTGAAGACGGTTTCCGGCTGGGCTGCGTTCAGCGACGCCAAGACCTGTAATGTCGCGACCGCTGAGGGGACGCTGATGATCCAGGCCGAGCAGGTGATCCTGGCGACCGGGTCGGTTTCGACCGAACTCCCCTTCCTCCCCTTCGGAGGGAAGGTCATCGGTTCGACCGACGCCCTGACGTTGGCGCAGGTGCCAAAGCAGCTCGTGATCGTGGGCGGTGGCTATATCGGCCTTGAGATGGGCTGCGCCTTTGCAAAGCTTGGCGCCGACGTGTCCGTCGTCGAGGCGCAGGGCCGCCTGCTCCCGCTCTACGATGCGAAGCTGACCGATCCGGTGAAGAACTGGATGCTTAAGGCGGGCGTCGCGCTCCATCTGGGGGCCAAGGCGCTGGGCCTTGCCGGCGACGGGCTGGAAGTCGAAACCGATGTTGGCGAGCGGGTGATCCTGCCTGCCGACAAGATATTGGTAACGGTCGGACGCCGCCCGCTGACCCAGGGCTGGGGCCTGGAGAATATGGCGCTGGCGATGGACGGTCCGTTCGTCAAGGTTGACGATCGCTGCGCGACCTCTTCGACCAATGTCTGGGCGATCGGCGATCTGGTCGGCGAGCCGATGCTTGCGCACAAGGCATCTGCTCAAGGCGAGATGGTGGCCGAAATCATCGCAGGCAAGCGGCGTCGGTTCGATCCGGTGGCGATCGCGGCGGTGTGCTTCACCGAACCTGAAGTTGTGAGCGTTGGCTTCACGCCGGACGAGGTGCCCGCAGACGTCGAGGTCGTGACCGGCCAGTTCCCGTTCCACGCCAATGGCCGCGCGCTGTCTATGGACGCAGATGGTACGGGTGGTTTCGTACGCGTGATTGCGCGCAAGGCTGATCACCGGATCCTGGGCATTCAAGCGGTCGGCAAGCATGTGTCCGAACAGTCCAGTCAATTTGCCACGCTAATGGAAATGGGCGCGGTGCTGGAGGATGTCGCTAGTATCATCCATGTGCATCCCACGCTGGGCGAGGCGATGCACGAAAGTGCGCTCAAGGCTTTGGGGCACGCCATTCATACCTAAAAAGGCCTGTCGCCGATCGAACTTGGGAGGTCGAACAAAGCATTTACGATGTCGTTTGAGAAGATAGCATACATTGAACGACAAGGCCGGCGCGCGCTTCAATCATGGGGCGCGCCCCGGTCACTCTTGTTGACGTCGATGAACGAGCTGATGTCATCTGAATTCGATGGGTTTATGGCATGGCTCGACAATTTCTCGCTTAATCTGAGAAGGCCTGCAGCTGGCAGCGTCGATCGCTCGCGATCGACGACAGGAAGAGATTGTATGCGATTCTGCGTTGCGCCGCGCTGGTCAATCGATTAAGCCCCGTAGAGGTCGGGCGACGATGGGCGGCGGTCGCGCGGCGCGGCTGCAGTCCAGTCACCGCAACCGGCTGGCATTAAGCGACGCGGCGCGCAGGCGCAGCTTGCCGGGAGGCTCCGGTGGCGCATGCCGAGCGTCGACGACTATATATTCAGGGCGCCTCCCGATGGCGAGGCGCAAGCGAGAGGTTGTTGCCTTGATTAAGTCTAGTGACGTTCTGGCGGAATTCGGGTTCGATCCTGATGCGTTAAAGCGCAAATATCTTGAGGAGCGCGACAAGCGCCTTCGCGCCGATGGCGAGGACCAGTATGTCGATCTAGAGGGCCGGTTTGCCGACCTTGCTGCCGATCCGGCCGCCCTTCCGATGGTCCGGCACAGCGACAGCCCCAAGGAAGTTGATGTCTTCATTCTGGGCGGGGGCATGGCTGGCGTCCTTTCCGCGATCAATCTGCAGCGCGAAGGGGTCGAGAATTTCCTGATCGTCGAGCAAGGCGGCGACTTTGGCGGCACCTGGTACTGGAACAACTATCCCGGCATCCGCTGCGACATCGAATCCTATGTCTATATTCCGATGCTGGAGGAAGCAGGGACCGTCCCGTCCGAAAAATATGCCCACGGGTCGGAGATCCAGGCGCATTTCGCGGCGTTGGGCCGTATATTCGGTCTGTATGAGCGGACCTGGTTCGGGACGGTCGTCAATTCGGTCCGCTGGGTCGAGGCCGATGCGCGCTGGGAAATTCAGACCGGGGCGGGCGACACCATCCACGCCGGCCACGTTCTTGTCAGCAGCGGCCCGCTGCACCTGCCCAAGCTGCCCGGTGTCCCCGGGATCGGCACGTTCAATGGCAAAGCCTTCCATACGAGCCGCTGGGATTACAACTATACGGGCGGCGACGCGTTCGGCAACCTTACGGGGCTGCGAGGCAAGCGGGTGGCGCTGATCGGTACTGGCGCAACCGGTATCCAGGTGATGCCGCATCTCGCTGAAGCGGCCGACCATCTCTACATCTTCCAGCGGACGCCGTCCTCGGTAGACCGGCGGAACAACCGGCCCACGGACCGGGACTGGTTCACCGGGCAGGAAAGCGGCTGGCAGCAGAAGCGCATCGACAATTTCGTGCAGACGCTGATGGGCATGGAAACCGATGGCGACCTGGTCAATGACTGCTGGACCGACAATTCCAAGCTGTTGCGGCTGCTGGGAGAAGCGAAGAGCGAGTCCATCCAGAATGCGGACCTCGCGGACAAGCTGCAACTGGCCGACTATCTGAAGATGCAGCAGCTGCGTCGCATGGTGGAAGAAAAGATCGATGATCCCGCCACTGCCGAACGGCTGAAGCCCTGGTATAATCTGCTGTGCAAGCGCCCGCTGTTCAGCGACGACTATTATCCGACATTCAATCGTTCCAATGTCACGCTGGTCGACACCGACGGCAAGGGCGTCGATCGCATCACCGAGGATGCGGTGATCGTCGAGGGCGTCGCTTATCCGGTCGATTGCATCATCTTTGCGACCGGGTTCCGGGTGGGAGCCTATTCGTACAAGTCGGGCGGCTACACGCTGCACGGGCGGAACGGCGTCGACATGGCCGATCGGTGGGCGCAGGGTCCGCGAACCGTGCATGGCACCAAGACGTCGGGCTTTCCCAACTTCCACATTGTCGGTACCTATACCCAGGCGTCGCAGTCCTTCAGCTATTCCCATGTCACGATGTTCCAGACCGCGCATGCGGCCAAGATCGTCGCCAAATGCCTGCGCGAGGGTATTCGCACATTTGAAGTGACGGAAGCGGCCGAGGAAAAGTGGCAGGACGCCCTGCGCGCCAAGCGCCCCCCGACCGAGCAGTTCGAGGCGGAATGTACGCCGGGCTATTTCAACAACGAAGGGAAGCAGGACGGCTCGGCCACCCTTCTGGGCGGCATGTATGGTGGTGGCCCGTTCGAATATATCGCGCTGCTCGACCAGTGGATCGAGCAGGACATGCTCGAAGATACCAGACGCACTTATGACGAAAGCCCGGCCGTAGGCTGACAGGCCAATTATTGGGAGGGAGTGCGCCGCCCTGGGCGCTGCTCCTTCCTGTCGGCACTATCACAAGGAGAGGAACATCATGTCCAAAATCGAAGGAAAGCGCATCATCGTCACCGGCGGCGCACGCGGCATCGGCGGTGAAGCCGCGCGCTACTTCGCGCATCAGGGAGCCTGTGACCTGATGCCGCATTATCAGTCAGGCAGCACGATGCAGTTGTAGTTATGCTTAAATATCTGGAGCAGCAACTGCGCGTTAGTCCTGATGATGCCAGGCAGTGTTTCGATCTTTTCGAGAAGAAGCGTGTTGACCTCCAGAATGTCTGTTCCATGCAGCGCGGCAACGATCTGGTAACGGCCCTCGGTGACCATGATCCAGGGCAGCCAGTGCGAGAGCGTTTCGGTGATGGCCTTGAGCTGCGCAGGAGCGACGCAAATCCTCAAGAGGATGGCGTTGACGGTCAGGAACCGCTGTTCCGTTATAATGCCGAACCGGATGCGATTGTCGTTCGTCATCTTCCGGATGCGCTGGCGAACCGAAGCCTCCGACGTGCCCAACTGGCGGGCAATTTCCGCGTTACCGGTTCGGGCGTCGGATTGCAGGGCTGCAATGATCATATCATCCATCTCATCGCCGCTGCTCGGGATCCAGAGGTGCCCATGTTGTTCGAGCGAGGCGATATTAGTGGCGAAGCGAACAGTATCTACCACGCTGGTCGCTTCGCAGCATATGATGCCCGGAATGGCAGCCAAGTCTGAAAAAATCACATGCCTCAGCGTTTCGGGACTTCTAGCCACGGCGTAGGCGAAGATATGAGGAGCGCCCAGCGCCTCAACCGCGATGATGACATTTTCTACCGCGGCGATCCGCGCCGCGACTTCCTGCCTGAAGCCGCCTTGGATCGTCAGCTGGACGACTGCAAAATGATCGTAGCCAAAGGCGCGGAGATTGTGCTGCGTGGTAAATTTGATGATCCCTCTGTCGAGCATGTTCTGAATGCGCGAGGCCACTTTGGCGGGCGTGATATTCAGTTGCTGGGCTACAGAACTGGCGGGCAGCCGACAGTTGTTTTCCAAAATCGCGACAATCTCTCGATCAACCTGATCGAACACATCCTCCTTGCTCATAATTTCCTATCAGTCTGTAAAGGATTACGGGGCGTTACCAAACAAATCGCTCTAGCCGTGTCAAGCTGGCAGGCGAGCGGATTGTTCGGGCCAAACCACGCTAAATTTGAAGCGCATTCTGAAGAAGCTTAGGCCCAGGATTCGGTTGGGCAGAGGCACCGGCCGTCATTCCGCCATGCCGCCCTGCCTTCGAAGTCGAGCGGCAGCGGACAACGGCGCAGTATGGCCCGCATAATCAGGTTCGCCATGTATGATACGATCATCAGCAATAGCTATGTGGTCGATGGCACGGGCTGTGGCGGTCGATGTGCGGATATCACCATTCGCGGCGACCCGCATCAGGGGTGTCGGAAACTATGACCTGCGGAAGCTGGCGAGATCATCGATGCGCGCTGCCGGATTGTGGCGCCTGGCTATGTCATGCCCCACTCGCATTATGATACCAGGCTGTCTGGGATCCCTATTGCTCGCGGACCGGCATCAACGGCGTGACGACGGTGCTCAATGCGAATTGCGGCGTCGGCTATGCGCCGGTCCGGCCGGAGGACAGCCACAGCGGATCTGATCGGGCGCATGCAGCGGATATTGAGGGCGCGTGGCAGACGCGGTCTGGGTTGCACTGCTGACCGGAAATCGTTAGGAGGCTTGGTGTGCGAGCGGGTGGGCGCCGGCCCGGTGGTGGACCTGGGCCAGCCGGACGACATCGCCAATTAAACATCACGGGCGAAAAGACAGAGCAGGCCAAAGCCGCAGCCTGCGGTCATTCCGTTCAGTCCGCCAGCACCATCGCCATTCTCTCCGATTCGAATTACCGTCCGAGCCCGCTATCTTGCGGTCGGTCCGATCAGACATGTCACCGGAACCATGATACTGCCGACTTTCATGCGCGGCGGCAGCGTGCATCTTCTTTCGCGCTTCGATCCCGACCAGCTGTGCGCCGCGATCATGCGCCACCGCATCAACATGACGTTGCTCGTCCCCACCATAATCTGTTCCCTGCTGGACGGGGATCTCTTCACCAAGCCGATCTCTCGTCCCTGGACTTACTGATGTATGGCGGTTCCGCCATGGCTCCATCCCGACTGATCGAAGCGATCGACGGCATCGAACCGGTGTTTTCGCAGCTTTACGGTCTGACCGAACGCTATCCCATCACCGTCATGCCGCGGCGGGACCATGATCCTGCATCGCCCGAACGCTTCGCCGCCTGTGGCCACGCTGTTCCAGCTGCGACCTCCGACTGCTTGATAATGATGGCCAAGTCGTGGAGCAGGGACGGCGGGCGAAATCTGCGTGCGCGCGCCTTATGTCATAGATGAATATTTGGGCGAACCGGACCTGACGGATGAAGCGCTCGCTCATGGCTGGCTGCATACCGGGGACATCGCCCGGCAGGATGTCAGCGGCAGGCTGTTCATCGTCGATCGCAAGAAGGACATGACCGTAACGGCCGATTTCAACGTTTATCCTCGGGGAAGTGGAAAATATCCTGTCGGCCGCGCTGATCGATCTGGTCAGGCAGCTGTGCGGCAAGATCCAGTCGCCCAAGCAGGTCGGATTTGCGGATAGTCTCCCGATGACTGGCATCGGCAAGGTGGACAAAAAGGCGTTGCGCGCCCAGTTCTGGATCGGCAGTGAACGCATGGTCGGTTGAAACGCGCCTTTGGCGGAGGGCTTTGCGTCAGTCAGTCGGTCCGCTCTCGATATCTGGATCCGCCGACAGGCCGCGGATCACCAGATCGGAGACCATTTCCATATAGTGGTCCGCAAGCTGGCGATTGAGCTCGCCACCGTCAAGGATGGCGCGGCGCCCTTCATGAGACGAGAAAATATGCGCGCATGCGCCGTCTATCACGAAGCTCATCAGGCTGGCATCGACGTCCCGAAATTCGCGGCGCGCCACACCCCGCGCGATAATGGCGCGTCGCGCGTCTGCCACCGGCCTGACGAAATGGCTGCCGATCTTCGCCGAAGCCTCCGGCGAACCTTCGCGGAGAAGCTTCTGCAGCAACCGGTGCAAATAAGGGCGTCTGTAATAGGACGATATGAGGCCCTTTATATGGATGCGGATCTTGGCGGCGGACGGCATGTCGGCCGCCAGCAGCCGATCCAGATCGCCCCGGGCCTGCTTTGCGTCCGCCTCCGCGATCGCGAGCATCAGGCCCTCGCGATTGCCGAAATAATAGCTGACAAGGGCGACGTTGGTGCCCGCGCGCTGCGAGATGTCTGCCAGCGAAACCTCCAGCAGGTCGCGCTCTGTCATTAGCGCCCGCGCCGCATGGAGGATGCGGGTGGGAGCAGGATGAATGGAGGCGGCGGCCAGCGACATGGCTCAGGAGCGGTTCGTCCTGTCGCCCGCCATTTCTGCGCGAATCTGGCCGCCATGCTCGCCTATGCCCGGAACCGGCGCCGCGTGCGTTTCCAGTGGTTCTGCGAAATGGACTGGATGACTCATGGCGAAATAGTCGCCCTCGACCGCGTGCCGCTGTCGCGTGAAGAAGTTCGTCGCCATCAGGTGCGGGTCCTCCATGATGGCGCTCAAATCGCGCACGGATTGCGCCGGAATCTGCGCCGCATGGCATCTGGCCACCAGTTCTTCCGTAGTGAAGGCCGGGGTGAGACGCGCCATCTCCTGATAGAGAAGAGGAAGATTGACCGTGCGCGACTTGCGGGTGGTGAAGCCCGCGCTCTCCAGAAAGTCCGGATTTCCGAGCACTTCAAACACGATGGGCCAGGCCTCGTCCGTATAGGCTACGATGCTGATATAGCCGTCCGCGGTGGGGAAGGGCTGGCGATCGGGATCGAGTTGGCGGAAATAGCCCACCGGCGCGTTAGGGGGATCAAAGGTAAGGCCGCCCAGATGCTCGAGCAGCATGAAATTCGCGAAAGCCTCGAACATCGGAATTTCGACCTTCTGTCCCTTGCCCGTCCGCATCTTGTGAATAACCGCCGCCAGCACGGCATAGGCCGCATGCAGGCCCGCCACCTTGTCCGCAATCAAGGAGGGCAGATAGCGGGCGCGGGGATTGCCGTCGACTCGCGGAAGCAGGGTCGCGGTTCCGGTCGCAGCCTGAATCACATCGTCATAGGCCTGCAAATCCGCATAGGGGCCGTCCTGCCCGAAGCCGACGCAGTGGGCGTAGATGATGTCCGGATTGATCGCCCGCACGGGGTCATAATCCAGTCCCAGCCGTTCGACGGCCTTGCCGCGGACATTGAGGACGAACACGTCCGCATCCTTGAGCAGTTCCGTCATGCATGCCAGATCGTCGGGCCGCTTCAGATCGAGCGCGATGGACCGCTTGCCCCTGTTGATCGCCATGAAGGCAGGGCTCATCCCGGGCGTCACCGCCGCCTTGCCGGACCAGCGGAAAGCATCACCGCCATGCGGCGTTTCGACCTTGATCACGTCCGCGCCCAGTTCGGCCAGGATGTGGGTGCAATAGGGACCGAAAACGACGCTGGTCAGGTCCACGACCTTGACGCCGCTCAGCAGCGATTTGCCATCGGCAGGATTGATCATGATCCGCTCCATTCGGGTTGGCGCTTCTCGGCGAAGGCGGTGACGCCCTCCCGGAAATCCCGGGTGCGCATCAGCCGGCCGATGATCCGGCCATTGGCCGCCAGCGCCGCCGGGAGCGATTCCAGTTCGTCAAGCTTGTTCAGCGCTTCTTTCGAGGCGCGGATGGCAGAGGGGGAGACTTCGAGAATTCTCGCGGCAAGAGCGCGGGCAGCTTCCGACGCGCCGCCATCCTCCACGCGCTGGTTGATGACGCCCAGTTCCACGGCTTCCGCCGCGGTGAAGTGACGGCCGGTGAGGATCAGCTCCATCGCGGCCTTGCGGCCGATCTGCCGCGTGAGGCGCTGGACGCCGCCTGCCGCGGCGTAAAGGCCGACCTTCACCTCGGGCAGGGCGAACCGCGCCTTGTCCTCGGCCACGGCCAGATCGCAGGCGAGCACGATTTCCAAGCCACCGCCCATGGCGACCCCGTTCACGGCGGCGATGATCGGCTTGGTCCGGTCGAAGCGTTCGCAGAGGCCGGCGAAGCCAGAGGGAGGCAATGCCAAGTCGCCGTCCTTCGCCGTGACCTTGAGGTCGTTTCCGCTGCAAAAGGCGCGTTCCCCGGCACCTGTGACGATGGCGACCCAGAGATCGGCATCGCGTTCAAACTCGTCCCAGACCTCATGCAGTTCGAAATGCACCGCGCTGTGCAAGGCGTTCATCGCTTCGGGGCGATTGAGCGTGACTTCCAGCACGTGGCCCTTGCGCTCGACGATCAGATTGTCGAACCGCCGTTCGGAAAGCCCTCCTTGCATCGTCGGTTCGCCGAGGCGGCTTCCGGCCTCCAGGAAGTTGACGCCATTTTCGTGCGCAATGCGGACCCTACGTCCTCTTACATCCTCTTCATGCAGGCTCATCAGCGTCGCGCGATGGCCGGTCCGCACCCGAGCCAGCACGCGCCCCTTTTCATTGACCGCGATGACGAAGCCCCGAGATGGCCTGCCCCGCTTCCAGGTGACGCTGCTCACCTCGATCGTCGCTTCGCTATCTTCCATGAGCCGTTGCGGCGCCGCAGCCCGGTCGATTTCCTGTTGACCGCTCTTGTCCCGGCACGGCCGCCAACCCTCGACTGGCGCGGTGGAATAGACACCGGCGGCTTCCTTTGAGAGATAGCCGCCATTGGCGAGGATGAGGCCGAAGTCTCCAGGCGACGCGCGCAACCGCTCGACCATGGTGGCGATCGCGTGCATCGAATAATTATTCCCCGGCCCGCCGAAGAAAGGCAGTCCTCCGGTCACGGTGCAAGGCATGGCGCGCCAGTCGATGCCGATGATTTCGGCGGCGATCAGGACGGCGCAGGGAAAGCAGGAATAGAGGTCGAGATGGTTCAGATCGGCCGCGGACTTGCCGGCCATGGCCAACGCGCCGCGCAAGGCCACTTCCATCGCCCGCGAACGCGATAGGTCCGCCCGTTCCGTGATGAGCCGGTCTTTGGCCGCGCCATAGCCGTGCAGATAGACCCATTGCTCGCTGGGAATGTCGGCCTGCCGAGCTGCGCCCACGGAGGTCAGGACGACCGCCGCGCCCTGGTTCACGGCGTCTTGCGCGACATGCCATTTGAGATAAGGGTCGGCGAGGCGATAATTTTCCTTGCCCGGCGTTTGCAGAAATTCGCGCGACTTCTCTTCCGGGAACTGGGAATAGGCATTGTCGGCCGCAACCCGCGAGAAACCGTGCCACAGATCAGCAATCAAGGCGGCATATGCCTCCCGATTGAGGCCCATGCGATGCCGCAGCGCCTCTTCGAAAACGGGGTAGGTCTGGGTTGGGGCGCCCAGGCCATTTTTGATTTCGAAATCGGAAAGCAGCGTTGCGCCCAGTCCGCGATCCTCGAAGGGCGTGTCGACGCTGTGCGACCAGTCGAGCGACAGCCTGGATTTTAGAGCCTGCTTCAGCGTCGCCGTTGCCTCCGACCCGGCCAGAAGCACAGCCCTTGCGGACCCTGAGAAAATCTCTTCCGCAGCCTCGTTCACCAAGGCTTGCGGCTGATCGCCGCCGACGACGGAATAGACGCAGCGGGCGGAAAGGCCCAGCTCCGCGGCCAATGTGCCAGGCGGATTGGCGCATCGGCCGAACGGCTGGCGCGTTCCCTCCACCGAATCCAGCATGCTTCGAACGACCACCAGCTTGTCGATCAGCTGTTCGACCTGTTCGGGCCGACCGCTGTCCTGCAACGCTTTTCGCGACGCTTCGACCTGCAGTTGGAGCGGGCTTGGTGCGCTGGCGATTTCGTCGCCGCTCCAGTGTTGCACCGCTTGGCCGACGCCTACAAGGATCGGTGTCCGAGGATCGACTTGCGCCATGTCGCGCTCCTTCGTTTATGCTTAATTGACCAATTAAATTGTTTAAATATACATTTAAAGCTCGTCAAGCCTGTGTTTTGCGCCCCTTGCAGCAGTGCGGCAACGGCGGGGGCGGAAGCCCTACCCCCGCCCGGCCAGTGGAACCTCAGGCCAGCGGGAGCGTGCGACCCGTCAGCGTCTCGATCTTCTCCCAAAGTTGCTCGGCAACTGCAGGATCGAGGGCGTAACGCATCACGCCGGTTCGATAATCCGGCTCGTCACGAATCGCCGCGACAGCGCAATTTTCCAGATAAACGCCTCCCTTGCCAGCGAGCCTTGGCTCGGTCACCGCCCAGACGGTCGTGGCCGCGCCCTGGTCGGGACTGACGAAATCCTCGTCGGGTATCGGCCCGGTCTTGGCCAGCGCGGTCTCATAATCCTCTTCCACCATCGATCGGCCCATATCGGTGTAGATGGCTCCGGGATGCAATGCGAAAGCGTCGATGCCCCGATGCTTGAGCGCACGGTTCAGCTTGACCGCGAGCAGGACGCACCCGGTTTTGGACTGACCATAGCTGGTCCAGGCGGCATAAGGCCGGTGTTCGAAGTTGATATCCTCGAAAACGACCGGCGAATAATGATGGCCGAACGAACTGAGGCAGGCGATCCGCCCTCCATCGCGAATGGCGGGCGCTAGGTGGCTGGCAAGCACCGCATGACCAACCACGTTGGTCATGAATCCCATTTCGACGCCGATGCTGGAGAGCGCCTTCTGCCCGATGATACCGGCATTGTTGATCAGCATGTCGATTTGACCGTGATTGTCGAGGATCTGCCGCGCGGCGACATCTACGCTGTCGAGTTCTGAAAGATCAAGGCCGACACCTTCCACCCGTCCTTTCGCTTCGCGCGAAACCGTCTCCAAAGCGGTCGAGAGCTTCTGTCCTGGACGAGCGGCGATGATGACGTGGGCCCCCGCTCGCGCCAACGCAGTCGCGGTCGCGAGCCCCAACCCGCCCGATCCTCCGGTGATGACGGCCAGCTTGCCTTCAACATCTTTGCCGGCGAGTACTTCCCCAGTGCCCGGGAACTGCTCGGTTTTGGGGAAAGCGATTGCTTCTGTCATATTCCACTCCTGTTTTGATTGTCGGCATGCCGGACGCACCCGGTAAAAGGCAGTTTTTCGACTTGTTGCGTCCGTCTGCGGATCCGCCGCGCGAAATGAGCAGGCTGCGCTCAGGAAGTCAGGTCGATCCTTGTAAATGGTCACATGAACATGTGATCGATCCTGAACTGCCGACAGGCTGTGAGCCGGCGAACCAGGGGATCGGAAGCTTTGGCGATTGAGCTTATTTGTAACAGATGGATCGAGGTTGCAAGATAGTTTGTGGCGAGGATCGAGGCAGGGACGTTCCAGCCCTCCAGCGGGATGGAAGGTCGTAGATCGTCTCTGTCGCGTCTGAAATCGTCGGCGATGAACGCTCTCGGTCCGATTCCGGCAGCCGCGTCAATCTTCACTCATTTTCGAAGCGACCGGGCCACAAACTGTCTTAATATCCGGCGGCAATCGCTCTCCTCATAATCCTCCCTGAGATTCAGGATGGCGCCGATATTGCAGAGCCATTCGATAATGTCGGCATCGGAGATTTCGGGATCGATATCGCCGTTTTCCCGTGACTTCACGATCAGCGGCCCCCAAGCCGCCATCATCGCAGACTGCACGTCCTGCGTGCCGCCGAACAGGAAGGTTTTGAAATGGGCGTCGCCTTCCTGCCGAAGAATCTCGACGAGCAGCAGGTCGCTCCGACTCAAGCGGATCGAATAGGCCACGCCTTCGACAATGGCCGCTTCCAGATTGTCGAAACCAGTCAGGAACTCGCTCAGCTTCTGCGACAGAAGATTGACCCTGGCGGTGGCGATATATTCCAGCAGGGCGGGCCGGCTTTCGAAGAGGCGATAGATCGTCTGCCGGGATGCGCCGAGCATGTCCGCTATATCGCTCATCGATGTGCGTTGGATGCCGTAGCGATCAAAGCACTGAATGGCGGTCGCAGCAACCTTCTGGCGGGTGATGCGCGCTCGCGTTCCGATCCTTTTGGATAAGTTTAAAATCCCGCGTAACCCCATGCCCAAGCCTCGAACAGCCCTATTGGTTTCCGGCTGTCCAGGCAAGGTCGGCGCAGGGAGGTAGCCGCCGAACAGTTGACAAGGATTGTCCGGGGAAGAAAATCGGTCCGGATCGTGCGCCGATAAAGCGTCGGCGCCGGATGAAGCGTGATCTCCGCAAGAATGAGGTCGGTCTGCGTTCCTTTTATGGCAGCAAGTCCCTCGACAGGCGGCTCGGGCCTGCCCCGATTATTGCCAATTCAATGTTCATATGGGGTGCAATAGTGATGAATAGCGCGTTCGGCCTGACCGGCAAGGTCGCACTTGTAACCGGCGGCGGATCCGGCCTTGGCCGCGCGATCAGCGAGGCGTTGCTCGCGGCCGGCGCCGCCCGCGTCTATATCGCGTCGCGCAAGATCGATTCGCTGGAGGAAGCCGCGGCCCAGTTGGCGCCTGACGGTCGCTGCATCCCGGTCGCTGCCGATCTCTCGACCGTCGAAGGGTGCGAGGCGCTCGCCGCTTCGATCAAGGAGCGGGAGTCGGTTCTGCATATTCTGGTGAATAATTCGGGCGGCGCCTGGGCCGCGCCCTTCGGCGCTTATCCCGCAAAGGGCTGGGACAGGGTGTTCGACCTCAATTTGCGAAGCCCTTTCTTCCTCATTCAGGCGCTGCTTGAGCCAATGGCGGCGGCAGGTGCGGAGGAGGATCCCGCCCGCGTCATTAACATCGGCTCCATTGCCGGGGAGATTTCCAATGGTAGCGGCACGTTCGCCTATGGGCTGTCGAAAGGCGCGCTTCATCATGCGACGCGCATGCTGGCGCTTGAGCTGGGTCCGCGCCATGTGACGGTGAACACGATTGCTCCTGGACGCTTCGGAACGAAGATGACGGCTTCAGTGCAGGCCGACCAGGAGCGTTTTGAACGGGAACGCAAAATGATTCCGTTGCGCCGATGGGGATATGATCAGGATGTTGGCGGCATAGCGGTGTTTCTCGCGGCTCGGGCCGGGGCCTATGTAACGGGGGCGACGATCGTTGCCGACGGCGGGCTGAGCCTTTGTCATCCCCTCGCTTTGGCGGGAGATTGATTGCCGTCCGTCGTTGTTGCTAACCATTTTCTGAAAGCGCGTCCGTTATGAACACGATGAAAATTGAAGACGGCATCGCCATTATTGCGTTCGATCTGGCACCGTCGGGCATGATCGATACGCCGCACATCGAGGGTTTGAGCCAGATGCTGGCGCGCATCGAGCAAGATGCGGAGATCAGGGTGGTCATATTCACCGGAGCGGAGCCGGGCGTGTTCATTCGCCATTATGATGTGGCGGAAGAGGAAATGTTCGCTGGTCGGTTGAAGCGATCCACAAAAACCGAGGATGACTTGGTCGCTATCCTGCGGCAGGACAATCCCGTTTCCACCTGTTTTCGGGCAATCGAACACCTGTCCCGTCCGACGATCGCGGCGATCAATGGCTTCTGCCAGGGGGGCGGGTTGGAACTTGCGCTCTGTTGCGATTTTCGGATTGCGGAGGGCGAGGATTATCGGATCGGTCTGCCGGAAGTGCATCTGGGCATCGTTCCGGGCGGGGGAGCCACCTGCCGGCTGCCGGGACTGGTTGGGCTGGCCAGCGCCCTCGATCTCATCATGCGTGGTCGTGCCCTTACTCCCGCGGAAGCGCAGCGGGCGGGCCTAGTCAATGAACTGGTGCCCGACGCCATTGTGCGCGCGCGCGAATTGGCCGGAGAGCTCGTTCGGCTGCCCGCCGGCGCGCTGGCAGCGGCCAAGAAGCTGGTTCGGGACAGCATGCAGCCAATGGAAGAAAGCCTTGCCGCCGAAAGAGCGGCCTTCGGTCTGCTGCTGCGGAACGATCCGGACGCAGCGCAGCGCAGCGCGGCATTTCTGGCCGGCGGCCGCTCCATGAACGACTTCATTGCCTCGCAAAGGGACCGGTCTTGGCCAAAGGACGGAGCCGGGTCGCCCATATGAGGCAACCCGGCTGGCAACCCTTACCGCAGGATCGCCCGGCCACCATCGACCATGAAAGTGTGGCCAGTGATATAGCGGGAATCATCGCATCCCAGGAACACCGCCACAGGACCGACATCCTGTTCGCAATCTCCGATATAGCCCAAAGGCACCTGCGCAAGCACCGCCCCGAAATGTTCGGGATGCGTCGTTTCAAACCAGGTCATGCCCGGTGAATTGGCAAGCGGGCAGATCACGTTCACATTGATTCCGAACGGCCCCCATTCTTTGGCGGCGGTTCGCGTAAGCGCCCGGACCCCTTCCTTTGTCGCCGCATAGGACCCCAGATGGGCCCAGCCTTCCGTCCCGGCTTCCGACGCCAGGTTGATGATGCAGCCGCGTGTTTCTTTCAGGTGCGGCAGCGCCGCCTGCATGAACCAGAGCGTGCCGAACAGGTTGGTGTTGACGGCCTCCTGCAAATATTCGCTGGTTGTATCCTCCAGCATGAACTGCTCATAACCGGCCGCGGCATTGTTAACGACTATGTCGAGGCGCCCCCATCGGCCGATTGCTTCGCTGACCGCCTTTTCGACATGCGCCCGGTTGGCGACGTCGCAGGCGATTGCGACGGCTTCAACGCCCAGGTCGTTGATTTCCGCCCGCACCTGCTCGACCTTGGAGAGCGTTCGGCCGGCGAGAACCAGTTTCGCGCCCGCTTTCGCAAAGGCGAGCGCAATCCCCCGGCCGACCCCTTGCCCGGCGCCGGTCACGATCGCAACTTTATCGGTCAGTTTTCCCATGACATCCTCTTTTATGATTGATTGGAACATTATGCGCGTGTTTGGGAGCGCGGCTCGGATTCAGAGCCGTTTCAAAATCGATAGGTCAGTTCGAGACCCCATTCGCGGGGTTCCGAATAATTGGCGTAATAGCTGCCTAGGCCGAAGCTGGAGGCGTTGAGCTTGTAGATCTTATTGGTGACGTTGTTCACGAAAGCGCGCAGGCGTACCGTGTCGTCGCTGTTGGCGAGCGTCGCCGACAGGTTGGCGAGAGCATAGGCCCTTTGCGAGTCGTTGGGCGTTCCGAAATAGCGCAGCACCACCCGATCGCTATATTTAGCATCGCCGCGCAGGGTGAGCGAGGAAAGAAGGCCTGAGTTGAGCGGGATACGGTATGAAAGCCCCAGATTTGCGGTGAATTCGGGAGCGCGGGGAAGCTGCTTGCCATCGAGATTGGTGAGCTGTCCCGTCACCGCATCGACGCTCGCGAAATTCTTGAAACGCCCATGCGTGTAGGCTGCCGCGGCCTGGAGCGTCAGCGCAGAGACAGGGCGCCAGGCCAAGTCTATTTCAGCGCCATAGACTTTCGCATTGGCATTATTCACCTGCGTCGCCGCGGGCGGCACGACGATCGTCACTTGAAGGTTGCTATAGTCGTAATAAAAAGCGGCGAAATTGGCGGTAAGACGCCTGTCATCGCTTTGGCTTTTCAGGCCAACCTCGAAAGCATCTATTTGTTCAGGGCGATAGAAGCCGAGCGCTGGACCAAGCAACTCTCCGCCGCCGCCCGGCAGGTTGGCGCCCCCTGACTTGTAGCCTTTCGACCACTGCGCATAGCCCATGACATGATCGGCGAAATCATATTGCGCCGATATTTTGGGCAGCAGCTTTTTATTCGAAACGTCGAAAGGAACAATCGTTTGCGGGACAATCCCCGTAATAAAGAAGATTTGCCGAAAATCCTGCTTCTCTTCGTTGTAGCGAAGGCCAAGACCCAGACGCAGCCGGTCCGTGGCATCGTACGTCACATCCCCGAACAACGCCCAGGATTTCGATCTGCTGTCGACCGCTTGTCCTAATATCGTGTCTTCGGGCAGGCCCAGCACCAGTGAACCGTAGCTGCCAATGCGGACAGGTAGCGAGTTACCGGCATCCTCATGAAAATAATAGGCGCCCAACACCCATTTCAATCGGTCGCCGTTTCCGATGAAGTTGAATTCCTGAGCATAGGATTCCGACGGGCGCTGGAAGCTCTTGCTCGGCGTGTTGTAGAAATCGGTGCCGGTGCCCTCTGCATCGAAACCGATATTCGACCGGTGATCGACATAGCTGGTAATGGAGCGGACGGAAAAACTGTCCGAGACTTCCCAGTTGAGGGTCAAGTTGGAAATCAAGGTTTCGACTAACTGGTCATATTCCCGATCGGCGATGATCCGGTTTACCGCCGTCGTTTGAAGGTCGGGCGGGAACAGCGGGGACGTCGTGATCGGCTCGTTGAATGCGGTGGTTGCGGTGCTGCGTTCATATCTTACCGCCAGATCGATCGTGAGAGCATCGCTCGGTTCGAGCCGCAACGCTCCTCGCACATAATCGACGTCCGTGCCGTTGAGCCTCTGCCCGGTGTTGACGATCCGGACATATCCATCCTGAACTTCATGACCGCCGCTGACGCGGAAATAAGCGCCGTCACCCAGAGGGCCGGACAGAAAGCCGTTGACGCCGAAGGCGTCGCGGCTGCCGGTGGACAAATTGAGACCGCCGGAAAAATTCTTGGTAGGCGCCACCGAAATGAAGTTGATTGCGCCCCCAGTCGCGTTGCGGCCGTAGAGCGTGCCTTGGGGGCCGCGCAGCACTTCCACACGCTCAAGATCGACAGCCCGTAAGGTCGCGATGGTCGAGCGTGGCAGGAAGACGCCATCGATATACATGGCGACCGTCGGTTCCGTTACCCCGGAATCGACCGTGGAACCGATGCCTCGAATAGCCAACATCGTGGTTCCATTGCTTTCGCCAAATGTCAGATTTGGTATCGCTGTTGAAATGTCCTTCAAATCGCGCAATCCGCTTTGGCTGAGCGCTTCGCCGGAGAGCGCCGTCACCGACGCTGCGATATCTTGGACATTCTCGCCTCGCTTTGTCGCCGTCACGACGATGTCGCCAGGTGTCGACGCGGCCTGCAACGGCGGCTTTGCCTCGCGCGCCTCAGCGAAATTGGCGAATATATGTCCCACCGCAAGAGCTGAGATTCCTACTAGTAGCTTTACCTTTTCCATACATTCTCCCCAATTTCATCATTCAAAGGATCAGCATTATTCATATGATTATTGATTATATTGTTTTGGTCTTCGAAAGACGATCTGCTTCATCCGATTTGACAGGGATCGGGACCAAGCAACCCCAACAAATCTCAGAATCGGTGCATTAAAGGCATCGTAGACTCGAAAAAAACCAAAAAAAAGAAGAATCATCTATAAAGCGTACATATATGGCCTTTAAGACGACGATATGTCTTATGCTGGCTGTTGGCAGCGGTGTGATCGAAGCGTTGATCCTCCGGGGTGCCGCGCCTTAGTGACTAGGCAAGGATGCGGCGGACCAGCATCGAATTGTCGGGCGATTGATTGGGCAGATCAGACTGAAACATTGCTCCGCCCGCTCCCACAGCTTCGCCGATCCTCATCAAACAGGTGATTAAGGGGTTTGTCTTTTAAATGGGATGCCGCCATATCCCGCCACATCCAGAGGGAGACCGGCATGAGCGACTATGATTTTGACCTTTTCGTCATCGGTGCGGGATCCGGAGGCGTGCGGGCCTCCCGAGTGGCGGCCGCGCACGGGGCGAAGGTTGCGGTCGCGGAGGAATATCGGGTCGGGGGCACCTGCGTCATTCGCGGATGCGTGCCCAAGAAGCTGCTCATCTATGGCGCGCACTTTGCGGAGGACCTGAAGGATGCGCGGCGCTTTGGCTGGAATGTGCCCGATTGCGATTTCGAATGGAAAGTGCTGCGCGACAATGTGCTGGCCGATGTCGACCGGCTGGAGGGGCTCTACAGGAACACGCTTGAGAGCCACAAGGTCGAACTGATCTCGGAACGCGCGACCATCACCGGGCCGCATAACGTGAAGCTGGCGAGCGGGCGCGAGGTGAGCGCCAAATATATCCTCGTCGCGACCGGCGCATGGCCTGCCATCCCTGAGATGGAGGGAGCGGAGCATGGCATCACTTCCAACGAAGCCTTCCACCTGGAGGACGCACCCAAGCGCATCATCATCGTCGGCGGCGGCTATATCGCCAATGAATTTGCGGGAATCTTCAACGAATTCGGTAGCCATGTGACCATCGTCAATAGGTCGGCGACGCTGCTGCGCGGCTATGATGAGCAGATCCGCGACCGGCTGATGCAGATTTCGACGATGAAAGGCATCGTCTTCCGCTTCAATGCGCAGATGGAGCGGATCGAGAAAAATGTGGATGGAACGCTGTGCATGCATTTCAGCAATGGCGATCCCATACCTTGCGACACGATCATGTTCGCGACCGGACGGCAGCCTCATGTCGAGGGATTGGGGCTTGAGAGTGCGGGCGTTGAACTGGACGACAAGGGCGCGATCAAGGTCGATGACTATAGCCGCACCAGTTGCGAGAGCATCTATGCGGTGGGCGACGTCACCAACCGCCTGCAACTGACGCCGGTTGCGATCCGCGAGGGGCATGCCTTTGCCGATACGGTGTTCGGCGGCAATCCGCGGACGGTGGATTATGACTGCGTGCCTTCCGCCGTGTTCAGCCACCCGCCGCTGGCTGGCGTTGGCCTGACCGAGGCGCAGGCGAAGAACAAGCTTGGCACGGTCAAGGTCTATACGTCCGACTTCCGGCCGATGAAGAATGTGCTGGCCGGGCGAGAGGAGCGGGCACTCTACAAGATGGTGGTGGACGCGACCACCAATCGCGTGGTCGGTCTGCACATGATTGGCCCGGATGCGCCGGAAATCCTCCAGGCGGCGGCGGTCGCGGTGAAGGCGGGCCTCACCAAGCAGGAGTTTGACGACACGGTCGCGCTGCACCCCAGCATGGCGGAAGAGCTGGTGCTGTTGAAGTAGCCAAGCAATATTGTGGGCATTGGCAGCTATCCGGAAATTGCAGGAATTTACCGCATTCTCAAGACCACGCGTCCTACGCTATCCTTGCTGGCGCAGAGCGCATCGACAAAGCGTTCGAGCGGGAAGACCTGGGCGATGGCGGGGCTCAGCTTGCCCTGTGCATAAAGGGCGAACAGCGCGCGCATGTTGTCCGCTTGCACTTGCGGCTCGCGCTCGCCCAGTTGACGAAGATCGACGCCGATCAGCGAAGCGCCTTTGAGCAGGGGAAGGTTGACCGGCAATCGCGCAATCGCGCCGCCGGCAAACCCGACGACCAGCAAGCGTCCGTTCCACGCGAGCGACCTGAACGCCGGTTCCGTCGCGTCGCCGCCGACCGGGTCGACTACCACGTCGATCGGGCGACCGCCGTTGGCGGCTTTCACCTCCTCGCGCCAGTTGTCCGAGCGGGAGTCCACCGCCGCGTCGGCGCCGCCCTTCATCGCCAGAGCGCGCTTTTCCTCAGTGGAAGCGGAAGCGATGACGCGCGCGCCCAGCGCCTTGCCGACCTGCACCGCGGCATAGCCCACCGCGCCGCCTGCTCCTAGCACCAGCAATGTCTCGCCAGCCTTCAGATTCCCTCGCTGAACCAGTGCATAATAGGCCGTGGCGTAGCTGACGCGAAAGACGGCCGCCTCCTCGAATGACATTCCAGCCGGCAACGGCGTGACGGCTCGCGCCGGCAGGTTGATCGCATGACTGAACGCGCCCAGAAAACCCGCGCCGCAGACGGGTTGGCCGAGCAGATCGGCGGCAACGCCTTCGCCCACCGCTTCGACGATGCCGGCGCATTCATTGCCGAGGATGAAGGGCAGATGGGGCTTGAGCTGATACTCGCCCCTGCCCACCAGCGCATCGACATAGCTAATCCCGGCCGTTTCAGTGGCGATGCGCACTTGTCCCGGGCTGGGTTGCCCCGGATCATGAGGCTCAAGCCTGAGGTCTTCAAGCGGGCCAAAGGCGTTCACGGTGACGGCGAGGGGCATGTCGGTCATCGGCCAACTCCATGACGGGAAGAAGCAGAAAGCGGGATTCGCCGCACGTTTCGTTTCAATTAAATCATGAATTAAGTTTGATCCAGCGGTTCCTTGGGGTACGCTCCGCGGGCAAGAGAGATTCATGGACGAAGCCGAGATACTGATCGAGCGCCACGGTGAGATCGAAATTGTGACGCTTAACCGGCCCAGCGCGCTCAACACTCTGTCCGAAGGTCTTACCGGAGCACTTACTGAGTATTTTTCCAGTCTTCCGAACCGTCTTGACGTGCGCGTGATCATCCTGCGGGCCAATGGGCGCGCTTTCTGCGCTGGGCTCGACCTTGGTGGCTGGAAGCGGGAAGAAGGCGTGACACCCGCGCTGCATATTTTGCAGGTCCAGACCCGCATAGGCAACATCTATCGATTGATGCGCGCATGCCCTCAGCCCATCATCGCGCTCGGGCATGGCGCGGCATGCGGTGGAGGGTTTTCGCTGCTGCTTGCTTCTGACGTTCGCTTGGGTTCCCCAGACCTGCGGATGAACGCGGCCTATATCAAGGTCGGTTTGGGCGGATGCGACATGGCCGCGAGCTATCTTCTGCCGCGTCTGGTCGGCAGTTCTTTAGCGGCCGAGATGTTGCTGACCGGACGCTTCGTTCGCGCACAGCGGGCGCTTCGTCTCGGTCTGTTGAGCGAAGTCATCGAACATTCGGCGCTGCTTGACGCGGCCAAGTCGCTGGCACGAGAAATGCTGCTCACCAGTCCTTGGGGCCTGCGTCTCACCAAACAGGCGATGAACCTCAATCTGGACGCGCCGAGCATGGAGGCAACTATGGCGCTGGAAGATCGACAGCAGGTGCTCCTTTCGGTCACACAGGATCATCAGGAAGCGGTCTCCTCCTTCTTTGAAAAGCGAGCACCCATTTATCGCGGCAACTAGATTCGATCCCGCAGATCGCTCAGGCTGACGACCCCCACTCCGGGTGGATCGACTTCGATGAGGGAGATTGTAAAATCAAGGGCGCTCCACTCAGCGAACTTGCCAGACATTAGTTAGCCGCTTACATATCGCAGAAAGGGTGAAGGATGCGGCGGGATTATCTTTCAAATTGCGGATAGCTGTTTTGCGTGCACGCTGCATAACAGCTGGGCCGCGTCGCTACGGCCTTGGCGATCGCCGGTCGGTGATGAAGGAGTGTCAATGATCAAATTCGATTTCTCGGAAAAGCGCGTCGTCGTGACGGGAGGCACTCAGGGCATTGGGCTTGGCATAGCGCGCGCATTCGTGGAGGCCGGCGCGGCCGTCCACATTACCGGAACCCGTGCGTCGGCTGGCGACTATGATGATGATCTTTCCTCCTTCACCTATCACCGGTTGAGGATGGATGATCCGGCTGCCCGCGCCGCCTTTGCTGAAACGATTGGTTCGCTCGACATCCTCGTCAACAATGCGGGACAGGCGCGCAACGACGAATATGACATGGCCGGCTTTCGCAGCACGTTGGAAGTCAATCTGGCCGGTCCCGTCGAGCTGTGCTTCTTGTTCCACCCCACGCTCAAGCAGCGGCAAGGCGCGATCGTCAACGTGGGGTCAAGCGCCAGTTTCATCTCGTTGAAAGCCTATCCCTCCTACACGGCGAGCAAGACCGGCATATTGGGGTTCACCCGGTCGGTAGCGGATCAGTGGGCCCGCGATAATATCCGCGTGAACATGGTGGCGCCCGGCTTCATCGAGACGCGCATGATCGATTGGGCCGATAAGAGCCGAAAAAACCGCGACGCCATCATCAACTCGGTCCCCGCCCGACGCTGGGGAACGCCGGCGGAGGTTGCCGCTGCCGTGCTTTTCCTTGCGAGCGAGGAGGCGTCCTACATCACCGGACAAAGCATCGTCATTGATGGCGGCATGCTGCTGCGATGAATGGATGCCGGGAAAAGTGAGGCAGGATAGGCCCGGTACTGGCGGGATTGCGGTCCGGGCGACGGAAGGAACAGTGTGATGACGGATTTTCGCAGCGAGGTCCGGGCCTGGATCGAGGCCAATCTGCCGGCCTCCATGCGCACCCCGATGCGGGAGGAGGAAATCCCCTGGGGCGGGCTTCTCGCAAGCTATCCCAATCCGGACACGCGCATCTGGCTCGATGCGATGGTCGCGCAGGGCTGGACCGCGCCGACCTGGCCTGCCGCCTATGGGGGAGCAGAACTTGACGCTGCCCGAGCCATGATCCTCAAGGAGGAACTGGAACGGGCCGGCGCTCGGCCAGCGCTGTTTTCGTTCGGGCTCTGGATGCTGGGGCCGGTGCTGATCGAATATGGCTCAGAGGAACAGAAGCAGCGCTTCCTGCCGCCTATCGTGCGGGGCGAAATCCGCTGGTGCCAAGGCTATTCCGAGCCAGGCGCGGGATCGGACCTTGCTGCTCTGCGCACGCGGGCGGAGGACAAAGGCGATCATTGGCTCGTCAATGGCCAGAAGATCTGGACGACTTATGCGGACAAGTCGGATTGGATTTTCTGCCTGGTGCGCACGGACCCCGCGGCCCCCAAGCATCTGGGCATATCCTTCCTTCTCATAGACCTTGCCAGTCCGGGCGTGTCGGTTCGTCCGATCGAACTGATCTCCGGATCATCCCCTTTTTGCGAAACCTTTTTCGACGATGTGCGGGTGCCCAAGAAAAATATGGTCGGGCCGCTCAACGGCGGCTGGACTATCGCCAAGAAGCTTCTGCAATATGAGCGTCAGAATGTGTCGGCCGTGGGCTTCGGCGGCGACCGCAGCGTGCGGATCGAGCAACTGGCAAAGCGGGCGGGGGGCCAGGTCGAGGGGCGGATCGCGGACGAGGCGTTGCGGAGCAGAATTGCGCGCCTCAACCTTTACGAACAGGCGGTCGAACTGACGACGCGTCGCTCTCAGCTGGACGCGGATTCGGGAAGTGTCGGCGCGCTGACATCCGTGGTCAAATATGCCTCGGCCAAGGCCAACCAGCAACGCGGCGAACTGGCGGTTGAGTTGCTGGGGCTTGATGGCCTCGGATGGTCCGGCGACAATTTCTCCGAAAAACATCTTGTGGAAACCCGGAAGTGGCTCCGGTCGAAAGGCAATTCGATCGAAGGGGGCACGTCGGAGATCAATTTGAACGTGATTTCTAAGCGCGTGCTCGGCCTCCCGGACTAAGTTGAGGATATTGCCCATGCCGGTTTCGGCCGACGACCTGAAGATGCTAACAGAGACGGCGCGGGACTGGATGGAGCGCCATGCCCCGGCGGTGGCGGGGCTGCGCCGCGATCCCGTTCTGGCGGTCAGACAGTGGGACGGTATCGCCGAGATGGGATGGACGGCGGCTGCCGTTCCGGAGGAGCAGGGGGGCGCTGGCTTTGCCATGACGGGGCTGGGCTCGCTGTTGCACGCCGTCGGGAGGGAAATCGCGGACATACCGCTCTTGGGAAGCGCGATTGGGGCGTTTCTGGTCGCGCGTTGGGGTAGGGAGGCGGCACAGGGAGAGATGCTGTCGCGTCTCCTAAGCGGGGAAGCGCGCGCGGCGCTCGCATTCGGCGAGGGCGCCCACCACGATCGTATCGACATGTCTGCGACACGGGCAGAGCAGGGGTGGCGTCTTAATGGGCGCAAGAGCTGGGTGCAGGGCGGTGCGGATGCTGAATGGCTGCTGGTTTCCGCTCAGGCGGACGCAACCGCGATCTTCCTCGTCGAAGGCAAGGCGGTCCGTTCCGAAGCCGTCGAGAGCGTGGATGGCCGGGCGTTCGCTCACATCCTGCTCGACGATGTGATCGTCGGCGAAGATGCGTTGCTGACGGGTGGAAGCGAAACGGCGTCTCTTGCGCTCGACCTCGCCAGGGTAGGGCTCGCTGCCGAGATGGTGGGCGCAACGGAAAGGGCAATCGAGATCACCGTCGATTATCTGAAAACGCGGGAGCAGTTTGGTCGCAGTATCGGCTCCTTCCAGGCCTTGCAGCATCGGGCGGCACAGATGCTAATCGACCTGGAACTGGCGCGCTCCTGCGTGGCGGCTGCTCTGGCCGCCGCTGACGCGCACGCTCCGGATTTTGGCGAATTGGCGCTGCTCGCCAAATACATGGCGGGCGAGGCCATTCATAATGCCAGCAACGAAATGGTGCAGTTGCACGGTGGCATGGGCATGACGAGCGAGCATCTGGCCGGGAATTATCTGAAATGGGCGCGGGTCAGTGCGGCCCTTCTGGGCGGCAATGCGCAAATTGCGCAGCAATATGCTGCTTTGAAGGGCTATTGAGCGCTCAGAACGAGCCATTGGTCCATTGGTCGACAGGGATCGACTGCAATGGGCTGCGGACACCTGCCCGTCAGCAGCCCGCGCACCAGTCAATCCTTGGCGAGATCGACGACGATCTTGCCGAAATGTGCACCAGACGCCTGATAAGCGAAGGCGTCCGCAAGTTCTTCCAGAGCGAAGCTGCGGTCGACGATCGGGCGGATGCCGGTCGCCTCGATCGCGCGGATCATGTCGCATTGCTGTGCCTGGCTGCCCACCGTAACGCCATGCAGCCTTATGTTTCGGCGCATCATTTCCGCTGTGGGGATTTCCCCGGCATAGCCAGCTAGCACGCCGATCAGGACGATTCGCCCGCCAAGTCGCGTCGCCTTGATCGACTGTCCCAGAGTGCCCGCGCCGCCAATCTCCATCACGGCGTCGGCGCCCGCGCCGCCGGTCGCATCAAGCACCGCGCGGCTCCAGTCGGGCGTTTCGCGATAGTTGACTACGGCGTCGGCGCCCAGGCTCCGGAGCTTTTCCAGTTTTTCCGGGGACGATGACGTCGCGACCACCTTGGCGCCTACAGCTTTGGCAAATTGCAGCGCGAACAGCGACACGCCGCCGGTGCCTTGCGTCACCACCCAATCCCCTGCCTTGATCTGGGCCTCTCCCATCAGCGCCCGCCATGCCGTCAGGGCCGCGCAGGGCAGGGTCGCCGACTCCGCCGCGTTATAGCCCGCAGGCGCGCGGGTGAACCAATGGGCGGGAACAGTGGCGTAATCCCGCGCGAAACCCTGGCCGCGATCTCCTGGAACGGTTCGCAGATAGGCGGGCTTGATGTCCCCGTCGCGCCATTCCGGGAAGAACAGGCTGACGACCCGATCACCCACGGCAAAGGCGGTGACATCTTCACCGACGGCAGTGATGATGGCGGCGGCGTCGGACATCGGGGTCAATCCGGGCCGCTGCCCCAGCAAACCGGTCACGACCGCGAAATCATGATAATTGAGCGACGTAGCTTCGACCCTCACCTGAATTTCGCCGAGGCCCGGTGCCGAGCTCTCTTCCCGGGTCAGTGCGAACGGCCCGATTCCATCAATATTGCCCAGCCGCAAAACGCGTCCCACTTCTGCCATGGATCGTCTCCCTCCTTAGCCTCAATACGAGAAACTGGTCTGCCGGGCACCCTGTTGGTGCCGACGACGCCGCCAATGCTGCAAGATTAGTCCGTTTCGCTCGACCGTCGGTCAACAGCTAATAGATAGTTGCTCATTGCCTCCGGCTCATGTATTTAATCGACCAATTATATACCGCATAGGGCCAACAGCTTCCATGAGCAATGGGGAGCTGGCGAGGGAAGAAGGAAGTTGCAATGCTGGATGTAGCGGGTCGGACGGCCTATGATGACGATCTTCAGATGTTCCGGGATAGCGTCCGTCGCTTGTTCGAGCGCGAACTGCTGCCCAAGCTCGACAAGCATGAACAGGAAGGGATCGTCGATCGGGACTTCTGGCGGGCCTGTGGCGAGGCCGGGCTGTTGTGCCCCACCGTAGCGCCGGAATATGGCGGCCTTGGGCTCGATTTCCGCTATAATGCCGTGGTCGCCGAGGAGCTTGCCTATGCCGGTTCTTCTGCTGGCCTCACTCTCCAGAGCGACATTGTCGCCGAATATATTGAGCGATATGGCTCCGAGGAGCAAAAGCAGAAATATCTTCCGGGCATGGTAAGCGGTCATGTGATCGCCGCGATCGCGATGACCGAACCGGGCGCGGGATCGGATTTGCAGGGCGTTCGCACAACAGCCGTCAAGGATGGCGACCATTATGTGATCAACGGGTCAAAGACCTATATCACGAATGGGCAGAATGCCGATGTCTGCATCGTCGTCGCCAAGACCGACCCGACCCTCGGCGCGAAGGGCACGTCGCTGATCCTGGTCGACGCGACGACGCCGGGCTATCAGAAGGGGCGCAATCTGGACAAGATCGGCCAGCATTCCGCCGATACGTCGGAGTTGTTCTTCGAGGACGTTCGCGTGCCGTTGAGCAACGTCTTGGGGGCCGAGGGACAGGGCTTCGTCTATCTGATGAGCCAGCTGCCGCAGGAACGCCTGTCGATCGCCATTTCGGCGCAGGCCTGTGCGCAGCGCGCCTTCGATGAAGCCGTGACCTTCACCAAGGACCGCAAGGCCTTCGGCAAGCCGGTGTTCGAATTCCAGAACAGCAAGTTCACCCTTGCCGACCTGAAGACGCAATTGCAGGTCGGCTGGGCGCATATCGACTGGTGCCTGACCCGGCATGTGAAGGGCGAGCTTACCACCGCCGAGGCATCTGCCGCGAAGCTGTGGCATACGGAGATGCAGGCGCGCGTCTGCGACGCAGCGCTCCAGCTTCATGGCGGCGCGGGCTATATGAATGAATATATGATCGCCCGGTTGTGGCGCGATGCGCGCGTCACCCGCATTTTCGGCGGCACGAACGAGATCATGAAGGAGGTGGTGAGCCGCGCCATCTGAATGGCGCCGCCTCACCCCAGAACCATTTTTTTCAGGAGCTATTATGACTGACATCGCTTCGCTGGCGATCGAAAACGGTATCGGGATCCTCACGATCGACTCTCCGCCCGTCAACGCGCTGGGCTTCGCCGTCCGCAAGGGGATCGATGAGGGCATCCGAACGCTGGAAGCCGACGAGAGCGTCAAGGCCATCGTGCTGATCTGCGGCGGGCGCACCTTCTTCGCCGGTGCCGACATTTCTGAATTCGGCCGCCCGCCGGAACAGCCCGATCTCAACGTCGTGCTCAAACGCATCGAGGATTGCAGCAAGCCCGTTGTGGCGGCCATCCACGGAACGGCGCTTGGCGGCGGCCTCGAGCTGGCGCTGGTGTGCCATTACCGGATCGCCGTGCCGTCGGCGAAGGTCGGCCTGCCGGAGGTCAATCTCGGCCTGCTGCCGGGCGCGGGCGGCACCCAGCGCCTGCCGCGCATCATCGGCGCGCAAGCCGCGCTGGACCTCATCGTTTCGGGCCGTCCGATTAAGGCGAAGGAAGCCGAAGAGCTGGGCGTCGTCGATGCGTTGGCGCAAGAGGGGCGGTTGCGCGAGGACGCCGTCGCCCTTGCCGAACGCGTCGTTCGCGAAAACCGCCCGCTGATGCGCGTGCGTGACCGTCAAGACAAGGTGGAAGCCGATCGCGGCAAGCCGGAGATTTTCGCCGAATTCCGCGAGAAGAACGCCCGCGCGTTCAAAGGGTTCAAGGCGCCCGAGAATATCGTCAAGGCCATTGAGGCTGCCGTTCAGCTTCCTTTTGACGAGGGCATCGAGCGGGAGTGGGCGCTGTTCCGCGAGCTGGAATCGAGCACCGAGTCGCTGGCCCAGCGCTATGCCTTCTTCGGTGAACGCGGGACCGCCCGTGTGCCCGACGTGCCGTCTTCGACGCCCAAGATCCCGATCGCGAAGGTGGGCGTGATTGGCGCCGGGACGATGGGCGGCGGCATCGCCATGAACTTTCTCAACGCCGGGATTCCGGTCACGCTCGTGGAGATGAACCAGGAGGCGCTGGATCGCGGACTGGGCGTCATCCGGCGCAATTATGAAGCGACCGCGAAAAAGGGCCGCATGACGCAGGAGCAGGTGGACGAGCGCATGGCGCTCGTCACCCCTGCGCTGGGGCTGGAGACGCTTGCCCAAGTCGATCTGGTGATCGAGGCCGTGTTCGAGGAGATGAGCGTCAAGAAGGATATTTTCGGCAAGCTCGACAAAATCGCGAAGTCTGACGCCATTCTGGCGTCCAACACCTCCTTTCTCGACCTCGATGAGATTGCGTCCGCGACGAGCCGACCGGATATGGTCGTCGGCCTCCACTTCTTTTCGCCCGCCAACGTGATGCGCTTGCTGGAAGTGGTGCGCGGCGCGAAGACATCCCGGGAAGTCATCGCAACATCCATGCAGCTCGCTAAGAGGATTGGCAAAGTGCCGGTCCTCTCCCGCGTCTGCTTTGGCTTCATTGCCAACCGGATCATGAATCAGCGATTCGAACAGGCGAACGCACTGGTCCTCGAAGGGCCGAGCCCCTCCGAGATCGACGCCGCGATCGAGAATTACGGGTTTGCAATGGGGCCATTCCGGATGATCGATCTGGTGGGCCTAGACGTGGTCGGACGTGGGGAAAGCGAGCGGACGCTCATGGGCGACCTCGTCCGGAGGGGTCGCTTGGGCCAGAAGCAGAATGGCGGCTATTATGATTATGACGAGAAGCGGAACGCGACGCCCTCTGCCGTGGCCGCGCAGGTGATCGCAGAGGTCGCGGTCGAAAAGGGAATCGAGCGCGTGAGCCACCAGAATGAGGCGGACATAGTCGCCCGCCTGCTCTACCCAGTGGTGAACGAAGGCGCGAAGCTGCTGGAGGAAGGCATCGCGTTGCGCGCGTCCGACATCGATATGGCCGCGATCCTCGGCTATGGTTGGCCGGTGTATACGGGCGGCCCCATGTTCTGGGCCGACACGGTCGGCTTGCCGACCATCGTCAGCAAGCTCAAGGAATATCAAGTCCGTTACGGTGACGCATTCAAGCCGAGCGCTCTGCTGGAGCGCAAGGCCGCGGCCGGCGAAAGCTTCACGCGCGACTGAGGGCGGCAATATGGGCCGACGTCCTTCCCTGTCGCGGGGAAGGGCGTGGGCGCTGCACGCGCCCCGACAGCGGCGGAGAAGATAGCGCGTCGCGCGGGATGCGGGAATGCAAGGAGCAGGTGTTTGGCCAGCAGCATTGAGATTTCAGCGCCCAATTTCCGCGCCATCCGCCCTATGTTCGTTCGCTCCGGACGGCCGCTCAAATCCGGCCTGCTGTTCCGCTCCGGCGACCTGAGCGAAGTCACCCGTACGTGCGTCGCGGAGCTGCGGCGACTGGGCATCCGTTCGGTCATCGACCTGCGCAGCGAACGGGAAAGGCGGCTCCACAGCTATGCGTGGCTGCCCATGATCAACGCCGCGCTCTGGGGCGATCCGGCGGCAGATGCGTCAACATCGATCCGCGCGCTCCTCGAACGAGCCGAAATAGAGGCGGGTGACGTGAGCTTGGCCATGCAGGCGCTGTATCGCGACTTGCCATTCAGCCACGCCCAATCCTATGCCACCCTGTTCCGCTGGGTTGCCAAGGGCGAAGTGCCGATCCTGTTTGGCTGTAGCGCCGGCAAGGATCGGACGGGTGTGGCCGCGGCGCTTCTGCTATGGTCGCTCGGCGTCGATTTCGAGGATATTGCGGCGGATTATCTGCTGACCAATGAAAGTTTCGATGTGCTCAAGGCGATAGCGGAACGCAAGCACGGATGGAGCGGTCCCGAGGCGCTGGATGGCGTGCTGCGCGCGGAGCGTAGTTATCTCGATGCGGCGATCGACGCCGTTGTCACCGGTGTCGGCGGAATCGACGCCTATGTCGAACAGACGCTGGCCATCACGCAGGCAGAGCGTGAGGCGATCGAACAAGTGCTGCTCGACTAGAGAGCGACCCTGGACGATAGTGTATAACACTCGCCCAAATAATATGGAGAGGATCGCGCCGTGTATCTTACGCAGATGGTGCATCGCAACTTTCAGCAGATGGCCGACATGACGGCCATCATCGACGGCGATCGGCGCTGGACGTGGCGGGCATTCGCCGATCGCGTTTCGCGGCTTGCCAGCGGGTTGCAGAGGCTTGGCTTCATGCCGGGCGACCGGGTCGCCATGCTTGCCCTCAACAGCCATGCCTATCTTGAATATGTGTTCGGCACATTCTGGGCTGGCGGAGTCATCAACCCCGTCAACATTCGCTGGTCAGCGCATGAGATCGGTTATTCGCTGGAGAATTGCGCCACCCGCGTCCTGATCGTGGATCGGGCATTTGCCGCGATGGTCCCCGCCATCCGGGCGGCTGCGCCAGGGTTGGCGCAGGTAATCGCCATCGGAGCCGAGGTGGCGGATGCCCATGATTATGAGGTATTGATTGGGGCATCGCCGCCCGCGAACGATGCGCTGCGTTCCCGTGATGATCTGGCGGCGATCCTCTACACCGGCGGGACCACCGGCTTTCCCAAGGGCGTGATGCTGAGCCACGGCAACCTCCTCGCCTCCGCCTTCGGCGCCTTGGCGGTTGAGGAAGGACGATCCGGGCCCCGCTACCTGCATTGCGCGCCCCTATTCCATGTCGGCGCGCTGTCCGGTCTGTTCCTGGCCATGCTTTCGGGCAGCACCAATGTCATGGCGCCGATGTTTGAAGCGGGCCGCGCTCTGGACCTGATCGGGAAGGCAGGCGTCACCGATTTCTTCATGGTGCCGACCATGATCCGCCGGATGATGGACCATCCCGGTTTCGAGACCAAGGATATGAGCAATGTGCGCAATATCCGCTACGGGGCCTCAAGCATCGATGACGCGCTGCTCGATCGCGCGATGGCGGCGTTCCCCCATGCGCGCTTTTCCCAAGCCTATGGCATGACGGAGCTTGCTCCAATCTGCGCGGCGCTCTCGCCAGCCGACCATAGCGGGGAAGCCCGCGCGCAAGGGCGGGGCCGCTCGGCCGGCAAGGCGACCCCGGCCTGCGAGCTGCAGATCGTCGATGAGGCGGATCAGGAAGTCCCGCGGCGCACGGTGGGGGAAATCTGCGCGCGCGGCGCCAATGTGATGCTGGGTTATTGGGGCATGCCCGAAGCGACGGCGGAGGCGCTGCGTGGCGGGTGGATGCACACCGGCGACCTTGGCTGGATGGACGAGGACGGCTATGTGACGGTGGTCGATCGCTTGAAAGACATGATCGTCACCGGCGGCGAGAATGTCTATTCGGCGGAAGTGGAACGCGCGCTGAGCACGCATCCCGCCATTGCGCAGGCCGCGGTCATCGCGGTCCCGAACGAGCGTTTCGGCGAGCAGGTGCATGCCGTCATCGTACTCCGCGCGGGCGCTACGCCGGACGAGGCCGACATCCAGGCCCATGTCCGCGAGCGGATCGCCGGTTACAAGGTGCCCCGCAGTTTCAGTTTCGTAGAGGCGCTGCCGCTCTCTCCGGCGGGGAAAGTGCTCAAGAACGCGCTGCGCGAAGAACAGCAGCGGCGCGGCCAAACGGTGCCGGAAGCAGGCTGACCGCGATTGCCGGTCTGCGCCAAGGACGGGCGGCGGATCCGGCTTCGCCGCCCGTCCCCGCTCTTACAATGCCTCGACGATCGTGACGTTGGCGATCCCGCCGCCCTCGCACATCGTCTGCAAACCATATTTCTTGGCCCGCGCGCGCAGGCCGTGAACCAGCGTCGCCATCAGCTTCGCGCCCGTCGCGCCGAGCGGGTGGCCGAGGGAAATGGCGCCGCCGTTGACGTTGAGCTTTGCCGGATCGGCGTCTAAGTATTTGAGCCACGCCATCGGGATCGGCGCGAACGCTTCGTTCACCTCGAACAGGTCGATATCGTCGATCTTCATTCCCGCCTTCTTGAGCGCCTTTTCGGTCGCATAAAGCGGCTCTTCCAGCATGATCACCGGATCGCCGGCGGTGACCGTCAGATTGACGATGCGGGCAAGCGGCGTCAGGTCATAGTTCTTGAGCGCCCGTTCGGACACGACGAGGACGGCAGACGACCCGTCGGTGATCTGGCTGGCGGACGCTGCCGTGATGGTGCCGCCCTCGACGAGAAGCTTAACCCCGGCCATGGATTCCATCGAAACGTCGAAGCGGATTCCTTCATCGCGGACGTGGATGTCCGCCGTGCCGTCCGGCAAGGTGATCGTCACGGGCACGATCTCCTGAAAGAAGGCGCCGCTCTCAGTCGCTGCGATTGCGCGCTTGTGGCTCTCCACGCCATAGGCGTCGAGCATGTCGCGGGTGAAGCCCCATTTGCGGGCGATCATCTCGGCGCCGTCGAACTGGCTGAAGTTGGAGACATTGAAACGATCGAGCACCGAGGGCGCCCAAGGCTGAGCGCCTGTTCCGGGCAGCGAGGGCGTTCCCATCGGCACTCGCGACATGCTTTCGACGCCTCCGGCGATCACCACGTCCATCGTGCCCGACATCACTGCCTGCGCGGCAAAGTGGATCGCCTGCTGCGAGGAGCCGCACTGGCGATCGATCGTGACGGCGGGCACGCTGGCGGGCAGCTTGGAAGCGAGCACGACGTTGCGACCGATGTGCATCGACTGCTCGCCAGCCTGACTGACGCAGCCGATGATCACGTCCTCGACCACGGCGGGATCGATGCCCGACCGTTCGACCAGGGCGTTCAGCGCAACGGCGCCGAGGTCGTTAGGATGGATACCCGAAAGGCGCCCGTTGCGCCTCCCGCCGGCCGTGCGAACTGCATCGACTATATATGCTTCTGCCATCTTCTTTCTCCTGCATGACGCGCGAAGCGTCTGATCATCATTATGAGGCGATCCGCTGCGTGCCGGACCAGGCGGCCAAGGCCGACTTGGGCCATTCGGATTGGTCCGAAGCGCGCAGCAGGTCAGTCGTGAAAGTAGGTTGTGTCCTCGAGCGCCGCGCGGTTCGTCCGGGTACGATTCGCCGGATGCTCATGATCCTCATGACCAAATGCTATGCCGAACAGAACCCGCAAATCGTTCTGCACGCCCAGCTGCGCCCGCACGATGCCGGCATAATGGCCAAGCGCCCCCTGCGCGCAAGATGCGACGCCGTGATCGGCCATCGCCAGCATCAGCGTCTGGGTATACATGCCGCAATCGGCCGCTTCGCGCACGCCAGCCCAGGCCGGCATCAG
The DNA here is from genome assembly GCF_055395525.1 of Sphingobium sp. TomTYG65. Taxonomy (NCBI): domain Bacteria; kingdom Pseudomonadati; phylum Pseudomonadota; class Alphaproteobacteria; order Sphingomonadales; family Sphingobiaceae; genus Sphingobium; species Sphingobium sp. TomTYG65. The sequence goes on along the minus strand of NZ_AP027332.1, from coordinate 209,824 downwards.
GATGAACGCGACGTGCGGCGCATCGAAAAAGCGGTAGTTGCGCAGGAAGGACTGGGTTCGGGCCGAACCGTCGTTCCGCTCGACACCGGTGGCGGCGAAGAGAGCCTTGGCCGCCTCTATCTGACGATCGCGATAGACGCCGGGATAGGCGTGCGGGAAGGGATAGTCGGGCGAAGGGGGCGTTCCATTTCGCGCGGCTTCGTGCAGCCTCGCGCGAAGACGGTCAGCCGCGTTGCCCGACAGGACATGCACGATCCAGGGCTGAATATTGCAATTAGACGGAGACTGCGCCGCAAGCCGGAATATGCTCCGGATATCCTCGGTCGGTACCGGGTCGCGGCGAAATCCCCGTACCGAGCGGCGCGCCCGCAACGAGGCTTCCAGTGTTCCGGCGCCGTGCAGAGAGTCGTTCATTTCCCATTCGGTAGAGGAGCCGGGCAGCTATGTCGAGACGCAGGGGCTGAAAAATTAATCAAACGATGAAATCCAGTCGGACCGCATTGGCGATGATTAAAAATTCTGCTCAGCCGCACTTGCGAATGGGCACAAAGGTCGTCATAGTTGGTCGATTAACTAGATAGGTAGTCAGCGGAATTCCGCGCGTCATCAGGAGTGTTGAAATCCCATGCCAGAAGCATTGATCATTGATGCCGTCCGGACGCCGCGCGGCGTCGGGAAGGCTGGCAAAGGCGCTCTGGCGCACATGCATCCTCAGCAGCTTGGCGCTGTCGTGCTTAAGGCCATTGCGGAACGCAATGACTTGAATACCGCCGATGTCGATGACGTGATCTGGAGCACCAGCATGCAGGTCGACAAACAGGGCGCCGACCTGGGCCGCATGGCAGCGCTCGACGCGGGCTATGATTTCCGGTCGAGCGGCGTGACGCTGGATCGTTTCTGCGGCGGCGGCATTTCCGCGGTGAATTTCGCGGCGGCGACGATCATGTCCGGCATGGAGGATCTGGTGGTCGCGGGGGGGACCGAGATGATGTCCTACACCAATTCCCTTCCCGCATCGGGGCCGCCGATGATGGATCGGGGCAATCTGCGTCTGCGCGACACTGTTCCGCAGTCTCATCAGGGCGTCTGCGCCGATGCGATTGCGGCCATGGAGGGCATCACCCGCGAGCAGATCGACGCGCTTGGCCTTGAAAGCCAGCGCAAGGCGGCGATCGCCATTCAGGAAGGCCGGTTCGACAAGAGCCTGGTGCCGGTCCATGACGAAACGGGCGCGCTGGTGCTGGAAAAGGATGAGTATCCGCGTCCGCAGACCACGGCTGAAGGGCTCGCCGCGCTTAACCCGGCCTTCGTGAACCTGGCGGAAATGCAGCTTGACGAAAATGGCGCCAGCTACCGCAAGCTGATCAACAAGGCCTATCCCGATCTGGAATGGCAGCCGATCCATCATGCCGGCAATTCGTCCGGTGTCGTGGATGGCGCGGCTGCGGTGCTGCTCGCGTCCCCCGCCTATGCCGAAGCGCATGGCCTTAAGGCGCGGGCGAAGATCGTGGCGTTCGCCAATGTCGGCGATTGCCCGACCCTGATGTTGAACGGCCCGGTTCCGGCAGCGAAAAAGGTGCTGGAGAAGGCCGGGCTGACGGTCGACGACATCGATCTTTGGGAAATCAACGAAGCCTTCGCCGTCGTCGCGGAGAAGTTCATGCGCGACCTCAAGCTCGACCGATCGAAGGTGAACGTCAATGGCGGCGCGATCGCGCTGGGTCATCCGATCGGCGCGACGGGCGCCATCCTGATCGGCACGCTGCTCGATGAGCTGGAGCGGCAGGATCTGAAACGCGGGCTGGTGACGATGTGTGCGGCGGGCGGCATGGCGCCGGCCATCATCATCGAGCGCGTCTGACATCGACGGAGGGGCGGTCGCATGAAGATGTTGGCGAGTTTCGCCCCTGGCCCGCCCGGTTCGCTGCAACTTGCGGATTTCCCCACGCCCGATCCGGGCGGGGGGCAGGTCCGCATTCGCGTCGCAGCCTGCGGCATCAATTATCCCGACGCCCTCATGGTGGAGGACCGCTACCAATTCCGGCCGGAGCGTCCCTTTGCGCCGGGCGCTGAGATATCGGGGATTGTGGAAGCGATCGGAGAGGATGTCCCTGATCTGGCGGTCGGCGACCGGGTTCTGGCTTTCATCGGCTGGGGCGGTCTTGCCGAGCAGTTGCTGGTGAATGCCGACAAATGCTTTCCCGTTCCCGATGGTCTGCCGATGGACGAGGCCGCCGCTCTGCTGATGACCTATGGCACGTCGCTGCATGCGCTTCAGGATCGGGCAAAGCTGAGGGCGGGCGAAACCCTGCTGGTGCTGGGCGCGGCCGGCGGCGTCGGACTGGCCGCGGTCGAACTCGGCAAGCTGCTGGGCGCGCATGTGATCGGCGCGGTGTCGAGTGAAGAGAAAGCGGCGGTCGTGAAGTCCCGCGGCGCGGACGAGGTGATCGTCTATGGGCGCGAGCATATGGACAGGCAAGCGTCCCGCGCCTTGACGAACCGCATCAAGGCGATGGCGCCGGAGGGCGTCGACGTCATTTATGACGGCGTGGGCGGGGCCTATTCCGAGTCGGCCTTGCGGGCGATCGCGTGGCAGGGGCGCCTCCTGGTCGTCGGATTTCCGGCGGGGATAGCGTCCATGCCGCTCAACCTGCCCTTGCTCAAGGGCTGCGACATTCTTGGCGTGTTCTGGGGAGAGTTCATCGATCGATCGCCCGAACAGCATCGCGCAAATGTGCGGGAAATTCTGAGGCTGTGCGAATCCGGGGCTTTAAAACCGCTGGTGTCGGCACGCTATGCGCTGGCCCAAGGCGCTGAGGCGATTGCCCGTCTGGCGTCCCGATCCGTCGCGGGAAAGATCGTGGTAACAATGAGCTGACGGCTGCCGGGAACCGACGGGCTGCCGGCATATCGAGCACGCGGCCGGCCCGGCTGCCACGTCGTTCGGAAATGTTTTGAGGAGAAGATTTGCATGGCGTTCGAAAAGCTCATTGTCGAGCGGGACGGTGATGTCGCGATCATCTGCATCAATGACCCGGCGAGCTTGAACGCGCTCACCGTTGAGCTGTGCGAAGAACTGAACTCCGCGTTCGACGCGGCAGCCTGTTCATCGCGCGCCATCATCCTCACCGGAGAGGGGCGGGCATTTTGCTCGGGCGCGAACCTTGATCCGAGCATTCCGCTGCCCGAAGATTTCGGACTGGTGCTGGACACGCATGTGAATCCGCTGATGCTGAAGTTGCGCGATCTTCCGGTGCCATGGATTTCGGCCGTGCGCGGCGCAGCGGCCGGCGTCGGCTGCGCCCTTGCGCTGGCGGCAGACCTGATCGTCGCCAGCGAGAGCGCCTTCTTCCTCCAGGCGTTCGTGCGTATCGGCCTGTCCCCTGACGGCGGGTCCTCCCACCTGTTGATGCGCGCTGTCGGGCGCGCCCGCGCGATGGAGATGATGATGCTCGGCGAACGGATTGCGGCGGCGCAGGCGCTAGAATGGGGCCTTATCAACCGGCTGACATCCGAAGAACAGCTCTCGGCCGAGGCGCTTGGGCTGGCGCGGAAACTCGCGCAGGGGCCGACCCGCAGCCTGGGCCTGATCCGCAGGCTTGGCTGGACCGCCGCGGATCAAGATTTCGAAACGACGCTCAAGGCCGAACGCATCACTCAGAATAGCGCCGGCCGCACGGCGGACGCCCTGGAAGCGATTACGGCTTTTCAGGAAAAACGTCCCGCTCGTTTCACCGGCGCCTGACACCGAGGACCTGTCACATGGAATATAACAGCATCCGATACGCCGTCGCCGACGGCATTGCCACGATCACCCTGTATCGACCGGACAAGCTCAACGCCTTCACGGTCGAGATGATGAACGAGCTGATCGAGGCGTTCGACCGGATCGATGCGGACGATGATGTGCGCGCCGTCATCGTGACCGGCGACGGGCGTGCTTTCTGCGCCGGCGCCGATTTGAGTGCAGGCCCTGCGGCCTTCGTGGTGGCCGATGAGGAAGACACGCCTTTTCGCGCCGACGGATCGCTCGACTACAGCCAGGAGACGGCGCGGGACGGCGGCGGGCTGCTGACGCTGCGAATTTACAAGTGCCTCAAGCCGGTCATCGCCTGTATCAACGGGGCGGCCGTCGGCATCGGTGCCACCATGACATTGGCCATGGACGTGCGGCTGGCCAGCGATAATGCGAAGATTGGGTTTGTCTTTTCCCGCCGGGGTATCGTGCCCGAAGCCGCATCGTCCTGGTTCCTTCCGCGCGTGGTCGGCATCTCCCAGGCGCTGCAATGGTGCTATAGCGGCCGTGTCTTTTCGGCGCAGGAGGCAAAGGACGGGGGGTTGGTCAGCCAGGTTCTGCCTGCGGAGGAACTGCTGCCGGCCGCCTATGCGATTGCGCGCGAAATAGCTGACAACACGTCGCAGGTGTCTGTGGCTCTGGTCCGACAGATGATGTGGCGCGGCCTGGGGATGGCGCACCCGATGGAGGCGCACCGGATCGACAGCCGGGGCATCCTGTCGCGCGGCCGCAGCGCGGACGTTGCCGAAGGCGTGAGTTCCTTCTTCGAAAAGCGCCCGGCCGTCTACCCGGACCGGGTGTCTTCCGACATGCCGGACTTCTTCCCCTGGTGGGAAGAGCCAAGCTACAAATGAAGGATCGAGCGCATGACCGACCTGTTTGTCACTGACGCCTTCGCCGGCAAGTCCGTTTTCATTGCCGGTGGGTCCAGCGGCATCAATCTGGGCATCGGCAAGCGCTTCGCCGGCCTGGGCGCGAACGTCTCGATCATCAGCCGCGATGCCGGAAGGGTCGCAGCCGCCGTCCGCGAACTGGAAGGCGAAGGGCCGGGCAGGATGATGGGTGCGTCGGTCGACGTGCGCGACTATCCGGCGGTCGAAGCGGCGCTCAAGGCGACCTGCGATGCGTTGGGTCCGATCGACGTGCTGATATCGGGGGCGGCGGGCAATTTCCTGTCGCCGGTCGTCGGCCTGTCCGCGAACGCCTTTCGCACGGTCGTGGAGATCGATCTGATTGGCACCTTCAACGTATTCCGAGCCTCATGGGAGTATGTTCGGCGACCCGGCGCGTCGCTGATCGCGATCACGGCGGCGCAAGGATCGCGGCCCACCATGTTTCAGGCGCACGCCTGCGCGGCGAAGGCGGGCGTTAATCTTCTGACCCAGACGCTCGCGATGGAATGGGGACCAGCCGGCGTGCGCGTCAACGCCATTGCGCCCGGCCCGATCGCGGACACGGTCGGCATGGGAAAGCTGGCGACCAGCGAAGAAGCCACTGCCGCGATCAAGGGGCGCATTCCGCTGCGCAACTATGGCACGAAGCGCGATATCGCGGACATGGCCGTTTTCCTGTCGAGCGACAATGCGCCCTATGTGACCGGCGCGATCATCGATTGCGATGGCGGCCTGATCCTGGGGGACGCGTCGGGAGATGCGCTCACGCCGCTCCGGCGGTCGTGATGCTGATCGGCCGGAGCGGAACAGCATAGATATTTAGCCCGGCCGGGTAGTCGCTCTGGTCGGAGGACAAGGGGAGAAAAATATCATGGCCGGTCCTTTGCAGGGTGTTCGTATCGTTGAAATGGCGGGCATCGGCCCCGCGCCCTTCGCGGGAATGATGCTTGCCGACAACGGCGCGGAAGTGCTGCGGATCGAACGACCGGGAGCGCCGGCGGACGACTGGGATCCGCTCCTGCGGTCGCGCACGCGACTGACGCTTGATCTCAAGGCGACCGCCGACGTCGCTCGCCTGCGCGCGCTGCTGCGGACGGCGGATGGATTGATAGAAGGATTCCGGCCGGGCGTCATGGAACGGCTTGGCCTTGGACCCGACGTGCTGCTGGCTGATAATCCGAAACTGGTCTTCGGGCGGATGACGGGGTGGGGGCAGGAAGGGCCGCTCGCGCCGCTTGCCGGACATGACATCAACTACATCTCGATTTCGGGCGCGCTTGGAGCGCTGGGTCGGGCAGGCGAGCGGCCCACGCCGCCCATCAATCTGGTCGGCGACTTCGGCGGAGGAGGCATGCTGATGGCTTTCGGCATGGTGTCGGCGCTCCTTGCCGTAAGGGGAGGGGCCAAGGGGCAGGTGGTCGATTGCGCAATGACGGACGGATCGGCCCTTCTCATGGCGATGATCTGGGGATTTCGCGGCAATGGGAGCTGGCGGGAGGAGCGCGGCGTCAATCTGCTCGACACTGGCGCTCCCTATTATGACACGTTCCCGACCGCCGATGGCCATCATGTGTCGATTGGCGCGATTGAACCGCAATTTTACGCCATCCTGCGCGATCGGCTTGGCATTGCCGACGACCCGGCGCTCGACGTGCAGGATGATCCGACGCTCTGGGCTGCGCAGAAGGCCCTGATCGCGGACGCGGTCGCCCTGCGCACGCGCGAAGAATTATGCGCCCTTCTGGAAGGCGCTGACGCATGTTTTGCGCCGGTGCTTTCCATGACAGAGGCGCTGGCGCACCCGCACAACGTAGCCCGTCGCGCCTTTGTCCAGGTCAATGGCGTGGATCAACCGGCGCCGGCGCCCCGTTATTCGGCGACTCCCTGCGATCAGCCCTCGCCTGCTGTGCGGCCCGACACACGGGCCTGGTTTGAAGAAACAAGCCTCAACAGGCCTAAAGATAAAAATTCATTGTAACGGGCTGAGTGATCGCTATGAGCTGATTGATCGACCAGCTTTTATCAGTGTTTCCAGCCGGGATGGCCACATGTCCAAAGTAGCAGAAAAGGTTTCTTCAAAGGCGCTGCTGCTGCGCGCTGCCGCATCTCTTATGATCGAAAGAGGTAGTATTGAAGTATCTCTGAATGAGATTGCCCAGCGTTCGCAGTTGAATTCAGCGTTAGTTAAATATTACTTTGGCAGCAAGAACGGGCTGATGTTGGCGCTGTTGGAGGATATTCTTGGGGCGAGCCTGGAGCAACTTAAGGGGTTGATTGAAATGGACCTCCCCATCGTTGAGAAGATGAAGCTGCACATCAAGGGTATTATTAACGTTTATTATCGCTACCCCTTTGTCAATCGATTGATCCATTCCATGTTGATGGAGCAGGAAATGGCGATCCGGGTGGCAGAAAGCATCTCGCGACCCCTGGCGGAGACACAGCGCAAGCTGCTGAACGAGGGCGTCTCGAATGGCCAGTTCCGAAATGTCGACCCGATGATGTTTTACTTCATCGTACTTGGCGCGTGTGACCAACTCTTCTTCAGCCAGCATGTGCTCAAACATGCGTTTGGCATAGAAGAGATCGACGATCGTCTGAGGCAGGAATATACCGATGCTCTGCTGGAACTCGTATTGGGCGGTATTCTGAGCAACAGGGCGGTATCGGTCTGACGTCCGACCGAAGCTCAGCGGCCTTGCCGTCGAGTGACATGACGACAGGCCGGGATGCTCCTGTCGAGGCAGCCTGCTCCAAAGCAGTTTCGCGGACGCGCGATCGCCCGCCGGCCTGGAACATGCGAAGATCAGGAGCGAATCAGAGCTTGATCCGATCGAAGAGGATCATGCTTCAGGCGGCTTGTCGCGCGAGCGTCCAGGCGATCTCGGCCAGCTGCGGGAAGGCCTGCGCTCTTTCACTGGCTTGCGCCGAAGCCGCCGTGCCACGGATCACCCTTCCCTTGATGCCGTGGAAAATCGCCGCCAGCCTGAAAAAATTGAAGGCCATGTAGAAGCCGTAGTTCGGGATCGCCGCACGCCCCGTCCGCTTGCAGTAGGCGGCGACATACTCCTCCTCCGACGGGATGTTCAACCGCTGCAGCTCCGCCCCCGCAAGGCCGGCCACGATGTGGGGCGGCATGTGGTACATCATTGCATGATAGGCGAAGTCGGCGAGCGGATGGCCCAAAGTCGACAATTCCCAATCCAGCACCGCCAGGACGCGCGGTTCGGTCGGATGGAAGATCATGTTGTCGATCCGGAAGTCGCCATGAACGACGGCAGTTTCCTCACCGCCAGGAATGTGACGCGGCAACCATTCCACCAGCCTGTCCATGTTCGGATCCCGACCGGCCCGGTCGTCTTCCAGATATTGCTTCGACCACCGACTGATCTGACGTTCAAAATAATTGCCGGGCCGCCCGTAGTCACCCAGCCCAACGGCCTGATAGTCGACATTGTGGAGCGCCGCCATCGTCGCGTTCATCGCATCGAAATAGGCTGCTCGGTCCTTCGCGTCGATTTCGGGCAGTGTCGCATCCCAGAAGATGCGGCCCTCCACCATGTCCATGATGTAGAACCATGTACCAATAACGCTGTCGTCGGTGCAAAGGCCATGAAGGCCGGCGACCGGGAACTCCGCGCGGGCGAGTCCCGCCAGAACCTGCGCTTCGCGTTCGACGGCGTGCGCGCCCTTGAGCAGCTGGCCGGGCGGCTTCCGACGCAAGACATAGGTTTTCGCCGGCGTCGTCAGCTTGTAAGTGGGGTTTGACTGCCCACCCTTGAATTGCTCCACCGACATCGGTCCGGCGAAACCGGACACATGTGCGCTCATCCAGCGCGCCAGTGCTGCTTCGTCAAAGCCGTAGCCCTCGCGAACGGGAGCGGTTCCGCTATTCGCCTCGACGCCGGCGCCGCTCATGCATGCGCCCCTTCCTGTGCATGCTTGTGATCGCGCTTTATTTTCTTGGCGAGCGACCATTTATGCACTTCGGTAGGGCCATCATAGATGCGGAAAGCCCGGATCTCGCGGAAAACCTGCTCCACGATCGTGTCGCCCGACACGCCCGTCCCACCCATGACCTGAACGCAACGGTCGGCCACGCGCATCAGGGCTTCCGACACCGCCACTTTGGCCATCGAACTTTCCGCCGTTCCCAGCGATCCGCCGTCAAGAATGTCGGCGCACCAGTCGATCATCAGTTCCGCCTGTTTCAGATCGATCATGTTTTCGGCCAACATGAAGCCCACGCCCTCATGGTCGACCAGGGGCTTGCCGAAGGCGTGCCGCCGACAGGCGTAATCGCTTGCAATCTCCTGCGCCCGAGCGGCGGCGCCATACCAGCGCATGCAGTGGGACAGGCGGGCGGGGCTGAGGCGCACCTGGGCATATTTGAAACCCTCGCCGCTGCTGCCGAGCATCTGATCGGCATGCACGCGCAGTTGCTCGATTACCACCACGGAATGACCGCCCGGCATGGAACTGTCGATGGTGTCCAGCACCCGCTCGACGCGGATGGCGGGATCGGGCAGGTCGACCAGGAACATGCAGGCCCCGTCATCGGACTTGGCCATGACGATCCCCACCTTGGCGCCCATGGCGCCGGTGATGAACGCCTTGCGACCATTGATCACCCAATGATCGCCATCGCGCCGACATGTGGTCATCATCATCGAAGGGTCGGAGCCCGCGCCGCCCTCCGCAGCCGGCTCGGTCATGAAAAATGCCGAGCGCGCTCCGCCCTTGAGCAAGGGAGCCAGAAAGCGGCGCTTCTGCTCCGGCGTGCCCACCTTGTTCAGCAGATACATATTGCCTTCGTCCGGGGCCATGGTGTTCACCGCCACCGGGCCCAAGGGCGAAAGGCCCGATTTTTTGAGGACAATGGCCGTTTCGCGCTGCGTGAGATGCGATCCGTCGGGCAGGATGTGCGGGGTCATGACGCCAGCAGACCGGGCCTTGGCGCGCAGCTCTTCCACCAGTTCTTCGCTGGGACCATGCCCGTGCACCTGCAAGCGCGGATCCTTTTCGTACGGAACCACGACATTCCGCACAAAGTCCTCGACCTTGGCTGCGATTGCCATCGCCCGTTCGCTCATTCTGTCTCCGCCTTCGATATGGGACTGCGACGGCCACTATTACCGTCCACTGCTTATGGTCAGCAGCGTCGCCCGTCATTGCCTATTACGCTTTTATACATTAAGCAATTAATTTCATGCAATCGGGCGTTAGGCGTCAATAATCGGGAGTCTGGGAATGAGTGGGCGTAGGGTCGTGGTGACTGGGGGCTTCGGCGCGCTGGGCCGTGTTGTGGCGGCAGCTTTCGCAGCGCAGGGAGACAGGGTGGCGCGGATCGATTTTGCTCCTTCCGCTCCCGATGCAATCGCAGACGGTCTTGATCTTCATGCCGTGGACCTGACGGATGCTGCCGCTGTCGACAGGGCGCTGACTGACGTCAAGGCGGAGTTTGGCGGCATCGATGTTTTGGTCAACGTCGCAGGCGGTTTCACATGGGAGACGCTGGAAGGGGGAAGCCTGGCGGCCTGGAACAAGATGTACGCCGTGAACCTTCTGTCGAACGTGACAATCACGAAAGCGGCATTGCCAGAAATCAAGGCGAGCGAGAGCGGGCGCATCATCAACATCGGCGCCGGGGCAGCTATCAACGCGACCGCAGGGATGGGTTCCTATGCAGCTTCCAAGGCGGGCGTGCATCGCCTGACCGAAGCTTTGGCCGGCGAACTGGCGGACACCTGCGTCACGGTCAATGCCGTGCTGCCAAGCATCATCGACACGCCGGCCAATCGCGCGGATATGCCCGATGCGGACACAAGCGGCTGGGTCACGGCCCAAGCCGTCGCCGATGTCGTTCTTTTCCTGGCTTCGCCCGCCGCCCGATCGATTAGCGGCGCCTTGATCCCCGTCTCGCACGGAGCAGCCGACTGAGTCTCGACAGCATGTTCTGCGGAGCGGAAATGCCGTAGCCACGTCCAGACGGCGGCCATGGTTGACGAGCAAGCCGCCGTCCGTCCCGTAACGATATGGGCGGGCTGGTCGACAGAGGGGGCCGATCCGAGAGAATTCACGGTTGCCGAATTTGAAAAAGCCAGCGGCCGGAGATCGCTTTCCCCAGCGATCAGCATCGATCGCTGCTTACAAGATCGCGGTATTAGGACTGGGAGCGGCGATCCTGTCCCATCAGATTGAAAGCCGCTCTTCTGTCTCCGCTTGATTATCAGCGGTCCGGGGAACGGATGGCGCCTGTCAAACGCGCCTTTATCAGGGACGTGGCATCTTCGATGATGCTGCTGACCAACTCCTGGACAGTGGGAATGTCGTGGATCAGCCCTTGTACCATGCCCGCCGTCCACACGCCATGATCGATATCGCCGCTCAGCAGACCTTCGCGTCCCCTGGCGCCTTTGACGAGATGCGAGATGGCTTCGAAAGGGTTGCCCGCTTTTTCAATTTCCACAGCCTGCGTGCTGATCGCGTTCCGCGCGACCCGGGCGGTGTTGCGATAGCTGCGGAAAAGCAGTTCGGTCGCGCGTTCGTCATTTTCGACAATGGCGCGCTTGAAATTCTCATGTATCGGCGCTTCGCGCGTCGCGCAGAAGCGCGTCCCCATATTGATCCCCTCGGCTCCCAGCGCAAGAGCCGCCACGAGGCCGCGACCGTCCGCAAAGCCGCCACTTGCGAGCAGGGGAATCTTCACCTTATCCGCCGCAGCGGGGATGAGGACGAGGCCCGGTATATCATCTTCGCCCGGATGCCCAGCGCATTCGAAGCCGTCGATCGATACGGCGTCAACGCCCATGCGTTCGGCCGACAGGGCATGACGCACGGCGGTGCATTTGTGGATCACCTTGAGGCCGTGCGCCTTGAAGTCGTCGACATGTTCTTGCGGCTTGTAACCCGCGGTTTCGACGATCTTGACGCCGCTTTCGATGATCGCGCGACGATATTCCGAATAGGGCGGCGGATTGATCGACGGCAGGATCGTCAGGTTCACGCCGAAGGGTTTGTCCGTCATGTCGCGCGTGCGCGCGATTTCCTTCGCCAGTTCTTCGGGCGTGGGCTGGGTCAGCGCGGTGATGAAGCCGAGCGCGCCGGAATTGGCGACAGCCGAGACGAGTTCGGCCGTGCCCACCCACATCATGCCGCCCTGAACGATGGGGTGATCGACTTCGAACATCTCGGTGAAGCGGGTCTTCAGCATGTACTTATCTAGATCCTGTGAAAAGGGGTTCATATCGCTACTTACGACGCGGGGTACGTCGTGCGAAACTCACGCAGCGTTTCGGGTCAGCTCGGCATGTCTGTCGAGATGATCCTGGCCAGTCCCGAATTCGCTTTCGATCACGGTAGCGCGTTTGAAGAAATGGCCAAGCGCCAGTTCATCGGTCATGCCCATGCCTCCGTGCAGCTGGACGGCATTCTGACCGACAAAGCGCGCCGCCTCTCCCACCATATATTTCGCCGCGGAGGCCGCTCGCGCTCGCGTGGCGGCATCAGCATCGAGGCGCAACGTCACCAGGTAAGTGGCCGATCGCGCCATCTCGATCTTCATGAACATGTCGACCATCCGATGCTGGAGCACCTGAAAATCCGCCAAGGCCTGTCCAAACTGGCGCCTCTCCTTGGTATAGGCGATCGTATCCTGAAGCATATGATCCATCACGCCCACCGCTTCGGCGCACAGCCCTGCAATGGCGCGGTCGATCGTCTCGGCCACGATGGCATGGGCCGAGCCCGCTTCTCCGAGCAGCGCATCCTGGCCGATGGTCACGTCCGAGAAAATCAAATCCGACGCCCGGCGCCCGTCGATCGTCGGATAATTGAGAATCTGCAGGCCGGCGGTATCGCGGGGCACGATGAAAAGCGAAAGTCCAGCCAAGTCGCCGCGCTCGCCCGCCGTGCGCGCCGCGACCAGAAAGTGGGTCGCCCATGGGGCGGCGGCCACGACTGCCTTGGCCCCGTTCAGCACCCAAGAGTCTGCATCCTGACGCGCACTGCAGCCGATGTCGGCCGGATCATATCGCATCTCCGGCTCGGCCCATGCGAACGCCGTGACAGCCTCCCCGGCGACTATGGCGCCAAGCAGATTTCGAGCGGCAGGCGTGTCGAAGCGGCTGGCCAGGCCCGCCCCTATGATGGCCGTCTCCAGATAAGGCTCCAGAACCAGGGCGCGCCCCAATTCCTCCATGACGATCATATGTTCGACAGCGCCGCCGCCGACCCCGCCCGCGGCCTCCGGAACGCCAAGGGCCACTATCCCCAATTCATGGACAAAGGAATTCCAGATGTCCGGTCGCCACCCTTGCGGCGAGTGGGTGGCGGCCGTCCTCTCTTCGAAACTGTAGCGATCACGCAGGAAACGGCTGAGGCTTTCCCGCAGCAGAGACTGCTCGTCTGTAAGGCTGAAATCCATGCGTGATGCTCACTTCTCGTAAAAAAATTATCCGGCCTTCTTCTTCGGAATGAAGATGGTCTTGGGCTGGGTGAACTCCAGCAGCCCCGCCTTGCCGTTCTCCACGCCAAGGCCAGACGATTTGGCTCCGGCGAACGGAATATGCGGGCCATTCTGGAGGTTCTGGTTGATCCAGATCGTGCCGGTGTCGAGCTGCTTGGCAATCTCGACGCCCTTGTCCACATCGGCGGTCCAGACAGCGCCCGCGAGGCCATATTCGCTGTCGTTCGCGCGCGCGATGACATCGTCGACATCGCTGAACTTGAGCAGGGGCAGGATCGGCCCGAAGGCCTCCTCGCGCACCACCCTGGCGTCTTCGGGCGGATTGTCCACCAGCGTCAGGGGAATGAAATAGCCGTTTTCAGGAACCGCCTTCCCCTCCAACACGGTCAAACCCTGGACCTTGGCATCCTGAAGCAGATCCTGGACACGGCGATATTGCGGTTCGTTCTGGATGGGGCCGAACATCACGCCCTGATGGCTGCCGTCGCCGACGGTCGCCTCCTGGATCATCGCGTGCAGGCGATCCTTCAATTGCTCATAGACATCCTCATGGATGTAAAGCCGCTTGGTCGCCGTGCAGATCTGCGCGCTGTTGAAGAAGGCGCCGAAGAAAATCTGTTGCGCAATGGCGTCCACATCCACATCGCCCAGGACGATCGCCGCATCGTTGCCGCCCAGTTCGAGCGTCACGCGCTTGAGGTCGCGCGCCGCGGCCTCCATCACCCTCTTGCCGGTCGCGGTCGAACCGGTGAAGGAGATCTTCGCAAAGCCGGGATGCGCGGTCATCATCGGCCCGAGCGCATCTTCGCCCGAAAGGATGTTGAGGACGCCGGCGGGCAAAATGTCGCGAGACAATTCGCCGAGCTTCAGCGCGCAGAGCGGCGTGAAGGGCGAGGGCTTGAGGACCATCGTGTTGCCGGCCAGGAGCGCCGGGGCGAGCTTCCAGATGGCGAGGAGCACAGGGAAGTTCCACGGAACGATGGCCGCGACCACGCCCAGCGGCTCATGATGCACTTCGACCCGGCGGTCATCGGTATCTTCGACCACCTCCACGGGCAGATCCTCCTGCGCCACGGCCCGCAGCCAACCCGCCGCCATGACGATCTCGCTCAGCGCCATAGGCTGGGGCCGACCCTGCTCTCGCGTGAACAGCGCCGCGAATTCGTTGGCATGCGCCTCGATGCCGTCCGCCAGCTTGAGAAGGGCCTGCCGGCGGCCTGCGACGCCCGATGCCCGCCATTCGCGCGCCGCCGCTTTCGCCGCCGCGACCGCTTGATCCAGATGATCCGATTCGGCGACCGGACAATGCGCGAACACCTCACCGGTAGCGGGGTTGCGGACCGGCATCTCCCGGGCGGTAGGGGCCGCCTTGCCGCCGATGGTCAGTTCGAAACTTTCGGTAAACTGCATGATGATCGACCTGCCTTCCATAGCTTTCGCTGCGGTGAACTCCGCTCCCCGGCAATATATATTTCCCTTGATGCTTTTATTCAATCTATTAATTACACGGCATGGGGGCGAGCGAGGCCCACTGGGTCAAGCGGCTCGAAAGGAAAGCAATATGTCGTCGGACTCGGAGGGCGTCACAGTCCAGCTCGTTGACCGGGTGGCGGTGATCCGCTTCACGCCGCGCCCTGACGGTACTATCTCCAACAAAGGCGCCAGCCTGCTGGGAGAGGGTGTTGCGGATTGCCTTGCCTCCGAAGAGGTGCGGTCGCTCGTCCTTACCGGCTCTCAGGCAGGGGTTTTCATCCGCCACGCGAATGTCGAGCAGATCGTCAGGGCTGCAGCAGCGCTTCAGGCTGGGAAGATCGCACCCCAGGACTTCCTTGAAACGCCCTTCCAGCAACTGTGTCGGACGCTCGACGCTGCGCGCAAGCCGGTGATAGCCGCGATCAATGGCGTGTGCATGGGCGGGGGCTTCGAAATCGCCCTCGCATGCACCATGCGCGTGGCCGAAGCGGGCGTGACCGCGATCGGCCTGCCGGAAATCCGCATCGGCATACCTCCCGGCTGTGGCGGGCCGCAGCGGCTTGCAAGGCTTGTCGGATTTCATGGCGCGCGCCTGTTCACGCTCCAGGGCCGCGTGGTGGACGCCATGACCGCGCAGCGTCTGGGGCTGGTCGACGGCGTGGCGCAGGATGCGCTTGCCTTCTCCATGGAACAAGCGCGCATTTTTGCGCGGCGCGTCCCCGAAGCGGTGGCGGCGATCATGGAGCAGGCGCAGGTAGATGACACTTCGTCGATCAGGGAGAATGCGTCAATTTTCGCCCAAGTCCTTGAGACCGGGGCTGCCTCCGCCTCTTTGCTCGATTGGCAGACGACATGCCGGCCGCTCGATGCGCTGGAATGACTTACTTTACGGAGAATTTCGATGACCAACCAACGTTGGGTGCTTCAACGCAGGCCCGCCGGGTCGCTGTCTGCGGACGATCTGGTTCTGGTTTCCGCGCCCATGCCCGATCTTCGGGATGGGCAGATTCTCGTCCGCAACCGATATTTGTCGCTGGACCCGACCAACCGGCTGTGGATGAGCGATCGCGAGCAATATCTTCCCCCCGTGCAGATCGGCGACGTCATGCGCGGCGTCACCGTCGGCGTGGTCGAAGCGAGCAAATCCGATCGCTTCAAATCGGGCGATGTTGTCCAACCGGCCGATGGAGGATGGCAGACCTATGTGGCCACGGACGCTGCGACCACAAGGCGGATTCCGATGCAGCAGGACATTCCCCTGACTGCGCATCTCTCCGTCCTGGGCCCTACCGGGCTCACCGCCTATTTCGGCCTGCTGGAAATCTGCCGTCCGAAGGCTGGAGAGATCATAGCGGTGTCGGCCGCTGCGGGCGCGGTGGGATCGGTGGTGGGGCAGATCGCCCGGCTCAAGGGCTGCCAGGTCGTCGGCATTGCCGGCGGCGCGGCCAAGTGCGCCTGGATCAAGGATGACCTCGGCTTTTCCGCGGCTATCGACTATAAATCCGAGGATGTGGGCGGCGCCCTGGACAGGCTGTGTCCCGAAGGCATCGACATGAATTTCGAGAATGTCGGCGGACCGATCATGAATGCCGTCTTCAACCGGCTTCGCGATCATGGACGCATGGCGATCTGCGGAATGATCGCCAATTATAATGACGAAGGTCCGCTGCCCGGGCCCGACGATTTCGGCAGAATCCTGATGCGCAGGCTGACGCTTCAAGGCTTTGTGGTCATCGATTTTCTGCACAAGCGCAAGGAGGCGGCGAAGGATCTTGGCGGCTGGGTCAGCGAAGGAAAGCTCCTTTGGAAGGACTATGTGGTGGCGGGCCTGGAAAATGCGCCCGAGGCGATCGAACGTCTGTTCAGCGGCAACCATGACGGCAAGCTGATGGTCGAGATCACAGGCGAGTGACTTAATCATCCGATTGACTAACGCGGCGCGATCCGTAATATCGGAATGATCGGGCAGATGGCGTGCCAACAATTTGAGGGGTTATCGAAGTGAAGCTTTCAGGCTGTGCAGCAGTAGTCACCGGCGGGGCAAGCGGGCTTGGAGAGGCCACTGCGCGGGCTCTTGCGAAGGAAGGCGTGAAAGTAGCGCTCTTCGACGTCAACGAGGAACGCGGTACGGAAGTCGCCCGCGAAATCGGCGGTATTTTCTGCAAGGTGGACGTGACGTCCGACGAGTCGGTGGACGCAGGCTTCGCCCGCGCGCGGGAAGCGCATGGTCAGGAGCGGATCATGATCAACTGCGCAGGGACCGGCAACGCGATCAAGACGGCGTCGCGGTCCAAGACCACGGGCGCGATCCAGCATTTCCCGATAGCCGATTTCGAAAAGATCATTCGCATCAATCTTATCGGAACCTTCCGCTGCACGGCGAAGTCGGCAGCCGGCATGCTGACCCTCGATCCGATGGAGCATGGCGAACGCGGCGCCATCGTGAACACCGCTTCGGTCGCGGCCGAGGACGGGCAAATGGGGCAGGCGGCCTATGCAGCCTCGAAGGCCGGCGTCGTCGGTCTGACCCTGCCGGTCGCGCGCGACCTGATGAGCGAGGGCATTCGCGTCAACACCATTCTTCCGGGCATCTTCAACACGCCGCTGATGAACGCGGCGCCCGAAGAGGTGAAGGCGGCTCTGGCGGCCAGCGTTCCGTTCCCCAAGCGCCTTGGCGATCCGGCGGAATATGCGAACCTTGCGCTCGAGATGTGCCGCAATTCCTACTTCAACGGGGAGGATGTCCGGCTCGACGGGGCGATCCGGATGGCGCCTCGCTAAACATTCCGGACCCCACGATCGCGAACATGGGGAGGGGGAGGCTCGATGCTTCCCCCGGCCGCGTGCGGATCGAGCCGTGCCAATGACCTCTCGTCGCTACGTAAGGAACGCGAAATGAATCTGGAGTGGAGCGACGCCGATTTCGCGTTCCAGTCGGAAGTTCGGGATTTTCTCGAACGGGAGCTGACGCCCGAAATCCGTGCGGCCGGCCGGCTCATGACGAGCGTCTATGCCGCGCATGACGCGTCGATGGAATGGCAGCGCAAGCTTCATTCGGTCGGCTGGGCGGCGCCGGCATGGCCCAAGGAATATGGAGGATGCGACTGGACGGTCACGCAGCGCTATATCTACACGCGCGAGCGCGTCGCGGCGGGGGCCCCGCCGGTTTCGCCCATGGGCATCCAGATGTGCGGACCGGCGCTGATCGGCCATGGTTCCGCAGAGCAGAAGGCCTGTTTTCTGCCCCGCATGTTGAGCGGGGAGCATTTCTGGTGCCAGGGCTATTCGGAGCCCGGCTCGGGATCCGACCTCGCCTCGCTCGCCATGCGCGCAGACATCAGCGGCGATGAGCTCGTTTGCAACGGATCGAAGATCTGGACGACCCATGCAGACGTGGCGAACTGGATATTCTGCCTTGTGCGAACGTCCAAAGAGGCGCGGCCGCAGCAGGGGATCACGTTCGTGCTCATCGACATGAGCACTCCCGGCATCACCGTTCAGCCGATCATCTCTTCTTCGGGCGAGCATATCCAGAATCAGGTGTTTTTCGAAAATGTCAGCGTGCCGCTGGCCAATGTCGTTGGTGAGATCGGCAAGGGCTGGAGCGTTGCCAAATATCTGCTCGAATTCGAGCGGGGCGGCGTCGCTTACAGTCCTGAGCTTCAGGAAAAGGTGGAGCGCATCGCCAATTTTGCCGCCACCGCGCCAGGCGGCCGTGGGCAAAAGCTCCTGGATCGTCCCTGGTTCGCGCATCAGCTCGCGGCGCTTCGCATCAAGATCGAAACCCTGGAGATTTTTGAATTTCAGGCCATGGCCAGCGCCAGCCACGGCGGCTCGCCGGGCTTTGCGGGCTCCATCATGAAGATCTACGGGACCGAACTGGCGCAACAGGTCACCGAGTTGGGGATGCTCGCCGCAGGCCATTATGGCAATGCTTACCAGCCTCAGGCCACAGAGCCGGGAGGCGCGATCCATTTCGTTCATGGAGCGGATGTGCGAGGGCCGGTCGATGCGGCCGTGGCGCCGCTCCGTTATCTTAACGAGCGAGCTGGATCGATCTACGCGGGATCGAACGAAATCCAGCGAAATATCTTGGCCAAGGCAGCGCTGGGTCTTTGAACGGGGCGCGCATCGGGCAGGGGCGCCTCGCTTCGAAATTTCCGGCGCCGACGCGAATGCGAGTGCTGTAAGCGGCCCCGTTCCTTGGTTCTCAACCGCGTGTGCGTGCCTGGCGCGGCGGCGGGTGTTTCATGGCCGATCCGCCCCTTGTGCTGGAGGCGCGCCGTCGGCATAGCCAACTTCCTCGACTTCCTTCCACCGGCCCCCCGGACAGGATGGCCTCAGTGCATTATTCGGACACAGATTCACGGTAGGGGCTTGGTGCTCAGTGGCATGAAGCCGTCGGCATCGAGTTGGAGCTGTTCAGCCCAGAAATAATCGCCAGTGAGATTTATGTGGTCCCACCCCAGGGGCGAAAGGCGGCTCATCAAGGCGGGATCTATAATCGCGTTCCGGCTCTGCAATGTGCCAACGGCGCGATCGAGATAGCGGCAGTTGAACAGGATGATGGCGGCGGTGACGAGATTGAGAGCGGCTGCACGGATCTGCTGGCTTTCCAGGCCGCGGTCGCGGAAGCGGCCGAGCCGGTGGAAGGCGACGGCGCGTGCCAGGCTGTTGCGTGCCTCGCCCTTGTTCAGTTCGGCAGTTACCATGCGCCGCAGCGCCGGATCCTCGAACCAGCGTAATGTGAACAGCGTGCGTTCGATCCGCCCGACCTCGCGTAGAGCGGCCGCGAGGCTGTTTTGTTGGCGATAGGCGGACAGCTTCTTGAGGATCAGCGATGGCGTGACCGTGCGGTCTCGCATCGCGCCGATGACCTGCGCGATCTCTGACCAGTGGGCCACGATCAGGTTTCGATCGAGCTTGCGGCCGAACAGCGGAGCCAGCCTGCCATAACGTCTGGCGGGTTCAAAGGCGTAAAGGCGGCGGTCCGACAGGCGGGGAATGCGTGGCTCGAAATCGAGTCCGAGCAAATGCATGACCGCGAACACGATGTCGGAGACGCCGCCCCCGTCGACATGCAGGGCTGTGAGATCGGCGCCGCTTTCATGTCCGAGAATGCCGTCGAGCGCGTGGATCGCCTCTCCGGCGGTGCCGGCGATGACGGTCTGATGAAGCGGGGCATACCGGTCGGTGATGGTGGTGTAGATCTTCACCATCGGATCACGTCCATAATGCGCGTTGACGGTCCCGCCGGCTTCGCCGGGGCCGCCCAGATAATAAGCCTGTCCGTCGGCGGAAGCACGATGCCCGGGGCCAAACCAGGCGGCCAGCGGCTCAGCATGGATGGCATCGGTCAAGCAGGCGAGCGCGGCGCGGAAGGTTTCCTCGCGCATGTGCCATGTCTGCATGCGCAATAAGCGCGCCGCGATGCCGCGCCGCAGATTTCAGCCATGCGCGAAAGGCCAAGATTGGTTGCTTCGGCGATCAGCGTGGCGATGAAGGTGCGTTCGTCGGTCGGCGGCAACCCCGTCGAGACATGTCCAAAATGCTGGATGAAGCCCGTCCAGCGTTCGACCTGCGACAAAAGGTCGGTGATCCGTGTCGCAGGAAGCATGCCGTAGCAGGAGATCGCGAGTTTCTGATTTTCGTCATGCCCGCCATCATCCTTCGGCTCCTTGGGAAAACGCAGCCGCTCGCCGGCGAACAGCGCGGCATCGCGTTTGTCCAGGCCGCCCGCCACGTTACGCAAGGCGACGTCGAGTTGCGCGGCGCGTTCATTGATCCAGGCATGAGGATCGCCCAAGGAGAAGGCGGGCTGTCGCACGGCGGCGGCTGACGGAGCGAGCAAGGTGTCGAGGGAGCGATGCATCCGCGACGTCGGCACCCAGACATCGCCCGCCGCGAGCGCATTGGCGAGCGCGCTGTAGGTCGCCAGCTCCCAATGGGTCCGATCGATGCCGCCTGCTGTGTTGACATGGCGGCGCCAGCGTCGCTCGATATGGCCAATCGGTGCATCGGCAGGAAACGGCTTGCGCCAGTCCCCGTCGAAATCCGCCAGTATCGCCATCGCCGTGCGGAGCGGCAGGGTGCCTGCACGACCCTGAAAGTCCATGGATCGCAGGAACGCCGGGCCTGCCCGCTTGAAGGCGCGGTATTCACCGGCGATCTCATCAAGTGCGTCATCTCGATGGGGCGCGGCGGCATGTCGGATGATCGCGGCATCGGCATCGATGGTGTCGAGGGGCGCAATCACACGGACGGCGTCGGCGATATCTTCGCCTTTCCGCACAGCACGGCTGACGGCCTCCAGAACCCTGGCGACGCGGATCATGCGTTCGCGTCTTTCACGGTTCGATAAAGCCTCGCGCTGTTCGACGCGCTTGCGCGCCCGCTTGTGAGCACGGCCGATCAGCGAGCGGAACATGCCGATAGCCGCATCGGTCAGCATCATTTCCAGCTCGCGCAACGTGGCGAGCAGCACGACGCGACGACGGGAAGGTCGCATCTGCTGGAATGCCTGCGCGGTATAGCGGACGCCCGCGCGTGCATGTTGCACCAGTCGCGGTTCATATCCTGGATCGATGGGGAGCGTGGAGATTCCCGTCGAGCGGATCAACGCGATCTTCTCGACTATCTCGATAAGGGAAGCGGGCGCGACGCGCGGCTGCGGTTCGCGGAGCCAGGACAGGCGGCTCTGACGTTCATGCATTTTCTCGTCGATCAATGCATCGAGACGCTGGCCCATGTCAGCATCAAGCGTGCGCTCGATCGCGGCGATGAGGTGCGCTTCTGCGCGGTGCATCGCTTCGGCTGCCATGCGCTCGACGACGCTGACACCTGGAATAACGATATGACGCGCGCGCATCTCAACCAGAAGTCGATCGAGCAGGACGCGCCCGTCGACGGTACCCATGGCTTCACGCTCCAGCCATGCCATCATCTCGGCGCGCAGCGGCCGAGTCAGATCACGGAAACCGAAGCGCGCCTTGATTGCCGCGAGCTGATCATAGCGGGTGGGAATACGGCGGGCGAAGTCAGCGATGACTTGTGGATCGACCCCGATCTGTTCGGCGACATGGTCGAGTAAAATCGCCGGCAGCAGTTCGCCGTGGCGCAGCTGTCTGCCCGGATAGCGCAGGCAACAGAGTTGCAGGGCATAAGCGAGCCGGGTTGCCGTGGTCCGCGCGGTGCCGATCGCGGTGAGGTCCTGGGCATCGAGACTATAAAATCGCACTACCAAGGCCTCCTGATCGGGCAGCGCCAATAGCGCGGTGCGTTGCCGCTCGGTCATAGGAATGCGTCCGGGCATTATCCTCCAAAAACCTCTTTCCTTTTGGCGTCTTATTGAAAGAGGATTATGAAAGGCGAAAGCCCAGGGAAAACCGTCAGCGTTGCGGTCCCTCCAGATACGGCCGTTTGTGAAAGAGGAACGCCTTGGGCAAGACACCCTATCTGATCGGCTATGCCCGCGTGTCGAAGGGCGACGAGCAGTCCAATGCCGCGCAACGCCGCGCGCTGGATACCGCCGGCTGCAAGCGCGTGTTCGAGGAGACCGCCAGCGGCGGCCGCTGGGACCGGCCCAGGTTGCATGAGATGATCGAACAGCTCCGCCGGGGTGATGTGGTGGTGGTATGGAAGCTTGATCGCTTGTCGCGCAGCCTGAAGGATCTGCTGCATATCATGGAGCGGATCGAAACAGCCGGCGCAGGCTTCCGTTCGCTGACCGAGGCGATAGACACCACCACGGCAGCGGGCCGGATGATGATGCAGATGGTCGGGAGCTTCGCCGAGTTCGAGCGCGCGATGATCCGCGAACGCACGAGCGCGGGCCTTGCCCAGGCGCGCGCAGAGGGACGGATCGGGGGACGCCGGCGCAAGCTGGCCGAAAAGCAGCGCCGCGAAATCGCGGAATCCGTCCTGTCGGGGCGCAAGTCCGGCGCCGAAATGGCCCGCCTCTATAGCGTCAGCGAACCCACCGTCTCGCGGATCGTCGCGGCATACCGGCAAGCTGTAGGGGAACAAGCATGAAGCGCGCTCACGATCTGTCGGGACTGATGAAATTCGCCACGCGGCCCGAATGGGCCGACGATCTGCATGATGCGCTCGACGATCATCTGGGACCGGCGCTGGAGCAATTCGATATCGAGTCCGATGATCTGCCGGCCCTCATCGGCGATCATTGGACCGCAATCCTGTGGGGCTGCGCCTTCGAGGATCTGACAACCCGCATTTTCGAACCCGATGGCCGCAACCTGGTGGACAGCTATCTCAAACGCCGCGGATGGAACGAAACCGGCCCCAACAAGCTCTACATGCGTGCGCTGCAAACCTCGGTCATCAGCCTCTACGAGGTCAGCGCAATCGAACCGGGCATCGGTTTCCTCGCCCGCGATCTGATCCGAGGCGGCGACCCCGTCCAGGTCCGCGAGCGTACCGCCTCAAAGACGCTGTCGCCATGGGACCGCATCGCCGCGCGCATCATCGAAGTGGGCGGACACAGGATTTTGGCCGGCGGTGTGCTCTCCTTCACCCCTGAAGCCACCAGTGCCCTGCTCAAGGCATTGCGCATGGAGCATGACAAAGACAGTCCGAACGGGCAGCTTGCGATCAATACGGATCAACTCCGCACTATGGCACCGCTCCTTTCGACCGTCTGGCTGTTCGATATATTGCCCAGAACCGTTGAACCTGTTGACGTGCCCACACTGCATAATGCCGATGGCGAGGAGGTCGTTTTTCACCGTGTCCGCTTTCCTTTTACCCGCGGCACGACGCAGGCTCTGATCGGCGAACGCCTCGATAGGGTACCCGCCTTGCAGCGGGAGACATCGCATTTCTGGAACTGGCTGGGGGCGAAACCGGAACCCGAAAGAAAAGCGCCGGCCAGATGGCCTGGGGCGTGTCGATGGCCGATGGCACGCCGGTGCTCGGCAATCTTGAACTCAAGGGCCGTGCGCTCATCCTCGCTGTCACCTCGGCCGAGCGTGCGGCGCGCGGTGTTGCACTCATCACCCAGACGCTTGGCAACCTGGTCGGGATGCCGCTGACCGAGATAGAGACGATCGAACAAGCGATGGCCGCGCGTCGCGAAGGACGAACCGCTTCTGAACCGGCGCCAGACATTCCGGTCGATGTTGCCACCCCCCTTGTCCATGCCATGCTAGACCGGCAGTATCGTGCAACGCTCGACGAACCGGTCGGCATGCTGGGAGAGATCACCCCGCGCGAGGCTGCCCGGACCGCAGCAGGGCGTGAGCGTCTGGTGGAATGGCTCAAATATCTGGAAAATCGCAGCGGTAACCAGCTTGACCCAAAGGATCCGATGGCGACCTATAATTTCATCTGGATCTGGCGCGAACTCGGCATCGAAAAGCTCCGACAATAAAAGCCGCGCATAAAATACCGGACGTACCCTGGAGCACCATTGTCCCTACCGTGAATCTGTGTCCGAATAATGCACAGAGGCCAGGATGGCGAACGCGTCATGGAGCCGCCATGCAGGATCAACCGTCAGCTATCAAGCCGGCCTTTCGTCTCGCGCTAGAGCATTTTCGAAGCAGATGGCATCATCTGCTGGCTTGGAAAATACGGAAAACAAAAGACAAATAGAGCATGATACGATTCAATCTGATCGGATTACGCTCTAGAGGGCATCAGGACCGGTTGGCATGACTTGCTTGCCGGTTCGATCCGTCACGGCAGCCCGCCACCACCGAATACCTGCGCTGTCGATCTCCGCCGTCGCGAGCATACGGCTCTGCAAACATGCCAGATGGGCCAGACTTTCGCCGGTAGCGAGGCTCAGAACCTTCATGTCGATCTGACGCTTGAACAGGGCCGGGAAAACGTCAACGGCCCTTTTGGGCGTCGCCAGCAGTTCAAATAGTCGTTCCAGGCCGGTCTCATGGCCTTCGATCAGGGCATCGATGCGCGCATGCAGCCCGCGAAATGGCTTGCCATGCGCGGGCAGGACAAGCACATCGTCCGGCACCCGCCCCCGGATGGCGTCGAGCGTTTCGAGCCACGCGGTCAAGGGGTCCGCATCTGGTTCCAGAGGATGCACTGAAACGTTGGAAGAGATTTCGGGCAGCACCTGATCGCCCGAGATCAGCAGCTTCGCCGTTGGGCAGTAAAGCAGCGCATGTTCCGGTGAGTGACCCTGGCCCACGACGACAATCCACTCGCGACCGCCGATCATCAGCCGTTGACCGTCCTCCAGCGCGTGAAAGCTCTCGGGCAGCGGATAGAGCGCTTTCCCGAAATCGCCGAAACGGGCGCGATAATGGTCGAGCGCATCCTCGTCCCAGCCTACCGCCCTGTAGAAGCGGATTGCATCATCGGGGGCGTCCTGAGCCGTATAGGAGGCAAGCACGCGAAGCGTGAAATATTCGAGCCGGGTCATCCATAGGCGCGCCGGCTGCTTCTGCGCTAGCCAGCCGGCCATGCCGCTATGGTCGGGATGAAGATGGGTGACGATGATCCGTCGGATTGGATCGCTGCGCAAAGTAGAGGCAAATGCCTGTCGCCATGCGGCCGCGGTTTCGGTGTTGCGCAGGCCGGTGTCCACGATCGTCCAGCCATCGCCGTCGGTCAGCGCCCAAAGATTGATCGCCCCGATCTTGCCGTCCATCGGCATGCGCATCCAAAAGACACCATCGGCCACTTCAGTGGCGTTGCCATCGCCGACCGTAGGCGCTTCGATCGGCGGATAGAAGAGATCGACCATCACCTTCCTCTGAATGATTTTCTGTTTCGCATGGGCGCTCCGTAGCGGCCAGGAGCTGAAAGGGAATGCGCTCGTTAATCTCTGCGGTTGACGACTTGTCCGGCATCATGGGGGCCCATCGGACGGATAGATCAACTGCAACGACCGGACTCTCGTCAGAGAGCCCGGCCGTTGCGTTCAGAAACTGTCGCTTATCGCCACAATCAGAATTTGCGCGTTGCGGAGACGCCCCAGGTGCGCGGTGGCGCGTAGTTGCCGAAATAGGCTCCGAACGCCCCGAGATAGGTGCTGTTGCGCAAATACAGCTTGTTGCCGACATTGTTGACGAAGGCCCGAACCGTGTTCTTGCCGTCTTCGCTGGTAAGCGATGCCGACAGATTGCCCTGCCAATAGGCTTTCTGACTGTCGTTGTCCGTGCCAAAGTAGCGCAGGACCACCCGGTCGGAATAGTTGACATCGCCTCGGAGCGTCAGATCGCCGAAGACGTCGCCCGGAATCTCGATGCGATATTCGGCCGCCAGGCGAGCGGTGAAATCAGGAGCGTGCGGCAGCGCGCGACCGTTCAGATTCTGGGTTCCCAGTGCAGGATGGGCGTCGTCGAAGCTGAAGAAATCGCGGAAGCGCGCATGCAGCCAGTTGGCCGAAGCGTCGATCCTGAAGGCGTCGGTCACCCGGAAGCTGAACTCGGATTCGACGCCATAGACCCGCGCCGGCGCATTCTGAACGAAGGTGGTCGTCGGCGGAATGGTGATGGTCACCTGAAGGTCGGAATAATCATAATAAAATGCAGCGAGGTTGGCGGTGATCCGGCGATCCGCCGTCTGCGATTTCACGCCGATTTCATAGGCATCCAGCGATTCCGAACCATAAAGTCCGGCTGCGCCCAGACTGGCGCCGTCACCACCAGGCAGATTCTGTCCGCCTGATTTGAAGCCGCGCGACCATTGGGCGTAGAGATTGACGCCATCGGTCACGTCATATTGCAAGTTGACCTTCGGAAGAACTCTGTTCGACTTGAGCCTCGACTTTACATCCTGTGCGATGATGGTGACGCCGGCGGGCGACGACAGGAAGAGATCCTGGCTGAAATTCTTTTTCTCGTGATTGTAGCGAAGGCCAAGGTTGATCTTCAGCTTATCGGTCAGATCATAGGTGCCGTCGGCAAATGCCGCAAAGGACTTGGTCTTGGTATCGACCGTCTGGACGAGATAGGACGCGTCGGTCACCGGGCCCAGACCCAGCGGGATCGAGTTTCCGGCCTTCTCCTCGAAATAATAGAGGCCGACGATCCAGTTGAAGCGGTCGCTGTCGCCCAGGAAATTGATTTCCTGGCCGAAAGATTCGGAGGGACGCGAAAAATCCGTCACATAGATCGCACCGATATCGGTGGCGTCGGCATCGAAGCTCACCTTGCTCTTATGGTCGACATAGCTGGTTATCGACCGCATCGAGATCGCATCGTTGAACTTCCAGTTCACCGTTCCCGCCAGGACCAGCGTTTCGACATCGCCGTTGAACGGGGCGTCTGCGTAAAGCTTGTTTTTCGCGATGGTCTGGTTGGGCGTCGGCAGGAAAGTAGGCGTCAGCGCCTGCTGGATCGCGTTGGCGCTGGTCGACCTTTCATAGCGAGCCGAGAGATCCAGCGAGAGGTCTGCCGACGGTTCGAAGCGCAGCGCGCCGCGCACATAGTCGACATTGGTGTTTCCAAGCCGCTGACCGGTGTTGAGAACCTTTACATAGCCATCTTCTTCCTCGTGGCCGCCGCTCACGCGGAAATAGACCCCATCGGCGATCGGGCCGGAAATGAAGCCGTTGGCGCCGAAGGCATCACGGCTGCCGGTCGAGAGCGTGACGGCGCCCGTGAAATCATGCGACGGCGCCTGCGAGACGAAATTCACCGCGCCGCCGGTCGCGTTCCGGCCGTACAGCGTACCCTGCGGACCCCGCAGGACTTCGATGCGGTCGATGTCGACCGCGCGCAGCAGCGCCATGGTGGCCCTGGGCAGAAAAACGCCGTCCACATACGTCGCGACCGTCGGTTCGGTCACGCCGGAATCGACCGTGGAGCCAACGCCGCGGATGGTGATCAGGGTCGTGCCGGTATGTTCGCCGAAGTTCAGGTTCGGAACGGCGCTGGCGATATCCTCGATATTCGTGAGGCCGCGCGACTGCAGTTCCTCACCCGAGACTGCCGAGATGGCAGCCGGAATTTCCTGCAGATTCTGGCCGCGCTTCATGGCCGTGACGATGATTTCGCCACTGGATTCGCTGGACGCTTCCTGCGCCAGCGCCATATGCGGCATCAGTGCGACCAAAGCAGCCCCTACCAATCCCGAACGTAGATATGCGGATTTCATATGCTCTCCCTGCGCCTTTTCTAACGGCTGGCCTACTATGCGGCCGAACAGGTCGACCGAAAAAATTTCACCCTAATTACCCGATTAATTGCCATTTGCAAAGGGGTGTTTAGACTGCACCCCTGTTTTTTTTGGAGTCGCGTCGTCATGGACCTCGAGGTCAGCGTGGAAGATGTTGTTTTTCGGGAGGAAGTCCGAAGCTTCTTCGCGTCGGAATATCCGGCGGACATATTGGCGAAAATGCGTCGCGGGCAGTTTCTCGATCGCGACGATCATGTTCGTTCCCAACGGGCGCTGCACACCCGGGGCTGGCTCGGCGTCACCTGGCCGGCGGAATATGGCGGCACGGGCTGGTCTGCGATGCAGCGCATGATCTTCGACGAGGAACTGGAACGCGCGGGTGCGCCAAACCTCATTCCCATGGCGCTTCTTTATATAGGCCCGATCATCTGCGCATTCGGCAGTGCGGAACAAAAGGCCCGCTGGCTGCCGGATATTCTCGAGTCCCAAATTCTTTGGGCGCAGGGCTATTCCGAACCGGAAGCGGGCTCGGACCTTGCCGGTTTGCGCTTCGCGGCGCGGCGGGAAGGGAATGACTATATTCTGGACGGCGTGAAAATCTGGACCTCCGGTGCGCACTGGGCTGACTGGATATTCTGTCTGGCCCGCACCTCTCATGAAGCGCGGAGGCAGGACGGCATATCGCTCATCTGTGCGCCCATGGATCTGCCTGGGATCAGCGTTCTTCCGATCATTTCCATCGATGGGACGCATGAACTCAACCGGGTGGTGTTCGACAATGTCAAGGTGCCAGTCGCCAACAGGATCGGCGAGGAGGGGCGGGCGTGGCATTATGCCAACGTCCTTTTGAAGAATGAACGTCTCTCCTATGCCCATATCGGGCGTAAACGTATGGATCTGGACCTTCTGCAGGCCCGCTCGGTGCTGATCGCGGCGGAGCAGCGGTGGACGCCCGGCAGGATAGATGCGTTTAATCGCGCTCTTGCCGCGTGTCGGGCAGAGGTCGATATTCTGGAAATATCCGTGCTCAGAGCTTTGATAGACGACGCCAATGCGGCCACTGTGGCAGGGCTGAAAATTCTCTGCACGGAAATGGCTCAAAGGGTGACGGAATTGCAGATGGAGTTAGCGGGGCGGCTCGCGGCGCCCGCGCTGGATCGGCGCGCCAGCAATTGGGGGCGCGTTGCCCCCTTGGTGCCGGAATGGCAGATGCTGGCGGCGCCGACCTATTTGTTTGAGAGGGCGCAAACGATCTACGGCGGTGCGACCGAAGTGCAGAAGATGATCGCGTGGCGGGCGATCAACAGGTAAATTGAAGGCCGACCACATTTGCCTTCTGTCGCTGCTAAGTGTAGTTACCTGATTAATTCATTATCTGCGATGTGTCATTCGTTCCCGAGGGAGGTTCCATCAAGGTGACTGGCTTCAATTTCGATCTCCGTAACAGGACCGTGATGGTGACCGGAGCTTCATCGGGCACCGGCCGAAGATTTGCCGAAATACTCGCCGCCAACGGCGCCCGGGTGGTCCTTGCGGCGCGGCGCGTGGAGTTGCTGCTTTCCCTTCAAGAGGAAATCGAGAAGCGGGGCGGCAGGGCGGTGGCTGTGCCCATGGATGTCACGGAGGAGGAATCCACGATACAGGCATTCGACGCTGCCGAAAAGGCGCTGGGGCCGGTCGACACGGTGGTCGCGAATGCGGGCGTCAGTTCGGGAACCAGCACTTTGGGCATGCCGGTGCAGGAATTCGACAAAATTCTGGCCGCCAATGTCCGGGGTGTCTTCCTCACCTGCCGAGAGGGCGCGAAGCGGATGATCGCGCAGGGATCGCCGGAAAGACGTCATGGGCGCATCGTCATCATCTCCTCCGTCACGGCGGATTGGGTGCCAAGCTCCATCGGCGCCTATGCGGCGAGCAAGGCGGCCGCGACGCAGCTTGGCCGGACCATGGCGAAGGATTGGGCGGGGAAGGGCATCAACGTCAACATCCTGCAACCGGGATACATGGCCACGGACATGACCGACGGTCTGTGGGAGACGGAGAAGGGCAAGAAGCTGCTGGCCGGATTTCCCCGGTCGCGCCTGATGGATATCGACGCGCTGGACCCGATGCTGCTCTATCTTTGTTCCTCGATCAGCAGCCAGGTGACGGGTTCGGTATTTTCCGTCGATGACGGCCAGACCTTGTGACGGGGGCCGCCGCATGACGCCGCAACATCCGCTTCCATCCGGTTTCAGCGCCGGCAGCACGGCGGCCGACGTCATGCGCGATGTGGACATGTCGGGAAAGACGGCGATCGTCACCGGCGGCTATTCCGGTATCGGCCTCGTGACGATTCGCGCCCTTGTTGAATGCGGGGCACACGTCATCGTTCCTGCGCGGGATATCGTCAGGGCGCAGGATCGCATGACGGGCCTGGGGGGTGTGGATATATTCGCAATGGATCTGTCGGACCCGGTTTCGATCGACAGCTTCTGCGCGGATGTCATGGGGCGGAATTCCGCCATTTCCTTGTTGATCAACAGCGCGGGGATCATGGCCACTCCGCTTGCACGGGACCGTTTCGGCCGGGAGATGCAGTTCGCCACCAACCATCTTGGCCATTTCCGCCTGTTGTGCCGTCTCTGGCCCGCTTTGGCTGCCGATGGCGCGCGGGTGGTGTCCGTATCGTCGCGCGCGCACCAGATTTGCGGCGTTGATTTCGACGACATAGATTTCAAGCATAGGCCCTATGACAAATGGCAAGCCTATGGCCAGTCCAAGACGGCGAACGCGCTGTTCGCGCTCGCGCTCGATCAGCGCGGTCAGCGCCACGGCGTCAGGGCCTTTTCCGTCCATCCCGGTCAGATCGCCACGGGCCTTGCCCGGCATCTCAGTGAAGAGGAGATCGCCGCGTTCAGAACGCGGGACGACGCCGGTAATCTGATCATAGACCCGGCGCGCGATCGCAAGACGGTGGAGCAGGGCGCCGCCACCAGCCTGTGGTGCGCCACGAGTCCGGCGCTGGATGGTCTGGGCGGCGTCTATTGCGAGGATTGCGATATCGCGGCCCCGAATGTCGAGGGGCTTGGACGCAAGGGCGTCGCATCCTGGGCAACCGATCCCATGGCTGCGGAACGGCTGTGGGAACTGTCCGAAGCCATGACCGGGTGCAACCTGACGGGTTGATCGGACGGACGACGAGAAGGGGATCCGCGCCGAGCCGATGGCTACTGATGAGACCTCACATGACCAGATTGGGGTCAAGGGCAAGCTAAGGCGACATTGAGGATCTCCCGTATTTGCGTATCCGAGGCCTGAGCCCTTCGACAAGACGCGGCACGTTACCGAGCACGATCAACCTCACATTCGGTCGCCGTTCGTGACGGCTGCACCAATATCCCGCTTGCGGCGGCTGGGCTCAGGAAGACGAAACCATTCTGTGCGACGGCTTTGGAAGCCACGGTCTCATTCGGTTCGTCTACCTGGATCCGTCAGAACTGATCAGGTCCTGAGGATTGGAATGACGGTTGGATAATGGGTCAAGCGGCTTTCATCAACGCGCCCTCGATGACGACACCGGCGGAGACATATTTCCACAGCGCGACCAGCAGCTTGCGCGCCAAGGCCACGACCATCGATTTCTTTAGCCGGCCACCGTTCAGTCGGACCCGTTGCTGATACCATTGGGCAAGCGCCGATTCTGGTTGGTTGCGAAGCCACAGCCAGGCCAGTTGGATCAGCGTTGTGCGCAGCCTGGGGTTCCCCGCCTTTGACACACCCTGTTCGCGGTCCACCGATCCACTCTGCCAGGGCGTTGGCGCCAGCCCCGCATAAGCAGCGACCTGTCTCCGGTTGTCGAAATGCCGGAACGAGCCTTCCGACCAGAGAATAGCGGCGAACTCGGGGCCAATGCCCTTGATGTCGAGCAGCATTGCGGCTGGTGCCGGCATGGCGGTGGGTTCCCCGGCAAGCAGCGTGTCCCGCTCGGCCACCACCGCTCTTATCTGCTCGAGCAGCAGTTCGAGCCGGTCGAGTTCGCGGCCAATCTGGACTTTCAGATGCATCGGTAGCGGACGCCCATCGCCAGTCACGAGTTCTTCCAGCCGGTCGCGGCGCAGCGGCTGATAGCCTGTCACCCCCTGCGCGAAGAGCAGGCCTTTGACTCGATTGACGTGGCGAATCCGATCCGCGATCAGAACCTTGCGTTCGCGGCAGATACGACGTCGGTCCTCCTCTTCGGATGTTGGCACCGACCATCGCGCACACACGCGGTTCCCCTCGCTTGTGGGCTAACAAGGCCCGGACCAACGCCTCGCCGTCGATCCGGTCGGTCTTTGCGCGGCGACGACGGCGTGAGGTCGCAATTGAAGCGGGATCCACGACGTGACTTTCTATCCCCTCCTTGCACAAAACACGGTGGATCCAAAAGCCGTCAAGGCCGGCTTCCTGTATGACAATTATCGGATAGCTGCATCCTGTTCGCGCCCGCGCTTTTGCTCGCAGCTGGGTAAAGCGCGCCATTAGCCCGGCGATATCTCCGGCGCGCACTACATGCTTCGACAGCTTCTCGCCGCTGCCGGGCAAAAGCGAGGTGATCAGCCAGATAGATCGGCTCAGTTCCATTGAGACGAAAATCGCGCCAAGATCGGTCCGGATAGCGGTCGACGCTTGGGGACGGTGAGTTGCAATCTGCATATCGGCCTCCTGAGAGTGTGGTCAGCAAACTCACTCCGCCAGAGTGTCGGTCGCTATCCACCTCGTCATGGGATCTGTGCGCGGGTGGGCGTAGCACTCTTAAATCGCTCGAATATTCGACGTGTGTTCGATCCGGCGTTTGTTTCGTAGGCGGAGGCATATCACGCTGGGACGGAGAGAATATTCATTGTGCGCTTGAGGTTGTAGGCGATGGCGGTGAGGTGGACTTGGACGGCGGCTTTGGCGAGACCTCGCCATCGCATTCGGCGCAGGCCGTAGCATCGCTTCCATGTCCCGAAGATCTTCTCGATCCGACCGCGGACGCGATGGATCGGTTGACTCCATTCATGGAGCTTGCGCAGCGTTTCGGCTTCATCGCGGCCCCACATCCCGGTGGCGACGATCCGGGGAGTGCTGCCTTTTGCACGCACGGCATCGCGAAAGTGATTGCCGCGGTACGCGCTGTCGGCAAACACTTCGCCAGGGTTCTCGGGCAGTGCGTCGGGACCGGCTTTCCCATCATTGATATTCGCCGATGTGATCGACACTTCCTCGACCAGCGCCGTATCAGCATCGGCGCCGACATGGGCTTTGAACCCATGAACAGCCCGTTTTCCCTTATGCTTTACCCAGCGCGCCTCATCATCATCCTCAGTTGCCGAAACAATGATGGTGGCATCGACCAGTGTCCCGGTCTTGACCGTTACCGCCTTTGATTTGAGTTGCATGGTCACGGCTTCAAACAATGTTCAGTCAGGCTTATGGGCAACCAGTAGCCTGCGAAATCTGACGAACGCGGTACGTTCAGGCGTCGCTTCGTTCGCGGAAAATCCGCAGAACCGGCGGAAGGAGGCTCGATCGTCGAGCGCCTCGGCCAGCTTTACATCCGACAGATCGTACCAGATCGACAGCAGCAGCGCCTTTAACATCGCCAGCGGCGGCCAGGCGGGTTCGCCCTTCGCGGCCGGGTAGAGCGGATCAAGGAGCACCGCGATCGGGTTCCAATCGATCAGGGAGGCAAGCGCGTCGAGCGACGAAGTCGTCCGCTCGCGTCCAACAAAACCAAACCGCTCCTGACCAATCGAACGTTGCGCCATCCGCTGCTCTCCTTTTTGGAAAGCCCATAGAACCAGCTATCAACGCCTCTGTCTACGCCCACCCGCGCACAGATCCCATGGCGGGTGGATAGCAGCTGTTGCTCTGGCAGAGTGAGGTTTGCAGTCCAGAACCCTGTGGAGGCAACCATGCTTGTAGCTGATCGACCCGCAACGCTCGCCGCTATCCGTACCGATCTTGGCGCGATCTTTGTTTCGATGGAACTGAGTAAATCGATATGGCTGGTGACCTCGCTGTCGCCGGGTGCTGGCGAGCGGCTGTCGAAGCATAGCGTGCGTGCTGGCGACATCGCCGGTCTGCTGGCGCGCTTTGCGGATCTGCGCGGTAAGGCTAGTGCGCGCACCGGGTACGATTACGGCGTCATCGTCATTCAGGAGGCTGGCCTGGACGGCTTCTGGATCCACCGTGTGCTGGAGCAGGAGAATATCGAAAGCCATGTCGTCGATCCGGCTTCGATAGCGACCTCGCGTCGGCGTCGGCGCGCCAAGACCGATAAGATCGATGGCGAGGCGCTTGTGCGGGCGCTGCTGGCGTACAAGCGCGGCGAGCCCGTGTCTGCGCCATGGTGCGAGTGCCGAGCGCGGAGGCGGAAGACCGGCGCCGGATCACCCGCGAGCGCAAGGTTCTCATCACCGAACGAACGCGGCACATCAATCGCATCAAGGGCCTGCTCTTTGGGCAAGGCATCACCGGTTACGAGCCGATACGTCGCGACCGCCGCGAACAGCTGGAGGAACTGCGTACCGGCGATGGCCGACCGATCTCGCAGCACCTCAAGGCGCAGATCGACCGTGAACTCGACCGGTTCGAGTTGCTGATGGATCAGATCAAAGCCGTCGAGGCGGAGCGCAACTCGCTCGTGACAGCGGAGGCCAACAACACACCGGCTACGATGCTCATGTGCCTCAAAGGCATCGGCCCTGAGTTCGCCGCTATCCTTCACTCGGAAGGGCTGTTCCGCCACTTCGACAACCGGCGGCAGGTGGCCGCCTATGCGGGCTTGGCGCCCACCCCCTGGCAAAGCGGCTCCGTCAGCCACGAACAAGGCGTGTGCAAAGCCGGCAATGTCCGGCTGCGAACGACGATGGTCGAGCTGGCGTGGCTGTGGTTGCGCAACCAGCCGGAGTCGGCGCTGGCCCGCTGGTTCCACCAGCGCGTGGAGCGCAATGGCGGGCGCCTGCGCAAGCCGATGATCGTGGCTCGCGCCCGCAAGCTGCTCATTGCGCTGTGGAAATACGTCACCGCCGGCGTGGCGATCGACGGCGCGGTCTTGAAGACCACCTGACCTCGACGAGTTTTATAGTTCCCGGGGCCTGATCAGCCCCGTGGATCCAGGAAGCGAACCGAAACTGGCTGCTGGCTTCAGACGCCGACTAAAAGACTGGTCCCGCCTCCTGAGCCCGTGCCCGCCGCAAGCGGGATATTGGTGCAGCCGTTCAGAACGGCGACCGCATGTGAGCTGGACCAGGTTCGACCACTCGAGCCGCGTCATGCAAACGGGCCCAAGCCTGG
This sequence comes from Sphingobium sp. TomTYG65, assembly GCF_055395525.1. Classification (NCBI taxonomy): domain Bacteria; kingdom Pseudomonadati; phylum Pseudomonadota; class Alphaproteobacteria; order Sphingomonadales; family Sphingobiaceae; genus Sphingobium; species Sphingobium sp. TomTYG65. The sequence goes on along the minus strand of NZ_AP027332.1, from coordinate 174,783 downwards.
ATCCTGGATGCCGTGGAGATCGTCAATGCAGAGAGATGATACCTCTTGACCCGGTACCCCGTCATGTGAGGTCTCATGAGCCCGGCCCCGGCTCTGCACCTCACGCCGCCGCGCCTCGACCTGAGCCGGTTCGACCCCGGCATTGGCCTCTTTCGACGTGCGCAGTTCGATGCCCAGGGCATCGCCGAAGGAAGCGGCATACCCCTTGTCGATCAGTTGCTTGTAGTTACGCAATGTCGAAGGCTCGATACTTGCCATATCCTTGGCGAGGCCGATCGCCATCGGCAACAGGTCTGCGGGCGGCACGACATGATTGATCAGGCCCCACCGCTCGGCCGTTGCCGCGTCAAGGAAATTGCCGGTGAACGACATCTCCTTCGCGCGCGAAATACCGATCAGGCGCGACAATTTCTGCGACAGACCCCAGCCCGGCAGAATACCCACGCGCGCATGCGTGTCGGCAAAGCGCGCCTGGGTCGAGGCGATCAGCACATCGCAGGCCAGGGCGACTTCAAGCCCGCCGGTGATTGCGACGCCATTGATAGCGCCGACGATCGGTTTGCAGCACATCTCGATCGCTTTGACGGGGTTATGCTCGCCATTGTCGCTCAATGCTGCCTCCAGAGCGTCCGGGTCCGCGCCAAGCTCCTTGAGGTCGAGCCCCGCGGTGAATGCTCGCTCGCCTTCGCCGGTGAGGACGATGGCGCGCACCTCATCGTCGCTTTCCAGAGAGGAGAGGGCGTCGAACAGGGACTTGCGCATCGCGCTCGAAAGCGCGTTCATGGCCTCGGGCCGGTTGAGGGTCACCATGGCGACCGCGCCTTCCTTGCACATCTTCACCAATTCGCTCATCTGCGTCTTCCCGCCTTCCGATATGTATGAGGTCCGCTGTCCTGCTCAGGAGCCGGATATGACCACCTCTTCTTCCGTGAAGAACAGGCTCGATCTCTCCAGGTCGATGAAGTTGCGCTCATCGTTCAACAGTCGACGGCCGGCGTCGCGTCCGTCCCGGCTCGCGCCGGCGCGAAGCAGATCGTCCATGCAGCGCCACCAGAGTTCGGCAACCCCGTCATAACCGTCCGCCGATACCCCGCGAGCGGCAATCACCGGGTCCAGTTGCGCGAGCCGCTGCGGCCGGCTTTGAACATAGCGACTGATGTTCAGCAATGGCGCCACTTCCCGAACGAGCGGAGCATGGGTGTCGCGCCAATAGGTCGAGAATTGCTCGAATGTCAGCGTCGGCAGGCGCCTGATGCAAAATATCAGCTTGATCATAGTGCACTCCGTCGGAGGGCGCGTGGCCAGGGCATCAGTCCATCCGGAAACCGCCGTCGACGTTTAGCGTCTGACCGGTGACATAGGCGGCGTCCGGCCCCAGAAGATAGGCGATGGCCGCGGCCGGTTCTTCCGGACTGCCCTGACGGCGCAGCGGAATACTTTTTGCGACGGCGCTTTTGACCATGTCGAAATCCGCCCTGGTCGATCGGTCGGCCGTGCGATGGAAGGTTCCGTCCATCATGTCGGTGTCGACCGATCCTGGACAAACGGCGTTCACGCGGATGCCATGTTGCGCAAGTTCCAGCGCCAGTTGCTGGGTGAGGCCGATGAGGCCGAATTTGGAAGCGCAATATCCGCCATAATTGATCATGCCCATGCGCGACGCGAGCGATCCGATATTAACGATCGCGCCGGGCTTGCCGGATGCGCGCAGCTGCTTTCCCGCGGCACGGCAAACGCGGAAGGCGCCGTTGAGATTGATGTCGATGGCGGCCAGCCATTCGGCGTCGGACAGATCGAGCAGGGGAGCGCCGCCCGCTCCGCCGGCGGTGCCGGCGTTGTTGACGATCGCGTCGGGAATGCCGATCTCCGCTGACGCGCGCTCGAACAGGGCCTCCACCTGTCCGGTGTCGCGGACGTCGCAGTCCACTGCGATGGCCCTTCCGCCGCTTGCCGCGATCTCATCGGCGACAGACTGCGCGCCGCGCCATCCGCAAGCCTTCTCTTCGGCCGGATAGGATGAAGCATCCCTCGGCGCGGCGGATACGACCACCGCCGCGCCCTCCGACGCGAGGCGCAGGGCCGTCGCCCGCCCGATGCCCCTCATGCGGCCCGCCCCTGTGACCAGAGCGACCCGCCCGTCCAAACGTCGCGTCATTGCTGTCTCCATAGAGTTTACGATTGTCTCGGTCGCCCAGCCGGTTCGTGGGCCCACCCCGTGAGCGTCCGTTTCCTGTCAGTCCGCCAGAAAGGCGCGAACGTCGGTGATGAAAGTCTCAAATCGATCATGGTGGGGCCAGTGTCCCGCGCGCTCATACTCGATCAGATGCGCATAGTTGAAATAATCGATCCTCCCGTCGATGCGGGGGCTCGTGGCCCAACTGTCCAGTCCGTACATGAGCAGCGTGGGGCAGGTGATGGCGCGCCATAAAGCCTGTATCTGGGGGCCGTCGAGATCACAGGGGGACATCAACCGCGCGTAATTGTCGAACTTCCAGCTGTAGCTTCCGTCCTCATTCTGACTGACCCCATATCGGGTCAGATGGGTCGCCTGTTCGAGCGAAAGATTGGGATTTTCCTCCCGCATACGGTCGATGGCGCTCTCCAGCGAGCTATATCTCCTCAGGCTACGGCCCGAAAGCAGCCGGCGTTTTTCGTAAGAGGCCCGCAGCCGTTCGCGAAGGGGGGTCGCGTCCTGCTCACGTTGTAGCTTCTCGGACCATCCGAGCCCCTCGACAAGCACCAGCTTCTCAACCTTCTCGGGATAGATGGCGGCATATCGGCTCGCCACATGGCCGCCAAGGGAATGAGCGACGATACGGGCCGCTGTTTCGCGCTTTTGGTGGAGGAACTGGGCGAGGTCGGCCACAAAGCTGTCCACCGAATAGCGCCCGTCCGAAGACCAGGCGCTATCCCCGTGACCGCGCAGATCAATCGCGACGACATGCCAGTCCGGTTGCAGCCTGCGCGCCGTCCAGTCCCAGCTGCGACAATGGTCAAGGCCGCCATGGACGAGTACCACCAGAGGCGCGCCTGCATTTCCCCAGTCGACATAATGCAGCTTCAAACGGCTCGAGATATAGGAATGGCTGGTAGGGGAAAATGCGTCCACGATGGTCCTCGAACATATGATCAGATCGGAAAGGCGGCGGCGGTCGTCACCGCCGGGAACGATCCAGCGCTAGATTTCCGTCGCTCGGATGGAGTCGAGATCGTCCATCGCTACGGCAGTTCGCTGCACCAGCCTTTCCGTCGTCAGCGCCGGCTGCACCGACTGGGTCGCGCTGTTGTGGCCGATGGTGAAGGCCCATGCCATGAATGCATAGGGGATATTGGCGCGATAGGCGTCCCAAGCCTCGTCCCGATTGATCGCAGGACCGCCAGCCGCTTCCAGATCGGCGAGGTAGGATGCGAGAAGGTCGCGCTCCCATGACCGCCGATCCTCGATCTCCAGGCCCGTGCTGACGATATACGCCACGTCCCAGGCCCAGGACCCTTTCAGCAACACCTGCCAGTCCGAAAAGCCCATGCGTCCTTCTCGCGTCACATAGGTCTGCGCGATGTGCGCGTCGCCATGCAGGAGGGTGAACGGCATCGACGCAGCCGAGACGTTGTTCCAGCGCATGATGCCGTTCCAGATGTCGTCGATCCGCCCTTGGAGCCTTGCCGGGATCAGATGAGGCGCCGCCTCCATCCCGATGTCGCCCCAATGCGCCATCTGAAGGAACTGATGATTGCCGTGCAGATAGGTCACGGTATCGCGCAGCCACTTGTGGGCGGCCAGGCTCGAACTGTTCCAGAATTTGGCATGGAGACGCGCCAGGCTGCCCAACAGGTCGGCCATCTGCGCCTTTGAAACTGCTTCGCCCTGCGTATTGAACTCAGCGCCCTTCGTGGCAACGACATCTTCCATGATCACCATCGACCGCAGCGAACGGGGCGCGAGGCACGCATGATAGCCTAATGGCGCTTCCATCTCGACCTGATTGCGGAAGCTGTTGTAGAAGCCCACTTCACCGTCGACACAGTGGGATAATCCCAGCAGCAATCGTTGCATGAGGATGGGCGTGGATTTGGTGAAGATACGCTCGGGCACGCCGCCCGCGATCGCCGCGTCATTGCGGGTCAGTCGAAAACCCTGACGCGTCGATGTGCCGACCGAACCGCTGGTCGGCGCGAAGTCCAGAATTTGTCCGCCGGGCACATGGGCGCACAGGGTTGCGGTCAGCCAATCGGTGGTGACCGCTTCCCATGCATAAGGAACATCCTTGGCCGTGCGGGCCGCGGGTTTGAGAAGCCGGTCGGCGGCGACATGCGCCGCCACTTCCGACCGGCGCGCGAAGGCGCCGACATTGGCGATCAGATTCATATCAAGCTCCCCTCAGCGATGCCATGGGCGGTCATTCAGCCGCCACCGCGAATATGTCGCCGCCGTCATTGCTGCCGGAAAGGAAGCGGCCCGGTATCTCGCGCGTATATTGGTCCTGCCGGAAAGTGGTCACGCCGTTTACGAGAATCCGGTCATATCCGCCCGAATGCGCCAGCCTGCGCCAGTCGCCGCCGGGCAAATCATTGACGATGCCGAAGCGGGTGCGGTCGAAATAAAGCGCGTCGGGGTCGTAGATGAGGATATCGGCCCAGAAGCCGGGGAGGAGCGCGCCGCGGTCCTTGATGTGCAGGATGCGGGCGATCTTCAGGCTTTGCTGATGGTGCATTTGCTCGACCGTCATGGCCTTTTGCTCACGGACCATGCGCACCATCATTTCGGTGCCGTAGGAGCCGCTGGAAAAAGCCTTGGTGTGCGCGCCGCCATCGGACACGCCCGACGAAACGGCGGTGTGCCGCAGGAGACGCGCGCCGAGCTGGGCATTTTCCGCAGCCCAGGGACGCGACTTGATCTGGAGCGCGAGGTCGGTCGCCAATGCGAGGTCACAGAGCGCCTCCACGACGCTGGTCCCACGTTCCCCCGCAATATCCGCCAAGGTCATGCCGAGATATTTCTGAAGCGCGGGGTCGCTGCCCACCTCGATGACGATCTGTCCTTCAAAGCCGCCTGCGCCGTTACTTGCGCCCTTCTCCGCATATTCCGCCGCGAACTCGGCCACAAAGTCTCGATCGGCGAGCAGGGCGCGGATTTCGTCGTCATTCTGGCAGGCGATGAGCTTGCGAACGCCGTTGAGCTGGCCCGCAGCCGTATCAAGATCCCTGATCCCAGCCTCGACCCAGCCGCAGAACAGATTGGTCGCCGCCACGACGTCCAGCCCCTCGGCGCGCAAGCCGTCGATCCAGGCCAGGTCGCAATCGGTCATCTCGACCGCTTCCACGGAGGCGAGGAACGTATCATGGATCACGCGAACGCCCGATCCCTTTGCCATGCGCGCAACTTTTTCGGTGACGGCGCGATTGCCATAATGGGCGATCTGGGCGAGCAGCTGGACGATCCCTTCGCCGCGTTCCGCCAAGGCCCGCACCAGCTCAACGATATCGTCGTCATGCAGGCTGTCGGTCGGCATCGGCGAACCGTCATAATCGACATGGGAATTGCCTTCGATCCCCATCACCGACATGGAAATGCCCATGGCGCCGTGATCCATCGCCTCGTTGATCAGGCGGTGCATCTCCTTCATCTCTTCCGCAGTCGGCCGGCGCGACTTCGCCGCGTCGATGCCCATGACATAGATTAGAAGCGGGTTCATGGGCATGTAGGTCATGACGTTCACGCTTTTCGGCAAAGCGCGGACCCGCTCCAGATATTGCGGGAACGTCTCCCAGTCCCAGGGCAGGGCGATGCGCTGCTGCTCGACCGGAATCTGCTCGGTCGTCGACAGCATCTCCATGGTGCGCTCGATGTCCGCAGGGCGCACCGGCGCGATGCTGAAGCCGCAATTGGCGTAAAGGATGCTGGTCACGCCATGCTGGCCCGAATCCATGCAATGCGGACTCCAGAACAGCGCGGCGTCATAATGGGAATGCTGGGTGATATAGCCGGGCGCGACGATCTTTCCGCGAGCGTCGATCTCCTCGGCAGCGGTCGCACCCCTTAAGTTGCCAACCGCGGCGATGCGACCGTCGATGATGCCGACATCGCCGGGAAAGGCAGGCGAGCCGGTTCCATCCACGATATTGCCACGGCGGATTATGGTGTCGAATCTGGTCATGATCATCTCTCCTGTTCCGACGCAACCCGGACCGGTGAAATGGTCCCGATGTTCGCCGTCTCATTATCTTAAAGTCTCACGCGGCTGCCCTGTACTTTGGCGAATTACCTCCGGTCAGGTCTTGGCTGGAACCGTTGCGTATCCCGGCAACTGGTTCAGTTCACCGATCCACGACTGAGCGCTCCGTTGCCAGAACTGCCCGGTCGGACGGATTCCGGCAGTCTTGTCCAATGTTCCCGCCTTGATCGCGATCAATCCGGTTGATAGCCGGGAATACAGACTCGATCCGCAACGCGGGCAAAAGAAACGCTCGACCGGATTGCCGCTTTCGCTGCGGTCGTCGTAACGCGCGGGATTACCATCCAGCAATATTTGATCCGGCGTGACAAACAGATTGACCGAAAAGGCCGAGCCGCTCCCCCGCTGGCAATGGGTGCAGTGGCAGAGCACAGTGGACTTCGCCTCGCCATTGACCTTGTAACGGATCGCGCCGCAAAGGCATCCGCCGGCCAGATGTTCGTTCGGAACCGCAGGATCAGACAATGGAATAGCCTCCATCCACCACCAACTCCGTGCCCGTCATGAACTTCGATGCGTCGGACGACAGGAAAAGAACGGCGCCGGCGATATCATCGACCTCGGCCCAGCGGCCCATCGGGAAGTTCGCCGCGACAAAGGCTTTGGCCGCATCCATATCGGCGAATCGGCCGGCTGCGACGCCCGGCAGCAACCCGCTGACGCCAAGGTCGGTGTTCACAGGGCCAGGATGGACCGAATTGACGCGGATCTTCGAGCCGTTGCGGGCGAATTCCACCGCGACGCCCTTCGTCATCAGTCTGACGGCGCCCTTGGTCGCCGAGTAGGCGGCCTGCACGGGGCCGGCGATCTGTCCATAAATGGAGGACAGGTTGACGATCGATCCGCCGCCGCTCGCGGTCATCAGGGGCGCGGCCGCCTGCATGCCCATCCAGACGCTTTCGACATTGATCCGGTTGATGTTGCGGAACTCGTCGAGGCTGGTGTCGAGAAACGGCTTGTTGAGGATGATCCCCGCATTGTTGACGAGGATGTCGAGTCGGCCTTCATTGCCGGCGATGTCGGCGAGCACGGACCGCCACTGCTCCGCGTCCGTGACGTCATGCTGGAGGAAGCGTCCTGCCGACTGCTCGGCGTCAGCGGAGTTGATATCAGATGCGACGACCGTCGCGCCGCTGCTGCGCAGCATTTCGGCAATGCGGCGGCCGATGCCCTTCTGTGCGCCGGTGACGAGGGCCACCTTTCCATTGAGTTCGAACATTGGCCTCTCCTTTGACCATGCGGCGTCATCAGCGCCGATGCGCGCCGCCGGACCTGACTGACACATGTTACAACCTATGTATGTTGTCAACAAGCGCCATGCTGTAGTTGGGCAGAGGCGCGCTCTCGTCGATCAATATAGAAGGGACGAGGAAATGCGTGAAGATCTGCCGCTGTGTCTCGGCGGAATAATCATCGCGCAGCGCGATGGCTGCATGAATGTTTCTGATCCATTCGACGACCTGTTCATTGCTTAGGTTCGGGCGCAATTCGCATGCCGCGCGCGCACGCTCGATCAGCGGCGCCCAAATGCCGAGCATGCTGCCCTGGATTTCCGGCGACCCGCGAAAGCGGAATTGTTCAAGGTCGCGATCTTCGCTGTCCGAGAAAATTTCCTCCAGCAGCGGATCGTTGTACCGCGACTCGAGGGCGAGGAGCGATCCGTCGACGAGCGCTTCCCGCAACGAATGAAAATGCGCGAAATCGCATTTGAGCCGGTCGCTTAACGCCGTGATCCGCTCGTTCGCGATATATTCGAGCAGCATGATGCGATTTTCGAAGACTCTATAGAGCGTCTGGCGCGCTACTCCCAGGGCATCGGCAACCACCTTCATGGAGGTCGAGCGCACGCCGTGGCGCCGGAAGCAATCTTCGGCCGCGCGGGCCACTTGGGGGCGTTGAAGCGCGTTGCGATTGTTGCCCACTATTCCCACTTCCATTCTATGTTAATTGGATGCATAATTAATTCGTTGTCCGTCAATTGACAAGTGACGCAAAGTGTCGCATGAAGTTGCCGAGACGGAGCCGAGACTCCTTCGGATGGAGAGTTTAAATGTCGCACTTCGACAGCCTTATACGGAACGGCCGGATCATCGATGGCACCGGCACCCCGATCTTCACTGGCGACATCGGCATCAAGGGCGGCAAGGTTGCTGCCGTTGGACAGTTGGGCAAGGTCACGGCGGACGAGATCATCGACGCCGCGGGCAAGATCGTCGCGCCGGGCTACATCACCCAGCACGCCCATTATGACGCGGCTCTGTTCTGGAGTCCGCACTGCATGGATTCGGGCGAGCATGGCGTTACCACGATCCTGAACGCCAATTGCGGCTTCAGCGTCGCGCCGGTCCGCGCATCCGATCGGGAGCGCACGATGGCGATGCTCGCGACGACGGAGCAGATTCCGGTCGAGCAGCAACGCATCGCCCTCTCGTGGGACTGGGAGACTTTCCCGGAATATCTGCAACTGCTGCGCTCGCTGCCTAAGAGCGTCAACATCTTGACCTATCTGCCGCTCAACCCCTTGATGATCTATGTCATGGGCGTTGACGGCGCGAAGTCGCGTCGCCCGACCGCCGCCGAAATGGCGGAGATGCACAAGCTGATCAACGAGGCTATGGATCATGGCGCGGTCGGCATTTCGATGTCCGTCATGGGCATGGATGGCAATTCCCACCTCGATTATGACGGCACGGCGATGCCGACCGATGCCCTTCATGACGATGATATCGTCGAGATTTGCCGCGCCTTGGTCGACCGCGGCGAGGGGATCATTCAGATGCTGGCCAAAATCGGCGGCTACGGCAATGCGGGCGTGACGGAAAAGGTCGCTCGCATGGCGAAGGGTTCGGGCGTCCGCGTGATCCACAACATCTTCCTCGCCGCCGATGGCGTGCCGGAGATGATCACGGCGGACCTCGCTTGGCTGGACGGTCTGCGCGCGGACGGTCTGGATGTCATCGCTGCCACATTGCTGCACGCGGGCTGGGTGGAAGCAGGCATCCGCGACCTCGATACGGCTGCCGGCCAGCTTTGGGGCGTGCGCAAGCTGATTGGTTGCCAGTCGGATGACGAAATCCGCCAGCTGCTTGCCGACCCCGATTTCGTGCGCGAATTCGAAGAGGATTATGCGAGAGGCGGCCCCGCCAATGGCGCGGGCGGCTTCGAGGGTCAGACCATCATTCGGATGAACCAAGATCCCGCTCTTCAGAAATATGTCGGCCGGACGCTGGACGAGGTCGCTAAGGAAAACGGGCAGTCGGTCGTGGCGACGCTTTGCGACCTTGCCCTGCGTTCTGATCTCGATTTGGAGCTCAAATCCACCCCCTATTCCGCGATGGACGGCACGCTCGGCGCGCGCCTGCTGGCCCATCCGGCGGTTTCCGCTGGCGTTTCTGATGGCGGCGCGCATACCAAAGCGTTTTCGAGCGGCTGCTATGCGACCGAAATGATCATTCGCATGGTGCGCGAGCAGAAGGTGATCAGCCTTGAGGACATGCATTATCAGCTGAGCTTCAAGGTGGCGCAATGCCTCCACTTGAAGGAACGCGGCGCTCTGCTGCCGGGCTTCTGGGCCGACCTCATCATCTATGACCTCGATGACCTCTATCTCGATCGCACCCGTCACAAGATCGTGCGGGACATGCCGGGCGGAGACTGGCGTCGTCTGGTCGACTCCGGCGGCTATCACCGGGTGCTGGTCAATGGCGTGACCACGTTCATCGACGGCGTGGCGACCAAGGCCGTTCCAGGCACGCTGCTTCCCGCGAATGACGACAGCGAATTTCTGGCGACGGCCGCCGAATGACTTTGGCGAGGCGGCGGCGCACAGCCGCCGCATCAATTTGCCTGCCGCTGCGGAAGGCAGCTTGATTTGCATTTCAAATACCGCGCTTTGCGAGAGCAAAGGCTGCCATGGAAGTTGCGGAGTAATATCGAATGAATATCGAGGGTATTCCCCTGAACAGCAATGACAGCGCACGAGCGGTCGGCAACATCATTGTCGATGAGAAGCTCTACACGGAACCTGCGCGCTATCATCAGCTTTTCACGAGATTGCGTGCCGAAGCGCCGCTGCTTTGGGTCGAGCCTGATGCCTACGCGCCCTTCTGGGTCGTGAGCAAACATGCCGACGTTCAGGAAGTCGAACTCGCCAAGGACAATTTCCTCAACGCGCCGCGCACCCTTTTGCGCCGGACTGCGGTGGATGAGCAGATCAAGAAGATCACTGGGGGCCGGCCCTTCCTGCTCAACAATCTCACTAACATGGACGGCGCCAACCATATGGCCCATCGCAAGCTGACGCAGGCCTGGTTCATGCCGGCGCGGCTGAAGGCAATCGAAGGCGAGCTGCGTGGTTACGCGCGCAACTATGTCGACAAGATGATCGCCATGGGTGGCGAGTGCGACTTCATGCGCGACGTCGCGAGCTGGTATCCGCTGCGCGTGGTCATGCACATCATGGGCGTGCCGGCGGAAGACGAGCCCAAAATGCTTCAGTTGACCCAGCAGATATTCGGGCCGGACGATCCGGACATCAAAACCGAGAAGGTGGATATCATCTCGACCGTCCAGTCCTTCTTCGACTATTTCGAAGCACTGATTGCGGAACGGCGCAAGAACCCGGCCGACGATCTGGCAACCCTGATTTCGACCGCAAAGGTCAATGGCGAACCGATCGGACGCCAGGAAGCATTGTCCTATCTCATTCTCGCCGCGACGGCGGGACATGACACGACCAGTTCAACGACCGCCGGCGGACTTCTGGCGCTTATCCAGCACCCCGACCAGCTGGCGAAGCTGCGCGACGATCTCAGCCTCATGCCCTCGGCGATCGACGAGATGCTGCGCTGGGTCTCTCCGGTGACGCATTTCTTCCGGACCGCCACCAGGAATTATGAATTGCGTGGGCAGACGATCCGCGAAGGCGAGGCGCTGATGATGTGCTATCCGTCCGCCAATCGCGACGAAGATGTTTTCGAAGCGCCGTTTTCGTTCGATATCAGCCGCAAGCCGGCGCGTCATGTCGCCTTCGGCTATGGCCCGCACGTCTGCCTTGGCCAGCATCTGGCCAAGATGGAAATGCGCATCTTCTTCGAGGAATTGCTGAGCCGCGCGGAAAGTTTCGAGCTGGCGGGAGAGCCTGCCTGGGTCGAGTCGAACTTCGTGGGCGGGCTCAAGCGTTTTCCGATTAGGTTTAAGCCGCGTGCTGGCGGATCCGACAAAATTGCAGCTTGAGCAGGCAACCATGAAGCGCAAGATCAGGGCGGCTGTTTCGCGGGAGGTCGGGGGCGACTTCTCGTTAGAAGATCTGGAAATCGACACGCCCCGCGACGATGAGGTGCTCATCCGGGTCGCGGGCGTCGGCATCTGTCATACCGACCTGGCGGCCCGCGATCAGATCATTCCCGTTCCCATGCCGGTCGTGCTGGGACATGAGGCGTCCGGCGTGGTGGAACAGGTCGGCGCCGGGGTGGATGATCTTGCCGCAGGCGACACGGTCGTGCTGAGCTTTTCGTCCTGCGGGCAATGCCCCTCCTGCACGGATCATAGCCCCGCTTATTGCCGCGACTTCGCGCCCCTGAACTTCTTGGGCCGCAGGCTCGACGGGAGCACCGCCCTGAGCGACGACGCGGGCGCGATCGGCAGCCACTTTTTCGGCCAGTCCTCCTTTGCGGAGCGCGTCATCGCGCCTCGGCGAAATGTTGTGCGGGTCGAAAGCAACCTGCCCGTGGAATTGTTGGGACCGCTGGGCTGCGGCATCCAGACGGGCGCCGGCGCGGTCCTCAACGCACTTGATTGCGCGGACGGGTCTTCGCTCGTCATCTTCGGCGCGGGTTCAGTGGGGATGAGCGCCGTCATGGCAGCGGCTGCGCGGGGATGTACGGCGATCATCGTCGTAGAGCCGGTGGCCGCCCGCAGACAACTAGCCATCGAACTGGGCGCTACCCATGCGGTCGATCCGGGGGAAAGCGACGATCTTGCCGGCGAAATCAGGAGGATCGTACCGGCCGGCGCGGACTATAGCATCGACATGACGGGGGTTCCCGCCGTTATCGACGCCGCGGTCCAGTGTCTGGCGAAACGCGGCGTCTGCGCGCTGGTCGCCGCGCCGCAGAAACCCGGGCAGACGGTGTCACTGCGGTTCGGGCTCGTGGTCCAGAACGGCGCCCGGATCATCGGGGTGATGGAAGGGGACAGCGATCCCCAGATATTCATTCCCGAGCTGCTAGCGATGCAGGCGAACGGGCGCTTCCCCTTCGAGAAGCTGCTCACCACCTATCCCTTCCCGGATATAAATCAGGCGATTTCCGAGCAGGCGGCGGGCCGCTGCCTGAAGCCCATATTAGTGATGAGCGAGCAGAAATGAGCGAGAAAGAGGTGCTTCAGGACCGGCTGGCGGCGATTTTGCATGGGCAGCGCGCCGCTCACCTTGCCGATGGTTCGCCGGACGCGGCTACGCGCATCGATCGGATCGATCGCTGCATCGCGCTGCTGAAGGAAAATGCCGGTCGGTTCGAACAGGCGATCAGCGCGGATTTCGGCAATCGGTCGCTGCACGCCAGCTTGATAACGGACATCATGACGCCGGTGGCCGCCTTGCAGCATTCCCGCAAGCACCTGAAGAAATGGATGCGACCCGAACGGCGGCCTGTCGATCCTTGGCTGCTGTCGCTTTTCGGAGCGCGGGCGGTGGTGGAGTTTCAGCCCAAGGGCGTGATCGGCGTCGTGTCGCCCTGGAATTTCCCGGTGGGGCTGGTGTTCTCGCCGCTGGCGAATGTGCTGGCCGCGGGAAACAGGGCGATGGTTAAGCCTTCGGAACTGACCCCCAGGACGGCGGAGCTTCTGGAAGAACTGATCAGCAGTCGTTTCTCCGCGGCCGAGATCGCCGTGGTGAATGGCGACGCCACCGTAGGCGCCGCCTTCACCTCGCTGCCGTTCGATCATCTCATCTTCACCGGCGCCGGGTCCATCGCCAAACACGTTATGCGCGCGGCGTCAGAAAATCTCGTCCCTGTGACCCTGGAACTTGGGGGGAAGAGCCCGGTGGTGATAGGGCAGGGCGCGCATCTTGCCACGACCGCGACGCGGATCATGTCGGGCAAGATACTCAATGCTGGGCAAATCTGCCTGGCGCCCGACCATGTCTATGTCCCGCAGAGCCAAGAGGAGCGCTTCGTCGATGAGGCGCGTCGCGCGGTGGGGGAGATGCTGCCGACGATCAAGGACAATGTCGACTATACCGCGATCATCTCCAACCGGCATTTTGACCGGCTGCGCGGCTATATCGCCGATGCGCGGGCGAAGGGAGGGCGCGTGGTCGAGATTAATCCCGCCGGCGAACATTTCGAGCAGCAGCAACACCGCCGCATCGCGCCCACGTTGATCCTCGACGCACATCCGGACATGGACGTGATGAAGGACGAAATATTCGGGCCTCTGCTCCCAGTCATGCGCTATTCTTCACTTTCCGAGGTCGTCGATCAGATCAATGCCGGCGATCGTCCGCTGGCGCTCTATTATTTTGGCGCGGACAGGCAGGAAGAGCAGCTGCTTAAGTCCCATACGACGTCGGGCGGCATGTGCGTCAACGACGTGATCATGCATTGCGCGCAGGAAAACCTGCCGTTCGGCGGCATCGGCCCATCGGGCATGGGGGTCTATCACGGGCGGGACGGCTTCGTCGAATTCAGTCATCGCAAGGCCGTCTATCGGCAGATCGGTCGGGATCTCGGCCCGCTCAAAGCCTTCCGGCCGCCCTATGACGATCGCGCGCGCAAGCTTGTGAGCACTATCATCGGTCGCTGAAACATTGTGGATTTAAGGTCATGCATCCCAGTCATCACGCCAAAGAATTCCCGAACAAGCCTGCCTATGTCATGGCCGCCACTGGCAAAGCGGTTGACTATGCGACGCTGGAGGCGCGGTCCAATCGGCTTGCCCATTATTGGCGCGACCAGGGGCTGAATGTAGGCGACACCGTAGCGATCGTTCTGGAAAACCACGAATGGCTTTTCCCGCTGGTATGGTCAGCGCAGCGCTCGGGTCTTTACTATACCTGTCTTTCGCACACGCTGTCGGGCGAGGATCTGGCCTATATCCTGAACGACTGCGGCGCGCGGATCGTCGTCGGTTCGCGAAAGACGCTGCCCTTGTTGCGCGCGGCGCATGACAGCGGCGCGCAGCCGACCATGGTGCTGGTCGACGGACACGAGCCCGACGCGCCCGGCCTTACCGCAGCCGTCGCGCAATTGCCCGCGACGCCCATTTCGGACGAGATGGCGGGCACCGACATGCTCTATTCGTCGGGGACGACCGGCCGGCCGAAGGGCGTGCGCAAGCCTATCGTTCCAGGCGAGCCAATCGATGGCCAGACGCCACTGATGGCCGTGGCACGGACTCGTTTCGGCATGGGCGGGGACACAATCTATCTCTCGCCCGCGCCGCTTTACCATGCCGGACCCTTGCGCTGGGCGATGCTGATCCAGCGGCTTGGCGGTACGGTGATCGTTATGGATCGGTTCGATGCCGAGCGTGCCCTTGAGCTGATCCAGACTTACAAGATCACCGCGTCGCAATGGGTGCCGACGCACTTCAACCGCATGCTCCAACTGGACGAGGATGTCCGGCTGAAATATGACGTGTCGTCGATGCAGATCGCCTTGCATGCGGCGGCACCGTGCCCGGTGCCCGTCAAGCAGGCGATGATCGACTGGTGGGGCCCGATCATCCACGAATATTATGGCGGGACAGAAAATAACGGCCTGACCATGATTTCGCCCGAAGAATGGCTGTCGCACCGGGGCTCGGTCGGCAGGGCCTATATCGGCGCGCTCCGCGTCTGCGATGAGGAGGGCAATGTGCTGCCCGCCCGCAGCGAAGGCGCCATCTATTTCGAAGGCGGGCCCAAATTCACCTACCATAATGACGAGGCGAAGACCCGGTCAGCCTATAATAGTCATGGCTGGTCGACCCTTGGCGATATCGGCTGGGTCGATGAGGAAGGCTATCTCTATCTGACGGACCGCAAGAGCTTCATGATCATCTCCGGTGGCGTGAATATCTATCCGCAGGAAATCGAGAATATGCTGACGGTGCATCCCAAGGTGGCGGATGTTGCCGTGATCGGCGCGCCAGACCCCGACATGGGGGAAAAGGTCGTCGCAGTCGTGCAGCCGAGGAACTGGGCCGACGCCGGGCCGGAACTGGCGCAAGAACTGCGCAGCTATGCCCGTGAGCGACTGGGTGGCGTCAAGACGCCGCGGCAAATTGACTTCATGGAGGAATTGCCGCGAGAGCCGACCGGCAAACTCTTCAAGCGTTTGCTGCGCGATCAATATAAGTCTGCCGCTGGAGCCGTAGCATGACGAGGGACGCAGCCAAGCCCAACGACATCGCTCGCCTTGTCGAAGGGCAGGCAAGGCTGTTGCCCGATTTCGAGGTGCTGACCATCGTCGATCCGCTGCCGGGCGGCGGCTTCCAGGAGGACCGGCGGAGCTTTTCTCAGCTCGAACGGAACGGTCGACGTCTGGCGCTTTGGCTGCAACGCCATGGTGTGGGGGAAGGGGATCGCTTTGCGCTGATGCTCCAGAACCATGTCGAATTTGTCGAGGCGATGATCGCGGCCTCCTATATTGGCGCGGTCTTCGTGCCGGTCGATCCGCGCAGCATGGGCGAAAAGCTCACCTACATGCTGAACTTCGTCGAAAGCCCCGTGGTAATCGCCGGTCGCTACGCGCTCGATGCGCTTGGCAACGTGGCGAAGGATCTGCCCTTCCTGAAGGACGTGTTGGTGGTCGATGCCCAGGGGCAGACGATCGAGGCGAACGGTCTGCGCACCCAGCATTATGACGCAGCGCTGCCCGACGACGCCGCCGCCCTCCAGACGGTGGTGCCGGACCAGCGCTCGCCCATGTTCATGATGTTCACCTCCGGAACGACAGGGCACCCGAAGGCGGTCGTGCGTTCGCACCTGAGTTATGTGAAGTCCGCCAGAGGCTTGCGGGCGCTGGGCGTGGAGCAGGAAGACACGGTCTATACCGGGTTGCCGCTTTGCCACATTAATGCGCACTCCAGCCTGTGCATCGGCCTGTCGCTCGGCCTTCGCGTCGTCCTCAGCCGTAAATTCACCAAGACGCGGCTGTGGGATATTTGCAGACACTATGGCTGCACAGTCTTCACGCTGCTGGGCGGCATGATCCCGGAAATCTACTCGGTGCCGGAAAAGCCCGACGATGCCGACAATCCGGTTCGCCTGATCATCGCATCGGGCATGCCCGCGTCGCTTTGGGGCGAATATGAGCGGCGCTTCGGCGTGCAGATCACCGAAGTCTATGGCAGTACCGAAGCGGGCGGCGTTTTGATTAACCGGAATGGCGAGGGTCCCAAAGGTTCGATGGGCAAACCGCCGCGCGGGCTTCTGGCCGCCGTTTTCGACGAGAATGGCAACCCGTGCCCTCCCTTTGTCGGCGGCGAACTCTGCTTCCGCCCCGAAACCGGTGAGGCCGAGGCCGTCACATATTTTCGAAACGAGAGGGCTAGCGGGGACAAGACTGGCGGCGGCTGGTTCCGGACCGGCGATATCGTTCATGTCGATGAGGATGGCTGGTTCTTCTTTCGTCATCGCGCCGGTGGCGGGGTTCGCCGCAACGGCGACTTCGTCAACACGACGCTGGTCGAAACCGTGCTCGCCAAGTCGCCCCTGGTGCAGGACGCCTATGTCTATGGCGTCGCCACCCCCCAAAATGTGGCCGGGGAAAAGACGCTGGTTGCCGCTGTCGTCCTGACGCCGGGAGCCACGACTGAAGAACTGGCGAGATGGGCTGCCGGGGAATTGCAGAAGAATGAGGTGCCGGAAATCTGGCAGCCGCTGGATGTCGTTCCCAAGACCGTTTCCGAAAAGCCGATCGAACGGGAATGTATCGCCCTGCTGGAAAAGCAGGGCCTGATTCCCGTCGCGGCCTGATCTCCTTCCCTCGAAGAAAGCGCAGCTTCATGATCGATCTGTTCACCGCGCCGACCCCCAATGGCTGGAAAATCTCCATCATGCTGGAGGAGTGCGAACTTCCCTATGACGTGCGTTGGGTCCACATCGGCAAGGGCGAACAGTTCGCGCCCGACTTTCTGCGCATCAGCCCCAACAACAAGATCCCGGCCATCGTCGATCGCGCACCGGCCGATGACGGCGAACCAATCTCGATCTTCGAGACCGGCGCCATCCTGATCTACCTCGCGGAAAAGACCGGCAGGTTCATGCCCCACGATATCCGGGAACGGAAATCAGTCCTGGAATGGCTCTTCTGGCAGGTCGGCGGCCTCGGCCCGATGCTGGGGCAGCATGGCCATTTTAAGCTCTATGCACCCGAGCGGATCGCCTATGCGACGGAGCGCTATCATCGCGAGACGCTGCGCCTTTACGGCGTGCTGGACCGGCGGCTGGCGGAAACTCCCTATCTGGCCGGCCATGAATATAGCATCGCCGACATGGCGACCTTCCCTTGGGTTCAGACCTACAAAGCGCAGGAAATCGATCTTGAGGCGCATGGGCACCTGCGTCGCTGGTATGAACGATTGAAGGAACGGCCGTTGCTGCGCAAGGGCATGGATCTGGGCAGGAAGCATATCGTTCGGCGACCGCAGGACGACGCCGAAGCGCGCAAAGCTCTGTTCGGCATTGAGGAAAAGTCAATATGACTGCCGAGGTGGAATTTTTTTTCGATCTCTCGTCCCCCTGGACGCGGATAGCATTTCACAACATCCAACCTATCATCCAGGAGACCGGCGCCCGGATCATTTGGCGACCTTTCCTGGTAGGCGGTGTGTTCAACGCCGTGAACGACACAGTTTATGAAGGGCGGGCCAACCCCGACAGCCCGAAGAACCGGAACGTCTACAAGTGGCTTAAGGAATGGGCGAAGCTGGCCGACGTGTCGATGAATTTCCCTTCTCGCCATCATCCGCTGAAGGCAGTGACGCCGATGCGTTTCTGTTGCGCACTAGCGCATGATCAGCACCAATTGCATCGCTTTTGCACTGCCGCTTTCGAAGCCTATTTCGGAGAAAAGCGCAATTTGGACGATCCAGAGACGCTCGTCACTATAGCAACGGAATGTGGATTAGATGGCAGAGCGATACTTGACCGATCGAAATCCGAAGAAATCAAGGCAGCTTTACGTACGAATACGCAAGAGGCAATAGATCGGGGGGCTTTCGGATCACCGATGATTTTTGTCAACCGCAGTTTCATTTACTTCGGCAATGATCAAATTCCACTCGTTCGGCAAAGAATATTGGCGGAGCTGATTGAGTCGGCTCCAATTTCGATCGGGTGAGTTGGAAATACGAAATGTCCACCTTTATGCGGTTATGAGGCATCGCATAATACCAACCTCCAGTGATGTTGACTCACGAGGGGGATTCCCAAGGCAATAAATTTCTGAATCTATGGCTGCCCGTTGGAGGGCATGGCGATGGGTGCAGCGATCGGATTGCGGAATGACTTTGACGCGGTGGGCTTGAGGCGACTGGCGCGCGCGACAAGGAGCGCGAACCAGGGCCGGCGGCTGCTGGCATTGGCGGAAATTTATGATGGTGGGCGCCGAAGCGATGCCGCGCGTATCGGCGGCGTGACGTTGCAGATCGTGCGCGACTGGGTGGTTCGGTTCAATGCCCAGGGTCCGGACGGACTCCTCGACGGGAAGGCGCCAGGCAAGCCCCCTTTGTTGAATGATACCCAGCGCCAGGCTCTTGCGAAGATAGTTGAAAGCGGCCCGATCCCGGCGATCCATGGTGTTGTGCGCTGGCGGCTGATCGACCTGGCGCGGTGGCTCCATGACGAGTTTGGCGTGTCCCTGACGGAAACGACCGTGGGGCGGGAACTGAAGAAGCTTGGCTATGTCAAACTGACGGCGCGTCCGCGCCATCATGCCCAGAACGAATATGC
The DNA here is from genome assembly GCF_055395525.1 of Sphingobium sp. TomTYG65. Lineage (NCBI taxonomy): Bacteria > Pseudomonadati > Pseudomonadota > Alphaproteobacteria > Sphingomonadales > Sphingobiaceae > Sphingobium > Sphingobium sp. TomTYG65. The sequence goes on along the minus strand of NZ_AP027332.1, from coordinate 155,610 downwards.
GATGGAGGACTTCAAAAAGGGGGCTTTGCAGCCGAGCTGGCAAAGATCAAAGCCGCCCTCCCGCGCGGCACGCCGATAGAGGTCTGGTTCCAGGACGAGGCCCGTATCGGCCAGAAGAACAAGATTACCCGCCGTTGGGCGAGGCGCGGCACCCGGCCCTCCGCGCCCAAGGATCAGAGGACCAAATCGGCCTACATCTTCGGGGCCATTTGCCCTGAGCTTGGCAAGGGCGCTGGCCTGATCTTACCCTTTTGCATACCCAGACCATGTCGCTGCATCTGACGGAAATATCGCTCGCCATCGAACCGGGCGCCCACGGCGTGCTGTTAATGGATCAAGCTGGGTGGCATATGACCGGAAAGCTGGAAGTGCCCGAAAATATCAGCATCGTTCCGCTGCCGCCGAAATGCCCGGAACTCAATCCGGTCGAAAATATCTGGCAGTTCATGCGCGATAACTGGCTGTCCAACCGGATCTTCACAGCCCACGACAACATCATCGACCTTTGCTGCGAGGCTTGGAACCGGCTGGTCGATCAGCCGTGGCGCATCATGACAATCGGACGCCGAAAATGGGCACGTGGGTCGTGATCAATGCAGGCTGGTATAATTCCAATTTCCCACGTTGCTGATGCTAAGGCGCTTTGTGGCTGAAGTTAGGATTTCGAAAAGGACCCATCCGGTACAAGGAGTAAAACGGACTTGACTTGAACTCGCAATTAAAGGATCATTTGACAGCTGAGAAGAGGCTCAACCCATTTAGGTCGTTTTGCCAATCCGCATCCGCTAGCGTCGTACGTTACTGCCAGCCTTCACTTGCGAACGGGATCAACTACGGCGCCACATGGTGCGCGCGCGGGGACAATCAATCCCAGGCAAAGTAGCAGCGAAAGCATCTATTCGCTGATCGGATCTCCAACCAAAAACCGCGCCTTCATATCCGCTACATGTACAGCGTTCAGTTTGAGGGCTCGTTCCCTATAGGCCTCGAATGATCCATATTCCCTTTCGACCTCCCCGAAGGCCGCTTCGATATAACTTCGTCGGACGCCAAGCACCGTTTCCAGAAGCGCTTTGGGTATGGGGTCATTGCGCTTGGCCGCGGCCATATAGACGCGCTCATTCTTTGAACTGAGGGCCTTGTTGCTCTGCAGATAATCCTGGATCACGGTTTCGCGTGGAACGCCCAGCAGTGTCAGAATGACCGCGGTGGCCCAGCCGGTCCGGTCCTTCCCCGCCGTGCAATGATATACCGCCGCGGTCCCCGACGGGATGTGGCCGAGCGTTGTCAGCAGCCGCGCAAAGCCTGCCTTGGCATCGGATGAGTCGACGAATTTGCGGTAGGCCGTCTGAAGGGCTGCTTCGGCGTTGCCGGACCGCGCGATCTTTTCGACCGCGTGGACGTCCGCAGCCTCATTGTCGCCAGCCAGAACGTCGATGACCAGGCCCGCGGCACCAGAGGGGAGGCGATCGGCTCCGCGCGCCCGTTCTCCATCGGTGCGCAAATCTATGACAAGCCCCAGGTTGAGCCCGCCGATGGCAGCGAGATCATGATGATCCAGCATATCCATCTGATCGGAACGATAGAGCCTTCCGACCGCCACCCATCGCCCGTCTGACGTCCGGTATCCGCCGATATCGCGGAAGTTCGGCGCCGTTGCCAGCTCCAGGCTCCGTTCGGCGATTATCAGGCTCTTGCCATGGCGAGGAACAAGTTCGAAATATCGACGCCCGCCTCGATCCCGGTCGGCGGCAAGGATTGCGCCTGTAGCGCCGGCCCTCGCTACCAGCCTTCGCCTGCCCTGCCGGTCGGGCCGGTCCAGCGCATATATGGCCACATCGCCACTGCCGGGCGCGGACCAATATATCCGCGTCCCCTTCTTGGCCGCTTCATGTACCGCCTCGGCGCGGACGAACGGGATAGAGTTGGATGAAAGCGCGGGCCGGGAGGCCGCGTCCGGCGACGCAGCAGCCGCTGCGCCGTCGGAAATCCCTGCCAGACACGCCAGGACGGATAGTGCGATACAGGATTTTTCGATCACCAGCCGTGCCTTAGAATTTGACATTGGCTTCGATGCCGAACGTTCTTGGATCCATGAGGGACACGATGTCCTGCGTGTTCGACGCGGTATAGATCCTGAACACTTGTGCCCGGCGATTGAAGATATTCTTCCCGAATAGGGACAGGTTCAACTTGGGCCCCTGGTTCAGGCCCAGATCCGCAAGAGTCAGCCGACCGTTGATAATCAGATATTTGTCGGTCTTGGCGATATTGCTGCTGTTGGGGAACTGGCTGCCCGAATAATTGCCATCGACATGTGCCACCAGCGACGCATCGCCTAGCGGGACACGGTAGGTCACACTGGCTGAACCGGCGTTCCGGGGCGTGTTGGGTATGATCACATGTTGCGGCAACCCGGTGAAGGGATTGAGCTGGGGCGGAACATTGGCGTCGATATAGGAATGGCTGAAATTGATCAGCAGGCCGCGCACCGGGGCCAGCATCAGGTCAACCTCTATGCCCTTAACCCGGGCCACACCGGCGTTCAGCGTCTCGCTTGCCGACAGATTGGCCGGGTTGAGGAAGTCGACCAGCAATCCATGATAGCCCACGCTGAAGGCGGCCAGGTTGAAGCGGACACGACGATCAAGAAATTCCGACTTCAATCCCACTTCCCAGCTGCGCGCTTCCTCTTCGCGGAAGGACCGGAAAGTCGCCGACCTTTCGTTGGCGCCCCCCGCGCGATACGCTACGGCATATTTTACATAGGCATTGATGCTGTCGCTCAGATCATAGGCGGCCGTGATCGTGGGGTCGAGCCGCTCGGACGCGAACCGGTAGGCAAGCGTGGAAGGCAATCCGCGCAGCAGATCGACATTGCCATGCTTCCTGTCCCTCGAATAGCGCAAGCCGCCAGTCAGGTGAAAGCCGTCCCCTGCAATGGGCGGGGTCCATGTCATTTGGCCGAACAGGGCAAAGGATTTCACATGATTTTGCGTCGCGCGGTCCGGGGGCAAGCCGCCGATCGGCTGCGGGGGAATGACGAAGCCCGACCCGTCCGCATTGTATCGGTACAGGAAGCTGGCATAGGCACTGTCATGCGCATCTTCAGTGAAGAAATAGCTACCAAGAACATAGTTCAGACGGTCTGAGCTTCCTATGACCTGAAGCTCTTCACTGAACTGATCCTGCCCGAACTGGGACGCGCTCTTCCGAGCAAGATTGCCGTTGGGCTGAAATCTTATGCTGTATCCCATGTCATTGTCATCTTGGGTCTGCGACATTTTCCGGTAGGCCGTGATCGACTTCAGCGTCAGGTCATCTGACACTTCCCAGCTGAGATTGAGCGCATGTCCTTCGACCTTGGCCACGGACCAGTCCAGATTGACCGGCAGCCGCGCGGTCGTCGACCGTCCGCTTTCGATCGAGAACAGGGGGGCAAGGACGCCGCCGGGTAAAATATTGTTGAACTGCGTATAGATCGGCGCCTGGCGGGCGCGGGAGATGTCGAACGAATAATGGAGTTCCACATTTGGCAGCGGGCGCCACTGTGCCTGAGCACGGAAGCCCCATTTCCGGAACGCACCCCAATCCCGGGCGCCGGGCTGCGGATTGTCGACAAAGCCGCCGCGCTCCGCCCATATGGCATCGAATTTGGTGCTGATGCCGCCGATCTCTGGCAGGTCAAGGGACGCCTTGAGCTTATGCTGGTCGAAATTGCCAACCATCCCCGTGACCGATCCGTCCCATATACCGGTGGGCCGTTTGGTAATGATGTTCAGCGCGCCACCCACGGCATTTCGGCCGAAAAGCGTGCCCTGCGGCCCCCTCAGGACTTCGATCCGTTCCAGATCGAACATTTCGGTGCCCAGACCCTGAGCGCGGCCGAGATAGACCCCGTCAACATAGACGCCCACGGCCTGGTCGCGGCTGATCTGGCTGGGATCGCCGACACTTGCGCCTCTCATGCTGATCTGGGTGGTGGCAGGTCGGCCGCCCTGCGGCGCGATCCTGACCGAGGGCGCGGCCCCGCTGACCAGATCCTCCAGGCCCGTGATGCCGCGCTGGGCGAGTTGGTCAGAACCGAGGACCGAAATCGCGATAGGCGTGTCCTGTACATTTTCCACCCGCTTCTGCGCCGTGACGACAATCTCTTCGAGCGCTGCGGGCGGGGCGCTGTCGACCCGCGCTGGCGCGACGCGCACGGGTGAGGGCACCGGGGCGATGCTGACAGGCTGCGGGTCCACGCGCGCGGGGGCCTGCACGATCATGAACGACCCTGCAGCGCTGCGGACGGCGGAAAGGCCGCTGTTGCGCAGCGCCAACGCGATCGCTTCTGTGGGGGAATATCCTCCCTTGAGGGGGGGAGCGACCCGGCCGCGCACGGCTTCGGGCAGGAACGCGATATTCACATGCATCCTGGCGCCAATAGCACGAAGCGTCACCGCCAAGTCCTGGCTCGGCAAGTCTATATTAAATACAGCCTGAGCATATGCAGGACTGCTTAAAGCGCAAGATGCCGCCAAAATTCCGGCGGTAGCGTACAAGTTTCTCTGCTGGAAAAGCCCCATCTTCCATCCCCCAGATATTGTTCTGTCTCTGACGAACTCGTCGTCTTAAGATAAGACGTGCAGGCCAGGACATTCGGACAAGTCGGTCACGAAATTTTTTTGTCCTGAACGCTACGGATCGAAGATCCGGGCAGCAGGAGCAGCGTCGATCCGTTCTGCTCCAGTCTCAGGCCGTGCAGCGTTTTGGCCGCGAGGGCAAATTCGCGCAACTGGCCCGTGCGGAATATGCCGGAAATGCGCAGGCCGGCGATGGACGGATCAAGCACGATCGAAGAGGAGGTCGCGTAACGGTTCAATTCTTGTACCGCGTCCAGCAGCGATGCGTCCTCGAACATCACCTCGCCATTTCGCCAGGCCGTGGCAATTTCTATCGATGGCCGATCCAGGACCGTTTCGGCATCATCGATCATCGTCGCGCGATCGCCCGATCGAAGCAGTGCCAGCCTGACGCGGCGGCCCCGGTCGTTGCGCGCAATCTCAACCTTGCCTTCGGCCAGCGTGACCACTGTCATTCGCGCGTATCGGCGAACGAGGAAGCTCGTGCCGAGTGCCCGCACTTCCTTGTCGCGGCTCGCCACCAGAAACGGGTGTTGGCGGTCTTTCGCTACGTCGAACATGGCTTCGCCCCGGTCCAATCGCACCCGGCGGAAGCCATCGCCATACTGAACGCTGACCTTGCTGTTTGTGTTGAGGTCGATCCGCGACCCATCGATCAACACGATTCGCGCCCGTTCGCCCACGCCGGTTTCATAAATCTGCGAGGTGTCGCGACTGAAAAAGCCGATGGCGACCGCCAGGATGATGCTTGCCGCGATGGCCAGCGCCGCCGCAACCAGGCGGGGCGTCTTGCGGACGAGAACCTCGTCCTCTTCTTCCAGCATCGCCGCTTCAGGGATGCTGTCCCAGACGGCGCGTGCGCGTTCGAATGCGGCGCGATGCCGTTCATTCTCCTGCAGCCATGCCGCGAAGGCCAGTTCGGTGACGGGCTCGTTCCGCGTCTGCAGACGCGCGAGCCACGCCGCGGCCTGCGCGTCTATTCGCGGATCGGGTTGGTTCCTACTGCTCACCTTCAACCCATTTCATCAAAAAGAGGGTGCCGCGGGAAATCTGCTTTTCCACGGCCGCGACAGACATCCCTTCCCGCTCGGCGATGGCGGCCACACTAAGGCCGTCTAGGCGGCGGGCGAGAAGGATCTGCCGCGTCGTTTCGTTCATCTGCTTCAACCCGGCAGAGGTGCGCGCCAAACGCGCTCGCGCCGCCGCGACCTGATCCGGACCCGGCTGACTGTCTTCCACCAGTTCAATGCCGCCCCTTTTCGAGGCGAACGGCTGGCGAGCCTGTCGGCGAGCATGGTCAATCGAGATATTGACGGCAGTCTTGATAAGCACGGCATCTCTTGATCGGATCTGTTGCGTTTTTTCATATTCACTGATGCGGACGAACGCATCGTGGACAAAATCCTCTGCGTCGTCCGCAGAAACACCCCGACGACGAAGCGTCGCGGTGGCTTTTCGCAGCATCTCTCTCACCGTGGACATGATTGTTGGTTTGCCCTTCTCTCGGTAGACGAGCGAGGAGAAATCTTCGGACAAAGCGCATGATTGATGCGAACGGCAGAATGCGGCTAGTGCCCGGCCATTCGCTTCAGGGGCAAATAGACAAATTCATCCTGCTCAAGGGGTGCATCACCAAACTTGAGCGCAACCCATACGGCTGATTTTCCTATCACAAGCCTTAACAAGAATCAAGACTGGAGAGCCGCCACGACAACACGATTGAGATTGCCTTCTCCCCGCAGAAGGCAATGCTGCGCAAAGCGGGCGAGCGAACGTCAGCGGGCTTTGGGCCTGATCGAAAAGCTCGTCGATACTCCCAACCCGACGAATGCGCCAATTATGTCATATCGTGCGGATATAAACGGAATGAGTGGAATCAGCTATAAAGCAGTACCATCATAAATATTCGTCTACAAGAATAGAAGGGATCAAGAAATCATTGAAGAGTCGGCGCTGATCCTCACTGTTATAATCGTTGCGTAAAGTAACCACTGCATGAATATTTCTTATCCATTCCACAACTCTTTCATTTGACAATCCGGATCTCAACTTATCTTCGCGCCTCGCCTTATCGATCAATGGTGACCAAATTTGTAGCATGGATGATTGAATTTCAGGTGAACCACGAAATCGGAACTGCTCAAAGCCATGGTCGTCGCTGTGTTCGAATATTTCTTCCAAGAGCGAATCGCTATGCCGGGATTCTAAAGCGATCATGGATCCTTCAACCAGGGCAGTCTCTAAATTTTCGAATTGCTCGAATTCCAATTTGAGTTTCTTTCCCAGCTTAACAATCCGCTTGTTCGCGATGAATTCTAGCAGTGTAGTTCGGCTATCGAAGAGCCGATAGAGGGTTTGACGGGAAACGCCGAGCTCGTCAGCTATGTCAACCATCGACGTGCGATGCACACCGAAGCGCTTGAAACAACGTTCGGCTGATTGCGCAACCTGCGCGCACGTCAGGCTGCTACGGATACTACGCACTCTGCCTCAAACCCCTTCTATCTTGCATTTATCCTAGCGAGCTTGAATTTTGATGCAAGTGCGCCTGTGGATCGGATATGCGGCTTATACCTCGTGGCGACATATATAACCCCCGCAACAACCCATAGCAGTGAAGGCGCTGCAATCAGACGGCATCACTGACGTCGGGTTTAGGCCGGGTACGTTTTGGCGTATCAGCTCCGTAATCTCGACCACCGTATCACGCTTGAACTCATCACTGAAATAGGGCTTCCCTGTCATCGCTCCGGTCCTCAAAATTAGAACCCAAGGCGTCCAGAAATCTAGGGGCTTTCAAAAACAAAGGGCTACTCGCTTTAATCTAAAAATGGGTAGTCAATGTAACCAATTTCTTCTCCAATATAAAATGTCGAAGGATCCACTTCATTCAGCTTTTCTCTTTGCAGAAAGCGTCTGGGAAGATCTGGATTTGCGATGAAGGCAGTACCAAACGCCACCGCGTCCGCTTTACCCTCGCCTATTAGCGATTGTGCCGCGCGCGCGTCGAAACCGCCATTTGCGACAAGCGTACCATTGTAGGCTGACCGCACTAAACCGATCGGATCGATTCCTGGGTAGCTGTAATAATCCCCATAATCGGACACCTGCACATATGCCAGTCCACGATCGGACAGCATACGTGCGACATAAGCGTAAAGCGCAGTAGGATCATCATCATGCACGTCATGGAAGCGAAACGCTGGGGACAGTTTGATTGCCACGCGCCCGGCTCCGATCGCCCCGCTCACGGCATCGATCAATTCGAGCACGAAGCGTGCGCGTCCTTCTACTGATCCACCATAACGGTCTTCACGCAGGTTAGTGTTCGATGAAAGAAACTGCATCGGCAGATAGCCGCTCGCAGCGTGAAGCTCTACGCCACTCATCCCGGCATTCACAAGAAGCCGTGCAGCATCGGCATACCTGTCGATGAGCCCTGCAATTTCGTTCGTTTCGAGCGCCCGTGGCATGGGATAGGGCCCGTTCGGCTTCGGCGTGCTGAAACTCATCCCCCGGAAGTCCGGTGCAGGTGCGACGGCGGAGGGTGCAATCGGCAACGCGCCATCCGGCTGCAACTTAGGGAAAGATAAGCGGCCGCAATGCATAATCTGCGCAAAGATGCGCCCACCTTCGTGCGCCACAGTGCGCGCGACTTGACGCCAGCCGGCCTGATGCTCCAGGGTGTATGCGCCAGGCACACGATAGTAGCCGCTGCCTCGCGGCTCGGGATTGACGCCTTCGGTAATGATAAGACCCGCGCTCGCGCGCTGGCCGTAATAGGTTGCCATAAGCGAAGTCGGCACCTCATCATCATTCGCCCGATTTCGCGTGCACGGCGCCATGAAAATACGGTTCGGAAGGAGTTCGCCGCCGATTTCAATTGGGCTAAACAATGTCGGCATGTTTCAGTTCCTCTTATCTTGGCAAGAAGCGCCGCCACCTCGATTATCTGTGCCGCGAGAGGCCTCAGACCACTGCAGTGACAATGCGCATGGCGCTGGATTGCATCTGCAAGGCCGGTGCCTTTTTGTGCCGGCGAGCATGTTGCCCCGGATCATCCTTTTGACCGACCGCACTGATCGTTAAGAAATGTATGCAATAGGATGGAGCAATGAGTCAAGCTGCCCCCGAAAGCGCATCAGCAACTCCCTAATTACACACATTTCATGACGTGGTCGAGCGCTTGACAGACAGGAGAGAGATGGTACGTTGTATGCATAATGTGCGTTCGAGGATTTAGTATCGAACGAGGGCCGTTGGAGAAGAGAGAAATGGATGAGCTAACGCGTTTGTCGGAAATCGAAGCCATCCGATCGATGAAAGCAAGTTACTGGATCGGAGTCGACACAAAGGATTGGGACCTGTACAGTTCCACGCTGGCCGAAGACATCGTCATAGATTTCCGCGCGGATCGCGCGATGGCTAATGGACTGGCGAAAGCCGACGATCAGCCCTTGGACATTGCGCTGCGCGAAAAGGTGGAGGGAGTGACCCGGGGCCGCGACAATGTACTCGATGCAGCCCGAAATGTGGTGGGTCGGTGGACGACCGTCCATCAGGGCCATGCCCCGTCTATCACAATCCTCGATGATACGCGCGCGCGAGGCATCTGGCCTATGTCCGACATAATCAGCGACGGGACGCGAACGCTAAACGGCCACGGATTTTATCATGAGGACTATATCAAGCGCGACGGGCGCTGGCAAATCGCCTTTATGCGATTGTCCCGCCTGCGGATGGATGGCGAATATCCGACATCTGACTGGGCGGGATGATATGGGCGATTGAAGGGCTTGCCTTAATGTAGACGATAGCGCTCATTATCTGCCTAGAGGCTGTTATGAGCCAGCGGCGATGGCGGCAGCCTGCTTCATCATGATGCATGCGAAGGCGACGACATGCAGTCCGGCGAGTGTTTGGGCGTATCGTTCATAGTCTTTGACGAGGCGACGGAAGCGGGTTGCCCATGCGAATGATCGCTCGACGACCCAGCGGCGCGGCAGGAGCACGAAGCCGCGTTTTGCCTCGGGCAGCTTGATGACTTCCAGAGTGATGCCATGGGCGGCTGCGGCATTGGCGGCGCGCGCGCCGGTATAGCCCTGATCGACATAGGCGATGTCGATCGTGTCGCCGGTGACGGCCTGCATGGTTCGGGCGAGCCGTTCGACTTCGCCACGATCCTCGGCGCTGGCCGATGTCACATGCAGCGCGAGCAGATGGCCCAGCGTATCGACCGCCATGTGGAGCTTGGATCCCTTCTTGCGCTTGCCGCCGTCATAGCCGGCACGCTCACCACTCTCGGGTGTGGAACGCAGCGTCCGGCTGTCGATGATGGCGGCACTGGGTTCAGCGGCGCGTCCCGCAGCCAGCCGCAGCACGGCGCGCAAATCGTCCACCAGCGCCTCGAAGCAGCCCGCTGCCAGCCAGCGCTGCGTCTGCTGATAGACCGCTGCCCAGGGCGGCAGATCGTTCGGCATCCAGCGCCATGGCGCGCCCGTCTTCACGATATAGCGCAGGCCGTTGAATACTTCGCGCAGGCTATGCTCGCGCTGACCCGCATCCTCGCGCTGGAGCGTCAGATACGGCACGATCAGCAACCATTCTTCATCGGATACGTCAGACGGATAAGGCTTACGGCAAGGTTCCATCCAAGCCTTTGAATCTACTCAGACTCTCAAGTCCATAACAGCCTCTAGCGTCCCGCCCCTGCAAAGCGCGTGCCGCTTCATACTTGGCAGCAATCAGACCGCAATTCGACTTGCGTAGCCCTTCTTGGACACCCTCCCAGTCTTTTGACGCGCCTCGAGCGCCGCCTAATTTGCGACCAGCATTTGAGGGCTATCAGCGTGATCGCGCGGAGCAGCGCGCGGGTAAGGGCGCCCCAAAACCCTTCTCACCCTCACGCAAATCGAGGGCTCCAACGCCAGCTAACCTCATGATCGATCTCATAAAAAGATTGAATGTCAATCACACTCAATCGACGCGAGCATATGTTCCTCAAGCGTCTGGGCGATCGAACAGGTAATGCGCTCATTCATATCAGTCACTCTCGCGTCACTCAATATCGAAATATTCGCTGCGCCAATTTCCAACGTGGCAGTGACGACCTCGGAAGAAATCGGTGACAGTAAATTCAATCGACCGGCGTCTTTCGAGCCGGTGAACTATCAACAACCAATCCACCCAGCCCTGGCGCGAGAAATGCACCGGCCGATCCAACCTTCGAGCTGATTCCGGTCGAGCCCGGCAAACGCCGGCAGTGTTCCAGACCACGGCAAAGAAAAGCTTTCCAGGGCTCGGCATTAGATCACGCTCCTTCAACGCGGACCGGATGCCAACAGAATTGCGGTTGCTCGCACTCGTTTCCCGTGGTGGCAGTTCCGTCCTTTATGAAAACGCAGCCTCGGCATTAATAGCCGCCCCCCGTCCGTGAATTCGTCGGTGCCGAAGACGGTCATCCCTTGAGCAACGTTGATCTTGAATCGAACGATCCCGTTCCTAAGATACCCCGCGTCGATCGGCTCGACTGCGCGGCCATACTTACTGTTCAATGCAACTTTGTGCGACAGCTTTCCATGGCTGCCGCACACTGATGTAATTGCGCGATGCCATTCACCTCACCTTTATTCGGCAGCGCAATGGGCTCGTCTTGGCGTGTCGGCGCCTTGCTTATGCAAGCGGCGCGCGCAGGTGGGCCAAAGCCGTTGCCTCGAAATATTCGTCAATGCGCGTGATTTGGCTACCCGCGACCTTGCCGACCACGACCGCTGGCATCTCAATTACCTGTCCGTCGGGGCGGACCGCGATGAAAAGATGCTGCTGCACGAATCCGCCATCGAAAATGTTCAGCCTTCGGTCGACATAACTGCGCGAAACGAGCCGTTCCATGGCGCCCGCTATAGCGGTTAGGTTTTCTGCTTTCGTCTGCTCGACCTGATCATTATTGTGCCAGACAATAATATTTTCGGCATAAACCTCGGCGACAGCGCTTAAATTACCCTGTTCGACCGAGTCGAAAAGCTTTTGCACGACAGCCCGCGTTTCAGCCTCATTCATGAAAATCTCCTTGGACGCGCAGGATCAGTTTCCTACGCCCGGTAAATATATGGGAGCTAACATACACCTTAGTCTGCAGGAGCGATCGTGACCCTCACACATTCAACGTTTTCGGCAACGATTAATTGGCAGGACAGGCGGCTCCATTCGTTTCGGTGATCGGAGCTTTCGAGCAAGTCGCTTTCATCGTCGCTCATCTCAGGGAAGTCAGCCATGCTGTCTGCATCGATATAGACGTGACAGGTTGCGCAGGAACAGGCCCCACCGCACAACGCCAGTAGCTCATCATATCCATGATCACGCAATGTTTCCATGATTGATCGACCGGCAGCGACCTGGATACTGGCTTCTTCACCTGACTGACTTGTGACTAACAGGATGGGCATAGGTTTTTTCCAAGGATTTTGTGAAAAGTTAAAGGGGTGAGGTCGGTAACGCGTATGCGACAAGATAATCGCCGCGTTTGCTTTGGACGCCATAATGGCCACCCGCGGCAATAAGCACAAACTGCCGTCCGCTCTTTTTGGACAGGTAGGTCATCGGCGTAGCATTGCCGCCTGCGGGCAATTTGCTCTGCCAGACTAGCTTACCTGTCGTACTTTCAAAGGCGCGAAAGACGCCATCGCTTGTACCGCTCATGAAGGTCAGCCCGCCACGCGTGACGATCGAACCACCAAGGCTGGGCATGCCCATGGGCAGCGGCAGGCGCGATGCTATGCCAAGCGGGCCTGATCCGCGAGAATCACCTAGCCTCTGTGTCCAAACGACCTTTTGAGTGGTAAGATCAATCGCAGTCAGGTAGCCATAGTCAGGTTCCTGACACGGCACGCCCAGCGGGCTGAGGAAAGGTGCGATCCCCGCGGCATAGGGTGTGTTCGCTTGCGCCACGACACCCGCGATATTGCTGTGGCTGTTGGAGCTCATCGCCTTTACGCCCGTTTTGTTGGCCTCTGCCCGCGGTATGAGGCGCGAAGTGTTGGCCATGCGTACCGTGTTGACCATCAGCAGCTTGCGATCGGCGTCGATCGACACGCTGCCCCAGTTCATGCCGCCGCCATAGCCGGGATAGACGAGGTTGGTGTCAAGTCCGGGAGGTGTAAACGGCCCCTCATAACGCGCCTTGCGGAATGCGGTGCGGCAGAGCAGCTGGTCGAAGGGCGTCAGGCCCCACATCATCCGTTCCTCTAGCTTCGGCCCGGTGAGCGATGGCATGCCGATGGAGAAGGGCTGGGTAGGAGAAAGCCACTCGCCGGGCACGATGCCCGCTTGCGGCACGGAGCGTTCCTCCACCGGAAAGATCGGCTTACCGGTGGCGCGGTCCAGCACGAACAATTCGCCGCGCTTGGTCGCCTGTACCAGGGCCTTTCGAACGCCACCGCCGACGGGAAGGTCCACCAGCGTAGGCTGCGACGCGTTGTCATAATCCCACAGGTCGTGATGCACCGTCTGATACACCCAGCGGGGCGTGCCCTTTTCGGCATCGATCGCGACCACCGCGGTCGAATATTTGTCGTCGAACGGGCGCCGGTTACCGCCATAATAGTCCGGCACGGAATTGCCGGTGGGGGCGTAGACCAGCCCCAGTTCCTCGTCGGCGCTCATCGGCGCCCAACTGTTGGGCGTGCTCTTAGTATAGGTTTCGCCCTTGGCCGGTTCACCGGTCTGGCCGGAACGTCCCATGTCGAACGCCCAGGCGAAAGCACCTGACTTAGCGTCGAAGGCGCGGATGACGCCCGATGGTTCGCCCCAATATTGCCCGTCCGCGACCCAGCCGCCCACGACCACGCGACCGCGCACGATTGTCGGTGCGGAGGTCACGAAATAATAGCCTGGATCCAGCTTGCCCATGCCGGTGGCAAGTGACACGCGGCCCTTGTCGCCGAAATCTTCGCAAGGCTTGCCGGTCAGCGCGTCGAGCGCGACAAGATGTGCGTCCAGCGTCGCGTGGATGATCCGTTTCGCGCAGGCGCCGGTCGCGCCTGGCACCACATGATAGGCGACGCCGCGACAATTATTATAGCCAAAGCCCTTGCGGTCGATATTGGAAGCCCACCGCCAGACCTGATGCCCGGTTTCCGCGTCGATCGCGATCACGTCGCTATAGGCAGTACAGGCATAGAGCATGTCGCCGACCTTGAGCGGCGTGACCTCCAGATTGCCAAATTGTCCGTCGATGCCGGGGCCGGTCTGGAATTTCCACGCGACGTCCATCTTGCCGATATTCGATGGATTGAGCTGGTCCAGCGGGCTGAAACGCGCGCCACCTGCATCATTGCCGTAATTCAGCCAGTCGCCGCCCAGTCGCGTCGCAAGCGCGTTGCGCACCGGGGCTGCGGCCGACGCGACGCCTCGACCGAACACCGGATCGACGATGGGGCTCTGCGCGACCATGTTCAGCACGCCCCCCAGAAGGATGGCCGCCACCGTCCCAGCTACCGCAGCCTTTTTCCAGCGGCGCGGCGCCCGGCCGGTAAGCCGGTCCCGCAAGGCCCAGAAAAGCGGGGGCAATGCCAGCAGAAGAAACAGCCCCAGCCGCGGCATCAGCGGCCATCCACGGAAGCCGACTTCCCAGATGGCCCAGATGATCGTCGCCCAAAGGAATAGCGCATAACCGACCGCACCTGCCCAGCGCCCGCGCCAGCTTGCAATGGCTATGGCGACCAGTCCCAGCCCGGCCACGAGATAATAGGGTGTTCCTCCGAAACGAAGCAGGTCCACCCCTTGAAGGATGAGGGCAAGACCGAGAAGGCCGATTAATCCGGCATAGAATCTGAAGCCCAGCATCGACCGGGCACCGTTTTTCATCGTCATGCTTGAATCGGCCTTCTCAAGAAAATAAATGCGCTCTGTTTCAGCGCGTGTAGGCCAAGCCGCCGTTTACCGGAATGATCTGCGACGTGATGAAACGTGAATCGTCCGACACCAGAAAGGCCAGAACCGGGGCCAGATCGCGATACGCGTCGCCCAGCTTGCCGCCCAGCGGAACCATGTCGTGAATCTTGCCCTGATACTGGCGAACCTCTTCCGGGCTGAGCTTTGCCATGACTTCGCGTTCCAGCGGCGATTCCACGACGGGGTTCACGCTGTTCACGCGGATATTATATTGCGCCCATTCCTTCGCGAGCGTGCGGGAATAGGACATCACAGCGCCCTTCGACGCCGAATAGGCGCAGCTGTGGATCGGATCGTCCAGCAGGCCAGCATCCGACGCAAAGTTGATGATCGTTCCGCCATTGTCCTTCATGTGCGGGAAGACATTTTCACACACATAATGCAGGCCCTTGACGTTGACGGCGAGGGCGATGTCCCAATCCGTTTCCGGGATCGCGTCGGCGGGTGCGTGCGGCGCGACCCCGGCGATGTTGAACAGCGAATCCACGCCGCCCAACGTCTGCACGGCGAATGCCACCCCGGCCTTGATCGCGGAGATGTCGGTGACGTCGACGCTGCAATAGGTGACGCTGCCCGGCCCCTGTTCCGTGGCGGCCTTCGCCAGCGCCTGGCCTTCCTCGTCGCGAATGTCGAACGTCACGACCTGCGCGCCTTCATGCGCAAAATAGCGCGCGGCTTCGCCGCCGATACCGCGGGCGCCGCCCGTGACGATGATGCGCTTACCGGCAATTTTGGACATGGCAACACTCTCCTGAAATTCCTGTCGCGCAGATGATGCGCGCGGGAATGAAAATCGGGCTGCCCGGGCGGCAACGTGGGGAAACGTCACCGGCCATGGCAGTGGGGGAAGCGCTTAGCTCAGCGACATATGCTCGACATAGCTCCGCTTGGTGTCGTCGATCAGATCCTTTTCGATCCACTCATCCAGCAACGCGATATATTCGAAGGGGCCGCCGCCATACATGCCGCCCAGCAAAGTCGGAGACCCATCTTTCTTGCCCTCATTATTGAAATAGCCGGGCGTGCATTCCGCTTCGAACTGGGCAGTGTCACGCTGTCTCGCCCTCAGGGCTTCGTTCCATTTCTGCTCGGCCGCTTCGGTCACCTCGATCGTGCGGATACCATCCTTCAGGCATTTTCCGACGATCTTCGCCGCATGGGCGGTCTGGAACAGCGTGACATGGGAATAGCTGAACGATTGCGATGCCTGCGTGTAGGTGCCGACGATGTGGAAATTGGGGAAGCCCGCCGTCTTGGTGCCATGCACGGTGCGGGGGCCCTGCGCCCAGCGATCGGCCAGATCGACGCCGTCCCGGCCCAGCAGCGTATAGCCGCCCGACTTGTAGGAATAGGCGCCGACACGAAAGCCCGTGGCGAAGATGATGCAGTCGACTGGGTAGGATTGGCCGTCCACGATCACGGCATCCTCGGTGATGCGTTCCACGCCCTTGCCATGCGTATCGACCAGCGAAACATTGGTCCGGTTGAAGGTCGCATAATATTCGTCACTGAACAGCGGGCGCTTGCAGAAGAGATTATACCATGGCTTCAGTCGTTCGGCCATTTCCGGGTCGTCGATCTGCTCTTCGACAAAGGCGCGCAACTGCTGCATCTTCAGATAGTCTGCCAGTTGCATCTGTTCTTCGATCGGGGCGTTCTGGATCGATTCATTCTTTGACTCGCTCAGGAAACGAAGCAGTTTGGCATTGTCGGTCCAGCAGTCGCTGACCAGATCCTCGCCGCGTTCCAGACCCATCAGGGTACGCACGAAATTGTCGATGCGGCGCTGCTGCCAGCCGCTTTCCTGACCTTCGAACCACTGCCGGTCGGTGGGGCGGTTGTTGCGCCGGTCGACGGCGGAGGGGGTCCGCTGGAAAACATAGAGATGATCTGCGGACTCCGCGATGTGCGGCATGACCTGAATACCGGTGGCGCCGGTGCCGATCAACGCGACCCGCTTGCCGCGCAGCCCTTCCAAATTGCCGAACGCATCGCCGCCCGTGTAGCCATAATCCCAGCGGCTGGTGTGGAACGCCTTACCCTTGAAGCTTTCCAAACCGGGGATGCCCGGCAGCTTGGGCCGATGTAGCGGCCCGCTGCTGACCATGACGTGCGACGCCAGAATGGTGTCGCCCGCGCCGGTCAGCACTTCCCAGCGCGCATCCGACTCCACCCAGCGGATGGCATTGACGACGGTTCCGAACCAGGTCCGCTCATACAGATTAAACTTGCGGCCCAGCGCAGCGAAATGCGCCTGAATTTCGCTGCCATGCGCATATTTTTCGGCCGGGACGGTTCCGGTCTCTTCCAGCATGGGGATGTAGACATAGGATTCGATGTCGCAGCGGATGCCCGGATAATTGTTCCAGTACCAGGTGCCGCCGAAATCGCCACCCTGCTCGACGATCAGGAAATCGTTGACGCCTTCGCGTTGAAGGTTGATCGCCGACAGCACGCCCGCCATGCCGCCGCCCAGAATGAGCACGTCCACCTGTTTGGGAGCATCGCTGTGGCGGCCGGTTGCAGTGGATGCAGGATCGACGGCAAAGTTTGCGAAGCGTCCTTCCAGATCATGATATTGATCCTCGCCTTCCGCGCGGATGCGCAGATCGCGCTCCGCAAGATATTTCTGCTTCAGTTCGTCCGGATCGAATCCGAACTCAGCCAAAATATCGCTGGACTTGATCAAACTAACATCCTCTCGTTCACGCTTCATGGCGAAAGCGTCTCATACTTCTTGAAAGCTGCCGTGAAGGCACCGTTAGCTGATGTTTTCGTTCGGCGAGATCTATCAAGCGCTTCCTGCAAGGCTTTTACCCGGCATAATTGAACAGGCGTGCCGATGCAATCAAGAATCGCATACAATCTAACTCAAAGCGTTTTTACGTCAGGAAAGGTAACCGCGACGACGAATGCCCCGCAGGGACGGTGTTGAATCATCGAAAATAATGATATTAAAGTGAAATGTGAAATTGCGAGTCGTCTTTGATACCGACGCCCTTGAGATGTTGCTTGCATCTACTGCGCATTTGCGAATGCGTGCGACCTGCTATCAGCGCAATCAATAAAAGAATGTATGCTATCTGCGCAAATTTCTCAGTTAGCTGAGATCGTATCGTATCTTGTGTCATCGCACCTCAATTGTCCAATGAGAAAGGGCTCGTAGCGCTTCAAGGAAGACACTGCGAGCCCTGTCGCGCTCACGATACTTGGAGCCCTTCACGAACTCCGTAGGTTCAGAAGGTGAACGAGGCCGATGCGCCAAAGGTACGGGGCCGCCCCGCATAGCGCGAAAGCATGTCGCCCGCGCGGAAGATACTGGTCCAATAGTCCTTATCCCCGATATTACGGACCCACAGGGTGGCACGCCAGCCTTTGGCCGATTGCAGGCCAACCCGCAAATCTACCGTCACATAGGTGGGGTTAGCCAGAGCAGCCTCCTGGCCCAGGTCAGAATAGCTTTTCGAATACCATTGCCCTCCAGCGCCGAGGACGAGATTCAGACGATCAGCCACGGGGGTCTGATATTCAGCATCGAAGGTTGCCGACCAAGGCGGCGCATAGTTGAAATTCTTGCCGGTGGGATCGAAGGGCATACCTGTCAGACCGGAGTAAACCGTCTGCCCAGCCGCAAGCTTTTTGACCTTGGTGTCGATATAGGTGCCAGCCGCCCGAAGCGTCAAACCTGAAACCGGCTTAATCACAACGTCCGCATCAATGCCATTAACGGTGGACTTTGGAATGTTAATGATCAGCGAAGTTAGCGTCTGGAGTGAAGGGATCGGCAAATAGGTGTAGAACTGCTTGTCCCGATAATCATAGTGGAAGGCGGACACATTCAGGCGCAGATTGCGATCGAACAGTGCCAGCTTAGCGCCGATCTCATAGGACGTGAGTTGCTCCTGCCGGACCGGGACTGTGCCGGAATTGACGATGTTGGGCTGCACAGGGAACACGCCGGCCTTGAAGCCACGACTGACCGTGCCGTACAGCATGTTGTCCGGATCAATTTTGTAGCTGACGCTGGCGCGCCACGACAGATTGTCCTCCTTCTGAACGCCGTTCGCATAGATGGGGAGGAAGTCGGGAATGAGCCCTGCACCATTGGGATTGGCGACGTTGGGCACATTGTCATTGATCGTGCTGCAAGTGCCTGGCGCGAAGGCTCCTGCCGGTAGTGGACCCAAGCCTTGGGCATTGCGCACGGACTGCGAAACAAATCCGAAAATACCGCTCCAGATGCCGTTACCGCCATCGAAGGTGCAGCCATAGATCGACTGCCGCGTCCAAGTCTTGCGAAGGCCGGCACTGACGGTCAGGTTAGGAACGACCTTAAGGTCGATATTGCCGAAAATGGCGCTTGCCCGCGCGCGAAGATCATAGTTGATCCTGAAGTCTGTTCCCAGCGGAAGCGCCGACGCGCCATTGAACGTTTCGGTTACGCCTTCATTAATCCTGTCATTTGAATAGCTCGCCCCGACAACATAATCCAAGAACTTGCTCTCACCGACGGAGCCCGCGAGGCGTGCTTCCTGGTTAAATGTCTTCACATGCGCGAAAACGCCGGTATATGCGTTCGGCAGTGCGACGCCGTCGTAATTGATATTCGTTCCGTCCTGATCGAACTTGGCATAGCTGGTGAGCGAGGTGAAGGTCGCTGCGTCACTGAACTCATAATCAACGCGCAAATTTGCCTGAAGCATCTGGTTATGCGCATGGGTATTGAAACCAGAGTCGATGTCGGCATCCCGATTCTTGTTGCCTTGCGGATAGCCAACAAGTCCCGGCTGGGTGTTGGCCGGGTTGGCGATGCTGAGCAAGCCAAGCTGCGGTTGAATGCCTTCGCCATGGTCGTAATTGCCGTTTATGTTGATACCGACGGTCAGTCGCTCGCTCGGCGTCCAGTCCAACAACAGGCGGGCCGCACCGCGGTTCTGATCACCATTCTTGTTGTTGTTTAGATAATAGCCCTTTTGCCAGGCACCGAACTGCGTGGTCGATCCTGCGACGCGCGCCCGCAGCGTGTCAGTGATGGGGCCGCTGACATAGCCTTCTGTAGTCACTTCACCGAAATGGTTTACGTCGAAACGGATGCCGGCGCGCAGGTCGCTTGTGGGCTTCGCGGCGATAACGTTGACTAGGCCGCCCGTTGCATTCTGTCCAAACAACGTTCCCTGGGGGCCTTTCAGGACTTCGACGCGCTCCACATCCAGCATCATGCCGCCCGTCATGACCGAATACGGCAGCGGGGCCTGATCCACATAAACCGCGACCGCAGGAGGCGCCGATGCCTGCTGAGTGTTGAAGTTCACGCCGCGGATCGAGAAGACCTGAAAGCCGAAAACAGACGCAGCGGATGTAAAGCTGGGCGCGATCTTGCCCAACTGGGTGACGTCGGTGACGCCTGCGCTCTGCAGCTGGTCGCCAGTCGATGCAGAAATGGTAACTGGAACGTCCGACAGGCGCTCTTCGCGCTTCCGCGCAGTGACAACGATGTCGCCTGAGTCATTGGCATTCTGGGAAGCCGCCGGTGCAGATCTGTTAACTTGGAAAACGTCGAGTTGCGCGGCGGACTGTGCCAATGCGACGTTCGAAAGTGCCGCTAAACTCACTGCACTAAGCAGAGCAGAAGCCGCTCGCAAACGGATGCTGGCCATTCAATCCTCCCCAATATTTCATTTCATTCGACACCTTAGGACTTCAGCCAGAACTCGAACTCAGGCGTAGCTGGCACGTCCATTGGACAGGCCGTACGTACTGATCGAAGCAGCTGCGAGAAGCCGTAGGTGCATCGTTAAATTGCACACAATCCAGCCAGTGGCAAGGCCTTATGAATGGGCGCGATCACCCAGCCGAGAAAGGCAATCCGGTTTTCCCCCGCGCGCCGTTCTCCGGATCGGAGCAGCTAATCATATGGCTTAAAAATGACGTTTTTTCTCAACATTCTATGTAAGGATGCATTCTGGTTCGAGTGGCAATCAGCTTCCGACGGGTGGTAATCGACGGGAAAGGCCACGATTCTTCTCAGGATAGCGTATGCAATAAAATACGATCTCTCGCCCGCTCCTCTTCTGGTGGTTTCCAGTGCGATACGATTGTGAAAATCATCATACCGCGCGTGGTGGTTCGGCGAATGTACAATAGCCGGTTCCTGACTGTGCCTGCATGCCCGATCGATATTGACTCGCAACAGTCCAACATTCGCGGATATCCAGGACATCTATATCGGCAATTGCGTCGAAAGCTTGATCGTTTTCAGCGCAAAGCTGGAATTAAGTGAATCGATGCCGGGGAGGTGTAAAAGCGCCTTCTTCAATATTCGTTCATAGGATGTGATATCGCGCACGACGACGCGTAGCATATAGTCACTGTCTCCACTCATGGAGAAGCATTCGACGATTTCCCTGATCTCCCGCGTGGCCGCTTCAAAGGCTTCCAGCGTGGCTTCGTCATGCTGCTTCAGTTTGACCGCGACGAACACATTGGCGGACATGCCCAGCCGTTGACCGTCCAGTATCCAGGCGCGTTCTTTCACCGCGCCTTCCTGTTGCAGCCGTTTCAGCCGCCGCCAGCAGGGGGTTTGCGACAGGCCGACAATCTCCCCCAGTTCCGCGATCGACGCTTCGGGATAGCTTTGCAATGCAGAAAGGATTTTCCTGTCGATCGCATCAAGGGAAATTTCTTCTCCTAAATCGCTCATTTGAAAAATATTATTCTAATTTTAGGCTGTATGCAATCATAACTCGCAGATGATTTTCCACCAGCACGAAGGCATTCTTCCTGCAAAGGGAGAGCATTCCGACATGTCGAATCGACAAAAACTCAGCCTTCATATTCCAGAGCCGATAGCCCGTCCCGGCGATGCGGCAAGTTTTGACGGCATGGTCCTTCCAGCCGCTGGTGAAACGCGATGTCCGCCGGTTTTGGGCGCGGAGCCATCCATGCGCGACATGCCCTTCGGCCTTGTCCGCGTTCTCGATGAAAAGGGCGTCGCGACCGGCCCGTGGAACCCGCAATTGTCCCCCGCCGTCATGCGCGATGGCCTGAAAGCCATGTTGCTGACCCGCGCCTTTGACGAGCGGCTGTTCCGCGCACATCGGCAGGGCAAGACCAGCTTCTACATGAAGTCGACCGGGGAGGAGGCGATTGCCGTCGCCCAATCGATGGTGCTGGGCAAGGGCGACATGTGCTTTCCCACCTATCGCGTGCTGGGCTGGCTGATGGCGCGGTGTTATCCGCTGATCGATCTGGTGAATCAGATATTCTCCAACGCCCGTGATCCGCTCAAGGGGCGGCAGTTGCCGATCCTCTATTCGGCGCGGGACTATGGCTTTTATTCGCTGTCGGGCAATGTCGGCAGTCGTTTCGGCCATGCCGTGGGCTGGGCCATGGCCTCCGCCTATAAGGAAGACGACAAGATCGCGCTGGCCTATATCGGCGAGGGTACGACGGCGGAGGGCGACTTTCACGAGGCGCTGACCTTCGCCAGCGTCTATCGCGCCCCGACGCTGCTGTGCGTGACCAACAACCAGTGGGCGATCTCCACCTTTTCAGGCATTGCGGGCGCTGATCAGACGACCTTCGCGGCTAAGGCCATCGCTTACGGCATTCCCGGCATCCGGGTCGACGGCAACGATTTCCTCGCCGTCTGGGCGGCGACCCAATGGGCGGCGGAGCGGGCGCGATCCAATCTGGGCAGCACGCTGATCGAACTGTTCACCTATCGCGCCGCGGGCCATTCGACGTCCGACGACCCCACCAAATACCGCCCCGCCGACGAGGCGCAGCATTGGCCGCTGGGCGATCCGGTCGATCGGTTGAAGGCGCATCTCATCGCGCTAGGCGAGTGGGACGAGGACCGGCACGCCGCGGTGATCGAGGAATTGGACGGGCTGGTCCGGGCCGCCGTCAAGGAAGCCGAAGCTGTCGGGACTTTGGGCAAATCCAAGCCCAGCGTCGCGGAAATGTTCGAAGGTGTGTTCAAGGAGCCGGACTGGCGCGTGATTGAACAACGGCGGGAAATGGGAATCTGAACATGCCTACGATGAACATGATTCAGGCGATCAACTCGGCCCTGGACGTCAAGCTGCGCGAAGATCCCGACACGCTGATCTTCGGCGAGGATGTCGGCTATTTCGGCGGCGTCTTTCGCGTGACGGAGGGATTGCAGAAGAAATATGGCGCCAAGCGCTGCTTCGACGCCCCGATCAGTGAGGGCGGGATCATCGCGACCGCCATAGGCATGGGCGCCTATGGCTTGCGGCCGATCCCGGAAATCCAGTTTGCCGACTATATATTGCCCGCCTTCGACCAGTTGGTGTCGGAAGCGGCGCGGCTGCGCTATCGTTCCAATGGCGAGTTCTGGGCGCCGATCACGGTGCGCAGCCCCTATGGCGGCGGTATTTTCGGCGGCCAGACGCATAGCCAGAGCCCGGAGGCAATTTTCGCGCATATTACCGGGCTGAAGACGGTCATTCCATCCACCCCTTATGATGCCAAGGGTTTGCTGATCGCGGCGATCGAGGATGACGATCCGGTCATCTTCCTGGAGCCGAAGCGCCTCTATAATGGCCCCTTTGATGGCCGCCACGATCAGGCGCTGAAGACATGGGCGGGCGTGCCGGAAGCCGAAGTGCCGGAGGAACGATACGCCATTCCACTGGGCAAGGCTGCGGTCGTGCGGAAAGGTTCGGCCGTCACCGTGCTGGCCTACGGCACGATGGTCCATGTCGCCAAGGCGGGCATAGAGGAAGCGGGCGTTGACGCGGAACTGATTGATCTGCGCTCCATTGTGCCGCTGGATATCGACACCATCGTTGCGTCGGTCGCCAAGACCGGGCGCTGCGTCATCCTGCATGAAGCGTCGCGCTTCGGCGGCTTTGGCGGCGAATTGTCGGCGCTTATTCAGGAGCGCTGTTTCTGGGCGCTGCGCAGCCCGATCGAGCGGGTGGCCGGTTGGGATACACCTTACCCCCACGCCTTTGAGTGGGACTATTTCCCAGGGCCAGGACGGTTGGCCAAGGCGCTGCACCGCGTGATGGAGAATAAGTGATGGGCCTCTATGCATTTCGTCTGCCCGACGTCGGCGAGGGCGTGGCCGAGGCAGAGATCGTCGTCTGGCACGTCAAGGTTGGCGACACGGTCAAGGAAGACCAGAGTCTGGTCGATGTCATGACCGACAAAGCCACGGTGGACATGACGGCGCCGGTCGATGGTGTCGTCACGGCCATATATGGCGAGATCGGATCGATGATGTCGGTCGGGTCGGTGCTGGTCGAACTGGAGGTGGAAGGCGAGGGCAATGTGGCCGGGACCCCGGCGCAGGTCGCCGCTGCGCCTGCCGCTCCTGCGCCCGCCGCCCGGATGGAGGATATGGCTCCAGCTCCCGCTCCTGTCGTTCAGTCTGCCGCCGCTCCGCGCAGTCCGGCTGCCTCTGGTCCGGCCTTTGCTACCCGCCAGCCTGGCGATGCGCCGGTCGCTTCGCCCGCGACGCGCCGCCGTGCCCATGAACTGGGCATCTCGCTGCAATATGTGCCGGGATCCGGCCCCGGCGGGCGCATCACCGCCGAGGATCTGGACGCCTATGTCGCGTCGGACGGCAAGCTGGGCGTGGTGGGCGGCGGTCTGTCTCCGCGCACGGACATCGCCGACACGAAGATCATCGGCCTGCGCCGCAAGATCGCGGAGAAGATGCAGGACGCCAAGCGCCGCATCCCGCATATTGCCTATGTCGAGGAATGCGACCTGACGCAGCTGGAGGCGCTGCGCGTCGACCTGAATGCGCATCGCGGGGAGGGGCAACCCAAGCTGACCCTGCTGCCCTTTTTCATGCGCGCGCTGGTCAAGGCTTTGCCTGATTTTCCGCAGATCAACGCCCGCTATGATGATGAAGAGGGCGTGCTGCACAGCTATGACGGCGTGCATATCGGCATCGCCACGCAGACGCCGGGCGGCCTCATGGTGCCGGTTGTCCGTCATGCGGAGGCGCGGGACATATGGGATTGCGCCCGCGAGCTTACCCGCGTGGCTGAAGCTGCGCGTAACGGCAAGGCGAGCCGGGAGGAGCTGTCCGGTTCGACCATCACTCTCACCAGTCTTGGCCCCATTGGCGGCATCGTGACGACGCCCGTGATCAATCATCCCGAAGTCGCGATCCTTGCTCCCAACAAGCTGGTTGATCGGCCGGTGATCGAGGGCAGCTTCGTGACCGTGCGCAAGATGATGAACCTGTCCTCCTCCTTCGACCATCGCATCGTCGATGGTTGGGACGCCGCGCAGTTCATTCAGCGGATGAAGCGCCTGCTGGAACATCCCGCCCTCATTTTCATGGATTGACCCGATGACGCAGATTTTGACTCCCAAAGTGCTTGTCGTGGGCGGCGGGCCGGGCGGCTATGTTGCCGCCATCCGCGCCGGACAGTTGGGCCTGGACACCGTGCTGGTGGAGGCGGACCGGCTGGGCGGCACCTGCCTGATCCGGGGCTGTATCCCGTCCAAGGCGCTGATCCACGCCGCCGGTCTGTACGAGGAAGTGTTTGCCGCCAGCGCGCCAGAGGGGCGTTTCGGTATCCGCGCATCCGCTCCGACGCTGGACTTTGCCGAAACCATCGCGTGGAAGGCCGGGATCGTTGACAGGCTGAGCGGCGGCGTCGCGGGTCTGCTGCGCAAGGCGAAGGTCAAGGTGGTGAAGGGCTGGGCGACCTTCACCGATGCCAAATCTTGCATGGTCACGGGCGGCGATGAGGATGTCATCATCCGGCCGGAGCATGTGATCCTAGCCAACGGCTCCACTTCGGTCGAGCTGCCCTTCCTGCCATTTGGTGGGCCGGTCATCGGGTCCAATGAGGCGCTATCGCTGACGGAGGTGCCCAAGCGGCTCGTCGTAGTCGGCGGCGGCTATATCGGGCTGGAACTGGGCACAGCTTTCGCGAAAATGGGCGCCGAGGTTTCGGTGGTCGAGGCGCAGGATCGCATCCTGCCGCTCTACGACACTGGCCTGACGGACCCGGTGCGCCGCTGGCTGGAACAGCGTGGCGTGGCGCTGCATCTGGGCGCGAAGGCGCTGGGGCTGGCCGGAAGCGGGCTGGAGATTGAGAGCGCGGCGGGCGAACGCATGGTGCTGCCTGCCGATCGCATCATCGTGACGGTCGGCCGGCGTCCCCTGACCGAAGGTTGGGGGCTGGCGGCGATGGCGCTGAAAATGGACGGCCGCTTCATCGCAGTGGACGATCGTTGCGCGACCTCGACCACCAATGTCTGGGCGATCGGCGATCTGGTAGGCGAGCCAATGCTGGCGCACAAGGCGTCCGCGCAGGGTGAAATGGTGGCGGAGATCATCGCGGGCAAGCGGCGGCGCTTCGATCCGGCAGGGATCGTGGCGGTCTGTTTCACAGAACCGGAGATCGTCAGCATCGGCCTGACACCTGATAACGTCCCCGCCGATGTGGAAGTGGTCAGCGGCCAGTTTCCCTTCCAGGCCAACGGCCGGGCGCTTTCCATGGATGCGGGCGGTGTCGGCGGCTTCGTGCGTGTGGTGGCGCGCAAGGCCGATCATCGCATCCTGGGGATTCAGGCGGTCGGCAAGCATGTGTCCGAATTTGCCGGGGAATTTGCGACGCTGTTGGAAATGGGCGCGGTGCTAGGAGATGTCGCGGGCATCATCCACGCACACCCGACACTGGGCGAAGCGGTGCATGAAAGCGCGCTGAAGGCTCTGGGCCACGCCATCCATATCTGATCGATTATCGATGCCGGAAGGGGCGGCGTGCCGATCGCGCGCGGCCCCTTTTTGCTTCAGGCGATGCGCGGCAGCCAGGGCCGCTCGCGCTGGCTGCGCTCTTCAAAGGCGGTGATCTCGTCCGCCTGCGCCAGCGTCATGCCGATCTCGTCGAGGCCGTTCAGCAGGCAATGTTTGCGGAAGGCGTCGAATTCGAACGCAAAATGGTCGCCCTCTTCCGTGGAGACGCTCTGCGTGTCGAGGTCGATGGTCAGCGGCCCATTTTGCGCGGCGACCAGCAGCCGGTCCACCACAGACTGATCCAGCGTCACGGTCAGCAGGCCGTTCTTGAAGGCATTGCCCGAAAAAATGTCGGAAAAGCTGGGCGCGATCACGGCGTCGATGCCCATGTCCATGATCGCCCAGACGGCATGTTCCCGGCTGGAGCCGCAGCCGAAGTTGTCGCCCGCGACGATGATGGTCGCACCCTGATTGGCGGGTTCCTCAAAGATATTGCCGGGTTTGGCCCGGATCGATTCGAACGCCACCCGGCCAAGGCCAAGGCGGCTGATGGTCTTGAGATACGGCCCCGGAAGGATGATGTCGGTGTCGATATTCTTAAGTCCCAACGGGACGGCGCGACCGCTGATGCGGTTGACCTTCTTCATGATGATTTCCCTTGTTTCAGGCGTGTTCGATGGTGCGCACATCGGTCAGATGGCCGGTCACGGCGGCGGCCGCCGCTATGGCCGGGCTGACCAGATGGGTGCGCGATCCAGGCCCCTGCCGGTCGACGAAATTGCGGTTGGATGTCGAGGCGCAACGTTCCCCAGACGGTATCTTGTCCGGGTTCATCGCGAGGCAGGCGGAGCAGCCCGGCTCCCGCCATTCGAAGCCGGCGTCCAGAAAGACCCGGTCCAGCCCTTCGGCCTCCGCCTGCTGCTTGACGAGGCCGGAACCCGGCACCACCATCGCCTGCCGCACATTGGCCGCGACCTTGCGCCCGCGCAGGATGGCGGCGGCGGCGCGCAGATCCTCTATGCGGCTGTTGGTGCAGGAACCGATGAAGATATTCTCGATACTGACGTCCTGCATCGGCGTGCCTGGTGTCAGGTCCATATAGTCGAGCGACCGGCGGGCCGCGTTCTGTTTGGACGGATCGGCGAAGCTGCCGGGTTCGGGCACCGATCCGGTGATCGCCACGACATCCTCCGGGCTGGTGCCCCAGGTCACGCAGGGCGCGATGTTCGCCGCGTCGATCAGAACCGATCGGTCATAGGCGGCGCCCTCGTCGCTTGCCAGCGTCCGCCAATAGGCTACCGCATCATCCCAGTCCTGCCCGACGGGCGCCATGGGCCGCCCCTTCAGATAGGCGAAGGTCTTTTCGTCGGGGGCTATGATGCCGGCGCGCGCGCCCGCCTCGATCGACATGTTGCAGACGGTCAGCCGGCCTTCGACCGACATGTCGCGGAAGATATTGCCGGTATATTCGATCACATGGCCGTTGCCGCCCGCCGCGCCAAGAACGCCGATGATGTGGAGGATGACGTCCTTGGGCGTGACGCCAATGCCCAGCGTCCCTTCTACCCGCACTTCCAGCGTCCGTGAAGCGCTGAGCAGCAGGGTCTGGGTCGCCAACACATGCTCCACTTCGGACGTGCCGATGCCGAAGGCGAGCGCGCCCATGCCGCCATGAGCTGATGTGTGGCTGTCGCCGCATACGATGGTCGTGCCGGGTAGGGAAAAGCCTTGTTCCGGGCCGACGACATGAACGATGCCCTGTTCGGGCGCCAGCGCATCGAAATATTTGATGCCGAATGCGGGCGCATTTTCCGCCAGCGCCGCCAGTTGCGCCGCCGATTCCGGGTCACTGATCGGCAGCGGCGAACCGTCCGCTGCGCGGCGGCCCGTGGTGGGTAGATTGTGGTCGGGCAGCGCCAGCGTATAGTCGGGCCTTCGAACTCTGCGCCCGGCCAACCGCAGCGCTTCGAACGCTTGGGGACTGGTGACTTCATGCACCAGGTGTCGGTCGACATAGACCAGGCAGGTGTCGTCTTCGCGTCGGTTCACGACGTGGGCGTCCCATATCTTCTGGTACAGCGTGCGTGGGGTGTTGCTCGACATGGGCCGGAAACTCTTGAGAGAGGGGCGGCGATGCAGCGCCAATCAAAGTATGCAATATAAGGTTAGAAATTTCGCGTCAATGCGGCGAGCTCCATGTTCGATCACAAGGAAATAGGCGAAAATTCCTTTTAAATAATCGAAAAGGCGCCATTTTATGGCAATCCGACATGTGCGAACGGGGTTGAGCTGCTCGCTTGAGCAATTTAAAAAGGTGTGCAATATAAGAAGCAGCGAGCCGGAATGAGATACTCGACGGCCCAGTCCCAATCGAAGGACCAGATATTGTCCCATAATGCCCCTCCTATAGTCGATGCCGATCCTTTCGATGATGCGTCGTTGAGCAACCCCCATGGCTGGCAGCAGTTTTTGAGAAACGCGGGGACGGTCATCTATCTGCCGAAATATGACTGCTATGCGGTTGGCCGTTATGAAGAGGTCAAGGAAGCGCTCAGCGATCATGAGAATTTCTCTTCGGCCGACGGGACGGGCCTTGGTTCGCTCGGCAAGGGAACGGCGCAGCGTCCGCGATCGCCGATCATCGAAGTCGATCCGCCCGAACATGCCGCTGTTCGGCGGCCGATGAACAATATCCTGTCGCCCAAGCTGGTGAAGGAATGGGTAGAGGCCTTTGCTGCCAGCGCCGTGCGCGTTGTCGATCGGGCACTGGAACAGGATCAGTTCGAAATCATCAGCCAGATTGTCGAACCCTTCGTGCTGGACGCATTTCCGGATTTTCTAGGCATTGGAGAGGAAGGTAGGGAAAACTTTCTGCTGATCGGCGATTACGCGCTGAACTCTCTTGGTCCCGACAATGAACTCTATCGGAAGTCTGCTGAGGCGGCGCAGCCGGTGCTGGGCTGGATGGCATCCAAATATGATCGGGAGGCGATGACGCCGGGGCGCTTTGGCGCGCGGATCTGGAACGGGGTGGACGAGGGCAAGATCGCGCCGGGCATTGGCGCCGATCTGGTTCGAACATTCCTGCGCGGCGGCACCGACACGGTCATCAGCGGACTGGGAACGTTGCTGGCGGAGCTGGTGCGAAATCCCGATCAATGGCAGATATTGCGGGAAGACCGTTCGAAAATGACCACGGCCATCGATGAGGCGATCCGTCTGGAATCGCCCGCCCAATCCATGTTCCGCAGCACGCGGCGTCAGGTCGAACTGGGCGGCTATGTGCTGGAGGAGGGCAAGAAGATTCTTTGTTCTATCGGCGCTGCCAATCGCGATCCGGCACGCTGGCCCGATGCCGACAAGTTCAACCTCAACCGGTCGATTCAGGGGCATCTGGGCTTTGGCGTGGGGGTCCATTTCTGTATCGGCCAGCGGCTCGCCCGCGCGGAGACGGAGGCGATCCTTCAGGCTCTGCTCGACAGGGTGGAGCGTTTCGATGCGGTGAGCGAACCGGTCTGGCGGGTAAATAACGTGGCGCGACGGTTGGACAGCTTCCATGTGCGGGCCGAACGATCGCTTTCTCCGACCGTTGCACCGTAATGAACGTGGTTGTTTTGATGTGACGATTGCATGCAGTCGTGACATCCTCATCCATGCCGATGGATTGCCTTTGATGACAGTTTGAGAGGTATTACAGCAGAATTTCCAGTAAATCCGCTTGTCAATTGTTGCTGGTCCGCATACATTTGTCTGCTGAACATGCCGTAATGTCCGGCCGACGAAAATCCCGCAACAGGATAAAGAATGTCCAATTCCCGTCAACAGCAAGTGATCGATACTCTTCGGCAGATGATTCTTCATGGGATTTTTCCGGGCGGGCATCGCTTGATCGAGACGGATCTCAGCCAAAGGCTGGACATTTCCCGGACCCCCATTCGCGAAGCGCTGATCGCACTGGCGGAGGAACGGCTGGTAGAATATCGCAAAAATAAGGGTTATATCGTTCGCAGCTTCGGACTGGACGAGGTGGTGGAACGCTATGCCGTCCGGTCTGCTTTGGAAGGGCTTGCCTGCCGTCTCATAGTCGAACGCGGCATGAGCGCGGGTCTGAAGAAGCGCCTGAACGCCTGCCTTGCGGAAGGCGACGCCATTCTCGCCAAGCCGGAACTCAATGAAGGCGACACGATTTTCTGGGCGCGGATGAATGAAAATTTTCATAGCGCGATCATCGAGGAATCCGGGAACGAAACCCTGATCCAGACCTATGAGAAGGTCACGCAAATCCCCCATGCGCCGACCCGCATTCAGTGGCTGTCCGGCGCGAACAAGCGCCAGCCATTCGAAACGTTCCACAAGGATCATCATGCCTTGGTGCAGATGCTCCAGGAGAAAGGCGGCAAGGGCGCGGACTTGCTGATGCAGTCGCACATATTGGCATCGGCTGAATATATGACGGAACGGTTCCGCGCATCGATCGAGCCGAAGTCCGGCGCCAAGGGTAAAGACCGGGCGTTGATCGAATCCTGAGAGTGGAAAAGGAGTGGCGGGTGATGGATGCCGCCACCCGCCACTCCTTGCGTCTCAGCGCATCAGCATGCCGCCGTTGATGTCGAGGCATGCGCCATTGACGAAGGCGGCCTGTTCGGACGCCAGATAGAGCACCGCCGAAGCAATTTCGTCCGCGCGCGCGGGGCGGCCCGCCAGCGTCGGGCCGAACAGATCGTCAAACTGTTCGAAGGGGGTTCTTTCCCGCAACATCGGCGTGTCGACGGCGCCGGGCGCGACCGTATTCACGGTCATGCCATAGGGGGCCGCTTCGCCTGCCGCGACCTTGGTCAGCGTCAGCAGTCCGCCCTTGGAAATGACATAGGCGGCGGCGGCGACCGAAGGAATCTTCTGCGGCGCCATGGAGGAGATGGTAATGATGCGCGCATGCGCGACGGGCTTTGCCATGCGACGGCGCAGCATCTCGCGCAGGGCCAGAAAGCCGCCGCGCAAGTTGATGTTCATCACCTGGTCCCAATGATCCGACGGCGTTTCATGCAACCGGGGCATGGTGCCGTTTAGGAAACCGGCAGTGCCCGCCGCGGTGACCAATATGGTGAGGTCGCCCAGATCGCGCTCGACCTGATCGAACAGCGCCAGCACGTTGCTCTCACTTGTGATATCGCAGGCATAGGCGCGGTGATCGGGGCCAAGCTCCTCCGCAAGAGACTGGGCCGCGGGCAGGGCCAAATCGGCGACGGCGACATGCACGCCCTCCTTCGCGAAGGCGCGGGCGGTGGCTTCGCCGACGCCACTGGCGCCTCCGATGATCAGTGCGGACTTCATTCTTCTCTCCTGTTTCGTGTCGGGCGGAGCCGCGCTCATGCGGCCGTGTTTCGGTGGCGGTGAACGGTTGCGGTCAGCCCCTCCACGATGGAGGGGTCTTCCAGCGTGGACAGTTCGCCCGGATCTTTATCCTCGCAAATGGCCTTGAGCAGTCGGCGGACGATCTTGCCCGACCGCGTCTTGGGCAGGGCCGCGATGAAATATATGTCGTGCAGGGAGGCGATCGGACCGATACCGGCGCGAACGGCCTTGTTCAATTGCGCGGTCAGCGCGTCGCCGGGCGTGGCGTCGCTTTTCAGCACGACAAAGGCCACCGGCACTTCATTCTTGATCGGGTCATTGACGCCGATGACGGCGCTTTCCGCGACGGCGTCCTGTGCGTTCAGCACTTCCTCGACCTCACGCGTGCCCAGGCGGTGGCCGGCGACATTGATGATATCGTCCGACCGACCGAGCATGGTAATATAGCCTTCCGCGTCGCGGGTAGCCCAGTCGAAGGTGGAATAATATTGCCGCCCGCCCAGCGTGACGAAATAGGTTTCTTCATAATGGGCATCGTTCCGCCACAGCGTCGATAACGTTCCGGGGGGCAAGGGCGTGGCGATGGCTAGCAGGCCCTTCTCGCCCGATTCCACGACCTGTCCCGTTTGTTCATGCACGATCCGCACGTCATAGCCGTAGACGGGCAGGCCGGGCGATCCTTCTTTCGCCTCAAGCTCCGCCACGCCCCGGCAGAGCGTCAGGACGGGCCAGCCGGTTTCGGTCTGCCAATAATTGTCGACCACCGCGGTGCCGGTGGCCTTCTGCCACCAACTGGCGGTGGGCGCGTCCAGCGGCTCCCCGGCGACGAAGATGGTGTCGAGCGAAGAAAGGTCTATGCCTTCCAGCGCCGCCTCTCCACTCTTGCGCAACACGCGCAGCGCAGTGGGTGAGGTGAATAGCAATTTGGTGCGATAGCGTTCGACGATGCGCCACACTATGCTGGCATCCGGGTAGGTCGGCGCGCCTTCGAACAGGATCGTCGTCATGCCCGCCAGCAGCGGCCCGTAGACAATGTAGGAATGGCCCACCACCCAGCCGATGTCCGACGCCGTAAGCATCGCGTCGCCCGGTCCGCCGCGAAAAATATGGTCCATCGATGCGCGCAGCGCGACGGCATAGCCGCCCGTGTCCCGCTGAACGCCCTTGGGACGGCCGGTGGTGCCGCTGGTGTAGAGAATGTAGCTGGGGTGCGAGGCAGGCAGGGCGACCGGCTCGACCTTCGCTCCGCCTTGGGCGGCGAGCGTCGAGCGGGCATCAACATCGCGCTCACCACGCTCGAACGGCGCAAAGCCGCGATCCACCATGACGATATGATCGGGGCGATGCGTTGCGGCGGCCAGCGCGCCGTCCAGCAGCGGGCGATAGGGAATGACCTGGCCCATGCGGCGACCGGCATCGGCGCTGATGATCACTTTCGGTTCGGCGTCGTCGATCCGCACGGCCAGCGCGCCGCTGGCGAAGCCGCCGAAGACCACCGCGTGGATCGCCCCGATCCGCGCGCAGGCGAGCATGGCGAAGACCGCTTCCGGGATCATCGGCATGTAGATCAGCACGCGGTCGCCGACGCCCACGTTCAGGTCGCGCAGCATGGCGGCCCAGCCGTTCACCTGATGCAGCAGTTCTGCGTAGCTGAAGCGCCGTTCCTCGCCGGTTTCCCCCGATATGAAGACCAGCGCGGCCTGCTCCGGCTGCGATGCGGCCCAGCGGTCGACGGCATTATGACACAGGTTGATCGTGCCATCGGTGAACCAGTTGGAAAAGGGCGGCTGATGGTCGAGGGCACTGGAAGGCGGCGTCGACCATTCGACCTTCTTCGCCTCGCCAAGCCAGAAAGTCTCCGGATCGGATAGGGAGGCGTCGTGAAACCGGGCGTAGCTTTCCGCCGCTGTCGTCTGGACCATGATCATGTCGAACCTGAAGAATATGCTGATGAAAGAGATTGGCGCTGGATCAGTTGATTCGCCGGGCCTGATCGCTCCAAAAAGCTTCGCGCAGTTCGCGGCGCAATATCTTGCCCGACGGGGTGCGCGGTAACTGGTCGCGGAAGGTGACGGCTTTGGGGAGCTTATAGCCCGCGATCCGCTCGCGCGCCCAGTCGATGATGCTTTGCGGATCTTCGGGGCTGCCATGTCTGAGCACGACGATCGCCATGACCGTTTCACCCCATTTTGGGTCGGGCACGCCGATCACGGCGACATCGGCCACGGCAGGATGGCCGAAGATCGCATTTTCGACCTCCGCCGGATAGACATTCTCGCCGCCGGACACGATCATGTCCTTGATGCGGTCGTGCAGAAACAGATAGCCTTCGGCATTAAAGAAACCAGCATCGCCGGTCTTGAACCAGCCATCGACAAAGGCCATCGCGGTCGCTTCGGGATCGTTCCAATAGCCGGGAGTGACGTTCGCGCCGCGAATCTGGACCTCGCCCACACCGCCTACCGGCGCTGCTTCGCCATTTTCGCCGATCACGCGGATTTCGACGCCGGGGCTGGGCCGACCGCAGGATCGCAACAGGCCCTTAGCCGCGTCGTGCTCGACCGAAGGCAGGAAGGTGGCCGTGCCGGTCGTTTCGGTCAGGCCGTAAAGCTGGATGAAGTCGCAGCCGAACAGAGCCGACGCCTGCTTCAGCAATTCTTCGGAAATGGGCGCGGTGCCATAGGCTATGGTGCGCACGAAAGAGAGATCCTCTTCCTTCGCGGCCGACGCCTGGACGAGACTGAGCAGGATCGCCGGGACGAGGAAGGCGTCCGTGATCCGGTGCTGGACGATCAGGTCGAGCAGGATCGGCGCCTTGGCTTCCGTTGCGAGCACCACCGTCCCGCCGCTGGCCAGCGCGTGCAGGCTGATCGCAAGGCCCGCGACATGGAAGAGGGGCAGCGGCACCAGCACATTGCTGCCAGCATAATCCAGGCCGATCTGCGGGAAGCAGCGGAAAACGGTGGTGAAATTATCATGGGTCAGCTGGACGCCTTTAGGCCGCCCGGTTGTGCCGGAAGTATAAAGGCGCATGGCCTCCCCCTCCAGTTGGAAGTGAGGCGGCGTTGTCCTGGCATGCCTGTCGCGCCAACGCGCATATTCCGTGTCGCTCTGGTCGTCACCGTCGAGAAAGATGAGTTCGAGCGGGTAGGGCGCGGTTTCCTTCAGCGCCAACGCGGCATCGCGATAGGCTTCGTCGGCGAAAAGGATCGCCGGTTCGGACAGGCGCATGATTTCGCGCAGTTCGGGCACGGACAGGCGCCAGTTGAGCGGCAGGAAAATGTTCGCCGAACGCGCCGTGCCTAGCAATATTTCGTACAGCAGCGGGGAGGATTGCGATAGAAAGGCGATGGTCCGCGCTTTGCAGGGCATCCCGGCAAGGCCGCTCGCGACCGCATCGGCGCGTTGATCGAGCGTACCGAAGCTGATCGCGGTGTCGCGCAGGATGATTGCGTCGCGCTCGCTGTTTTCGGGATTGCGCGCAATCTCCCTGATTGAGTTGGCTATGCGCTGGATGGCGTTTTCAGTTCCGGCGGTCACGCCTATTCCTTTCCTATCGTCAGCCTATATTGTATGCAGTTTAGGGTGTGAATGGTCAAGCTTGTAAGCCGTCGGGAAGTCTGTATCTACAGAATATGCAAGAATTTTGGTGGATGATCGGCATGCTTTCTCGATTGACCGTTGTGCGGCATCGACTATTCCGTGTGCATTTATGTGATTATCTCTGACTGAAGCGCCGCCCGATCGTTGTGGCTACTCGGTTGGATCAATAGGAGGATGTTCAATGTTGATGCCAGGCAAGCCCTTTCCGGAACTGGATGTCTCCCTGTTGCGGGGCGGCCAATGGACGCTGGCCGGGTCGTCTCGTGACCTGGCGCTCATCAATGTTATTCGGGGGCATTTTTGTACCTATTGTCACGAATCGGTGGTCGACCTGAATGCGCGGGTCGACGCATTCAAAGCGATCGGCATCGACGTCGTCACGACCAGCACGGACTCGGCCGCCGCCGCCCAAGCCATGGTGAACGAACTGGCGGTCGACCATTTACAGGTTGGCTATGGGATGAGTGAGGCTGATATCCGACGGCTCGGCCTGTTCGCAACAGAGCGCGGCGGTACGGTTTTTGCCGAGCCCGCCATCCTGGTCGTAAAGCGCAGCGGAGAAGTCTATGCTGTTTTTCAAAATTCAATCAGTTGCGGACGGACGGACATTGCTCGATTGCTGGAGGGGCTGACGTTGCTGGCGCCAGCGGGCTATCCTCTTCGCGGCAATGCCTAGAGATTTTCAAAGTCGATGGCGTATCTGCCGGCTCGGACATTATGCTGGGCCAACAGAAATCAGGGTATGATGCGCTTTCATGCCGTGGTCCCTGTTCGCGGCAAAAATTATATGCATACGAAAATTCCCTGATGACATAGGTGCGTCACTCGGAATCAAACCTGCAAATGGGGATTTCGAGACTAATCCGCACTTCGAAGACTCTTGAACCAATCAAAATTGTGTGCAATCTGAGAGGTAAGGAGAGTGTGATGACCGAAGTAATGCATGACGCCGTTGCCCCACTCAATAGCGAAGCGGATCTCGCCTATCTGAACGGTTTCGGTAACGAGATGCAGTCGGAAGCCATCGCAGGCGCTCTGCCGGCGACCAACAACCCGCGTCAGGCTCCGATGGGGCTGGTGAGCGAGCTTGTGACCGGCTCTGCCTTTGTCGCAGCACGGGCGCAAAATCTGCGGAGTTACATGTTCCGCATTCGCCCTTCCACCACCCGCGGCCCTCTGGGCGAGGTGGCCTTTCCCAATTTCCTGACGCCGCCCTTCGGCGGAAAGCCCTCGCCCAACGCTATCGGCTGGTCGCATGTCGACATGGCCAGCGCATCAGGCGATTTTCTGGATGGTATCCAGACCCTCGTCGGGAACGGGTCTCCCCGGGAGCAGGCGGGCGTTGCCATCCATGTTTATGTCGCCAACAAGTCGATGACGGGTCGCGCCTTTCTGAATGCCGATGGCGAGATGATTATCGTGCCGCAAAAGGGCCGGTTGCGGATCGTGACTGAACTGGGGCGGATGGACGTCGCGCCTTCGGAAATGGCGATCATCCCGCGTGGGGTCAAATTTCGCGTGGATCTGCTAGACCCGGTGGCGCGCGGTTATGCTTGCGAGAATTTCGGAGCACCGTTGCGTCTGCCGGAGCTGGGCTTGATCGGGTCGTTCGGTCAGGCACAGATCATCGATTTCAAGGCGCCGACCGCCTGGTTCGAAGATGACGCCCAGCCAACCGAGTTTGTGACCAAATATTATGGGGGCTTCTGGGCCACCAATCTGCCCCAGTCACCGTTCGACGTCGTTGCCTGGCGTGGCAATATGGTGCCCTACAAATATGACATGAACAGGTTCATGTCTGTCGGCAGCGTCACCTACGATCATTCGGACCCATCAATCTATTGCGCGCTGACGTCGCCAAGCGATCCAGTGATGGGCGCCAACTTCGACTTCTGCATCCTGCCGCCCCGTTGGGTAGCGGGCGATCACACGTTCCGCCCGCCTGGTTACCATCGCAATTCCGTGGTGGAATTTCTGGGCCTGCTCACGGTGCCGGAAAATGCGCCGGTAGCCGCATCGACCCTGCACAATTCCTATGTGCCGCATGGCCCAGCCACACCGATATTCGAAAAGGGCAGGGAGATGGGCGATGATCCTCAATGGCTGGGTGATGGACCCAACTTCTTCATCGAGTCCCGCTATCCGCTGGAAATCGCGCAATCCGCGCTCGAGCATCCAGCGTGCATGCACAATTATCATGAGAAATGGAGCGGGTTCCAAAGCCGCTTCGGTCAGAAATAACCACGCAGACTGGCCTGGGCGGAGGCGCATGCCTGTGGTTTTCCGGCGCTTCAATCCAGAATTAAGGATATTGATTGATGGTGAAGAAGATCTTGCTGTTGCCGGGAGACGGTATAGGTCCTGAGGTGACGGCGGTCAGTCGGCGCGTGATCGATTGCCTGTCGGCATCGGGCACATTGGATGTGGAAGTCAGCGAAGCTGCGTTCGGCGGGGCGTCCTATGATCTTCACGGTGCGCCGATCGCACCTGAAGTCATCGAGCAGGCGCAGCAATCCGACGCCGTGCTCATGGGCGCGGTCGGCGGCCCGCGCTGGGCCGGGCTGTCCTATGATCTGCGACCCGAAGCGGGGTTGTTGAAATTGCGCGAGGCGATGAACGTCTACGCCAATCTGCGCCCTGCATTCTGTTTCGACACTCTGGCCGGTCTTTCATCCCTCAAGACCGAACTCGTCGCCGGACTGGATATCCTGTTCGTCCGCGAGCTTGTGGGGGGCGTCTATTTCGGTACGCCGCGCGGCATCGAAACCTTGCCGGATGGTGAGAAGCGGGGGATCAACACGCATAGCTATACGACCAGCGAGATTCAGCGCGTGGCGCGGGTCGCATTCGATATTGCGCGCCAGCGTGGCAACCGTGTCTGTTCGGTGGAGAAGGGCAACGTCATGGAAGCCGGCCTGCTTTGGCGGGAGGTCGTGACGAAATTGCATGCCGCCGAATATTCCGATGTGACTTTGAGCCACATGCTCGCCGACAATTGCGCGATGCAGCTGGTTCGCGCGCCGCAACAGTTCGACGTCATCCTGACTGACAATCTGTTCGGTGACATCCTTTCCGATATTGCCGGAATGTTGACCGGGTCCATCGGTATGCTGCCATCGGCCGCGCTCGGCGAGGCCGGGGCACCGGGACTATATGAGCCGATCCATGGATCGGCGCCCGATATTGCCGGGCGAAGGGTCGCAAATCCTTGTGCAAGCGTGCTCAGCCTGGCGATGGCCATGCGCCACAGTCTGGGTCGGCCCGACATAGCCGCCATGATCGAGAAGGCGGTTGGCGACGTTCTGGCGAGCGGCAAGCTTACCGCTGATCTTGGCGGAACGGCAGGGACGCAGGACATTGCCGATGCGCTGCTCGACATCATGGCGGGCGAACTGGTCGTGCAGGGGGTATAGCGTCCTTTTGAACTGGCGTTCCCTACACAATGCCCGCAGCCACGCCTACGGCGCGAAATGGAGAAGATGATGATGGAGGCCCAGGATTGGATCGAGACGGAAACGAAGGATGTCGTGGCTGCCATCGAAGCCTATATCGGCGCCTATAATCTGGGCGAAAGTCCGTTCGATATGGCCGCTGTCCAGTCCCACTATCGCAAGGACGGGCCGCTCATGATCGCTATTCCGGCAGCGCCTGACAGGCTGTTCCTGAGCTGGGAAGATTATTCTGCGGCCTGGTCTGGAATGCTGGAAAATTTCTCATCCTTCTATTTCAGCGCAGGCGGTGATCTGGCCGTCAGCCGGCTCGGCCGCGTCGCATGGGCCAGCCAGACCGGACAGAGCCACGGCAAGACTGCGGCGGGTGTGGTATTCCGGCGATCGCTTCGCCAGACGTTGGTGCTGGTGCAGGATGATGACGGTCTGTGGCGCATCGCGCAGGAGCATGTTTCGCTCGTCGCCAGCTAGAGCATTCTGAGGTTGGCTGGAACAGTCGACGGTTCGCACAATGTGCTAACTATTTCGGCGGTATCCTGTGGCCGTTCTGATTATCAGGGCGGCCACAGGGTAAGCCGCCGCCACGGTTCGATCAACCCTGGGCAGCGACCCGGCGGCGCGCGGCCTCTACCAGTTCCGCACCGGTCTGATGGATGATGGTACCGTGAAGTTTGTCGATTACCCAGCCATTCTCTTCGCGACGAAGATGGTGGCGATAATTCGCGAACGCTTCCCAAACGCCATCATCCATCACATGGATCGCACGAACCTGGGATCGTGACGTCGCTTCGTCGCCATCGGTCGCGATGCTGAAATTCGTGACCATGTGCTGGCGTATGGAGAAGCCGGGCATGAAGGTCGAGGCCTGCCTTCTGAATTGCGTGATCGGCATACCGAGCGGTTCCGGCCAAATTGATGCGTCATAGCCAACGAGATCGACAGTTGCGTCACTTGCATAGCAGGCCCCGGCACTGGCCCAGTCACCCAAATCCGAAAAATTGAGCGCGGCCCAGATCCTGTCCTGAATGGCCACCCTATCCTCCAGCTGCATCAATCTGCGCTGAAGCCGCTGCACTTCGTCCGGCATAATCTTACCTTCGAGAAATTGGTGAAGTCGGCCTGATCCTGTCGCGCAGGGGAAAATGGGGGATAGATACGGCAGGTGCCATGCCCAATGTGGGCCAGGCCGCCTGCCGCACCCCCCGTTTCGGGAATTTCAGGCCACGACGGGCTGATCTTCCAGCTGGACGTCCACGCTGCGTTCAAACAGCTGGATCAAATTGCCGTCCTGATCGAAAAACAGGAAGCTGCGGCCGAATGCGCCTGCATTCCACACATATTCGGTCTGCGTTTCATACCCTGCCGCACGGATTTTTTCGAACCATGCGTCGATGTCGGCAACTTCCAGTCCCAGTTCCCGAATGCCGGTCCGGTCATAGCCCAGTTCGTTCCTTGGCGTGATGACCATTTTCGGCGTGATGGTGCGATTGATTTCAAGCATCGCGCCTTCTGCATTCATCAAAAGCGTCATTTCGAACTGCGCGCCCTTGACCCTGACGATGTCATCCATCGTTTTCTGATCGACCATTTCATTATCAGGGGTAATCCGACGCTGGATGACCTGAAAGCCCATGACGTCGCGCCATAGGGCCAGAGCCTTGTCGATGTCGCTGACCATGATGCACATGTGATGAAATTTCATAATGCCTTCCGATGCAAATATATGTGACTTGAAAGATCGGGCTGAAAGCGGGTCAGCCCTGGCTGCCCACGAGCGCGGCTTCCGCTTCGATAGCTGCAAGGAGATCGTAGCAGTGTTTGGTGTCCATATATTCTTCCGCATGCACGATCAGGCCGTCGCGCACGGTGAACAGGATTTGATATTTATTGCGATATTCAAATCCGCCCTTGGTGTCGCCGACGCTGTGGCAAATCACCGCGACTTTGTCGCCTTCCGCGATCGCACTGTCCGCGATCCACTGGGGAAAGCTCTTGAACAGGCCAGCCAGCATCTCGTTATTCTTGCGGAAGACCGGCTTGGTTATGACCCCGGAAAAGGGCAAGTCGCCCAGAACCCACCATTCGATGTCATCTGCAAGCAATTCATGGGCATAAGCGATGTCGCCCGTGCTGAAGCGCCGAATATATTCGAGGGCTATCTTTTTGTTTTCTTCGCTGTCGCTCATTTTTTTCTCCGGTAAATCATTCAGGATTGTCTGGCGCCGGAATCATAATGTATGCTCCGTTGCCCTGAATATTCTTGCGCCGCATTCGAAATATTGCGGAAAATAGGCCGGTTCGTTTCCAAGGCAGCAAAGCGTGCACGATTTTGTATGCATTTTAGAACGGCCAGTGAGGCTGTCAAGCGGCGCTTCCGCCCAGACGCATATCATCCGTCCGTCCGCATCAGAGAAGGTCGGTGAGTTTTAGCCGCATCGGCGCCTGCAATCCAGGGTAGTGGGTATAACCTTCGTCGCCTTGCGTATAATAGGTCGTGGCGTCGGGCCGGGCTGTCATCTGCTCCTGATCAAAATGTGCTGCAAGCCGGAATTAGCGATAAATGGCTAGTGAAAGGTAGCAAGCCGCGTTGGCACATCTATCGAGTATGGGTGGGTCGGGCATGCGGTCGATAGGCATGTTCTGCCCAAAGGTCGCCGCCGGCATTATGCTCTGCGCCTGCGATCTTGCACCAGACTTCCTCAGGCTCGTCATTGTGCAGGCCCAGCCTGGCACACTGCGGGCGATGGATAGTCGCATTCCGTCACAATCAATGCTGCCGAAGCGCCCTGCCGATACATTCATCGCGGTCAGCATGCCGTTGAGGCTGGAGTACGGCCTTATTTTGCTTCCAACTATAATGTATGCATTAATCAACTGCTTTGACCATGTTGAAAGGGGGGCAATGTGTGCTCGGCCTTGACCATGTCTCGGGATTGAAAACTTAAGGCAACATATCAAAGAAATTCGGGAGGTTGCGGGGATGGGCTTTTCTGCATTAGCTTGGGAACGAGAAAATTCCGAGTATGCTTTTTTTTGGCGCGTCGCGCAGGGGAAGCGGCAAAGAGCGGGGTTGGCTGCCTTGCTGGTCGGCCTTTGCTCTGTCGCCGCATGGGGTTCCACGCTGGAATCCCCGACCATCGGCAGGGCCGTTTATGAAAAACAGTGCCAGGGCTGTCACGGCGCGACCCTTGGCGGCGGGTTTGGCCCGACCCTCAAAGGGCAGGAATTTGTGGAGCGGTGGGGCGAGCAGGATATGGGTGCGCTCGCCGACTATATTCGTGCGACCATGCCGCCCGCCCAACCGAACTCGCTTTCGCCGGATCAGGCGAGGGCCGTAGCCAGCCTGATCCTTCCGGCGGTGAAAGCTGCTACGCCTGTTGCTGCAACGGTGAGTGGCGAGGAGACGGCCTCTGCTCGCGTTGCCTCTGGATACCATGATGGTGCGCAGGACAACGCCGCCATTAGGCGGACCGATCCGCAGAGCGAAGCGGAGCAGGCGCGAAGGGCGCGGCTCGCTGCCGAAGTCACGCCCGTCACCGACGCGATACTGCGCAGGCCTGGAGATGCCGACTGGATCGCTGGCGTAGAACGAGCGATGCGCAGGCCCATAGTCCTTTGAAGCAGATCGACCGGCGGACGGTCGGGGGCCTAGCGGTTGAATGGAGTTTGTCGCTTGGGCAGGGGACGAACGGCGTGGCGCCGCTAGTCCACGACGGGGTGATGTATCTGGTCAGCAACCATGCTGTGCAGGCAATCGATGCGGTCAATGGCGACATTCTCTGGGTCCATGCGCGCCCCGCTGAAACCACGCGGCTGCCGCTCAGTCAGCCACGCGGCCTCGCCCTGCATGGTACGGCGCTTTATGTGCCGACGGTGGACGGCCATATGCTGGCGCTGGCCGCGCGAACCGGCGCAGTGCTGTGGGATAGCGAGGTCCGGCAGGGCAACGACGCTCTTCAGATGACTGGCGCGCCTCTGATTGCTGGTGATAAGGTGATACAGGGGCTGGCGGGATGCGCTCTCGCGGATGTGCCGGGCGGTTGCTTCATCGTCGGACTGGAGATGGCTACCGGCAAGGAAGCGTGGCGCTTTCAGACGATCGCGCGTCCAGGGGAACCGGGCGACGACAGTTGGAACGGTGCGCCGCTGGATCGGCGTTTTGGCGGATCGGTGTGGAGTGGGGGCAGCTATGACGCGCACCTGGGGCTGGTCTATTTTGGCACGGGGCAGACTTACGTTGCCTCGATGCTTTTGAATGGTGGTGGGGGCACGACGGGTTCTCACGATGCGCTCTACACGAACAGCACGGTTGCGCTTGATCCGGCGACGGGCAGGCTCGTCTGGGCCTATCAGCATTTCCCCGGCGATGTGTGGGATATGGACTGGAGCTTCGAGCAGGTGATCGTGCCGATGAAGGCGGCTCCGAGTGGGAAGGCGATCGTAACGATCGGCAAGCTGGGTATCATGGACGCCGTGGATGCCCGGACGGGCCGCTATCTCTGGTCGCAGGATCTGGGTGTCCAGACCCTCGTGACGGGCATTGATGTCATGACCGGCAGGAAAAGCCATGACGCATCGCTGGTGCCGGTACGCGACAAGGACAAGCTGATCTGTCCGAGTTCGCTCGGTGGGCGCAACTGGCCGGCAACAGCCTTCGATCCCGTCCGCTCCCTGTTATTTGTTCCGATGGTCGAGGGATGCATGACATTGTCGCTGAACGAACCGGGCGGCAGCGAATATCGCATGAAGGTGGTGCCACCCCCCGGAACCGACGGCAATTTCGGCCAGTTTGCCGCGATCGATCTGACGTCGCGAACCGTCAAATGGCGTGCAAGGCGGCGTGCTCCAGAAATGGCGGCCGCTCTTTCCACCGCCGGCGGCCTAGTCTTCGAAGGATCGCGGGATCGCTACTTCCGCGCGCTGGATGCGGATAGCGGCGAAATATTATGGCAGGCCCGCCTCGACAATGTGCCCAATGCTTTTCCTATCAGCTATGGCGATGGCGGTCGTCAATATGTCGCCGTGGTCGCGGGTGGAGGTTCGCCCTATGAGGTTGGCGTGCGCAATCTGACCCCCGAACTAGGCGAAGGAAGCGGGAACAAAACCCTATGGGTCTT
Organism: Sphingobium sp. TomTYG65; assembly: GCF_055395525.1. Taxonomy (NCBI): domain Bacteria; kingdom Pseudomonadati; phylum Pseudomonadota; class Alphaproteobacteria; order Sphingomonadales; family Sphingobiaceae; genus Sphingobium; species Sphingobium sp. TomTYG65. The sequence continues at coordinate 111,773 of NZ_AP027332.1, read as the reverse complement.
CGCGCTCCCCGATAAACGCGGCCGGGGGAGACGTTAATGGAGATCAGCCTGCACCATCCCTCGATCTCGTTCGAGGCGGCGCCGGTCTTGCGCAATGCGGCGTGATGCCAAGTACAGCGTGGACGCTGCCAGCAGCATCATGGGCACCAGCCTGGCGAGCATGGCGATCCTCAGGCTGTCGTCGCCTGCCATCGGCTTAAGCGCGTCGCTCGCAGCACCTACGATCACCGGCCCCAGGCCGATCCCGATGAGGTTGACGATCACCATGAGCAGTGCGGACGTCATCGATCTGGCATCCGAAGGTGCCAGGTCCAGGCTGTAGGCGACGATCGGTGGGATGGCTGTGCTGATCATCACGATCGGCAGGAAAGCGATTGCGAGCATGGCAGGCCAGTTGTTGGCGCAAAGGGCCATGAGGAACAGGGGCGCGCAAACGAGCATCGCGGCGGCCGGTACCAGCATGTAGGCCCGCATCGATCGTCCGATAAGGCGTGAAACGATCCATCCGCTGCCAAGGGCGCCGCACATCAGGGCGAAGCCAACCACTGGGCCGAAGAAGAAGGCCACATCGCGCAGCGATGCGCCATAGCCGCGCATCATCAGGGCCGGCATCCAGCCCATGACCGCATTGCTGATGATGGCGCACAGGCCGCCTGAAAGGGCGGCCAACCCAAGGCTGGGGAGCCTGACGAACAGCATCGCCACCGATGCGAAGCTCGTCCGCTCGTTATCGGAGGCGGCTGGCGGATCGAATGTTCCTCTTCGAGGTTCCGGAGCGAGAAAGAACATGGCTGGCGCAACGATCATGCCTACAATCGCCGGCACGATGAACGCCATCCGCCAGCCATGCGCTTCAGCGATCAGCCCGCCTCCCAAAGCTCCTATCATGACGCCGACCGGCGCGAATGCGGTGAGCATCCCGATGGACCGCACCCGGAACCGGGGTGGAAAATAGTCACTGATGATCGATAGCGACGGCGACAGTCCGCCCGCTTCGCCGATCGCGACGCCAATCCTGGCCGCGGCGAGTTGCGCGAAGCTTGTCACCAGTCCGGATAACCCTGTGAACAGGCTCCATCCGAAACAGGCGAAGCTGACCAGTGGAACTCGCCGCATGCGGTCCGCCATAGCCGCGATGGGAACGCTCATGAAGGTGTAGAATATCGCAAATAATGTGCCGCTCAACAGGCCTATCTGCGTGTCGCTTATGCGCAGATCGCGCCGGATAGGCTCGATCAGCACGGCCAGCATCTGCCGGTCCACATAGTTCAGCATGTAGGCGAGCGAAAGAAACGCCAGGCCGAGATGGCGTCGCCACGGCGTCATCATGTCGCCAGGTCTCGCGTTCGCAATCGCGTCGAATTTTTCGCTATCGTCTGCCCGATTATCCCGATGCGCCACAGGCAGCGTTGCTCCGATTCAAAGGTGGCGGATTGGAAAAATATCCGCATGGCCGTCGGCAATGTATGCATGAATTGGTCTGTGCCGTCACGGTTGTCAACTGGGATGCCTGGGTTTCGGCTCCTGCTGGCCCAATCGCATTCTTTGAAAAATGCCTTAAATATAACAAAATATCAGCATGTTGTTCGATTTAACGACATGTTTTATCGCTGCTTCGCTATCGGCGACCGGCTCTTGCAAAGATATTTTCTGTATGCAATTAAAGGTCAATCGCTATGCGCGCAGCCATAGGTTGCTCGCTCGCGGTTGATCGTTGCAGGAGAGAAGAGTTGGGCCGTCGTGCTTTGGTGACAGGAGGGCGCGCATGACAGAAGCGCGTGGGCGCACCGCCTTTGTGACCGGCGGAGCCAATGGCATAGGCCTGGGCATCGCGCGCGCTCTGGCGGCCGCTGGCGTGAGGTTGGGGCTGGCTGATCTCGATGGATCCAATCTTGAGAAGGCGAAGGCCGAACTTTCCGCCGTGACGCAAGTGGAGGTTTTTCCGCTTGATGTACGGAACCGAACCGACTTCGACGTTGCGATCGATGCAATTGAGGAACGGCTGGGGCCAATCACGATCCTGATAAACAACGCAGGCGTCGCGGGTGGCGGTGACATTGACGATCTGAGCTTTGAGCTTTGGGAATGGTGCCTGGGCATCAATCTTTGGGGCGTCATCAACGGCGTTCAGGCGTTGCTGCCGCGAATGCGGGCGCGGGGCAGCGGCGGGCATATCGTGAATACGGCTTCAGCCTCAGGTCTGGTAGGGGGTACTGCTACCATTCCCTATTGCACCGCCAAATCCGCCGTGGTGGGCCTGTCGGAATCGTTGCGCTCGGAACTCAAAGGTAGCGGGATCGGGGTTAGCGTCTTGTGTCCCGGCCCGGTCGCGACGTCGATCCTGCACCATTCCGCCGCAATGATACCGTCGCAATCAGGCCCGGTCACTTCCGCCGAACGCCGTGACGAGCGCATGTCGAGCGTGTTGCAGAACGGCGTTGCGCCCGATGAGGTGGGCCGCATGGTGCTGGCCGCGATCGAGCGGAACCAATTTTATATCCATACCGACCGGGTCATGCTGCAGGCGCTGGAGGAGCGGCATCGCGAAATTGTCGATGCGATGCCCGCGGGCGAGATGAACGCCTTCACGTCCGAAATTTCATCCGCGTTCAGCACGCGACGGTCGCCCTGAAGCAAGGCAGCGACCCCTGGTTCAAGGTGAGAGCAAACATTTCAACCGATTTTCTGGAGTAGGCAATGGTCGGTCCCAAGTTTGAAATTGAGCGGCAACACATCTGCCTGAGTTATGAAGAACCGGCGACGATGCGCGAAGTCTACAGCTTTGCATCGTCGCACGGCAGTATCGGCGTGGATGGCGTGCTGATGACGCCCAAGGGGAAGCCGTCGAAGACCCTTCTGCTCTACATGCATCCTGCGGCAATGATTCACTGGCTGCCGCTGCCGATCGCGCTGGTGGAGCAAGGGTTCCACCTGATGGCGGCCGGCAGCCGTTATCTGCGCAACGACACGCCGGTCATTATGGAAAAGGTGCTGCTCGATTATGGTGCCTATGTGCGTTACGCCAAGGAAGAGCTGGGCTATGACAAGGTCATTGCCTGCGGCTGGTCGGGCGGTGGCTCGCTGACGGCCTTCTATCAGTCCCAGGCTGAAAATCCGACCGTCGATCGCCTGCCGTCGGGTGAACCCATCGACCTGACCAACCTCGTCAAAGCCGATGCTATGATGTTCCATGCCGCGCATCTTTCGCGGGCGCAGGTATTGCTGGAATTCATCGATCCATCGGTGCTGGACGAGTCCAACCCCGATCTTCGCGATCCCGAACTGGACATTTACGATCCGCGAAATCCCAATAAAGCGCCGTTCAGCGCCGACTATATCGAATATTACCGCAAGAAGCAGCTGGAGCGGGTCCGCAGGCGTACTGCGGTGGTTAAGGAACTGCTGGAAAAGATGAAGCGGGACGGCGGGGTTGAGCAGGAGCGCGGAATGCTGTTGCACCGTACGCTGGCCGATCCGCGCTGGATCGATTCCACGATCGATCGCAATGATCGCAAGCCAAACTGGTGCTTCCTGGGCGAACCGCACGGGGCCAATACCAGCCCGGCGGGCATCGCGCGCTATTCCACGCTGCGCGGCTGGCTCTCGCAATGGTCGATCGATGACACCAATGCGCTGGCGGCGAAGCATGCGCCCCATATTTCCGTTCCGCTGCTCGCGATCGAGAACACGGCCGACGAGGCGGTGCCCGCTTGGCACACCAAGGCCTTCGTCGATGCGGCCACGACCAAGGATATGACCTACAGGATCATGGACGGGGCCAATCATTATTATCACGGCCAGCCCGAACATCGCCAGCAGGCGATCGATCTCATGCACGGCTGGCTGGCCGACCGCAATCTGATCGATTGAGCGGTAGAGGAAACGCTTTCGGGCGGAATATAAATTGGAAGGATCGTGAATGGCTTTTGCACATCTTGCATTGAAGGATGAAGGCGGTGGCGTGTGGCGCGTGACGCTCCAGCGGACACCTGGAAACGCGCTTGACCAGACGATGTATCAGGAAGTCGCGGAATGTTTCAACAATCCGGATAGCTATATGACAGATGTCCGGGCCATAGTGCTGACCGGCGATGGCAAGCATTTCTGCACCGGTAACGACCTTGAGGAATTCGCCTCGATGACGCCGGAAAACGGCACGGAACGCATGTGGCGCGTCCGGGAGGCTTTCTTCGCGATCCAGGACTGTCCGGTTCCCGTGGTCGGTGCGGTTCAGGGCACGGCGATCGGGTCCGGCCTTGCCGTCGCGGCGGCGTGCGATGTAATCGTTGCGTCCACAAAGTCGCGTTTTGGCCTGCCGGAACTGTCGGTGGGTGTCATGGGCGGCGCAGCGCACCTTGCCCGCATCGGCCCCCAGCATCTGGTGCGGCTGATGTACTTCACGGGCGAACATCTTCCGCCGCAGACGATGGTGCAGATGGGGGCAGGACTGATCGTCGTGGAACCCGAAGCCTTGTTGGAAGAGGCGCTCCGCATCGCGCGCAAGAGCGCATCCTTCAGCCCGACCGCCGTGCGCGTGGCCAAGCAGGTGCTCAATCGGGTCGAAACGATGGACCTGAAGCCGGGCTATGAGTTCGAACAGGGGCTGACGGTCAAGATGAGCGGCCATCCTGACGCGAAGGAAGCTCTGCGGGCCGTGCGTGAACGCACCACGCCCCAATATCAGCCACTCAACAGGGCGTGGACGCTGGAAGGCTGACAGGTTGACGCAGCGCCACGGTGCCGCGTCAGCGCCGGATTCTGAAATCAAAGAAGCATGGTGTGGCCATAGCGGGTGACATCAGCATTGGGGGAGGACGCAGGAATGAGCAAGCGAGGTTGTGACCGGCTGGCGGTTTTGGCGGGCGCGGTGTTGATCGGTTCTGGATTGTGCCCGGCGCACGCGGCGGAACAGGCGAAGGATCAAGCCGCAACTGGCGGGACGCCTTCAGAAGAGATTGTGGTAACGGCACGCAAGCGCGAGGAAACGCTCATGTCGGTGCCTGTCGTCGTGAGCGCTATCAGTGGCGATCAACTCGCAGAGCGCGGCATCACTAATCTTGATGGCGTTTCGCGGGCGGTTCCGCAATTGCTGATCGGCGGATCGGGCAACAGCACCCAGGGCGGGACAGTGGCGATCCGCGGCGTTTCCGGTCCTGATATTCTGTCGCTGGCGGATCAGGCGGTGGCGTTCAACATCGACGGCATACAGGTTGCGCGCAGCACCGTGCGTCGCATGAGCGAAACCGATCTGGCGCAGGTAGAGGTGCTGCGCGGCCCCCAGGCACTTTTCTATGGCAAGAACAGTCCGGGTGGCATCATCACTTTACGCTCGCGTGATCCAGGCAACCGGTTCGAAATGGGTGGATCCGTTGGTTATGAAGTCAATGCGCGCGAATTCCGCGGCGAAGGCTATATTTCCGGGCCTGTCACCGAAACGCTGGGTGTCAGGCTGGCCGGGATCGTTTCCACGATGCAGGGCTGGATGAAGGATGTGACGCCAGCCAGCAACCCGTTCAAGAGCCAGGAAGATCGCAACCCCGGATCGACCGACTTTTCGTTGCGCGGCACCGTGAAGTGGGATCCTTCGCCCGACTTTGACGCCACGCTTAAACTCAATTACGGCAAGACCGATTCCGCCGGCATTGCGGGCACCAGCACCTATATCGCCTGCAATCCTTTGGGACGGCGCGCCACGGCGGGGCTTCCTTGTTCGGCCAGCGGCCGCAATACGGTGACGAAGACCGGGAATATCCCGGTCACGCCCTATGCCAATCCGCGTTCGGATGGCGAACCGTTCGCCACACAGGAACAGTTTCTTGGCAGTTTGAATCTGTCAGGTAATCTGAGCGACCAATTGCGCCTGTCCTCCACCACTGGCTATTATTACGCCAATCTGGATCATTGCAGCAACGTCCTGGCCGACCCGAACCTGGGCATTACCGCCTGCCAGATGCTGAAGGTCAAGGAGTTCTCTCAGGAAGTGCGGCTTTCTTCCGATTTCGACGGAATGATCAACTTCGTTCTCGGCGGATTTTACGGCACCGGCGACATCAATTCCTACAGCGGCAGCTATCTGCTGAGCAGCGCCGCGCCGAACGTGGCGACAGGCTTTGCGGCCTATTTCATCCACCAGAAGGGATGGTCACGATCGGCTTACGGTCAAGTCATCCTCAAGCCTGGCGAAACCATAGAGCTCGACGTTGGCGGGCGCTATTCGCAGGAGGCGAAGCGGCTACCGGACGTCTTCTATTCTCCTTCTCCGGCCAATATTCTGAACGCGCCGCTCACGGTCAGGACGTCGCGCCGCCGGTTCAACGACTTTTCGCCGGAGGTGACGGCATCCTGGCGCCCCAACAGGGAAGTGACCTTGTTCGGTTCCTACAAGGAAGGGTTTCTGTCCGGCGGGTTCAACGTGCCGACCGCTGCGATATTATGCTCCGGTGCCACCACATGCCCCGAAAACAGCTATGATCAACAGACGATCCGCGGTTTCGAGGCCGGGATAAAGGTGCAGTCTCCCGATGGCCGGCTACGGGGCACGCTGTCGGCCTATAGCTACAAGACGGACGGCATGCAGCTCAGCACATTCATCGGTGTGGTCAATATCACCCAGAATGCGGGCACTGCGCGGCTGAAGGGACTGGAGGGAGAACTAAACTATCGCACTCCGATCGACGGTTTGGATTTGCGCGCGACCGCAGCCTATAACCACGCCAATTATCTGAGCTATGCAACGGCGCCGTGCTGGCCTGGCCAGACCATAGCGCAAGGATGCACCATCAATTCGTCGGGTGTGACCACACAGAATCTGGGCGGGCAGTCGCTTCCCCGAGCGCCACGCTGGAATCTGAGCGGCGGCTTTACCTATGAACTGCCTGTTTCAGCGTCGTTGACGGCGGTCCTGGCTAGCGATGTTCGCTGGAGCAGCTATTTTTTCTCCGATCTGTCTAACGATCCGCGTGGCCGGCAGCCATCCTATACGCTGCTCGATACCTCCTTGACACTGAAGCCGGCTTCCGGTCCCTGGGAATTTGCGTTCATTGGACGAAATCTGACCAACACCTATTATTACACGCTGAGCATTGCCGATCCCTTTTCCGGCAGCGGTACTGGGACCAGCACGGGCGTGGTGGGGGATCGCCTCGCAAGCGTCAGCCGGGGAAGAGAATTGATGTTCCGGCTAAGTTATCGTTTTCGCAGTTGAAAGCCCGAGCTGAAGGCAATTTTGGAGGAACAAATTCATGGCTGCTGACCAATTATCGTCTGACGAGGCCAAGGACCTGGTCCGAAGCTGGTGGACTGCGCTAGGCAATAATGACCAGGCGCAGGTGGTCGATCTGCTGCATGACGATGTGATATGGGAAGTGAAATTCGTCGGTAAATGGTTGCCGTCCAATGGTGTTTCGCGTGGCAAGCAAGCGGTCACGAAAAACTGCATAGAATTATTCGGCCAGATGTACGACACGAACAGGCTGACCGTCCAAATCACCAATATGGTAAGCGATGGGCGTTCGGTTGTGCTGGAATTTTCGATCGACGGATTCACCGCAGCTGGCGTCCGCTACGACAGGGTGGAATATGTGGCGGTGGTCGAGCTCGAGAATGGAAAGGTCAAGCATGTGCGCGAATATATGGATGCGCTGAAGGCGGTGGAATCACACTCGCTTGCCTAAGGGGTTATGACCCCGACTGATCATGCGAAGTGAGTACGCGCGGCACGAGCGCTGTTAATAGGGTCGTTGAACAACGAAAGTTCATGGAACAAGGATCTGATGTCTATGTCGAAAATTTCTGGAAAGCGTGTCATCATCACCGGTGGCGCACGGGGTATCGGGGGCGCGGCGGCGGAATATTTCGCGAATGAGGGAGCGCGCGTCGTTACATTCGATATTCGCGATGAAGAAGGGGAAGCGCTGGCGAAGTCGGCGACCGAACGCGGGCCGGGCAATGTAGTCTACAAGCATGTGGATGTCACCAGCATCGCCGACATCAGAGATGGCGTCCAATTCGCCGCCAGCACATTGGGCGGTGTCGATGCGCTTTTCAATGTTGCGGGCGTGGCTCCCTATGCACCGGCCGAAGCCATTCCCGAAACGGACTGGGATCTTGTGCTGAACATCAATGTCAAGGGGCTGCACTATGTCTGCGCTCATGTCTTCCCTCATTTGAAGGACAATGGCGGCGTCATCGTGAACTTTGCGTCCGATGCCGGAATTTTGGATGACCCCATTCAAAGCTGTGCCTATTCTGCGTCCAAGGGCGCGGTGATATCCTACTCACGTACTTTGGCAAAAGAATGGGCTAAGTATAATATTAGAGTTAATAGTCTAAATCCTACCGTCGAATCTCCGTTGGAACGTGAAGTAATGGCAAAGTTGACTCCGGAAGAAGTTCGCCAATATCAGGGAAAGATACATGATATGATCCCGCTTGGTGGTAAACTGGGTGATGCCTATCGCGATGTCGCCCCGGTGATGGCCTTCCTTGCTTCGGATGATTCGCGATTTATCACTTCACAAATTATTCCGGTCAATGGTGGTCTTGCTTACACTCGTTAAATTAGACAAGATTGTGGTAAAATTCCGCTAATGTAATATTTCAAAGTTGTCGCGGGCTTTATAAATCCAATAAAATAATTGGAGAGGTACTATGAAAGTATTGAAAACAATTCCTGATCACGTCCCTGAATCGATTGTGCGCAATTTTGACTATACCAAATCGGTACATTTCGGAGATGGTGCAGGGCGATGGGATAAGTTGAGATCGTTTCCTGAAATATTTTGGACTCCATACAATGGCGGTCACTGGGTTTTAGGAAAGCATTCCGACATCCTCCAAATGTTGCAGGATTCGGTGAGATTTTCGTCGTCTATAATGCAACTACCGCCGACCGAAAAGCCATTCCGTATACCTCCTATCGAATATGATCCGCCGGAACATACGGCTTACCGACGGTTGCTCACACCATTTTTCTCACCAAGAAAAATAGCGGAACTTACTGAAAAAATAGCTAAACTCTCATCAGACGTAATCGATAGTATAGTAGAAAATCGATCATGTGAATTCGTTCAGGAAGTTGCCTTGACTGTTCCAATCTCTTTGTTTCTTGAGTTGGTAAACCTTCCGATTTCGGACCAACACTACTTAGTTGAATGTGCGGAGATGATTACGCGTGGCGTCAATGAAACGAAGATCGAAGGCTATCAGCGAATGTTTGAATACATCGAGATCAAGCTCGAGGAAAGGCGATCTAAACCGCGGACGGATGATATACTCACGGCTATTTCTACTGCCTCGGACGATGATGGCCGGGAATGGACGATGTCGGAAAAATTGGGCATGGGAGCAAACGTCTTAGCTGGTGGCTTGGACACGGTTGCCGGGATGATGAGTCTCATTATGATCCATTTGGCTCAAAGCGGGGAAGACAGGCTTACGCTGATCAATGCACCCGACAAAATTGGTGAGGCAGTCGAGGAGCTGCTTCGGCGCTACCAAATTATAAATGTTGCCCGTGTGCTTGTAAGCGACGCAGACATTGGCGGACGACAGATGAAAGCGGGTGATTTCGTTCTTGGAGCCACTCCGTTGGCGGGCCTGAACGAGGATGATTATGAGAGACCCCTTGATATTGATTTCAACAGGACGAAAAAACGAAGCCTGATTTTTGGAGCAGGGGCTCATATGTGCTTGGGACAGTTTCTCGCGCGCCTGGAGCTGAAAATATTCTTTGTTGAATGGCTCAAGCGCATTCCGCATTTCCATATCAAGGATGGAACCACCCCAAAATTGGTTGGCGGCCCCGTAAACTCGGTTCTGAACCTTGAGCTTGTCTGGTAGACATTAGGGAAGCTTGCTATAAATCTGAACGTGCCGCAATTATGCTAGTGGCACAATGGAAAGAACTCTTCAGCTGAATCCGAAGCTCGATTATTTTTTTGGTAGAAGCGGTTGACCGAGGCGACTATTTCGATGGCTAACTGCCGTGACGTCGGCTTCTTGGGCAGGTTGACGGCCAAATTAAGGTCATCCCGGTTATCGTTCATGCCGCCATTTGAGTGATCAAATCCTGGGGGGCGTGTCCCCCAGGATTTGATGCGCCGATGTGCCCATATGGCTGCAAGCGATCGCTCGAGGGCGTAGTAGTGAAGACGCCGCTGCGGATGCCGGTATTTCGACACCGCTGGGGCCACGTTGGTTTCGGAGTTCGGGAGGTATGCCGCCAACACATTTGGCGCCATCGGCGCCAGCACTGAGTGGGCGATTTCTGAGCTTCCAGGAACGTGAGGAAATTTTGGCGAGGTTCCGGGATACGCGCCATTGCCCGCAAACTTGGACCTTCAGCCAGTACTGTCTCGCGCGAAGTGCGGCGCAATGCCGCCACTCGTGGCGGCAATCTGGAATATCACCCGATCGCCGCGCAGTGGCATGCTCACCGCGCTGGCCGTCGCCCGCGCCCCGGGAAGCTGGCCAGCAATCCGGCATTGCGCATGTACGTAGAAGAACGCCTTACCGGTCAGATCACGGATGCAGATGATATCGGCTTTGCCGGGTCGCAGGTTATGTGGAAGAAGCGCCGTGCGGTACATCGACAAAGTCGACGATGGTCGGTGGCCTGGAGTCCTAAGCAAATCGTTCATCGGCACCCTGAGGATCCCGCCATGCGCATCAGTCATGAGGCCATCTATCAGTCCCTCTATATTCAGGGGCGAGGCGCCTTGCGACAGGAATTGACGGCATGTCTGCGCTCGGGTCGGACTCTACGAACGCCGCGTGAACGCGTACGAGGGCGCGGAAAATCCTTCATCGGTGACGCCATCATGATCAGCGAGCGTCCTGCGGAAGTCGAGGATCGGGCAGTTCCGGGGCATTGGGAAGGCGATCTCATCCTCGGGCTGCACAGTACGGCGATAGGCACCCTAGTGAAACGAAGTTCCAGATTCACCATGCTGTTGCATTTGCCGCGAGAGGACGGATATCAACGCGGACAAGGCATCAGGAACCGCCAACCGCTGGCCGGCCATGGCCCAACTTGAACAGTGCTTTCGGAAAAGGCATTTGCGTTCAATGACATGTGCGCACCGGCGCAGGTGTTACCACTACATTTTCGGGGTCGGTTGAGTTTGCAGAGGTTCAGGTTTACGGTGGCAACTCGCTGATGTTGGCCGGCAGCGCGATGCCGGTTGCCTTGAAGACATTCCCTACTTGGCCCGAGACGTGGGTACGGGTGGTAATGACCTTGCCGTCCTTTTCGATGGTGGCTTCCTGAAGACGATCGAGATCGTTGAGGAGCGGCTGCGGCGGGGACTGTCAGGATTTCCGTGTGCGGCGAGGCGGTTGATCATCAGGCCGTCATGGCCCTGATGAAACGTTCGCCGAAGAGCACGGCAAATTGCGCCTTCGCCATGTTCCACTCACGCGGCGGCATTTTCCACTCTTTCTCCGATCGGTTCAAGATCAGATAGAGCAGCTTTGTTGCGGCCTCATCATTGGGGAAATGCCCCCGCGCGCGAACAGCGCGGCGAAGCTTGGAATTGAGCGCCTCTATAGAATTTGTCGTATAGACGATCCGTCTGACTTCCTCGGGGAAGGCAAAAAATGGGATGACCTCCGGCCATGCCCGGCGCCAGCTTTGGCCGATGGCGGGATAGCGCTGCCCCCAGAAACTGGCTTCGAAGGCCGTCAGCGCTTCCTCGGCGGCCACAGCATCAACGGCACGGTAGATGGCTTTCAGGGCCATTCCGAGCGCCTTGCGATCCTTCCACGCCACGAAATCCATCGAGTTTCGCAGCAAGTGTACGATGCATGTCTGGACCATCGCTTCGGGGAAGACGGCGGTGATGGCGTCTGGGAATCCCTTCAGGCCATCGACGACAGCCAGCATAATGTCCTCGACGCCGCGGTTGCGCAGTTCGTTCATGACGCGAAGCCAGAACTTGGCGCCTTCATTCTGCTCCAGCCACAGCCCCAGGACCACCTTGGTGCCGTCAGCCATGACGCCCAGGGCAATATGGATCGCCTTGTTGCGGACCATCCCCTCGTCGCGGATCTTGACCCGGATCGCATCGAAGAAAACCAGCGGATAGGCTGGGTCGAGCGGGCGTTGCTGCCAGGCTGCGACCTCCTCCAGCACGGCGTCGGTGATCGTGCTGATCAGATCGGGCGAGGCATCAATGCCATATAGATCGCGCAGATGGCCCGTGATCTCTCGCGTGCTCATGCCGCGCGCATACATCGAGATGATTTTATCATCGAATCCGGGGAAGCGACGCTGATACTTGGCGATCAACTGCGGATCGAAACTGCCGGCCCGATCGCGCGGCACCTCGATCTCGATCCGCCCGCTGTCGGTCGTCACCGTCTTGCGACCATAGCCATTGCGGTTGTTGCCGACCTGGTCATCATGCCCGAGATGATGATCCATCTCCGCATTGAGGGCCCGTTCGGCAAAAGCCTTCTTCAGGGAATCGAGCAAACCGCCCTGGCTGAGCGCCGCCGCCGCGTCAGTGCCCGCCAGCAGCTGATCGAGGATCTCGTTCGGTATAGAAGGGTCTTTCCGTCGTGACATACTGGGTCTCCTTTTTGCCCATTATGCCTCGCCGCACACGGAAATCCTGACAGTCCCGCTGCGGCGAGCCACGCGCCGCGACAATCGCCTCAAGCCGCTTCGTGTCCGGCGCTGTGACCTCGATCTCGATACCCGTTCGCATGCCGCATCGTCGCACGGCACCGACAGCATGGGAATCCCTCAAATGGACTTATGCGTTCCGATCAATCCACTAGTTGCCAACTTCCTTGCTATGTTTCATTTAAATCAATGCGCCTTCAGTTCCGAGTTTAAAGGCTACCACAACTAATCGTCTTGTGAAGCACCGACTTCTTCGGGCACAACGCCAGGGGCAGCCGGGCAAAGGCGCGAAACGAAGATGAATCCTCGAGATGAAAGGCCAGCTCCTCGTAACTCAGCTGGCGATACTGCTTGAGCACGGCGCATCGCAGAACCGATTCCACCGGCAGACCTTGGCGCCCCGTGTCCTTGATGCCAGCCTCGCCAAGATCAGCGGCCACCAGTGTCAGCAACTCAGAGTGTGCCTCGAGCCATCCGGAAATAGCCTTGAGCTCACGTCCGATCTGGTGATCGGCAAACAGATCGAATAGCGTACTCTGGATGATGCGTTTTTGACGCATTGTCGGCTCCGGCGTGTGTTTATTATGCCATGATCTCAGTGGTTTGAGCCTACAGCATAACTGACACCGTCGGGCCTTCAAAGCCAGAATTCTATATTTAAACGCAATATTTCAATATCTTAGCGATTGTGGATGGGCACTAACTTAGCCGCAAACCTGTCCAGGAAGACGGGGCCACCTCACGCCAGTGCTTTCCCGACCAGGTCCCTCCGCTCGAAGACCCGGTTCTCCGCAAGCCAGGACCGCGTAGCCACCACCACGGCCTCCTCCCGAAAAAGGAAAAGATGTGACGCTCCCGGCCAATCAGATCGTCCGTAGTGGATGACATGATCGGCGAGGCCGACTTCAAGATCGGCAAGGAGCGTTGGGAGCATAACTACCTCCGCCTGACCGGACCGCGCATAACCTGTTATGCATCCGATTTCCCCAACCTACGGAACCAAGCGGATCACTGTAACCGATTTTGCAGGCAGGCGAATGGGCAGCTTGCCCGACACGGCAATTGACCGATATGGTCTGGGTATGACGCGCTGAGGGTCGTCGAAACTGTTGACGCTGCTGACCGCAGCAGCGGTCAATTGCTGCCCCTCGGCGGATGCAGCCTTCAGACCCGTCACCGCCAGGTCGAAGGACACCTCTTCCCTAGGATCGATGTTCGTCAAAGCGACCCACAGCGATCCATCCTTTGCACGGGCGGCCATCGCATCGACGCGCGGCAGCGTGACATCGCCCTGCCGATAAGTACCGGCGTCGATGGTCAGCGGGATCAACTGTGCATCCTGAAAAGGCAGATACATGCGATAGATATGATAGGTGGGCGTCAGCACCATCTTCGGCCCATCGGTCAGCACCATCGACTGGATGACATTGACCATCTGCGCGATGTTGCTCATCCGTACACGATCAGCATGGCGCGCAAAGCCGTTGAGCGTGACGGAGGCGAGGATGGCATCACGCAGGCTGTTCTGCTGCCGCAGCCAACCTGGATTGCGGCCCGGTTCGGGCTTCAGCCATGCGCCCCATTCGTCGATGACCATCGCGATCTTCTTTTCGGGATCGAACTGGTCCATGATCGCGCCATGCTCCGCGATCATATTTTCCATCGCATAGCCATTCTTCAGCAACTGCGCATATTCGGCCTCACCGAAATCAGTCGATGAATCCGCCATCGGCATATGGCCGACCCAGCTATAATGGTGCAGCGATATGCCATTGATATTCCAGAAATAGGGGAATTTCCGCTCCTTCCACGCCTTCATCAAGGCGCTGGTATAGGCCGTGTCGCCCAACCCCTGTCCGACCGCGATCCGCTTGGTTTCATTGGGGTTCTGGACCAGCGGCGTGCTGACCTGCGCCGGGTTCAGATTCTGCGCGAAGACCGAATAGGGCTTCATGGTCTCGACATAGGCGTCGGCGCTCATCGATCCGCCGCAGCCCCAGCTTTCAATGCCGATCCCCAGATATTTGATGCGCCACGGCGCGGCCCGGCCGTTTGCCGCGCGTTTCTTGCCGAGCGTGGTGGGCTTGTCGGTGGTCATATATTCCATCCAGTCCGACGCATCCGCCACGCTGCCAGACCCGATGTTGAGCGTGATATAGGCTTCGCTGCCGATCTGTTCGACAAAGTCCATATATTCATGGGTGCCGAACCTGTTCGGTTCCAGACTGCCGCACCAAATACCGCCGACTGCCGCCGACTTCTACGCACAGCCCGACCAGAGTACGACAGCGTAGCGTCGACGGCGTTTCCGTGCGGTGAGCGGTTCGCGTCCACCGGGGTGAAGCCGCTTAGCGCCCTATATTGCTGTCGTTCGCCGGCTCCGCGTCCACGCCCAAAAGCGGCCGCTCATTCACGTTGCGCTGGCCTGGCACACATCCCGCCAGCGGCTCAGCTGCGATAGCGCAGAGCCTCCAAAACGAGGCTGAACGCGGGAGACGGCTGCCGTCGGCTGGGATAATATAGATAGTATCCATCGAACGGCTCGCACCACGCCTCAAGCACACGGATCAACCTTCCGCTGGCCAAGTGTTCGGTGACATGGTCCTCCAGCATGAATGCGACGCCGTGCCCCGCCAGCGCCGCGGTCATGATGAGGTCAACATCGTTGAAGACGAGCTGCCCTTCGGCCCTGACCTTCAACTCCTTGCCGTCCCGCTCGAACTCCCAGGCGTATAGTCCGCCGGAGCCGGGGAAGCGCAGGTTGATGCAGCTATGGTTGGCTAGATCGTACGGCGTCTCCGGTGTTCCCCGAGCGGAGAAATAAGCGGGCGAAGCGAAGGCAGCCATGCGCAGCTTGGGGCTGATCGGAACCGCGATCATGTCCTGCTCAAGGCGTTCGCCAAGCCGAACTCCGGCGTCGTACCGGTCGGCCACGATGTCGACGAGCCCGCCCTGGATGTTCACTTCGACGTTGATGTCCGGGTTCTCCGTGGTCAACCGGTCGATCACTGGCCAGAGCAGGTCGCGCGCTGCATGCGCGCCCGCCGTGATTCGTACCGTGCCGGCCGGCCGGTCGCGAAGCTCTGTCAAAGCGGCGAGCCTCGCATCAATGTCGTCGAACGCGGGCCTCAGCGTCTCGATCAGCCGTTCGCCTGCCTCCGTCGGTGCCACGCTACGTGTTGTGCGCGTCAGCAAGCGTAGCCCAAGCTTGGTTTCAAGACGCCGCACCGAATGGCTGAGCGCCGATTGCGAAATGCCCAGCTTCGCCGCGGCCTTGGTGAAGCTGCGCTCCTCCGCCACCGCCATGAACATAGTCAGGCTGCCCAGCTCTTCACGCCGCATGTTTTATCAACCTCACTGTCAGTTTCATGACACCTTGTCATAGGCCCAAGCGATTTCACCTGTCTAATTCACGAAGGCCAATCGGTTTATATCCCTCGCATGCGGACGCCGAACCCGGGCGTCGATCGACGAATGACAGGATCGAAGACATGCAGAAGCGCGTATTGGGACGGAGCGGCCTCGAAGTATCGGCACTGGGCCTCGGCTGCATGGGGCTGAGCTACGGCTACGGGCCTGCCACTGATCGGAAGGATGCCGTTGAGCTAATCCGCGCCGCCCATGAGCGCGGCGTCACCTTCTTCGACACCGCCGAAGCCTATGGTCCCGGCCTCAACGAGGAGGTCGTCGGCGAGGCGCTGGAGCCGGTGCGTGACCAGGTCGTGATCGCGACGAAGTTCGGGTTCAAGGGTGGCAAGCCCGCCGAGGGCATGGACAGCCGACCCGAGCGCATCAGACAGGTCGCTGACGAGGCGCTACAGCGGCTGCGCACCGACCGCATCGACCTGTTCTACCAGCATCGTGTCGACCCGAACGTACCGATGGAGGACGTGGCTGGCACGGTCAAAGAGCTGATCGACGCCGGCAAGGTGAAGCATTTCGGCATGTCCGAGGCGGGTCCGGACGCTATCCGTCGCGCGCATGCGGTCCAGCCGCTCGCAGCGCTTCAGAGCGAGTATTCGATGTTCTGGCGCGAGCCTGAGTCGGAGATCCTGCCGCTCTTGGATGAACTCGGGATCGGCTTCGTGCCCTTCGCTCCCCTCGGCAAGGGCTTCCTCACCGGTAAGATCGACCCGAACACGGTCTTTGCCAAGGACGACTTCCGCAGCACCGTTCCTAGGTTCCAGACCGATGCCCTTGCAGCCAACCAGGCACTGGTCGACCTCGTTACCACTATCGCTTCGGAGAAGTCGCGGACTCCCGCGCAGATCGCCCTCGCCTGGCTGCTCGCGCAGCGCCCTTGGATCGTGCCGATTCCCGGCACTACCAAGCTGCACCGGCTGGAGGAGAACCTTGGCGGCGCCGACGTTGAGCTGACGGGCGAGGACCTCGCTCGCATCGAGGAGGCGCTTAGCCGGATCGAGGTGCAGGGCGAGCGTTATCCCGCGTCACATCAGCGCCTGATCAATCGCTGAACACAACAGGAAAGACCGACCATGACCAGCAATGTCCCTACCGTGACGCTGAACAACGGCGTCGAAATGCCGATCCTCGGTTTCGGCGTCTTCCAGGTGCCAGATCCCGCCGAGTGCGAGCGCAGCGTGCGCGACGCCATCGACGTCGGCTACCGTCTTCTCGATACCGCGACGTCATATGGCAACGAGCAGGCCGTCGGCGCTGCCATCCGCAATCATGGGATCGACCGCAGTGAGCTGTTCGTCACGACCAAGCTCTGGATCGAGGACGCAAGCTATGAAGGCGCGAAGGCCGCGTTTGAGCGCTCGCTCGACAAGCTGCAGCTCGACTATCTCGATCTGTGGCTGATCCACCAGCCTTTCGGCGACGTTTACGGCGCCTGGCGGGCGATGGAGGAGCTACATCAGTCCGGCCGCATCCGCGCGATCGGTGTCAGCAACTTCTATCCCGATCGCGTCGTGGACTTTGTGCTCCACAATGAGATCACGCCGGCGGTCAACCAGATCGAGATTCACCCCTTCCACCAGCAGGCGGACGCCCAGAAGATCCTGGCGGAGTACAAGGTCCAGCCCGAGGCGTGGGGACCATTCGCCGAGGGCAGGAACGGGCTGTTCACCAATGGGGTGCTGCAGCAGATCGCCGACAAGCACGGCAAGAGTGTCGCGCAGGTGGTGCTGCGCTGGCTTATCGATCGCGGCATCGTCGCCATCCCCAAGTCGGTGCGCAAGGAGCGGATGGCGCAGAACTTCGCCATCTTCGACTTCGACCTGGATGAGGACGATCTCGCCAAGATCGCGACGCTAGACCAGAAGGAAAGCAGCTTCTTCGACCATCGCGATCCCGAGAAGGTGAAATGGCTCGGGACGAGGAAGCTATGATGGCCGGAAGCGAGCGCCCCGACGACCGGCTGAACCGCCGCGGCCTGCTGAGCGCGGCTGGACTGGGCTTGGCCGCGGCAGCGATCGCCGGCCCGGCTGCGGCCGCCACGCGCCCGACGCCGCCGAGGGCCGCGTCCGGGAAGGGTGATCGCCGCAGGCTCGGCCAGCTTGAGGTTTCCAGCGTCGGGCTGGGCGTCCAGAACATGCACCGGACATACCAAACTACGGTCCCGAGCCGGCCCGAGATGATCCGCATCATCCGCGCCGCTTACGATCAGGGCGTCACCCTCTTCGACACCGCCGAAGCTTACGGTCCCTTCGAGGACGAACTGATCCTGGGTGAGGCTGCGCAGCCCTTCCGCGAGCACGTGGTCATCACGTCGAAGTTTGGCTGGAACATTGATCGCGATGGCAAGCGGGTCGCCAGCGACCCGCTCAACAGCCGGCCGGAGCATATCAAGACGGCGGTATGTGAATAAGCCTGCAATGTTGACCCCAGTTCTGGGGTGATAGGCGTCCAAAGTTGACCCCCTGAACGATTGCGGTTCACGCTCTTGCACTTTGCTGCGGGAGCGGGTGGGAGATGCTGATCGTGGAGACGGTAGCGCGCATCCGGCGCGAGTTTTTCGTTAAGGGCAAGTCGATCAAGGAGATTGTGCGAGACCTTGGCGTGTCGCGGAATACGGTTCGCAAGGTGCTGCGCTCGGGCGAGACGGCTTTCACATACGAACGCAGCGTGCAGCCCTTGCCGAAGTTGGGGCCTTGGGCTTCGGATCTGAACAGGCTTCTGGAGGCGAACGACCGCAAGGCCCGGCGCGAGCGGCTGACGATGGTCAGGTTGTTCGAGGAGCTGCAGGGTCTTGGCTATCGTGGCGGCTATGACGCGGTCCGACGGTACGCGGCAAACTGGCATCGCGAGCGCTCAGCGGTGACGGCGGGAGCCTATGTGCCGCTGAGCTTCGCACCTGGTGAAGCTTACCAGTTCGACTGGAGCCATGAGATCGTCGTCATTGCCGGGGCGACGACCACCGTGAAGGTCGCGCACATGCGGCTTTGTCATAGCCGGATGTTTTACGTGCGTGCCTATCCGCGCGAGAGCCAGGAGATGGTCTTCGATGCGCACGACAAGGCGTTTGCCTTCTTCGGCGGGGCCTGCCAGCGCGGCATCTACGACAACATGAAGACGGCGGTCGATGCGATCTTTGCCGGTCGCGAGCGGCAATATAATCGCCGCTTCCAGCAGATGTGCGGACATTATCTGGTCGAGCCGGTTGCCTGCACGCCGGCATCGGGGTGGGAGAAAGGCCAGGTCGAGAATCAGGTGGGCCTGGTGCGTGAACGCTTCTTCACACCCCGGCTGCGGTTCAGGAGCTACGCCGAGATGAACGCATGGCTGGAGGATCGCTGTGTGGCGCGGTCGAAGCATGCCGCCCATCCCGAGTTGAAGGACCGCACAGTCTGGGAGGTGTTCGAGACTGCGGACCGTCCCGCCCTGATCGCCTATCGCGGGCCGTTCGACGGCTTCCACGCTCTGCCCGCGTCGGTATCAAAGACGCTGCTGGTGCGGTTCGACTATAACAAATACTCGGTGCATGCATCGGCGGCGGGGCGACCGGTGGACATCCATGCTTATGCCGATCGCGTCGTCATCCGGCAGGAAGGCGAGATAGTCGGCGAACATGTCCGCCGGTTCGGCCGTGAGCAGACGATCTATGATCCCTGGCATTACGTCCCTGTGCTGGCGAGAAAGCCTGGCGCGCTGCGCAACGGCGCGCCGTTCAAGGACTGGTTGCTTCCGCCAGCAATCGAGCGGGTACGCCGCCGCCTTGGTGGCCATGCTGATGGCGACCGCCAGATGGTCGGCATCCTGACGGCGGTCCTGAGCGACGGGCTTGATGCCGTGGAAGCCGCCTGCGCCGAGGCGCTGATCGGTGGCACCGTCAGCCGCGACGTTGTGCTCAATATCCTGACCCGTCAGCGCCAGCCATCGGCGCCGCTGACCATCGCTACGCCCGAGGCGCTCCGGCTTCATCACGAGCCCGTCGCCGACTGCGCCCGTTACGATAGCCTGAGGAGGTTCTATGGAACGCCACGAGATCCTGGAGATGATGGGGACGCTCAAGCTCGCGGGCATGCGGCACGCCTATGATGAGGTGATCGCCGATGCGGTAAAGCGACAGCATGGCCCAAGCCGCGTGGTCGGCGATCTGCTGAAGGCCGAGATCGACGAAAAACAGGCGCGCTCGATCAAATATCAGATGACGATCGCCAAGCTGCCGCTGGCCAAGGAAATTACGGCGTTCGACTTTGCCGATACGCCGATCAATGAGGGACTGGTGCGCGATCTGGCGACCGGCGCCTTCCTGGCCAACCAGCGCAATGCCGTGCTGGTCGGAGGAACCGGGACCGGGAAAACCCACCTTGCCATTGCGATCGGGCGCTCCTGCGTGCGCACCGGCGCCAGGGTCCGATATTACAACACCATCGACCTGGTGAACCGGCTCGAAGCTGAAACCCGCGCCGGAAAAGCAGGGCGCATTGCCGATCATCTGTCCCGGCTCGACCTGGTGATCCTCGACGAGCTGGGCTATCTGCCGTTCGCACTGTCTGGCGGTCAGTTGCTGTTCCACCTGGTCAGCCGGCTCTACGAGCAAACCTCGATCATGGTGACCACCAACCTCGCGTTCGGCGAATGGCCCTCGGTGTTCGGCGACGCCAAGATGACCACCGCGTTGCTCGACCGGCTGACGCACCATTGCGATATCATCGAAACCGGTAACGAGAGCTGGCGCTTCAAGAACCGCGAAGCTGCCTGATAGGCCAGGAGAAACGCCATCGGCATGGGGGTGAGCCGGCTCCGGGCTACGCCCTCCGCCGCCTCACCCCCATGCCGACGATCCTGGCACACTATCAGGGGGTCAATGTTGGGCGCTTATCAGGGGTGAATATCCGGTGCCGATTGACACTCCCGCAACGTCACCAATCCTTTCATGGTTACGGAAGTCTATTCAAAGCATTCCGGTAAGTGGCGTTTGGCTCAGCTCACGTTCTCACACTTAGTCCGGCCGGTAAGGGTGGGCACTGGTAGCGATTAGCTTCCGGCAACCGTGAAGAGAGAGGCTTATACTTGGTGACTTTTACTGCGGCCGCTTTCCTAATCTTTCTGACCGAAAGCCGCCGAGCCGCAAGCGGCCCAGTATCAGCTATCGAAGCGCCCGTGGCGCCTTCCGTCGGTAAAAGGCGGTGTTTGAAGCTTCAGGGCGGCGCTAGAGAAGTGGGAACGGCGACTCATATTCGTTATCTTTATCCAGCGCGGGGCCCCAGTTGACGTTCACCCGTGCCCGTCGCGAAGAGGCCGGGCCGACACCGTCGCGCCAATGATATTGATCGGCAAAGCAGCCGCCCGGCCAGCGGACATTGGGCACCTTCAGCGCGCGCAGGGCTGCGACGACATCGCTGCGGATGCCGCGGACATTGGGGATTTTCGACTCCGGCCCAACCCACACGCCGCCATAAATGCCTTCGCCCAGCATTTCGGCGAACTGGCCGAAAATGTCGCGGCTGATGAGCGGGCCGCTTTTGGTCGCGTCCAGCGTCGCGACCGGCGCCGCCCGAACTGAAGAAAGAGGGAGGGCAAAGACCAGTGCGAGCGCCGCAACGGCAAATTTCGATCGAGACATGGATGCTCCAATGGGCATGGGTAGGGGGCGTGCGGCCTATTCGGGCAGCGTCACCCTCTGATCTATGTCGAACCCGGCACTCTGAAAGGCTACGCCGGTATCCGGCTGCCCCGATCCGACGCTCACGCGATAATGGCCTGCCAGCATTTGCCGGACACCATCCAGCGTCACGGCGCTCAGATCGCGGGCGGACAGGGTGAAGGACAGATCGCGGCTCTCGCCCGGCTTTAGTTCCACCCGCTGGAAACCGCGCAGGGCGATCCGGGGCGTCCCCTTGACGTCGGGGAAGTTCAGATAGAGCTGCGCGACTTCGGCGCCCGCGACCCTGCCGGTGTTGCGCACCTGCGTCGTCACAGTGACGACGGCATCGCCCTGCTGCGCCCGCATCACAACGACCGGCGCATAGGCGAAGCTGGTGTAGCTGAGGCCATAGCCGAACGGATAGACCGGCTTGCCCGCGAAATAGCGATAGGTCCGCCCCTCCATCCGGTAATCGTCGAAGGCGGGAAGATCGTCCACGCTGCGGTAGAAGGTCATTGGCAGGCGTCCGGACGGATTGGTCTTGCCCAGCATCGCATCGGCGACCGCCGTGCCGCCGGACTGGCCGGGATACCATGCCTCGATGATCGCGGCGGCAGGATCGCTGGGCCATTGCAGATTGATCGGGCTGCCGTTCATGGCGACGACGATCAGCGGCTTGCCCAGTTGCCGTGCCTGCTCCAGCATCGCCAGTTGATCTTGCGGCAGGTCGAGCGTGGTCTTGTCGCCACCCTTGAAGCCGGGGATTTCGACGCGGCTTTCCTCCGCCTCCATATCGGATGTCAGGCCGACGACGGCGACGATCACATCCGCCTTCTCTGCCGCTGCCTGCATATCGGCCACAGGGTCGTCGGAAATGCGCTTCCAGACGAGGTCCAGCCCGCCCATCTTGCGCGACTGGCCCGTGACGGTGATGGGATATTTATGCCCGGCGATCAGCTTCACCGTCTGTAATTTGGGCAGCGCGCCAAAGGAATCCGGGCCAAGTTCGACGAAAGCCTTGCCATCGAAGGTCATGGCGCCGTTGAAGCCCGACAGGCCGACGCGATAGCTTCCCGTTGCGGGCGGCACCAGAAATCCGGTCCACACCACCTTGTGATAATTCGTGACCTTCGCCAGATCGAGGCTGCGCCCGGCCACATCCGGTTCGATCCGGGTAACGGCCGGGGTGGAGAGTACCGCCAGCGGCGTCAGAAATTCCGGCACGCCTTCGGGCGCAGTGGATTTTGTCGGTTTTGGATCGGCATTATAGTAACGCCCCAGCAGGCCCGGCTTGCCATCCGGCGTCCGCAGGGCGCTCGTCGGAATGCGGTCGCCATCGGTATAGCTCGCGCCAAAGGGGGCAAGCGCCACATTCCCCGCACCGAGCGCTTCGCTCAGCCCTGCGGCGATGGACACGGGCTTGTTGGACAGGCTGGACGAGTAGTTGCCGCGCAGCACCCGCGTCGCATCTGCGAGCGGCCCGATCAGCGCCAGCCGCGTGCCGGGATTCAGCGGCAATATGCCGTCATTCTTGAGGAGGACGAGGCTCTGCGCCGCCGCCTTGAGCGCCAGTTGCTGGCTGGCGGGGCTGTTCACCGCCGACAGCGGGACATCCGGCTTTGCACGCAGTCCATCCAGATCGCCCACGCGATAACGGGCGGAAAACAGCCGGACCAGCGACTGGTCGATGTCCTTCTCGCTGATCAGATCGCGCTTCAGCGCGTCGCGATAGCGCGCGCTGAGGCCGGGCAGGTTGATGACCGTGCCGTTCGCGCATTCGCTGTCCACGCCCGCGCGCAGGGCGACGGCCCCAGCGGTGGCGGCATCGGGCGCATATTTATGATGGTCGGCAATGTCCTTCACCCCATCGCAGTCCGACACGACATAGCCCTTGAAACCCCATGCGCCGCGCAGCCGGTCCTTCAGCAGGAAGTCGCTGCCGCAGGCGGGCTGGCCGTCGATGCGGTTATAGGCGCACATGATCGATCCGGCATGACCATCGACGATCGCGGCGCGGAAGGCGGGCAGGTAAGTGTCCTCCATATCGTGCCGTGAAACGAAGACATTGGCGCTGTGGCGGGTGGATTCCGGGCCGCTGTGCACCGCGAAATGCTTGGGCGTCGCGATGATGTCGGGACGGTCGGGGTTCGGTCCCTGCATGCCGGTGACAAAGGCCACACCCATATGCGCGGTCAGATAGGGGTCTTCGCCATAGGTCTCTTGCCCTCGGCCCCATCGCGGATCACGGAAGATGTTGATATTGGGGGACCATGTATTGAGGCCGGTGCCGATCCGATCCATCCGGCCCGTTCTGCGGGCCAGGCCATGCAGGGCGCGCAACTCGACGCTGATATGCCTAGCGACATCCTTAACGAGCGCATCATCAAAGGTCGCCGCCAGCCCGATCGGTTCGGGAAAATTGCTGGTCGGCACGGTGCCGAGCGCGCCATGCAGCGATTCCGTCCACCAATTATATTCGGGCACGTTCAGGCGCGGGATCGCCGGAGCGGCATTGATCAGTTAATCGACCTTCTCGTCGATGGTCATTCGCGAAACGAGATTGACCGTCAATGCCTGCGCCCTGTCCTGCGGGTCGGCTTGCGCTGATGCCGGATTGGAAAGGATCACCATCGCCACGGCCAGACAGGCGGCCGATGCCAGATGAAACTGTCTCTTCTGCTCCATGATCCCCTCTCACACGCTCCATCGATGGGCGTGAGTTTACTTTGGTAGCGCTATCTTGCGCGTTTGAGCTGTAGCTGGGTCTTGGCATTTACCGCAAATACGAAAATTTGGGATTGCCATAGGGCGAGCCTATGGAATTCTGGCATTTCAACCAATACCATAAGGCGAACCCTCGCCAAATACACGCGCCGACGCATAGTTCAGCGCTATGCCTTTATGAAAAATCCATATCATGCCCATTAGGATTTTCCTGTCATCAGGCTGGGAACAGGCAAATTCAAGGGAGAGCGGATATGGCGCTGAACGTTGATCGCAGAGCTTTTGTCGGTGAGGCTCGAGCGCAAATGCCGGACACCTTACCGGATTATCACATCATGCACATCGCCCCCAATGCGCATGAGCATATCAACACCAAAGGCGTCATCACCGTTGACGTTTCGCCGCACCGGGATCAGCTCCTGGGCGGGAAACCGCCGACGGCCGGGATCACGAGCGTAATATAAAAAACCTCCAGAATGCGGGATATCAATCACTTACCGCGAGAGACGTGCTATTATATTAGCAATTCCAATGGGTTGCTTGGCAGCACTTTTGCACGGCAGTCACGAGAACCCCAAGATGAACGATCTAGCGGCTCAGGTTCTCGACGATGTCACCACGCTCATCCAATATCGTCCACGACCGACGACCATCGGGCATGACGATGCGTGCGGCCTGCCAGGGCGATCGAGAGCACCAAGTGGACACGGTGGCAGATATTGTTGGAAGGCCACCGCAATCGCAAGGTTTCCGCCATCACAATAGACATAGTTCACATGGACAGTTTGGGTATTGCTATTAACATAATTACTATTATCAATCCGGAATTTTGTAATCGGTGGATTCTAAATCGAAGTGCGAAATCCAGGTTCGAAGGGTTCGTCACCCTTTCCAGGCGCTTTCGCCACGGCGGGCGCGTCATACTTTATCGGGGTTCTGGCAACATAGCATGTGCACCAAGACAACCCGGGCGTTGTTAATGACCCCGTTCTGCGCGGCACTCGTCCGCCGCGATGGCCTCTCAGCACTTACCGTAGACAGCAATGGCGCGCCCTTCGCGGTGCCGTAGGGTCTCCGTCATCCGCTGACTGGTGTTGAGCATCCCTGGCACTGGTTACCGCGGCGAACGAGCCACATTGCAGTCCCAACTATAGACGCCGCCTTATTCCAACGCCGATGCTTTAAAGCCCGATCGGTCTTCGGACTTGCAGGAGAGCAGATCGCCGCGCTGTACCAGGAGCGGTGCGCTATGATTTGGTATATCCCATAGACATATCCCAACCAGTCCCTAAATGCCTACGATGCTCAGATAATCCTGCAGGAGGGTAGAGTGGAGCAAGGTTCTGTATTTCAGAGCAACCGCAGCCAAGCAGTGCGTTTGCCAAAGGCTGCCGCCCTTCCCCACGGCGTGAAGCGAGTTGATGTGATAGCCTCAGGTCGAACGCGTATCATCGCCCCTGCAGGTGAGGGTTGGGACAGCTGGTTTGAAGGCGAAGGTGTCACCGCAGATTTCATGTCGGAACGCGAGCAGCCGGCAGATCAGACCCGCGAGGCTTTCTGATGCTGAAGTTCATGCTTGATACCAATATCTGCATTTTCACTATCAAGGACCGGCCCTAAGAGGTGCGGAGCGCTTTTAAGCAGCACCAAGGCCAAATGTGCATTAGTTCTGTCACCAAGCCCACTGCCGTAGCTAGGACGTTGGCGCGCAAGCGGGTGATGGCGTGCGAATATCCTGATGGCCTACTTGAAATCTAGCATGACGGCCATGTGTTGCCCTAATCCCGCGCATCTCTTCCCACGATCGCGAGTCACCGTTAAAGGTCGATCGACGTCGCTTGGCTGGTCCCAAGCTTATCTCGAGGTGCGAAATCCTAGCCCTGCTCGTGAATCTCCGCCGCAGACTTGGTCTCCGTGTTGCTCATTGAGCTCTCCCAAGAGTTGGGTCAGGCGCTCAGACTGCACCAACGAAAAAGGGCCCCGTAAGGGACCCTTTAGATGGTTTAGACTCTTGCGACGTCCGCGTTACACGACTCGTGCTCCCGAAGCAGCACCATCACCCGAGTAACTTTTATGTGGCAAACGCTGGTGGAGATGTCAAGATCAGACTATCAGGCGCTTCCCCTGGACTTGAGCCGCGCCTACCTCAATGCCCACAGCCAGCCAACGCATCCTGCTCGATTTTTTTCAGCATCATCTCCATTTCACCCCGACACCCGGTCAGGTGGACCGGTTCGAGCGCGACCTGCACCTGGTCAGCCCTTACCTCATGGGTGCTGCGCTTAAGGAGGCGGCGGCGAACCGCGCTTTAATCCGGCGATCATTCGACGATCAACGCGCCGCCATCCTGAGTATCTATTATCGCAAGGTCGCAGAGCATGCGCAGCTTTTCCCCATTTTCCATACATTCGAGACGGCGTTCCGCTCCACTGTCGCGGTCGAACTAGAGACTCATTATGGCCGCGCAGCCTGGTGGATGCCGGTGCGCCTAGCGCTGCAGCGTGGAGGTAGGGCGCGCTCCATTTCGAACATCTACGGCGTCCCAATCGCGAGTGACACCGCGCACCTGATCGGTCAGATCATCTTTTCGATCGAAGGACAGCGTCTCAATAAGCCGCAGCTCGACACCGTCGTTGACGGGTACGCTTTTTCGGAACTATGCGATCTCTCGCATATCGGCGATCTCATGGCTAAACATTGGAGCGTCTTTTCACACCGCTATTTCCAAGCCGGCCAGCCCATGACGCACAACGAATTCACCGCCAAATTTCGGACGGTTCGCGAGGCACGTAACGATATTTACCACCACAAGTCCGTTGCGCGGATGAAGAATGTAGTCAATTCGGCCGAAGAGCTGCTGGATCGGATCGGCTGTTCACTGTGCTTCAGTTATCATAAAGTAACCGCTGCCAAGGTCACACCGCCCCATTTTCAGGTGAAACCAACCACGCAAAACAATCTGTTCTGAGCTCGCCCCGGCCTCGGATCGAGCGGACCGACCCAGGGAGCCTGCTTCGCTATCGCTCGACTTAGAGCATCGACAGACTTGACGCTTGCATCGCGGCTCGCGGATGGACAATTCCTCTAAATTGAGGTCGCCTAAACGCGTCAACCGACTAAAGCGCGGCACGGTGGCAAGGATCATCGATCACAAGCATCACCGGCAGGAACATTGGCTATGGCACATGCGGACGATCGTGACTAATTTTGGAGTGTATGGCACAACCACTTTCAGATGCCTTGATGCCCTTGCATCGGTCAAACTGGAGCAATGCCATGGCGGTGCAAATAACGATCACGCCCAACGGCCGGATGAGCCTGCCCGTCGACATCCGCAGGCGGCTCGGTCTTACTCGGGGCGGCGCCCTACTGGTCGAGGAGACCGAAGACGGGGTGATCCTGCGCACTGTCGCACAGTCGATCGCCCATGCTCAAGCGCTGGCCGAGCAATATACCGGTCATAATCGAGAGGCTTCTGTCGATACCTTCCTCGCCCGCCGCCGTGAGAAATCCGGCGAGTGAGCGAAACGGTGCTCGATGCCTCGGCGCTCTTGGCCCTGCTCCGGAACGAGCCCGGCGCGGCGAAGGTCGCCGACGCCATTGCCAGCGCGCGCATGTCGAGCGTCAACTACGCAGAGGTGGTCAGCCATTTCATTCGTGCCGGCATGCCTGCCGATCAGGTCGATGCCATGCTTCGGCCGCTGCCCATGAACGTTGTCGCCGCGGATCAGGCGTTGGCGACGATCGCCGGAGGATTGCGCGCTGCGACAGCGGAAGTCGGCCTGTCACTTGGCGACCGGTTTTGCTTGGCGCTTGCCCAGCGCGATGGCCTTCCCGCACTTACCGCAGATAAGCAGTGGCGCACCGTAGCGGATGCCGTGGGCGTCACGATCTCCGTGATCCGCTGATCGCGATGGGCACGGCTGGCGCTGGTCGGCAGCGAGCAGCCTACATTGCAGTCCCGGCGCTTAAGAACCCAGTCCCTGCAAGAATGATGCGTCGAAGAAAGGTCGGTAATCGTCGGATTTGCAAGACGGCAGACCGGCTGCGCTGCACCCAAGGATCGGTGGATTAAGGCTCGCAGCGCCGCTATGCCTAACGAGATTTGCAAGGAGGCTCAAAAGCGTGAAACGTCATCTCATTGCGGCCGCATTGATGCTGCTTTCCGCTGCTGCCAGCGCCGCCTCGCCCATCATCGTGCACCGTGATCCTGGCTGCGGCTGCTGCGAGAAATGGGCAAAGCAGGTGCAAGCCCAACTGGGCCGCCGCGTCACCATAATCGATGACCGAGCAAGAGCCGCTCTCCAACGCGCCCGCGGCGTCCCTGCCACACTTGCCTCCTGCCACACCGCCCTCATCGACGGGATGGTGTTTGAGGGTCACGTTCCGATTGCTGACATGCGCCGTGTTCTTGCCCAGCGACCCAAGGGTATCCGCGGTTTGGCCGTTGCGGGAATGCCGCTCGGTTCACCCGGCATGGACGTGCCAGGCCAGCCAAAACAATCTTATGTTGTGACTGCATTTGGCACGGGTGGGACGCGGATTTACGCTCGGCATTAGCTTGGAAATCCTATTCACGCCGCAATGGGCTGTGGCTTCCCAATTCCTTCGCCCACCAGTAGTTGGCCCAGCAGGAGCAGGAGCAGGAGCAGCTACGACCTCGCCGACGTGATCACACCAACACAAGCACAGATGGGGCTACCATAAGCCATGAGCTGGTCAGCGCGCCGCGAGGGCTGGAACCCGCAAAGTGAAGATGCCCGTGACGATGGCGACGTCGATTACTCGAGGGTCATCCACTCGGCCGCATTTCGGCGCCTGCAGGGCAAAACGCAGATCCTGAACCTGGGCGACAGCGACTTCTATCGGACCCGCCTCACACATTCGCTCGAAGTCGCGCAGATCGCAGGCGGCATCGCGCGCCAACTCGCAAAAAGCTTTCCCGATCATCCCGCCTCGGCGCTGCTCCCTGATCGCGGCACCATCCACTCGATCGGCTGTACCCATGATTTTGGTCATCCGCCCTTCGGGCACGGCGGCGAAATCGCGCTGAACTACTGCATGCGCGGCGCTGGGGGTTTCGAGGGCAATGGCCAGACCCTGCGTATCCTCGGCCGACTGGAAAATTTCTCCGAGAAAGCTGGGGCAAACCTTACCCGCAGGACGATGCTTGGCGTTCTCAAATATCCTGTTGCATTCAGCTGGGTGAACAATCCCGACATCCTGCCCTCCCTTCTCGATGCCCCGACCACCATCAAGATCCTCGACGGCAGAGCCTGCAAGCCGCCCAAAAGCTATCATGACAGCGAGCAGGACATCGTAGATTGGGTCTTGGCGCTCCTCTCCGCTTCTGATCGAGAAGCCTTCCAATCCTACATTTCCCCCCCAGGCAAGCATGGCCGATCGCTTCACAAGTCCTTGGATTGTTCCATCATGGATGCGGCAGATGACATCGCTTACGGCGTTCATGACCTGGAAGACGCAATCGCCCTTGGCTTGGTCGCGCGGGACGGCTTCGCCAGCGCGGTACAGGATCGTTGCCCAACCTTCCTTGATGCCCTCAAGGAGAAATATCCGGGGGAAAGCGCGAATGATGTTTTCTCGCTAATGCTCGACGGGCTCTTCGGTGGCCCTGCGTCCCGGAAGCGCTTAATGGGCCGCCTGGTCCATCATTTTCTGACCGCCGTCGAATATGTCGAGCACAAGGAATTTTCAGAGCCGCTCCTGCGCTATCGCGTGCGCGTACGAGATGGACAGCGTCAATTTCTCGATGCGCTCCAGGATTTTGTCGTGCGTGAGGTCATCACCAGCCCCGCCGTTCAGCATCTCGAGTTCAAGGGCCAAGCCATGGTGATTGCCGTCTTTGAGGCGATGCAGGCAGATCCGGTTCGCCTCTTACCACGCGACGAACTTCTGAAGTTTGAACAGGCGGACGGCGATCTGCGGATCATCTGCGACTATGTCGCAGCGATGACCGATACGCATCTCCTCAAAACATATGACCGGCTATTTTCTCCGCGAATGGGTTCTGTGTTCGATCGCTTCTAAGCCGAACGGACCGTCAGACGTGTACCGATTGAGGATGGCATCCTACCAGTCCTTGCTCGTTCCGCTGGTGAGTGGCGTCCGCCACCGCAGAAGAAGCCCCGCAGCGGGGAATACGGCGGGGCTTCCCAGGCTTGCGCCTGCCGAGAATAATAACCGATTGCCAGCGATTCTGCCACATCTCGGACAGACTAAGGGAGCGAACAGCGAGGCAGGACCTTATCCCAGCTCCGTAGCCCGCATGCAGCTCACTTCACCTCGGAAAAAAATTATAAGCAAGTTAGTACGGGGATCTTCTACGCAAGAAGAACAGAGATCAGGGATCGGATATTGATATTCGTAATTCTAAAATGCAATTTCCTGCAATCTAAGACTCGCCGCTCTCACTCTCCTGCCGAAGAGCTTGGCGTTGCTCTAGCAGCCATCATTTCTCAACGCTATGAGGCCGCGCCGTGGGAGATTTCACGACATGCGCTTAAGAAATGGCCGTCCCTCATCTGGACCTTCCCTGTCAAAACTCGACAACGAGATCATCTCGGTTTTGCGAACAAACGGCAGGGCGACCAACCAGGACATCGCTGAGCAATTATCGGTATCCGCCGCGACAGTATCGGCGCGCTTGCAGAGGATGGAAGAATCCCGCGCAATGCGCGTCGTCGCGGTCTCTGATTTCGCGGCTTGGGGCTATAATGTCATCATCGCTGTCGGGGTGCGGGTGCAAGGGCGTGACGTTCACAAGGTGGGTAGCGACCTGGCGAAATTCCCTGAGGTCCTGAGCGTAAACGTAATGAGCGGGAGTTATGATCTGGAGCTGCTAGTCGCTCTGCACGACTTCGCTGAGGTCCAGGAGTTTCTTTATAATCATATTGCTGGCGTCAAAGGCGTTTCCCAGGTCGATTCCAGGGTAGCAGTCGATATCCTTAAATATCACTTCAACGTGGTTCCCCTATGACAGATATGAGCCAACACAAGCTGGACGCAATTGACCGTCGAATAGTGGATATATTGTCGCACGATGCGCGCGTTTCGAACCGCTCAATCGCCAAAGAGTTGGGTGTTACCGAAGGCACCGTCCGGCAGCGGATCAAACGGCTTCAGAAAGATGGGTTGATCCAATTCACGGTCGTCACCGATTTCCGAATGGCCGGCTCCCCCAACCTTTGCATGATGGGCATCGACGCCGATCCCTCTCGTGTGCGCGCAATAGCGGAGCAATTGAAGCGAATTCCCGAGATCAACTGCGTCGTGTTGCTACTGGGCCGCTTCAACATCCTGGCGATGGGCCTGTTCACCAACATCGAGCAGCTTGACCGCGTAGTAAAGGCAAAGATCCGGCCCTTACCTGGCGTGCAGCGCGTGGAAACGGCAATCTCCGTCCACAACCTCAAATATGAGGCAGGCGTCGCCAAGATCATGCAGAGAGCAGAGCAGGCGGAAGGCCCTGCTCCGGAAGCTGGGTCGCTTCCAAGCGGCAAGGCGATGCGTTCGCGTCAAAGGCGTAAAGTGCCTGTCTAGGCGACAGCGTCAGGCGCTCGTCCTTCGGAAAGCTACCATATCAGGATCGAGCGGCTGCTCTTGCATTGCTCATGAGAGAGCGGAGCCGCCGCGCTTGTAAACTCATCTAGCTAGGCAGATGATAAGTGCTCGACTCACAAGAGGAGCGCCGTATGCAAGTGGAAAGTCAGACCGATCATATCGCCATGCTGGCCCTGATGATGGTTGGCGTACTCATCAAGCGGCTGGACGCTGTGGGCCAGCTTGATGATGGAACGAAACACCAGCTTCATAAACTCGCCTCCGCGGTTCGCATCCATGCTGAAAATGCGGGACACGATGATCTGCATATCCTTTTCGACAATATCGATCGGGCCCTGGGCGCTGATTCTGAAGCGGCCCCGGGCTGATCAGACTCAATGACCATCGGTGGATAACGCCAAATGCCTCAACTCATTGTCACTACCCGCAAGGGTGCAGAGATCAATATTGTGGAGTCGCGGGAGGTTTCGGTCATGGAAGCCATCCGAGACGCGGGTATCGATGAGGTGCTGGCGCTCTGCGGAGGCTGTTGTTCTTGTGCAACCTGCCATGTTCATGTTGATGAAGATTGGATCGAAAAACTGCCGCCTATGACCGATGACGAGGGCGATCTTCTGGATAGTTCGGATCACAGAACAGCAACGTCTCGCCTCTCCTGCCAGCTGCCGTTTAGCCAGGCCCTCGATGGCCTGCGGGTGACCATCGCACCGGAGGATTGAAGTTCAGTGGTGGGGCATGACAATGAGCATCGTCATGTGGGATCAGGTCGGAGCAATAAACAGGGGTGAAAGGTCGATTGCGCCAGGGTGCCGCCCCAAGCTCTGTTGCAACGCATGAAGCTTCAATTTCGTGAGCAGCCTCCCACCCCACTAGATCGCCACTGATGCTATAATCCACGACCCTCCTTAGCGACCTCATGCAAGATGCTGCTCCAACTCGCAATGATTTGTCCTTCTTCCTTAGAAGTTTCGCTGGTGACAGCAGCATAGGACGCAAGAAATCTCGCAAACTCACTGACCGACATTGGTTTTCGCCGAGCCAAGGAAGCCGCGGCGCCGGCAAGAACACCGCCGATCGCCCGCACGAGCGCCGCATGCTGCCGCGCCGCGATTGTCGACCTCCTTGGTTCTTCGGAACGCGCTTCTGCATCATACCACCCACCGGTGGGGCTGACCGTGTCGATCGCGCTTTGCAGCCGCGCAGCAGCAATGCCCTCACCCGCTTCGTCGAGCAGGACCATTGCTTCCCGCATTAGCCGGGTCGCGCGTGCGCGAAGCGAAGCAAGATCCTTCATGGCTCAAGTGGACCATTGGGCGCATCGTCTAACAGGCTGCTATTCTCGCCCGATTGCTCGGCTTGCAGAATTCGAACGGTGTTTTTGCCTGTCTTCTTTGCACTGTACATGGCGAGGTCAGCAGCGTGCATCAGTTGCTGAAAATCCCTGCGCTTGTCAGGTGCGATGAGCAGCGCACCAATGCTGCACGTCACCGGATAGCGCTCATCCGCCAGAACAGCGGTGAGATGAGCATGAAGGCTGCGCGCGACCTTCAACGAGTCCTGTGCAGATGACACCCGGGCAAGGTAGGAGAACTCATCACCCCCTACTCGGCCGACAAGACCATCGCTTCGACGCGCCGCTAGAAGGGCGTCGGCAAATCTCCGGATCACCTCGTCCCCTGCTTGATGCCCGCCCCGGCTATTCACCGCTTTGAAATCGTCGAGATCAAGGACAAGGAGGAGAAGCATGTGCCGAGCGCGGGCAGCGTCCAGTATCATGTTCTGGGCGCAGCGCTGAAACACTTCCTTGTTGAGCATGTGGGTCATGGGATCGTGGCGAGCGAGAAACCGTTCACGATCATAGGAACGCCGAAAGCTTGTGACGGTCGCGGCGAGAAACAGGAGCGCCACTACGCGGATTCCCACTTGCATCATCGCCACGTCGGAATGGGCGATGATCCCGTAACGAATTGCGGAAGTGGCACTCAGGAGCGCAGCGCTCGCCGCAACAAGATAACCTTCGCGTGCGCCCAAGCCCCAGCAGGCTCCACAGATCATCACAATGTACACCGGCGCAAGGTCCGCCGCCGGCACGCTATAGTCGAGAAAGGCAACAATCGCCGTCCCAACCACGATCGCCAACCACACTTCTTCTCTGGACAGTGCATCGAGCTGCGCGGCCAATCGGCCGCCAGGCAAATGTCTGTTCACGTACGTACCCCATTTCAAAACCGGTAGGCTCATAATAGTCGCCGCTGATGAATTGATGCTTAAAACCCGTCGCCTTATAACCATCCGGTAGGCGATTTGTGAAGCGTGAAACGCACCCACCCCGGACGGCTACGCACCATCGTGGCCACAAATGTTCGCCGATTTCGACTGGAAACCGGCCTCAGCCAGCAAGATTTTGCCTATGAAATCGAGATGGACAGGACCTATTTCGGTGGGATTGAACGGGGTGAGCGCAACGTCTCGATCGACAATATCGAGAGGATCGCAAAAGGCCTGAAGATCCAGCCGTTCCTCTTACTGGTTGAGGCTGAACCCAATGACAGGTCCAAAGGCGAGGTTTCCGAACGGTAGTTTGGGATTTTTCCGGGCCAATGCTGCGTGCATCCTAGACGATATGGTATAGGGCAAAAGTGAGAGAGCCTCAGCAGACAATACCCTAATGTCACAATTAGCCAAGATGCGAGCATTGCGACATTTTGAAGTGGCAATCGAAGTTCGCCGACCCCGAACATGCCTTTTGCCACGAGGGCTGCTCGATTGATCGGGCTGGAGATGTTCTCGCAAACTGCTGCTTCATATCACTTGAGGAATGGAAACTGTCGAACTTCGGCGGTGAACAGAGAGTCACATCAACAACGCGACATTTACATCTCTACAAATATGTTTAAAGGAGGGGCCTTCACTGATTACAGGTCCCTCCTCATGGCAGACGAAAACAAGTCCGACATCACCGCACTCACCGTTCAACTGCTAAGCGCCTTCGTATCGAAGAACACGGTTTCCAGCGAAAGTCTTGCCGAGCTGATCAAGACGACGCGGGCCGCGTTGACCGAAGAGCCCACGCCTGCTGTGAGCGAAACACCGGCACAGGAATTTGTGCCAGCAGTCTCTGTCCGCAAGAGCCTGTCTTCACCCGAGCACATCATCAGTCTCATTGACGGGAAGCCTTACAAGACGCTGAAGCGGCATCTTGCCACGCATGGGCTGACCCCAGAACAATATCGCGATCGCTATAAACTTCCCAAGTCCTACCCTTTGGTGGCTACGAGCTATTCTGACGCGCGTCGCGCTGTAGCGCAGAGACTGGGTCTTGGCCGGAAGCCCGCCGTTACCTCTGTAGCCACCAATGCCCCGGCTGTTGAAGCACCGGCAGCGGAGAGCAAGAGCGCACGAGCAGCTGCCAA
The DNA here is from genome assembly GCF_055395525.1 of Sphingobium sp. TomTYG65. Classification (NCBI taxonomy): domain Bacteria; kingdom Pseudomonadati; phylum Pseudomonadota; class Alphaproteobacteria; order Sphingomonadales; family Sphingobiaceae; genus Sphingobium; species Sphingobium sp. TomTYG65. The sequence goes on along the minus strand of NZ_AP027332.1, from coordinate 76,372 downwards.
GGCCGCTAAGCCGAAGGCGCCCCCCGCATCGGCCGAGAAGGCCGAGGTAAAGGCGCCTGCAGCCGCCAAGGCTGCCCCGCGCAAGCGCCTTTCGATTGCATTGGCCAAGGAAGAAAAATCCTCTACTCCGGCCGTTGCGAAAGCCGAGAAGGCTGACAGTGTGGCGAACGCTCCGCAGAGCGATGCTGGAAAGGCAGCCAAACCCAAGGCGAGCGCTGCCAAGGCAAAGCCTGCGCCGAACGTCAAGGCAGCCGGCAAGCCAAAGTCGTCAAAGGCCAATACAAAGGCTGCTGCTGCGAATATCGATGCAAAGGCCCCCGAACCCGCAACCAACTGATTAAAGAATGTGCAGCCCTGCCCTCGGGTGGGGCTGCCTCCATTTTGGGCAACTGACAGACCGACGCTTCGTTAGTCGCATTGCTCTCCTTCCGCTCTGGACAGCGCAGCGGCGTTTCGCTTAAGCGCGCCCGATGCCACAAGAACTCAGTCTTGCCGTCGTGGGAGCACTGCACCCCAATGCCGACGGCACGAACCGGCAGTTCGAGATCCGGATGCTCAATCCTGGCGATCCAATTTCGCTTATACTGGAACCCAACAACAAGACCGACAGCTCCGCCGTTGCGGTGTTCTCGTTCCGCGGATTGCAGATCGGTTATTTATCGGCAGAACGGTGCGGGTGGATTGGTTCCAAGATTAGTCAAGGTCAGGACGTCCGCGCCATTTTCCAGGCTGCCACCAAGGACGGTGCGATCATTCGAGTGCATCTTGATGGCGGCTCCCCTACCTTACCGCCGCCGCCTCCTGAGCCAGTCACGACCCACGATGAGTTGCATGAGAACAAAGCCGATCCGGATTCCGGCTTTTGGCCGGATTATATTCCACCGGATGATTGAAGCAGCGCCGGTGCGATGGCGCCGGCTCAATGCACACGCCCAAGAGCTCTCCTCGCCTCAGGGGTGATCGTATAGACAGCCTCCCGCTGCGCGCCGCGGTTCGCATGATCAACACGATACCCCTTATAGTGACGCCGCAGTAAACCCGCGCGCACGAGGTCTGATGCGGCGCGGCTGATGCTTGTCCGTCCCGACCGCAAAATCCGTGCTTTCACCTCCTCAGCGAGCAGGATCTCCGCTGCAGCGGGATCCTCCGGCAGCTGGCCTTTGGCGACCAGGTTCGCGCGCACCGCCTCTATGAGCGTGCGCCGCCTACCGTCACGCTGGGCAAGCGGAATCAGCGCCTCGCAGAGCCAATCCCGTACCGGCAGCAGCGCGCCGCCATAACGTACATAAGGTCCAACGCTATCGCCCTGCCCTACGGCCTTGTAGATGAGGTTCAGGACCATGAATGCGTAACGGGGTCGCTTGGAGACCTGCGAGATACGTTCGATGAGATCGGGCAGCGAACCCAGGGTGGACGCTGCTTCATAGGGTGCGAAAAGATCGGCCTGCTGGAACATATCAGGAATCTAGCACAAGCTGCCCGCATGTGAATCCCCCTGCACAAGTAGCAAACGACAAAAAACACACGTGTCACTTTACCGGGAGGCGCAGGACTGTCTCGCCCCGCAAATCTCATTGCCCAAGGCGAAAAAGCCGATAGATATGGCCGCTCCATTTTTAGCGGAGACCTTCATGAACAATAGCGCACTCGCCGAAGCCATCGCGACGGAGCATGGCCTTAGCAAAGCCGACGCTCGCACCTATGTCGACGCGGTGTTCAATGCCATTGCCAGCGCCGCTGCCAACGGCAATGAAGTGAGCTTGAATGGCTTTGGCAAGTTCAAGGTGAAGGATAGCCCGGCTCGTGAAGGCCGCAATCCGGCAAATGGCCAGACGATTCAGATCGCAGCGTCAAAGAAGCTGACCTTCACGCCTGCCAAGGCGGTCAAAGACCAGCTAAACGGCTAAGGAAGTGAGCGCCGTCGGACGCGGTGGCGCTCCACCCTATTTCCCGAATGTCACTTTTTCTAAGCGGGTAAAGTGACACTTCTGCCACTCCGTTCGACCGGCGGCAGCAGCTTCCATGCGGCGCCGCTTGCACTTTATGCAATCGCTCGCTCACGCTTCGCATTTGTCGGAAGGAAGATGCGATGCGAAAGGGGGGCTGCCTTTCAGGCATCCTCTCCTAAGACTCAATGGGCTGGTCGTTCTCGATCGGCCCTTTTTTTTGCCCTGTCCTACCCGGCGCGAAATTTCTATGCATCGCGTGAACGACCAGTCGTCGCACCGGCCCTCCATTTCCGCGCGGCGGCACACAGCCTCGTTCTGCAATCCAAACTGTTGAGCTGCAACATGCGCGATTTGAACATGGTTTTTGCCAGCCTGGCTCGTTCCCGCTTCCGATCCAGATTCCGGCTCGGCACTGCTGAGCTCGCCTATCTCAAGGACCGAGGCCTGCCTGTCATTTTGACGCATGCTGCCGACTTCGTTGCCAAGCGCCTCGCAACGGCGGAGCCAGCAAACGACGGGAAACAGACACCGACGCGCGGGCATCCTGTATTTATTGCTCAGCATGCTACCGCGACCTGTTGCCGTTCCTGTCTCCATAGGTGGCACGCCATTCCTAAAGGTCGGCCACTGACGCAATGCGAGAGGAGCCACATCATCGCGGCCATCGCACGTTGGCTAGAGGGAATAGGTGGAAAGCCGATCCTGTGATCATCCTGCTGGAACTTGCGCACCCTTTACCCTGCAAATGAGAAGGAAAACGTTTTGCAGGGTAAACCTTGAAATTACGTGGTTTACCCTGCAAAGTAGAAAAAGGCGCATTTTGCGGGGTAAATCATGGCCGTTCAATCATTCTCCGACGAGCAAGCAAGGGTCATCGTCAATCTTGAGCAGGCCTATCAGGTCTGGATGGAGACCCTTCGCACCCTCAACGACATGCCCTACAATATGCGCATCAAAGAAGTGTCTGGCCGGGAATATCTCTACGAAGTGACCGACCGAATGGGGAGCATGAAAAGCAAAGGCCCAGTGGATGCGGAAAAACAAGCGGAATTCGATGAGTACAAGACCGCCAAGGCCGAATTGAAAGCCCGCCTGACTCGGAGCAAAGCCACCCTAAAGGAGCAAGGCAGCCTCTATCGCGCCCTGCGGCTTCCCATGCTCCCAACGGAAGCGGGCAAGATCTTGCGCCAGGCAGATCGCATGCGCTTTCTTGGGGACCAAGCGATGGTGGTAGGCACCAATGCGCTGATTGCTTACGCGCTTGAAGCCAACGGATTCATACGCGATGCGCCGGACGCAACCCTCGATTTTGATCTCGCGCTTACCGCCACGAATGCTGATGAAGACCGTACGACGCTGTGGAAGATATTGAAGGAGGTCGATATGACCTATGCGGTCAATGCCGAACGGCCCTTCCAAGCTCGCAACGCCAGCGCTTATGAAATTGAGATCCTGTCCGCTCCAAGCCGGATCGGCGGGCAAATTGCGCGGGACAAGCCTCGACCCGTGCCACTTCCTGAGCAAGAATGGCTTCTAAACGGTCGACCGGTCGATCGGGTGGTGGGGGTGCGCGACGGCGAGGCGGCTCGCCTTGTGGCGCCTGATCCTCGATGGTTCGCTCTCCAAAAGCTGTGGATGGCACAAAAACCGGAGCGCAGTCCGCAGAAAAGGCCCAAGGATCGCCAGCAAGGCATCGCGCTACTCAACGCCGTTTGGCAGACAATGCCGCACTACGCGCTGGACGCCGCCTTCTATGAAGAATTGCCCGACGAATTGAAACCTCACTTCATTCAATGGGATGATCAAAAGCAACGGTGAAATCCGCATGGGCACGATGATGGAGAGCCCGACTACAACTGAATTCGGCCTGCCAAAATCTGCGAGCGGGCAGCACGTGCGGACGGTGCAAGTGTCAATTCTTCAGGCTAGCCGGCCTTCCGACACAGGGAGAAGCATCATGCATGGATAGTGACGTTGGGCGCGGTGATCGCTACGATCGATAGCACGCCCACGCTCCCGCGGACGATGAGGCTCGCGCTGTGGGGCGAATGAGTCTGCTTAGTGCGAGGCCTCAAGCAGCGTAGCAAGTTTAGTGTTCAGACTGTCACGTAGCGGATTGACGACCGTCAGCCCTCGCGTCACGAATCCGTCTTGCATGTCTTCGGACAGCAGCAAGGTGCAACCTGCGTCGGCTGCCGCAGTGAGGATCAATGCATCCCAGAACTGCAGCTTATGGTCCACCACTAGATCCGCGGCAGCAACTATGGTCTTGGGTTCTGAAGCCGAACTGCCAAAAGCTTGAGCAAACTCGATCAGCACCGCCCGCGCCTCGTCCGCACTCGCGCCACCCCGGCGCAACACGACGAACAGTTCGCCAAGCGTCTGCGCTGGAGCAATAAGGCTCACCCCACTACTAAGCCGCGCGATGAGATTTCTAATCTGGTCGATTTTCGCGTCGTCGCGAGCGTCACGACTGACCCCTGCGAGATAGGCCAAGATATTGGTGTCGAGGGCAACGCGCGTCATTCGTAAAGATCGTCACGCGACCAGTTTCCTGCATGCCGCACGGGCAAGGCAGCCACAAATTTCAGTAGATGCTGTATCGATCGTTGCTCGCGGGCACGGTCGACGGGCAGCACCCTTGCCACGGCGCGGCCGCGCGACATGACAGTAAAGCTCCCGCCCTCTGCAACTGCGCGTAAGAGTTCCGAGAAACGCTGATTGGCGTCACTAGCGCTGATTGCTCGTTCCATGCCACCAATCTAGTGCATAACACTAAATCTCGCAAGGTGGGGCGGGCAGCGCATGCGCCGCCTATACACAGGGGGCTTGGGCTATTGCCCATAGGTTGGAATGGAACGGGGACCCAACATGATCGTCATCCGTTACACCAGCAGCTTTGGGAGAGAGACCATGAACCGCACATCCACTTTCATCACTGCGTTCGCGATCAGCTTGGCGCTGGCAGCCTGCGGCGGAAAAGGAGACGACAAGCTGGGTGAACAGGCACAGGAAGCGATGGAAAACAAAGCGGACAAGATGGACGCGATGGCTGACAATATGAGCGGCACCGCTGAAGACATGATGGAGGCCAAGGCGGACGCGACAAGAGAAGCCGGCGAAGCCAAGGAAGAAGCAATCGACAGGGCTGACGTCAATGCAGACGCGCTGTCTGCCGCGCAGCGATCTGAAATCGTGAATGGGAATTGATGGTGTGCGCAGGCGGCTGCGCCTGCACCATTGGGAGTAAAAGCCTATCTACATGAGCGACGACAAGAGCCTGATCATCATTTGCCCGCAATGCAGCACCGCGAACCGCGTTCCGGCTCACAGGCTTCAGGCGGGCGGCACGTGCGGGCGGTGCAAGCGGCCACTCTTCGCAGGCGAGCCGATAACGCTCACCGCCGCCAATTTTGATGCGCATGCAAGTCGCAGCGGCATACCCCTGCTTGTCGATTTCTGGGCCTCTTGGTGTGGACCTTGCCGTCAGATGGCACCTGCCTTCGCAGCGGCGGTGCGCCAGCTTGAGCCCTTCATGCGCATGGGTAAGCTCGACACCGAAGCAGAGCAGGCAATTGCGGGACGCTATGGGATCCGCTCGATACCCACGATGATCCTGTTTTCGAAAGGGCGGGAAGTTGCCAGGCAGTCAGGCGCCATGCCGCAACAGGCGATAGTTACGTGGGCCAAGTCCCAATCCATGGGAGGCATGCCGCGCTGAGGCTTAGATTTGCCGGGCATAAGCCCGCCAATGCATTATCGATCAGCAGCCCAGATCGGTCCGGTTATAGCGCGGACGGCCCCCCTCCCCCGCGAACCAGCGTGCAGTTGACAAGCTCCTTCTCCTGTTCTCGGCTTCTAGCTGAACGCAGGGAGACACATCATGCAACGGATAATGGCCGTGAGCGCCACGGTCGCGGCGATCGCAAGCACGCCCACGCTCGCGCGAGACAATTCGGCGCGCGCAGTGCAGCTGATTGATCTGACGGGCAGCGCGGCCCACGCCGCTGTGCAGCCGAGCTCGGCTGCACAGGCCGAAAGCGCGCACGCGGCCAACGCCGGGACCAAAATCGCGTCCAGTGCTACGGCATTCCGCGTTCATGACCTCAGCCGCCGTTGGGTAGAGTTCCAGATGGCGAGCAGCCTTGCTGAACCTCAAGTGCCGCCTGCGCCGGCTGACGACGCCGTCTCTACGACGGAGGGTATCGCCATCCCCGCCTGGATGCGCGGTGCTTCTCCCCTCCCCTCAGCCATTTTGCCAAGCTACACCCCCGGCTGTAACCCGCTGGGCTACCGGCCAACCGGCTTTCTCACTCCCGACGCAGAAGGAAGACGCCAGAGCTATTTTGCGCTCATGAGCAGGATCGCCTGCGAACATGGCCTTCCAATCGGCCTCTTCGACGCCATGATCATCCAGGAGAGCCGCTACAATCCGCTCGCGCTTTCCCCCAAACGCGCTTTCGGCCTCGCGCAACTCATGCCGGGTACCGCCGCAATGCTCGGCGTCAATCGCTTCGACCTGGTCGATAATCTCCGCGGCGGCGCCAGATATTTGCGCAGTCACCTCGACCAGTTCGGCCGTTATGATCTCGCTCTAGCCGCCTATAACGCGGGTCCAGGGAAGGTCCGGAATGGCCGGGTGCCGCCATTCCGCGAGACGCGCGGCTATGTCGCTAACATCCTTGATTTCTGGCAGCGGCTGAGCGGACCAGTCCAGGCGCAGCCTATATTATTGCGCAGTTCAGGAGCGAGAGTCAGCCGTATCACTGCGGTATCAACCTTCTGAAGCCGGCGTCAGTTTTCCTCGAGCGCAAATTCATCGCGGACGCGGCGGCGCCGTTCGAGCTCGGCGAGCACCCGCTTGATCAGCAGTTCGGCCAATGGACGCGACCATTCCCTTCGGAACTCCACGCCTTCCAGCTCGGGCGTATTCAGCATAATCTCCGGGAACGTCGCATTGAACTCCATCAGAAACACGTAGAAGGCGTCAAAGCTCTTATCGTGCGTCATGTCTGCGGTTTCCCGCTTCTTGGCGCCGGCCCACGCGTGGATCAATTCAAAACCCAAGGCGCGCAGGATGCCGATAAATTCCGGCAGCTGCATGATGACGCGCTTCGCCGGCTGCCGATGCAGGATGATACCGAGACGGCTTTTGGAGATTTGGGAGCGGATCGCAAGATCGCGAAGCGTCATTTTCCGCTCGTCCAGCATGCCGTGAATCACTGGAATGTAGCGGTTCATTTCGGCGAGAACCGCAGAATGTTGGCCCTCATCCCGTACATTAGCGTCCATCACTTGCCCCTGTTGCGAACTGATCGCAACTCGCAAAGCATATCATCGGGCGCGTGGCAAGACCCCATTTCTGCAATAAGCTCTTGATTCTAGGTCAATATGAAGTTGATCTGACGTCACTATTTGGTTTCCATCGCGTCAACCAAAGACACTGCGGCGTGTTCAATTACATAGTCGATCAGCATCACTGTGACGGCTTGGGCGTCGCTGATCTCCTGGCCCAGATGCTCGGCGATGATCGCCTTGTGCTGCTGGAATGTTTCATGATCCGCCTCCGTCAGATCGAGCCGCACCGGCAAGGTTGCGTCACCGCTGGTGACGACGAGATAATCTCTGAGGTCGGTTGCCGAAGTCTGGGTGATCGCGCGGTTATGATTATGAAGTCGATCGGTGATGATGGAACTGACCGCATCCTCCTTTTTTGTTTCCGCCGAGAAGAGCTTGAAGCTGGCGATGGCCAGTCCATGAAGGGGAACTGAGATCTCGAACTTCAACACGACTTTACCCGATGTCATTCTCAGTCCCTACATCCATTAGTGATATTATAGTCTATTGTCTGAGCACCATGCCAGCATGTGTCTCCGGCCCGATTCGGTTCAGAACTACATCGCCCTGCACAGCTCTGATATTCGGTCCCGAATGCTCGGACAAGCCGTCCCGGTGGCCAGGACATCCGTCTTAACCTTCGGGACAAGCTGTCCCGGCTCCAAGGACGCATGACGACTTAAGGCCGCCTGAACAGAGTTTTTTTCTCGACCCTACATCTATCGGGTCGGCTTTCCATTGGCGAATGAAATCCGACCGCCGCAATCTCCTTCTCGGCACACATGATGTGCCGTCCTTCAATAAGGAATTGCTCATGCAGTCTCTCAAGAAATTCGCTCAAAGGGGCGAAGTCGCAGCGCTTGGCCTGGCCACCTGCGTTGTTGGCATTGCGGCCATGGCCTCCCCTGCCCTGGCCGGCGCTGACGCCACCTTCGACACCGCCCTCAATCAGTTCACCGGCTTTCTCGAGGGCTCGGGTGGCAAGATCATCACCGTCCTGTCTTTGGCGGGCGGCATCGTTGGCTTGGCCAGCGGCCGCTTCAGCCTTGCCCAGGTCGCCATCCCCGTGGGCGTCGGCGTGGGTGCCGGAACCGGGATTCCGATCGTCACCTCGACCGTGACCGCAACAATCTAAGGCGCTTTGGCAGGACCGGGAATAGCAGCACCGGCACTGCCATTTTGGGGGGTGGTGTTATGGCCCAGGGCAAATATGTCATACCTTCTCATCTAGACGATCCTGAACTGATCGGATTGTGGACACTGGATGAGTTCCTGGCGATGGTGGCCCCGTTCATCTGGGGGATCCTGTCTCAGCACATCATCATCGGCATAGCGTCTGGCGGCGCTGCATGGTGGGGATTACGAAAGGCTAAGGCAGGCCGCACCGCCTCATGGCTTTTGCACTGGGCCTATTGGCATCTTCCGGCCGGGCTTACTGGCCTTAGAGCCACACCACCTTCCTACCTCCGCCTGATGGCAGGCTGATATGGACCTCTCATTCCAACATTCCCAAGCGCAGCGCATCCTGCGCCAGCGCAACATCCTGGCAGCAACCAGCGTCGCTTTGAGCGGTCTCGCCCTCGTGATGGTGTTCATCAGCATGTCACGTGACCGCGAAATCATTCTGCAACCTGTACTGCGCTCTCCAGTGACGGTGAGCAGCGCCGGTGTCAGCCGGGAATATCTCGAGATGATCACGCGCGATGTCGTGGTGCTAACGCTCGATCGCAGCCCGCAGAATCTCGACTATTGGATGAAAGCAGTGCTCGATATCACAGCGCCGCGCGTCCACGGCAAGATCAAGGCCGATCTCCTCAAAATTGTGGAGGAACAACGCGGGTCCTCGATTGCGCAGTTCTTCACCATCCAGTCGATGAAGCTCGACCCTGCCGGTCTGCACTCGGAGGTGGCAGGCGATCTCACGACCATCGTCGGCAGCAAGGTCGTTTCCAGGCAGCCGCGCACATTCCGCTACGACTGGGAATATTCAGGCCTGAGCTTGAAGCTGATCGGCTTCGGCGTCGTGGAAAAAGAAGAAGTCAAGTATTGATGATGTCCTATTTTGCCTTCGGCAGCGCCGCGACGGGCGCCGCCCTGCTGTCGCGCCCATGCATCGGTCGCCGGACGATCGGCGCGTCCTTGTTGCTGATCGCCGCTGCGTTCGCAGTGCCGTCCGCTTGGGCGGACCAAAATATCGTCGCCGACGATAGTGCGCAGGTCGATTGCCAGGCTTCGGCCAAGGATCTGACCCGCATCAGCCTGGTGGAAGACGAATTCGCCAGCGTCTCCAAAATCTCGACCGGCAATAGCACGGATGATTTTTCAGTGGTCAATGAACCGGTGCGCGGCGACATTTATCTCTCGGTGCCCGACGGGTTCAAGCGGCCGATGCTCTCCTTCTTCGGCGCCAGCAAGCGCGGCTATGTCTACAAATTCGCGTGCCGCATCGCGGGCGACGAGGCCGTGCAACTGTTCGTCTCCAATCCCGCCATTGCGCGGGAGAAGGCGGCCGAAGCGGCACCCGGCGACGGGGCGCCCGATCCCCAGGAAGCCGCCGTGCAGTTGATGCAGGCCATGTATGCGGGCGGCGCGACGGCCGGCTATGACATGCTCCAGCGCTCGCTGCGGCCCGTCTATGTAGGCGACCTAAAGGTTCAGATGATCGCGGAATATCGCGGCGCCGACCTTACGGGCAAGGTGCTACGCATCGAGAATAAGGGCAAAGCGCCCATTGAACTTAATGAAGCGACCGTCGCGCCAGCCAGCGCGCTCGCCGTTTCGATCGCGCAGCCCAAGCTCGCTCCAGGCAAGGTCACGACCGCCTATCTCGTATCGCAAAATGGGAGGCCATGATGGCGCTCGCCGATCTCTTTTCGCGTAAAGTCAAATCCGCCATTCCGCCAAGCGACGGCGTATCGCCCGTCGCAGCTGACCTCCAGGCCAACGAGAATGTGCGGCGCAAGCAAATGACCCTGCTCGCCGGGGTTGCGGGCGTCGGCCTCATCGCATCCTGCTTCTGGATCTTCAGCGACGACAAAAAGGCGGACGAGGTCGAAACGGGCAGCGTCACGGATGTCGATGTCTCCACCAAGGATCTCGTGAACCGCAACCTCTCCCAGCAAGAGTGGATGGCGATGTCGGAGAACCAGTTTCAAGCCCAGGAAAATCAGCTCAAAGCCGTTGGCGGCCAGCAGGAGCGCATGGACGCGCTGACGGCGCAAGTAGAGGCATTGAAAGGACAGAACCAGGCCATGCAGGCCGACGGGCAGCGGGTGCTCTCTGCCTATCAGGCTGAGAATGATCAGCTGCGCCGTCAAGTCTCCCAAGCGCGGCCTGCACCAGCAGCAGGGCCCGGAGCCCTTTATGGCCCTGGCGGCACGCAGGCCTACCAGCGGCCTGAGGGCTCCCAAGGCAACGGCGCGCCCTTAGCGGTCGGCCGCGCCAATGAAGTGAAGATGGTGAGCTTCGCTGGCGGCGAGGGCGGGACGGCTTCCAAGGTCGAGAGGGGTAATACCGTCTATACCGACAGTCCCAACTATCTTCCGCCCAACAGCTTTGCGCGGGCGCGCGTGATCGTTGGCGTTGATGCCAGCGCCGGGGTCAACAGCCAGACCGATCCACTGCCGGTGGTCCTGCGCGTCACGGGCCCCGCTCGCTCGGTCTTTGCCAATGGCAAGCTGCTCACGACCAAGATCGAGGGCTGCCTCGTCAATGGCGCGGCGCGCGGCGATCTCTCGAGCGAGAAGGTCTATGTGAAGCTCCAGAAAATGACCTGTCCGCAGCCCGGCGGCCGCTATGCTGTGTCAGAGGTGAAGGGCTTCATCGCTTTTGCAGGCAAGACCGGCGTGCGCGGCCGCGTCGTGTCGCGCGAAGGATCGCTGGTCACCCAGGCATTCCTCGCCGGCATGATGGGCGGCTTTGGCCGGGGCTTCTCCGCCAACAGCAACAGCATCTTCCAGGGCACCAACATCTCAACCGACGGCAAACGGCCTAAGCTCTCCACCGGCGATATTCTCGAAGGCGGCATTGGCGAGGGCGTCGCCCAGACCGGCGACATGGTGTCCAAATATCTGATCGAACGGGCCGAACAATATCAGCCGGTGATCGAGATGCCGACCGGCATCGATGTCGAGATTGTCTTCCTGGAGGGTGTCTATGTCCGCAACTAAGCTGGTTCGCCGGATGGGCGGGCTTGTCCGTCCCTCGCGCGTCGTCATCGCCGCGTCCGCCTGCGTTGGCCTTGCCAGCCTCGCCCTTGCCGCTGACGTTAGCAACGAGAGCAGCGCGGTCCGGGCCTTACTGAAAGCTCGGCTCCCCAAGACAGCGGTGAGCGGCGTCGATTGCACCAAGATCCGGGGCCTGTGCGAAGTGACCGCCGGCTCCAACCTCTTCTATGTGGATGGCTCAGCGCGGTATCTCATCATCGGCCGCGTCTATGACATGGAAACGCGGCAGGACATTACAGCGGCGCGCCTGCTCGAAATGAACCCCGACATGCTGGTGGGCGCTGCTGCGTCCGCCAATGCGGCGGCGACCAGCGGCGAGGTACAAAAGGCCGCTGCAGACGCTGCGCGCGGCGACAATGTCGTGCCCGACTCCCCGCGCATCCTGCCGCTCGCCGAACTGCCCAAGGAGGGCGCGATCGTCTGGGGCCATAGCGCCGCACCTTCGGTGACCGTCTTCTCGGATTTTCGCTGCAGCTATTGCCGTGCGCTCTCTACCGTCCTGCGCGCGATGAACGTTCGGGTGATCGAGCGCCCCATTTCCTCGCTTGGCAGCCGCGATCTCTCCGACCGCGTCTATTGCGCGAAGAACAGGGAAGAAGCGCTGCACGCGGCCTATGCCGGCGAGCCGATCAAGGCCGGTCCCGCCTGCGATACCAGCGGGCTCGACGCCAATGAAGCCTTCGCGCGCAAACATGGTCTTAACGGCACGCCCGTGATCGTGCGCAGCGATGGCGCCGTGCTCGAGGGCTATCGGCCGAGGCCCTTCCTCGAGAAATGGCTGAAGGAAGGCCGGTCATGATGCGCCCTAATAAGCCACGCCCTTTTAGCTGGCCGCAGGCCCTCGCCGGTCTCTTCGCCATCACCACCCTGTCCGGCTGCGTTGGCCTTAGCGGCAACATCAAGGGCAGCTTTGCCTGCCAGGCCCCCGATGGCATCTGTGCGCCGAGCGCCGTGATCGATGATCGCGCCCTTCGCCTGATCAGCGACGATCCCTCGGCCACGCCGGCACCCGCCGGGACGTACCGGCCAGAGGGTAAGCCTCCAACGGCAAAAAGCACATCGGCGGCACGGGTCGCCGCTGTTCAGCCGGTGCGCGGCCCGGTCAGCACAACGCCCGGCCGCTCGAATGAGCGGGTGCTGCGGATCGTCTTTCCTGCCCATATTGATGCGCGCGGGCGGCTGCACGAGGCGAGCGCTGTTCATGCCGTCGTTTCCCAAGGCGAATGGCTGACATCGACCGACGATAACGCGGCGCCGACCCGCAATGCGATGTCCGCCGCACCGGACATGCCGAGCCTCGCTGAAGCACTGGCCAGCAAAGAGGCTGCGCCTTTGGAGGTTGATCCAAACTTGCCCGATCCGGCCGTTGTGGCGGCAGCGCGGGCGCGCAAGGCCGATCCGGTCGCGGCCATTAAGGCGGAGGTCGCAGGGCGGCTGAGGCCTTCGCCGCGGTCTGCGGCCGATGATGTCGCGCCATCTACGGGCGGGCAGTCCACAATATCTGCAGCCGAGCAGCCGACAACCGCCGCTGTTCGGACGACCGTGCAGGCAGCCTCCTTCCCCGCAGCGGTTGCGGAGGACAACTGATGCCAGGACTATTTCAGCGCCTGATGACCAATATGCTCGGCGATACCGATAAGCCTGATGCGGATCGGCCGGACATTGGCGTGCCGATGCTCGCCCATTGGCTCCCCTATCGCAGCTATGATCCCAAGACGGGCATCTTCTACAACAGCGCTTCACGCGGCTTTGTGCTGGAGGTCGCGCCGATGGTGGGCGCAGACGAACGCACCGGCGAGATCCTATCGCAGTTCATCTCCGAAGCCATTCCTACGCCTGGCTGTCTCCAGTTCCACCAATGGATGTCGCCGCGTGTGGGGGAACATCTCTCCAGATGGAATGTCCCCCGCTATCTTGCCCGCGGCGTTTATGAACGCATGGCCAAGCACCGGGTCGAATTTCTGACCGAGGGCGTCTGGTCCTCGCTGTCGGCCGACGCGCCCTTTTATCTGCGCGATCATCGCGTGGCGATATCTTATTCCACACCGGAATCCTCGGGCGAGTCCAATGAGGAGATTATAGGCGTGATGGAGGGGATGATCTCCGCCCTCGCCTCGATCAACGTCACTGCCCGCAAAATGGACCCGGTGAAGCTCATCGCCTGGATCGACGATCTCACCTCGCCCACCACCGCGCCCGGCGACGATGCCGTGAGCTACAGCCCCTATGACAGCATTGCCGACCAAGCCATCCGCCGCGACATCGAGATGCGGATCGAGGCGGACAAAATCCTGCTGCGTACCGAGCGCTTCCGCCCGACCGGCAAGGAGGTCGACGGCACGCCCGAGATCGGCGAAATCTACCCCGACACCTTCGACGTCCGCTCCTTTTCTGTACGCAACCTCCCCCAGCGCTGGGCGCCCTGGGACATGACCCGCCTCATCGGCGACATGTTCACCGACAAGCTGCGCATGCCCTGCCCCGTTGCCACCAATCTTTGCATCGATTTTCCCGATGTGGAGGCCGCATCGAGCAAGGCCGGCATGAAATATATGCGCACCACCAGCCTTGCGGACAGCAAATCGGCAAGATTCCTGCCCCAGCTCAAGGAGCAGAGCCAGGAATGGGCGCGGGTAAATGATGAGCTCAAGCAAGGCAGCAAGCTTGTCAAACTCTTCTATTCGGTCACTGCCTTCTCGCCCCAGGGCAAGGGCGATGCCAATGAGCGGGTCCTAAAATCGGTCTACCGCGCCTGTGGCTGGGATCTGCTCGACGACCGCTATCTCCAGATCATGGGCCTGCTCTGCGCCATGCCGATGACGATGGCGAACGGGCTGTCCAAGGATCTCATGCGCATGAAGCGGATGCGCACCCAGCTGACCAGCACCGCTGCGAACCTGGCGCCGATCCAGGGCGAATATCTGGGCGGCCATGTGCCCCATATGCTGCTGATCGGCAGGCGCGGGCAGCCCTTTTTCTGGTCCCCCTTCGAAAATGCCGCGGGCAACCATAATGTCGCAGTGTTCGGCAAATCCGGCTCGGGCAAATCGGTTGCGCTTCAGGAACTCTGCGCATCGCTCTGCGGCGCGGGCGCGCGCGTGGTCGTGATCGACGATGGCCGGTCCTTTGAGCATAGCGCCAAGCTCCAGGGCGGCGCCTTTGTCGAGTTCACCATGTCGTCGGGCTTTTGCCTCAATCCCTTCAGCATGATCGATGCCGAGCTCGCCGCGCGCGACGAGGATTATCTGCTCGACTGCATGGCGATGCTGAAGGCGATCATGAACCAGATGGCCCGGCATATCGACACCCTGAATGACACCGAACGCGGGCTGATCGATGGCGCGGTCAATGAAGTCTGGGAAGCCCGAGGCCGGGATGGGTCCATCGACGCGGTGATCGGGGCGCTCGAGCAGACCGGCAATGTGCTCGCCACCAATCTCGCCATCGCCATGCGGCCCTTCTCATCGAAGGGCACATATGCGAAATTTTTCGAGGGCGAGGCATCGTTCGAACTGTCAGCGCAGCTGACCGTCTTCGAGCTTTCGGATCTTTCCACCCGCGAGGAACTGCGCAGCGTCGTCCTGACCGCGATCATGTTCATGGCGCAGCAGATGATGCGCAAGGTCGATCGCGCCGTTCCCAAAGCCCTGCTCCTGGACGAAGCCTGGCAATTGTTGCGCGGTGGCGCGATGGCCGACTTTATCGAAACCTATGCGCGCACCTGCCGGAAATATGGCGCGTCGCTGGTAACAGCAACCCAGTCGCTCAACGACTATTATAAGTCGGCAGGTTCCATTGCTGCGCTGGAAAATAGCGACTGGTTCGTAATCCTCCAGCAGAAGCCGGAAACCATTGCCGACTTCAAGAAGCATGATCGCTTCGAGATGGACGATTATACCGACGCCTTGCTGCGATCGTTGAAGCGCAACGGCTTTGAATATTCCGACGTCATGATCAAGGGACCCGACACTTTGGCGGTTGGCCGCCTGGTGCTCGACCCCTATTCGGCCACCCTCTTCTCCTCGAGCCCGAAGACCTTCGCCGCGATCGAGAGAATGATGCAGGACGGGCTCACCATGGAGGAGGCGATCGAACGCATCGCTTATCCCGACAGCCCGGACAAATGGACCGGCGGCAGCGCGGCGCCGCTGGCCCTGGCGGCGGAGTGACGGCCATGGCGATCCCTTTCGACCAGCCACGGTCCTTTGATTGGCGGCACACCGCTTATTATCTGCTGCACCTCTCGGGCACGATCACATCCACGCTGCTGATGAGCTGGGGCCTTCTTGTCCTTTTCTTCCTGATGCTGGGCGACTTCAGCTTCGATGGGCTGATGCACCAGCTGCATAATCTAACCTCGCGCTACATGGCCGCCGATCGCGAGCGCGCGACTGCCTTCTTCGCATTGATTGCCGGCGTCCAGCTGTTCCTTCTCGCCTGCCTCCTTCTTCTCCGCCGCCATTCGATCGTGCCGCGCCGCGCAGCGCGCAGGAGCCATATCCATGTCTGAACAAGACCAACTGCACCTGCCTCACATCCCCATTGCTGCTGCTCCTACCGCACCGAAGCTTCAGCAAAGCCGACAGACAGCGTTTGCCGGTCTCAGCCGCTCCCAGATCGCTGCTGGCACGCTCATCCTGGGCACCGCCATCTGGGGCATGTGGGTGACCAAGACGCTGGTCACGCCCAAACAGGACCATATCGTCTCCGCCCGGCTCTCCGCGATCGTGGGCGATTATGTGCAGGCGCAAGCCCGTTCCGCCACGCCGGCTCCCCAGGTCGAGGGGGAGATGCGCCGTTTCATGGCGGCGCTCGACAAGGAAATGCAGCGACGCTCCGACAAAGGCGAGATCATCATGGTGGGAGAAGCGGTGCTGACCAAAAATGTGCCAGACATCACCGACAGCATCAAAAAGGCGGTCTATGCCTCGGGCATCGCCTATCCGCGCCAGGCGTCGGCTCAAGACATGCAGGCGCTGGCCCGGCAGACGGGCGCCCTACCCGCCCCCACCGCAGCACCGCCACCGGCGGTCCCAGCTGCCCCGATCGCGATGACGGGGGAGGATGCCGCCGCGTCGGCTTTGGCCCCACTCCCTGCCGGCTCTGCCCCAGCTCCCGCTTTTGGAGGCTATGATGGCGCAAGCGGCCAGTGACATGCCCGCTGCCGGTTGGCGTCCGCGTTGGCATCTGTGGGGCGCGTTAGGGCTCAGCCTGGTGGCGATCGGCGGCTATCGGGCAATCAGCGAGTGGCGCGACGCCCATGCGTTGTTGATCAACCGCACCGACTCTCTGCCGAACTGGGCGTTCGTCATCCACAGAGCCACGACCCCGCTGCGGGGCGATTACGTCTTCTTCACCCCGCCGAAAACGGCGCTGGTGCGCCGGCATTTTGGGGAGCAAGCGCAGCCCTTCGGCAAGCGCGTCTATGGCATGCCCGGCGACATCGTCAGCCATGACGGCGCCACCGTCACCATCAATGGCAAGCCCGTTGCCCGCATGAAGCCTGCGACGCGGTGGGGTGAAATGCTGACGCCCGGCGCGACCGGGCCGATACCGCAAGGCTGCTACTATGTCGGGACACCGCACAAAGATGGTTTCGATAGCCGTTATGCGGATATCGGCTTTGTCTGTGCGCGGCAGATCATCGGCACGGGCTTTCCAATCTTATGAAAGCGATGCTGGCAGGCATGGCTGGGGCGGCTGCGCTCCTTGGCGCGCTGTTCACCGTTGGCCCGATGCGGGGACAGGCCAAGGATTTTGGCCAAGCCGGAGAAAGTTTTCCCATCATCGAACCCGATCTGCTCGCGACGATCGAAGCCCGGCTGAAGCGGGCGGAAGCCACCGGCGAGTTGGCGCGGATGAATGCGCAGTTCGCCAAGCGGGTAGAGGCCAAGGTCCGTCGGCCCCATCCGGTAACTGGCATCACACAGACTGAGCAGCCACGGTCATGGGTCTTTGACCCGACCGTCACGCTGGAGCAGGATATTCGCGACCAGAAGGGCCAGCTCATCGCGGCCGCGGGGCAGCGCATCAATCCGCTCGATTTCGTGCGCATCGCCCAAGAGTTGGTGTTCATCAACGGCGACGATGAAGCACAGATGGCATGGGCAACGGCGCGCTATAGCGATGCCCAAGCCAAGCTCATCCTTGTTGCCGGGTCACCCATTGACGAGATGACCCACCGCCAGCGCCGCTTTTATTTCGATCAGGAGGGGCGCCTCACGACCAGGTTTGGCATCGAGCATGTCCCGGCAGTGGTGAAGCCTGCGGGCAAGGTCATGCGCGTAAGTGAGATTGCGCTTCCCAAAGAGAAGGCGAGCTAATGCCGCTTTGGCTAGACCTGCTGCGCACACCGATGGCAGCGCGAGAGACGCGCCGCCTTCGGCGCATGCGCTTGGGCTGGCAGATCCTCTGCCTCTTCACCGCTGTAGCCGTCAGCCTGATAGCGCCACTGCGTGCCCTGTTGGGCCAAGCCGCCCCGTGCATCGCCGCAGCGCTGATCGCACTGACGCTGATCCAGAGCGTGATCTACTGGGTCGCCAAGCAGCGGGCGGACAGCGCCACCCTCGATCTTCGGGAGAAGTCCGAATGATCAGGCTGCATCAGCGCGGCATCCTGCTCGTCGCGGCGCTCCTGCTCGGATCCATCCTGTCGCCAGCAGCGCAGGCAGCGCCCACCTGCAACGGGAAGTTCGTCAATCCGATCACGGACGTCTGCTGGTCCTGCCTATTCCCCTTGTCCGTCGGGGGCCTCAAAATCTGGCCCGGCGGTCGGCCCGACGCGTCGAACCCCTCCTCGCCGATCTGCGCGTGCAGCGATCCGATCCCGCGCGTGGGTATCTCAGTCGGCTTCTGGGAACCGGCGCGTCTTGCCGACGTCACCATGAAGCCTTGGTGCTTCCCTAACCTCGGCGGCGTGCGCATCGCGCCGGGCTTCGATATCGGTCAGGGCTATATGGCTGGTCCCTCCATGGTCGGCGGCCGATCGCAGAGCACCGCCAAATGGCACGTCCATTGGTATGTTTATCCGCTGCTCTATTGGATGGAGCTGTTGACCGATTTCGTCTGCTTCGAGCAGGCAAAGTTCGACATCGCCTATATGACCGAGGTCGATCCGCTCTGGCAGGATGACGCGCTCTCCGGCCTCATCAATCCCGAAGCCATCGTCTTTGCCAATCCCATCGCGCAAGCTGCCTGCGCGGCCGACTGCGTGACCGCGACCGCCGCCATGCCGATCGACACGCTATTCTGGTGCGCGGGCTGCCAGGGAGCCATGTATCCCATGAACGGGAACATCCCGTCCTCGATCGGCCATGTCCAGTCCTCCCGCCTCGCCCTCTCGCGCTTTGCCTACAAGATGCATCGGCAGGCGCTCGCCTGGGGAACCATGGGCTCCAAGGGCCTGTGCAGCAAATATGTGATGCCGATCATGCGCAAGCAGCAATATCGCTTCCAGATGGTGAACCCGATCCCGACCGTGTCGGGCCGCTACGCCTGCTCCTCCATCGGCGCTTCGACCATGCCGCCCGGCGCCGGGCGTGCCTACCCCGCCGGCGGCGAGGATATGGGCTATCTCGTGTGGAGAATGAGAAATTGCTGTGTGTTCTGATCGCGCTGTCGCTAATCTGCGGGAGAAGCGCGCGATGAGCGCCTCCTGGGTGCGCGTCGGCATCGGGGTGTTGCTTGGCGTCGGCGGAATCTCTGCCTTGCTTGGCCAGACGGTCGAGGGCATCGACATTCAGGCGATCAAGCGGCGGGCTGCGGGGCTTGAGGGCGACGCCGCCGCGTTCGTCGATCACGTCAAGGATCGCGGCGACGCGTTCCGCGAGGATGCCTTGGCGGTACAGGAGGGCGGCACTGAAAATATGCGCCGTGTCGCGACCAGCGATCTCCCCAATGGACCCAATGGCGCGATCGACTTTGATGCAATCGTTGAGGGCGCCGCCACCAATCTCAACGGCAAAGCCGGTGAAGCGCCGCAGTTCATTGCCTTTGCCAGCCTTTCCATGCCGCCAGCCTCATTGAAGCAGATGGTCCACGACACAGCCAAGGCCGGAGGGATCGTCGTGTTCCGCGGCTTTCCCAACAACAGCATGAAGCGCTTCGCCGCCGAGCTCGCCAAGGTAGTTGATACCAACGACTTCGCCCATATCGGCGTTGATCCCCGGCTGTTCCGCGCCTTCAATGTGCAGGCCGTGCCGACCTATGTCGCGGTGTCATCGGATTTCGACCCCTGCTCGGGCTTCCACTGCATCACGCCGGTTCCGCCCTATGACAGGATGACCGGCAATGTGACGGTGCGCTATGCTTTGGGAAGCTTCGTCGATGGCAATGGGCCAGGCGCCCGGGTCGCGGCGGTGGCGCTCGCCAACATGAAGCGGGAACGGCCATGAAGCGGCTGAAGTCCCTCATCGCCCTGGTGCTGCTCGGCGTTGCCGTGCCCACGCCCGCGCAGATGACCCCACAACAAGCGCGCGAAGAGGGCAAGTCCCTCGGCAACGCGATGAGGAGCGATGAGGCCTGGGTTCCTAAGAATGACGCCCAAGCCATGATCGTGCCGGGCTACCAGGGGACCGACATTCCCGAGGCAGATTATTTCAGCAATCCCGACAGGCTCGCCAATGACGCCCATGCTCTTAAAGGGGCGAGCGAAGCCTATCAGATTGCGACCGACGCCAACAAAAGCCGCCCCACCTTTCCAGGTGACGAGCTCCAGGCCGTCACGGCCAATGCGTCGGCAATCGAGAATGATCCCTCCACCCAGTTGGGCGGCGAGAGCATCAGCGGCGGCAGTGGCGAGTGCAAGCCCCTGCCGGCGGAAGAAAGCCAGATCTATTATGACGCCACCTGTGACACGGGGGTGGTCGTCAATTCGGTGCCATCGGAAACCGTCTATAGCTGCCCCCCTGGTTGGACGCTGGGCGGCGCCACCTGCTCCACGGTCGAAACCGTTCCGGCCAGCATCCGCTATAGCTGCGAGGCAGGCTGGACCTTGAGCGGCGCACAATGTGCGCAGACGCAGCCGGCCAATGTGAGCGCCTATAGCTGCCCGGCAGGCTGGACGCTGAATGGCAGCAGGTGCAGTCGAACCCTCAGCGAGAATGCCAATCAAACGGGGTACATCTGTCCCAACGGCTACAGCCTGGCGGGGTCAGTCTGTCAGAGGACCGTCACCACCGGCGCAACGCCGAGCTACGCCTGTCCGAGCGGCTATTCACTATCGGGCACGAGTTGTACGCGCAATTTCAGCTATGCCGCCACCGCGACTCATAGCTGTGAGCCAGGCTGGACCCTAAATGGCACCACCTGTTCGCGCCAGCTGACGCAGCCCGCCACGCAAAGCTATTCTTGCCCCACCGGCTACAGCTTGGAAAACGGAACCTGCTCCCAAAGCGCCAATTATCAGGCGACCGCCACCTATAGCTGCCCCAGCGGTGGAACGGCCCAGGGTAGCCAGTGCGTCACCACCAACACGACTTCGGCCACGCCCACCTATGCCTGTCCTTATTATTACTACAACCCAGGCACCATGTTCCGGGGCGGCGGTCCCTATTGCGTGCTGCGCAAGGCGGAATTCGCTGGCAAGAAATGCGCGCCCACCGGCACTAATCCCGGGAGTATCGAATTCCTGCGCGAGCAGAAAGCGTCGGGCGATACATTTTGTCTCTATAAGCCGCTCACGACCTATACCTGTCCGAGCGCCGCTTGGAACTTCGATCCCTCCTATAATCAGTGCGTATCGAACGTCGTGCAGAACGGCGTTGTCACCTATACCTGCCCGCAAGGCGGCAGCCTGCAGGGCACCGCCTGTTACCGCAACGATGTGACCGGAGCCTCGGTCACCTATGTCTGCCCTACCGATTACGCCTTGTCCGGCCAGACATGCGTCAAATCCGAATATAAACAGGCTAACGTCCAATATAGCTGTCCGGCCGGCGGGAACGGCTCAGGGACCACTTGCCAAGTCAAAGAGCAAATTGCCGCCTCGGTAAGCTATGCCTGCCCTACGGGCTATCACCTCAATGGCACCAGTTGCTCCCGGACCGACACGCTGCCGGGCACCCCGGTCTATGCTTGTCCAGCCGGCTATTCGCTCAGCGGCACGACCTGCACCAGAACGGAAGATCAGGGAGCGACGCCCATCTATGTCTGCCCGACCGGCTTTGTCCTTTCGGGCTCACAATGCACGGCGACCGTCGCTGCGCAGCCCATCTATTATTGTCCCGCCGATTTCACCCTTTCCGGCCAGACATGCTCACGAACCCACAGCCAGCCCGCCGCGTCACACCAGCAGTGCCCTAAGGGCGCGAACAGCAACCCAGACGGCAGCTGCGCTACGCAGGATCCGCAAAATGACTGCGGCGCCCTTCAAGGCAACCCGCAGTGCAGCTGGAAATATGATAATTGTCTCGACGAGACCCTGTCCGCCGATGGGTGCAAGATGATGGAGAAGGTCTATCGCTGCCCGGTACCGGGCGGAATCGTGCAGCAGCCTCCAAAATATGTGTGCGGCGATGATGTCTATTGCATCAACGGAGACTGCGAAGCGATCAGCCGAGAGGCATCGACCGAGTTCAATGATGCGCTGACGGCGCTGCACGCGATCGACACGGCGGGCAAGGATTTTGACCCCGATGACATGCATGTGTTTCCCGGCACGCGCGACACCTGCCACAAGCCGATCTTCGGTGTGGTCAATTGCTGCGCGGGCAAGGTCTCCGGGCTGCTGCCGCTCGGCATCGGCGGAGCAGCGCTTGCTGGTGCGATCAGCGGCAATGTCGCGGCTCTCGCCGGCGTCGCCACACAGTTCCTCACGACCTTCCTCTGCTCGACCGATGAGAAGATGCTCGATGTAAAGGATCGCATGGGCTTTTGCACCTTCGTGGGCAGCTATTGCTCGAGCAGTGTTCTTGGCGTCTGCAAGACCAAGCGGAAGACCTATTGCTGTTTTGAGAGCAAGCTCTCGCGCATTCTTCAGGAGCAGGGTCGACCGCAGATCAACAAACCGTTCGGCAAACCCAAATCCGAACAGTGCGAAGGCTTCACAGTCGAAGAATTCTCGCGCCTTGATCTCTCGGTGATGGACTTCACCGACGTCTACTCCGACTTCATGGACGCCGCGCGGATGCCTGAAGAAATCGAGACGATGAACGACATTCAACAGAAAATACAGGACTATTATGAACTGCATAGTCAGTGACTTTTGGACATCTGGTCGGGGAAAATCACGCATGAATACCCCGGCAACGCTCTCGATGCTGCTGCTGGCCCTCTCCCCTATCGCAGCGCCGGTGCGCGCACAGGACGCGGGTGCTCATGCCGACACCCAGCGGCCGGACAATGATTTCTACTGCGGTGAACGCCGGCTCGGCCAGTGGTTCTATTGCAGCAAACCCAAGACTCCGGAGAAACAGTCACCGGCAGCGCCACAGGCGAGTGCGGCCGATCGCATGGCGGCGATCACCAGGGAACTGGATGAGCTCAAGGCCAAGGCGATCCTCGACCCGACCGAGGACAATGTAATCGCCTATGTCCGCTTTCAGCGTGAGCAGCTGGACCGAGCCTCAACCTTCTCGGACACCTGGCAGCGCGCGCTCTGGCAGAACCCGGACCTCGACTATACCTTGCAACGCCCGATCAACACGGTGGGCAAGCGGGCTTGGCTCGACAACCGTAGGGCCGATCGCGATGCGGTGCTGACCAATCTTGGCCAGCGGTACGGGCTTTTCTATTTCTACGCGCAGAGCTGCGGCGCCTGCGACATATTCGCGCCGATCCTGCGTTCGGTCGCTGACAGCCACCGCATGGCGGTGATGGCTGTATCCATGGACGGCGGACCCAGCCGTGATTTCCCCAACTATGTCGTTGATACCGGGCAGCGGTCCCGCATGGGCGTGCCGGGCAATGAGACGCCGGCGCTTGTATTGTTCGACACCGCGACCAAGCGCGCCATCCCGGTGGGCTTTGGCATCCTCTCGGGCGACGAGATCATGGACCGGATCTTCATGCTGACCAACACCAAGGTGGGGAGCGACTTCTGATGGCAGAGGGCACCAAGGCCGGCCGGTTCGGTCTCTTCCTCAAAGAGGCGGCATCGGCGGCCGCCATAATAGCTGCCACCCATCTCGCGGTGATTGGCGTCGCCAATGCCAATGTGGCTTCGGAAATGAACAGCTTCTTCAGCGAAGCGGGCGGCGCGGCTAACGTCACCGGTCCGTCCGCCTTTCAGGGCCAGTCCGCTGGCTATTATTCGCTCGGCAATGTCTGGACCCGGTTTCCGCAAAAGAGCGTGTCACCCTTCAACCTCCAGCTTCCAAGCGCTCGCGCCGGCTGCGGCGGCATTGATCTTTTTGCTGGCTCTTTCTCCTTCATCAATGCGTCAGAGATCGTGGCGATGCTCAAGGCGACCGCCAACAATGCACTGGGCTTCGCGTTTAAACTCGCAATCGACTCCGTTTCGCCGGAGATCGGCAAAGTGATGGACGAGTTCAGCCAGAAGGCGCAGCTTCTCAATCAAATGAACATCTCGAGCTGCGAGACGGCGCAGGCGCTGGTCGGCGGCATCTGGTCGACGATGGACACGACCCGCGCGACCATCTGCGAAGCGGTCGGCAATGCCCAAGGCATCTTCTCCGACTGGGCCGCCTCGCGGCAGGGCTGCAACAATGGCGGCAGCCGGGACAGCACGATCGCGGGCAACAGCGATACCGCGATGAAGGATCAGCTCGTCGGCGAAAACCACAATTACACCTGGGAGGCGCTCAAGAAGTCCGCCAAATTTGGCGCCTTCGACCAGGATTTTTCGGAATATGTGATGACGCTGGTAGGCACCATCGTCACCCGTCCGTCCGCGGATTCGAGCGTCGGGGGTAAGGTGGTCATGTTTGGCCCGGCCGAAGAAGCCGTGGTGACCGCCCTGCTCGATGGCACCGACAATGCGCCAGCGGTCAAGGTACTCAAATGCAATGACAGTGATTGCTATGATGTGGGGGAGACCAGGCTCTCGGTTCCGGCGTCTTCGGCCCTGCGGCCGCGCATCCGGCGGATGATCAGCGACATGAGCATCAAGGCTCGGACCAACGGCACATTGACCGCGGCGGAAAAGCAGCTGCTCAACATGGCGACGATCCCGCTCTACAAGATCCTGACCGTGCAGGCCTTCGCGCATAATGCGCTGACCGACGGCGAAATAGAGGCGCTATCTGAAATTGTAGCGGTCGATATCCTCAATGCCATGCTTGATAATATGCTTGACCGGGTCGAGCAGTCGAAGGTCCATTACCAGACGGCGGACCAGGCGACCGCCGAGCAGTGGAAGGCGCAGATCGCCGCCACACGGCAGAAGTTCGGGCAGCGCGAGGTGAAGCTCAACAACAAGCTCCAGCTCACCTATCAGGTGATCAACCGGAGCGTGTTCCTGGAATCGACCCTACAAAACACGATGTCGCCAGGCATGGCGGCAGCGCTCAATTTCTCGCGTGGGCTGAGCGCCCAGGGCGTCCGGTAAAGAGGCGGGGACCATGCTGGAGGTCTTCACGGTCGGCGGCGGGGAATATCTCGTCAACATCTTCAACGCGGTGTCCGCCTGGACCGGAGGCGGCGGCTATCGTTCCCTGATCCGCGTGATCATGGTGATGGGCCTCATCTACTCGCTGCTCGTAGTGGCGTTCACGCTCAACTATAAGGCCTGGCTCAACTGGTTCCTGCAGGCGACCGCCATCTACCTCTGCCTTATGGTGCCCAAGGTCGATATCAAGGTGACTGATCGGGTTAATCCTAGCCTTGCGCCCGCAACGGTCGCCAACGTGCCCCTGGGGCTTGGGGTGCTTGCGAGCTTCACAACCCAGATCGGCGATTATCTGACCCGCACGGCAGAAACCGTGTTCGTGAGCCCGAGCGAGCTCAACTATAGCAGCAATGGCCTGATCTACGGCGCCCGTCTGTTCGAGGCGACGCGCAATTTCAACATCCGCGATGCCGAGTTTTCTGCCAATCTTGACCATTATATGAAGCAGTGCGTCTTTGGCGACATCATGCTCTATCAGAAGTCGCTGACGGATCTTGCCAACGCCACCAACCTCTGGGCCGCGATCGCCTCCGACGCGGAATCCCGGTCGCAGGAATGGCTCGAGAGGAGCGGCGGCACGGTCACACCCTATATCGTGACCTGTAGGCAGGCCTACTCGATGCTGGATGCGCAATGGACGTCCATGATCGAAGCCAATTCGAAGATCTGGGGACTGGAACTCTATCCCAAGCTCTCCGAAGCGGTGGCGCAGGCCAAGCTCCGGAGCGACCTGCCAATCGTCAACCAGGCCTTCACCCAATCAAGCGACGGCTTTGTCGAGACGATGCGGCAAAATACCGCCATCAATGCGTTCATGCAGGCGCGCACCAACATGAGCGGCAGCGCGATCGACGCTTTCGCGCAGACGCGTGCGGATATCCAGGCGCGCAACACCTATAACAGCATCGCGCAGCAGGCGATGACCTGGGTCCCGATCCTCAACGTCGTGCTGACGGTCGTGTTCTTCGCCATGTTCCCGGTCATCTTCCCGCTCTTCCTGATGCCACAGACCGGGCTGTCGGCGCTGAAGGGCTATGCGACGGGGTTCTTTTATCTGGCAGCCTGGGGACCGCTCTATGTCATTCTCCATATGATCTGTATGACGCGAGCCGAAGCTGCCGCCACCGCCGTTGCCAAGGGCGGCATGACGCTTGGCACCTATGCCGGGATCGGTGCGGTCAACGCGGAAACCGCGACCATCGCCGGGTTCATGCTGATGAGCGTGCCATTCCTCGCTGCGGGTCTGGCGCGCGGAGCCATGTCGATTGCCGGGCAGTCCATGTCGATGCTGGCGCCCGCGCAGAATGCGGCCGAGGCGGCGGCGCTGGAAGAAACAACCGGCAACTATGCTTACGGCAATGTAAGCTGGGCCAATCAGACGTCGAACATGCGCCAAAGTGATCAGTGGAACACAGCAGCTTCCTATCAGGCGGGGAGCGCTGCCTCCAGCTGGCGGCATGACAATGGCGGGATCGTATCGAGTTTCGGTAATGGGCAGGAGGTGATCGATACCTCTCATGCCATCTCCCGGCTGTCGTTCACACCGACGGCAAACACAGGATTTGTATCGGAGATGCGGGAGCAGGCGCATGAGGCGCATCGGCAGGCTCAGGCGTACCGAGCGGCTGCAAACGACATTCTCACCAGCACGCACACGGATCGCAGTGCATCCGGCATTTCATCAGAGCGATCGTCCGGGTGGGATACCAGCATGGGGCGGAGTTCGAGCACGTCGATCGAGCAGACCAACCGGCGATCGGGCAGCAGTTCGTCGGGTATCGATCAGCGCAGTTCGACAGGGCTTCATCAGTCGGAAAGCCGTGGGCGGGATTGGTCGACGAACTGGATCGAGCAAATTGGCGGTAACATCGGTGGACATCTCTCGGGTCTGGGTCGAGGCGGCGTAGGTGGTGGCTTCGATGTGCGAGCTGGCATGAGTGCGAACCAGAATGACCAGATGAGCCAAGGTTTCAAAGAGACCCGGTCTAGCGACGAGTCGAGCAGTTCGGTCAGTGGCGTCCGCGATGAGCATTCGATCGGCAACAACGCCTCAGTGTCGGATGGAACATATGAAAAGGGCGGGACCTTCGCTCGCGCATCAACTACCAGTTCAACGTCGCAAGGCCGCGAAGACGCGCTCTCTCGCGCCCGATCCTACCAAGAATCGGCCGAGAAGCTGGAAGAATTGTCGCAGCAACTTTCTCGCGACGCGAGCTATGCTGAGACGCACGGGATGCAGCTCAGCGAAAACCTCAGTCAGGAACTGGCTCAATGGTATCGAAAGGAACAGATGAACAATCCAGGCCTCGATGCGCCGGAACTGTGGGCGACAGACCTGACTGACCATCAACGCACGGTGCGGGATGGCATGATCAGCCGGTGGATGGGGGAGAAGCAGCACGCTATCCGAGCCGAAGTACAAGACCGCCTTCATGACCCGAATATAGTTGAGGTTCCGCATCGTAGCGCGGGTGGCTTTGACGACGTAAGGGAGAGCTATCACCCGCAAGGCGTAGCCCGCTTGCCGCCAGGGCCGGCTCTGGGTAATCCCGATGCGGCAGCCACTATCATCGCAAAGGGGAAGGTGTCTCACGCGGCTGATGACGCGGCTGCCATAGCTGGCCGGGCTCAGCACATTCAAGCGGGAGCGGACATTCAGGGCAACGTAGGCAGGGAAACGAGCCGCAAATTCTTCCAGGCACCCCCGCCTGGCGAATAATACCTATCGGACGAGGTAGAAATACAAGACGACCGCAGCGAACAAGCTGAGCGCCAAGGCATGCACAACGATATCGAACAACGTGAACGCCCGATCGGAAGCTCCCCTGCCAGCTTTGTCAATCGGAGCCGGGGTATCAAGGAGTCGTACGATCGGGGCCGGACTGTTCTTCGTCATCAGATATGTTTCAACATCGAGCATCGCACAAATCTCCGAATTTCTGCCTATAGCTCGTTCAATGTTTGTTTTCAATGTGATAGATGGCTCAGGAGCAGTAACAGCGCGCTCATTTCCTGATTGATGAGACACCCGAATGGGGATCAGGAGACTGCGCGCTCTGGCGCGATGCGGCAAATAGGCGCTATATTCACCGCAAAATACGCGGTGAAAAATGACATATATACATGAACGTCCTTCCTGGCCCACGTTCACATGGGCGGATGATCGTCTTGCAACCAAATTAGGCGCTGTTCGACATAGGCAAGGTCGGTTGGTCGGACATATGAGCGCTCTTGGCTTTGCCATGCGCGAAGAAGCGGTCCTTGCTACGCTTACCCAAGATGTTCTCCAATCCAGCGAAATAGAGGGAGAGCGTCTCGATCAGGACCAGGTCCGCTCATCCATCGCGCGTCGACTGGGTAAGGACATTGCCGGCCTGGTGCAGGCGGACCGTCATGTCGATGGTGTGGTGGAGATGATGCTAGACGCCACGCAGAACTATTCGGCGCCGCTAACCGCGGACCGGCTGTTCGCCTGGCACGCAGCAATGTTTCCAACTGGGAGAAGCGGTATGACCGCAATCACCGTAGGCGCTTGGCGAACTGACGACAAAGGGCCCATGCATGTCGTCTCGGGTCCAATTGGCCGGGAGCTTGTTCACTATGAAGCGCCGGCAGCCGCTAGGCTAGAGGAGGAAATGGCCCGGTTTGTCCAATGGATAGAATCCGATACGGGTATCGATCCGGTGCTTAAAGCGGGCATTGCGCATTTCTGGTTCGTGACTCTTCATCCATTCGATGATGGAAATGGCCGAATTGCGCGCGCGATCGCCGACTTGACGCTCGCCAGGGCTGAACAAACTGCCCAGCGCTTCTACAGCATGTCCGCTCAGATCCGACAGGAACGCAATGTCTATTACGGTCTGCTGGAGGCAACGCAAAAGCGTGACGGCGACCTCACGGACTGGCTGGAATGGTTTCTTGATTGTCTGGGACGTGCTTTCGACGGCGCGGAACAGACATTGTCGGCTGTCCTGCACAAGGCACGCTTCTGGGAAAAATTTGGGACGACGCCAATCAACGACCGGCAGCGCAACATTATAAGCCGACTGCTCAACGGTTTTGAAGGAAAGCTGAACTCCTCTAAATGGGCGAAGATCACCAAAGTCTCCGCTGATACCGCGCTTCGGGACATTCAGGACCTTGTCGAAAAGGCTATTCTCGTTCGGGATGACGCAGGCGGAAGGAGCACCAGCTATTCTCTTGCCGATATCGAATGAGCTGAAAAGAAGCGAGGATGAGCATCAACTTCTGCGAACGGCCTGGGCTGGCCGGGAGCGGCCGCTGGCTTGGCGTTCCTCGGCTTCCTCTCCATTCGGTGGGCAAGCCGGGGATCGAACGCGCACAGCATCTGGCAAGCATCCCGATCCTGAGCGTTTCATCAGCGGCTCTTGCGACACATTGGCGAGCATGGACCTGCTCAAGCCTCTCATTGCCTCTTGGCGACCGCGCCACGTTGCGGATTATCGACCATGCGGATCATAGCTTCAAGGTCAGTGCAAAAAGCGGCCGCGCTGCCAGCTATGCAGAAGCCGAAACGCTGGATGGGCTGACAGGCTGATCGGCCTGAACTTCATTGGCGCGTCCATCCAGCTCTCCGGCGGAGAGGCGGAAGGGCTTCGATCATGGTACAAGACGCAGGCGGCCGCCATTTGCTATTGCACGGGAATGAGCATCATGTCTGGCGTTACATCCTATCGACGGATCGGGATCATCGGCTCCGGCCGGGTAGCGTCCGCCCTTGGACTCGCTCTTGGCGAGCTCTCGGTAGAGCCGCTTGCGCTCTGGAGCCGCGATCCTGCACGATGTTCTGGCGCGGCCGCCTTAATAGGAAGGGCCGTTGCCGCGCAGCGAATGGCCGACATCCCCAAGACCTGCGACCTCATCATCCTTGCCGTTTCGGACGACGCGCTCGAACAGAGCATCTTCGATCTCGCGGCCGTTGGCGGGACTGCAACTCCCTTTGTCTTCCATGTCAGTGGACGCACCGGTACTGCCATATTGTTGCCGCTCGCCGCCAGGGGATGGCTTACCGCAGCGATTCATCCCGCCATGACCTTCACCGGTGATCCGCAGGCGGAGGTCCGGCAGATGATCGGGGCGCACTTTGCTGTAACCAGCTCGACGGGCCAGGCGAATGCAGCAGCCCATGCCATCGTCGCACATCTGGGTGGCGTTCCGGTCGACATCGCCGAAGAGCATCGGCCGCTCTACCATGCTGCCCTGTGTCATGGCGCCAATCACTTGGTCACGCTGATCGCCGACTCCTGCGAGGCGCTGGCAGTCGCTGGTGTGGACAATCCCGCCGCGCTGCTCGCGCCGCTGGCCCGCGCCGCGCTGGAGAACAGTCTTGGCAAGGGCATGGCTGGCTTGTCAGGTCCTTTGCTGCGAGGCGATGAAGAGACGATTGCCGGGCATATCTTCGCCTTAGGTAAGGACTGCCCCTCTCTCCTGCCACCCTATCAGGCGATGGGGCTGGCGACACTCGACGCGCTGCAACGGCTGAACGGAAGGGAAGAGCCTTCTCCCTGCCGACCTATGCTGGAGATGGGTCGATGACGAAGCTGTTGCTAGCAGGCGCAACCGGACTGGTCGGTAGCGAAGCACTTGCCCTATCTTTGGAGGACGAGCGGGTGACGAAAGTCATAGCGCCAACCCGCCGGCCGCTTACGCCCCACCCCAAGCTCCTCAATCCCATTGTGGAGGCCGGTAGCCTTCCGTTGACCGCCGATTGGTGGGTCGTTGATGGCGGCGTCTGCGCGATCGGAACGACAAGGGCTAAGACTCCATCGCCCGCAGCGTACCGCGCCATCGACTTCGATTATGCTCTCGCCATCGCCACGCGGATACGAGAAGGCGGCGCGCGCCGCTTTGCCCTGACGTCTTCCATGGGCGCAAACGCGCGATCACAATTCCTGTACTCACGGACCAAGGGCGAGTTGGAGGACGCCGTCACACGTCTCGGCTTTCCCTCGCTGACCATAGTCCGTCCCGGTTTCATCGGCGGAGAAAGGAAGGAGCATCGGCCGATGGAGCATATTTTCGGCGAGGTTCTGCGCCTGGCTGATCCCATCCTGCCGCCCATGGCGCGGATCAGCCCCGCAAGGACAATAGCCGCTTTTCTCATCGAGGCGGCAATCGGCGGAGCGATCGGCAGCCACCGCGTCAGCGCGGCCGCTATAGCGCGTGCCGCAATGAACCATCACCCATAACTCGGATCATGCGTCGCTCGCCAAATTGTGGGTTCACCGCCTGAGGATAAAGCCCCACCCTTCTTTGCCGCTCAAAAGGCAAAATCATATTTCCAACTGCTGACCTTCAGCTGTTGATGGACGTGATGATTTCAGACTGAACGCCGTCAGAGCCGTGTTGAGGTGCGGTGGATCAGCGTCTACCCCTGCTACGCGGCGCTCCTCATACGTCTGGTCCGCGACGCACCGGCTCGTGTCAGCCATGTCCCTCGACAGCGAAGCCAGCAAGCACTTCAGCCAAAGGTTCAACGCTCTCGATATTACCGTGAAGTGCATCATTCAATGCATCTTCGACCTTATTAGCAATGAACCGCGAAGGCCCGGCATAAGCGAGAGACCAGGTTAAAAACCGCCGGACGTCGTAAGGTCCAGATGCAATCGTTCGAACATCCTCATGTCGAGGATCTCGAATGATGCTTTGCTTGAGCTCAGCTATGGCGGCGGGCGAGCCTTCAAGATATTGCGCGAAGCGGCGTTCAGTGAACAGAAGCGCGCCCGTTACCCCTAGCAACCGATTGCGCGGTCTTGAGACGTCGACGATATCTCGTACTTGTTCATCAACCTGCACGGCCCCCAAGCGGCTCGTGCTGATATAAAACCATCGCTCAAACATGTGAACGCTATAGAACATTCGTACAAACGGAGTAAAGACGAGGCGCACGGTGGGGACCGTCCTGTGCGCCTCGTCTATACCGGTGGCCATTCCTTCGGGGGAGGAGATGACCGATCGAAGAACTCCCTCTTACGGATTCTTAGTTAACAGGCACCCAGCGCGACTGTCGTAAAAATACGACAGCCCTATGTCCCCGTTCCTTAGGCTCGCAGCGCTAGCGCCCCTCCCAAAATTCGGAGGTCCACAATGTTCGAGCAGAAAATCGAGGCTTTCAGCACAACTGAGGGTGGCGCAGACCTGCGCCGTCACCCTCGGCGGACGGTGTTCAAATCGGCATTACTCTACCCCGTCATCAAAGAAGCAAGCTTGTCGATCACGAATGTCTCCAGCCAAGGCCTCAGCGGCCGGAGCGCGCTGTCACTGGGCTTGCGCGATGAAGTGCATATCAGCTTCAATGCGACGGATTTTCTCACCGCGGAAGTCCGCTGGACGAACGGCAGCCAGTGCGGCTTGCTGATGGAAGAGCCGCTGCTTTGGCTTGGTGGGCATGAGACCTTCATGAACCAACTGGCTCCTGGTGATCCACCCAGGGAAACCCGTATATCAGTGGACATGGCCGCTACGATTGTTACTTCAGCGCCCGTCATGGTTGGCACGATCCGCAATGTGTCCGTCGAGGGCATGATGATTGAGACCGCGGGCCTGAGAGAAGGCACGCGGCTCCTGGTGAAAAGCCGTGGACGAGGCGTGCGAATGGGCCGCGTGCAATGGTCGAGCGGCGGGATGGTGGGTGTTTTTTTCGAAAGCGGAATCTAGTAAAGCATAGTTGACAACCATTTCTACAATGACGTTACGCGGCTAAGGAGAGGAGCAAGAGTCGTTCGCGATGGGCGCAAAATGTCCCGTATATATCGTCCTCAAAGACGCCAGCATCCGCCGACACCTGGTGGAGACTCTTCGCGCAGAGCTATATCATCCGACGCCATTTGCATCCGGTAGCGACTTTCTCGAAGCTCTCAATCACCTTCCGGCAGGTGTAGCACTCTTAGATTTGCATCTCCCGGACAATTGGGTGGATGTGCTGACGCAATTGCTATGGACCCGGAAGGATATTCCCGTGGTGATTACGGCAGAGAATGCCAATATCCAGACAGTAGTTCAGGTCATAAAAGTTGGCGCCGATGATTTCCTTGAACAGCCTTTTTCAAAGAAAATGCTGCTGGAGGTGATCGATCAAGCATCTGACCTTCTAAAGTCGAGACAAGATCTCCAGAGGCAGAGAGATCGCGCTAACTCTTTGCTGAAAAGACTTACGGGACGAGAGCTGGAGGTATTAAGGTCGATCCAATCCAACAAGAGCAATGAGGCCACAGCCAATGAACTGCATCTTAGCGTCAGAACGATCGAGACATACCGCTTACGCATCATGAGAAAATGCGGCGTGACGAAATTCGCTGATGCGATTTCAATCGTGGCGATCGCTTTGGATGGCCGCAACAAGCTTTGAGCGATATCGCCCCTACTTTCGTCACCATCCATATGCAGCCAATGGGGAACGTCTGCGCCGAACTTGCTAGCCGACATCATAGCGAAGGCATCAACGTCAGATCAAAAGCCGAAGAGGGCAATCCGATCATTCGAACACCTAGCAAACGAGCGCCATGATACGTGATCTCGAAACTGTCTTTGCCCGGCTACGCAAGTCTGCCTTTCGCATGAGATTTCGGCTCGGTCCTGCTGAGCAGGCGTATCTACAGTCGCGCGGGCTACCAGTCATACTCAGCCATGGGGCGGACTTCGTTGCTAAACGCCTCGCACCCGCAGCGCCAACCAACGACGGCCGGCAAACTCCCATGCGTGGCCATCCCGTCTTTGTCGCTCAGCATGCCACGGCGACTTGCTGCCGCGCCTGTCTTGCTAAATGGCACGGCATAACTCAAGGGCGGCTTCTGACACGCAGCGAACAAGACCATATTATTTCTGCGATAGCCCGCTGGCTTGAGGAACAGCATTCCTGATCTTGCGTCGCATCAACTAACCTCAAGAGCTCAGTTCAGTTTCGTCCGGGTCACCCCAAGCATGTCCATGAGCTGGCTGCCGGTCGTGTCATCGCCATTTTGCAGGATGGCCGCGAAGCCACCGATGAGCTTGCCAAAATGCTCGCCGGCCAACCTGATGTCGCGCGGCGTGCGCTTGGTCTCATCGGCCGTGATCAGCATCGCGATACCCATGGCCAGGGCTTCCGACAGCATCGGCATTGCGATGGAGGCATGGCCTTCCTGCACCTCTCGCGATCCCATGGCGTAGGTGACCGCCTGGATCGCAATCTGGGCGCAATAGTGTCGGAATTCGCCCGGCGACAGGTTGTCGGGAATATCGAACAATTCTTCCGGGACCATTTTCATGCTCATTGGCTCATCCTCTAAAGCGGCTCACCGCTTTCTTCCATTCTCGCTCGTCGGGTAGCGGAAAGCGATGACGCGGGGGTTTGTTGCTTGTCTCCATCACCAGCGGACGTACCTTCCGGCCGTAACGCTGGGAGCAGGTCTTGCAGTAAAATCGGCGCCTGGCCTCCCTGAAGTCATCGCTCCAGCCTTTCTGATGGAATTTCCACCACAGCCCATGCGCCTCGAAAAACGCTTCGCGCCGGCAACGACATTCGACCCTGACGGAATAGTGCCATGCCGCGGCTTCGAAGATGCAGGTTGCCACTTTGAGTCCGTCCCGATAGCGCGCCACATCATTCCTGAACCAGATCCGGCGAGGGCATCGAAGCAATCAGATCTCCGGTGCTGATCTCCCATGCCCTGGCGAGCGCATCCACTTCTGCACGCGACACGCGGTCGCCGCGGCTGATCGTCATGAGCCGCGCGGCTGCTATGCCAGTCTGCCTAGCGAGGCGCTCGAAGGGTGTGGCGCGCTGGCGTTGCCAGGCATAAAACCATGGATCTCCCTCGCGAATGCATCGGGCGACAGGATGCTCATGGGAAAAGCTGTCCAGCGGCCGTGCTATCGGG
Organism: Sphingobium sp. TomTYG65; assembly: GCF_055395525.1. Lineage (NCBI taxonomy): Bacteria > Pseudomonadati > Pseudomonadota > Alphaproteobacteria > Sphingomonadales > Sphingobiaceae > Sphingobium > Sphingobium sp. TomTYG65. The sequence continues at coordinate 41,416 of NZ_AP027332.1, read as the reverse complement.
CGCTCACCTTTTCGCCTGCTCACAGCAGCGCACCCTGCTCGATGGGCTAGAAGAACCGCGCTGCGGTCACAGCGTTGCGATAGTGAACGGTTTCAAGGCGCTCAGCCTCTTCAAACTTAACCGGCGTCCATTCTTCCGACGGATAGACTGTGTTGTAGATGACGCGCGCCGCCTCCCGCAGCGTGTCTCCTGGTTGCGACATGATATCCTCCTGAGTCGGTGGGCATCATAGAACAAATAGAGAACATATGGGAGAGGGTTTGACAGGTGGGATCACCAGCCACTGCCCAGGTTGATCAATCCGAGCAGGCTCAAAACGATGATCGTGAGGATGGCAGAGATCAGCAGGGAGCCGAAGCAACCCAGTTTATTCGAGAAGAACAGGAACACTGGCGCCTCCTTGCCTGAACTAAGCATAGGCCGCGGGTGACCTGATTGTTCCCGCCCCGTTGACTCCCATGGACACAATTTCCACCTTGCTGGCATGTGCAACCGGGCTGAACGCGGCGACACGCAGAAGGTGCTGAACCTGTTCGGCGCGACAAAGGGTGCGCGGTTCAACGAGGGGCCACTCCAGATTCATCCTGCGCAGCCTGGCACCGTTATCCGCCTGGACAATGGCGAACGGGTTCTGGAGCAGATGACATGGGGCTTCCCCCTGACGCAAAAGAGCAAGAAGACCGGAAAGCCGCTCAAGCCCAAGCCGGTCAACAATGCCCGGTTCGACAAGCTGCACACCTATTTCTGGAAATGGGCAGCCTCAAAGCCCGAGCATCGCTGTCTGATTCCGACCGCGTGCTACTGTGAAGCCTGCGGGGAGCCGGGCTGCATGACCGAGACCTGGCTGTCGGTGAAGGACCAGCCGATCTTCGCCTGGGCGGGCTTATGGGCGAACAGCGATGAATGGGGCTCGGTTTTCACGGGCGTGATGACGGACAATGCTCCCGACCTGATCGACATTCACGACCGGTCGCCTGTGATCATCGATCCTGAAGATTGGGACTTCTGGCTGACCGCGCCGCTGGAGGAACTATACCGGTTTGACCGCCCCTATCCGGCGGATCGACTTGCGGTGGAGCATACGACCACGCCTTGGTTCCAGAGGAAGGCGGTTGCCAGTCCGGACCAAGCGCACCTACTATGACGGACCTGTCGCAGCCTGACGAGGCCCGATGCTGGGCAAAGGCTCGAGAGGTGATCGAGAAGTACGGCGACGATGTAGACGCATTCCTGGAACTTATGATCGACACATGCGGCAAGGAATGCGAGATGCAGCTCCTCATGGAGTGGCTAGTGATCCGGACCTGTGTCGCCAGGATCCTGAACGGCAACGGCAGCACGGCAGCGCATTAGCAGCCCGCCTGCCGCTCCGGGTTCAACACCTCAGCCACAGTATCGTAGCTCTCCTGAAGCTCCAGCTTTCGACCATCAGAGAACACCACGAGGGTGCCATCATCACATGGCTGAAAATAGTCGATCTGATCCATGTTGATGGTGACGGGATTGCCATCGGCGAGGGTAAATTCAGCAATCATCGAAACATCTCCTGCCTGGGAACAGCGCTCTACACGCCGTTTCGTTGCGGAGATTTCGCAGGATGATGTTGTTCATCCTCCTCTCGGCTGCCCCTTCACCTGCAGGAACAGCACAGAATTTTGCTAACTATCGCAGTTTAAGGCGAATCGTTTCGTCTTCTGCTTTGATTCTTGGTGCAGGTTACGCCTGCATTGCGACCCAAACTTGCCCCGCCATCATAGTGAAGGCGGGGCTTTTTGCTATGGAACTTCCGTTATAATACTTCATCGCCGCTAGACAGCGCAAGAGAGCTATGTCGCAACCATCAGCCAGGATGGCGCTTATGCCTTTGCAGGTTACCTGCATTGCGACCCAACTTAGCCCTGCCTTCCTTTCAGTGAGGCGGGGCTTTTTCCTTAAACCATTCAGATCGTTTGCAGTTCCGCCCCTGGCTGCCCACGATTTGTCACTTGTCGGAAGGTAGCCATCGAGGCAGGTCCTACCTTCCGAGCTCAAGGGTCATTAACCGGCAGCGGCTTGTGGCCTTCCTTTTCATGATGCAGGACGTCGCCCAGCCGCCGCATGTCTACCAGCTGACCGCAGCTGGGACAGGCATAGAAATTGTCCGCCTCATCCTCCGAAACGCTAAAGGTGGGCAAGCAAGCATTCAGCTCTTCGCGTGTCTTTTCGTCGATCATGGCAGCACCGCATGGGGTCATCGCGGTTGAGCAACTGCCTCTCTGGAGTCGCGCACCGCAGCTACAGAAGAAGCCCCGCAGCGGGGAATCGAGCGGGGCTTCCCAGGCTTTGTGCCTGCCGATCATTATACGCTCGATAAGCACGAAAACCCATGGTTCATTCGGACTAGGGGGCCGCCGCGATGATTTATGACGCTATAGCAAATCCATCGTAGACGCCGCACGCGCGCTTAAAGCTTCGGCTCCAGTAACCGCGCCGCTTTTCGCTTCTGCATCTTCAGCGGCGGGGTAGCTCGCTCCAGCTTTTTAACGGTCGTCCAGAAGCCATCCCGTTCCCGATCCGTCAGGGTCCTTCCAAGACACTCAGCCGCTGATTTTCGCTCCCCAGCTGCGGAACGTCCCGTATTCTGACGGCTCTCGGTCCCTTTGAAGACGTTCGACGCCGAAATTCCGTCTTTCAGCTGCGGACTGACCGCTGCCCAGGTGCATGAGCGGGTGCACGATTTACGTCCCCTTAGTCACCATTGGCATCAACCACGAAAACCGTGGGTTTGCCTCGGGACGCCGGATCCCATCCTGCCGATAATGCTGCCCGCACCCCTCGCGAAGCAATCGCATCGTTTATGTGCAAACGCCCTTTCGGCAATCCTTTCATCAGGCGCTTGGGTGCCGGAAATTCCAGCACGGCTTCGCGCGGCATGTCTCTCTGACGTAGGGAGACAGTCATTCCCTTCCAGCCATCGGAAGAGGACAATTGAGGCTCGCTCAGGAGTTCCCAATCATATTTGGAACCGTCGATCTCTACAGTGCCGCTGCGGCCGGGTGCTTTAAACATGTCATACCCTTAGCATGTCAGCAGCGGTACTCCATCCGTGGTATGGCAGGTTTTCTCGACGCCCTCAGTCGCCATTCTGAGCGAACAGGATCATATGGTCGAATCCATCACCAACGGGCGTATAAGCACAATCGTCTGCAGCGCGGCAATTCCTCTGGGTGAATGGTGGGATGAGGTTTATCTTAATCGCCTAACCAACCGGATATAATCTCGCCCTTGTGCCCTTCGGGCGCTAACGCCGCGCGCAAAGCTTCCAACAGTGGCGGCAGTGTCTGCGTGAAAGCGTAGGGCGGATTGACGATATAGAGGCCCGCGCCGTTGTAGATGCCGGGTTGCTCGCTATCATATAGCCAATGCTCCACCCGCAGCAATTTTGGGACGCCGAGCTTGCGTAACTGCTGCTTCCACTGCCAATGCGTGGCGCGGTCTTTCAGCGGAAACCAGATTACCGTCACACCATGCGCCCATTTGCGGTGAGCGGCGGCGAGGGTGGCGGTGATGCGCGCGCGTTCGTCCGGCTGCTCGTAAGGCGGGTCGACCACCACCACGCCGCGCGCGGTGCGGGGCGGCACCATAGCCAGCCAAAATTCGTAGGCGTCGCGTTCATGCACGGCCGCGCTGCTGCCCCGCATCACGCCGCGCAGTGTGTGAGCGTCTTCCGGGTGCTTTTCGTTGAGGATCAGGAAATCCTGCGGGCGCAAAAGCTGCGCCAGAAACTGCGGCGAGCCGGGGTAGAGGCACGGTTCGCTACCCACGTTCACCGCCTGCACAGCGGCGCGGTAGTCGTCCAACAAGGGGTCCGGGTCGGCAAAGGCCCGCAGCACGCCCTGCGTGGCCTCGCCGGTGCGTTGGGCTTCGTCGCCGCCAAGGTCGTACAGCCCGCAGCCGGCATGAGTGTCGATCAGGGTCAGCGCGCCCGGCTTATGCTGCAAGGCCCGCACCAAGGCGATTAGGAGGCTGTGCTTGACGACATCGGCGCTATTGCCGGCATGGAAGGAATGGCGATAATTCATTGTGATTCATGATCCTGACGGCCTGCCTTTAGACGAGCAGCCGGACCTTCTGCAAAGCGAAGTTACGGGCAGAAACCTCCGAAGCGCTTTAGCGGAAGGCCCAAGCCCGCGTAGTGATCGTCACCGGACGCGAACGACCCTTCTTTGCCGTACAGCCGCCGATTTTCCGTTCCCATCTGCCGCTCGTCCGCTTTCCCGCCCTGGATGCCCATGACTGGCCGACAGGCGAAGTCAGCTGCCCAGACGACGGGCTGGGAAAGCTGCCGCTCGCGCGACGTCGGCTCCCGACCAGCTTAAGTCGTTCTGCTATCGCGCTTTGAACGGCTGTTCCCGCCGAAGCCCGCCATTCGCCCAGCGCGAAGGCGTCAAGCAAGAATGCAAAACGCGGCGGGCTTGGCCTGAGACACCGCGAGAGCCGCGATCGGCGTCAGAGCCCCGTTGGGGATGCACGGGTCAGCAGCTATTCGAAACTCTGCTCGCCTTCTCGATCGCGCTTGCTCTCATGTTCGATCCAGCGTTCGAGTTCGGGCAGCATGTCGGTGACCCATTGCCGAACCTCGCCTCCAACATTGTCACCCAGCGTTGTGATAGCTGCGCGACGCCGAACCAGGATATCGGCGAGCGAGCCGCTCCAGCTGCGCGGATGCAGCCGCGACCAGGTATCACCGAGAAACGCCCGCTTGTCTGGCGCGTGGCCCAATATTTCCAAGAAAAGCGTGGAGACACCATTCTCCTCTTCGTCCTGCTGCCGCTTGAACATGGGGATGCTTTTGCCAAGCAGCGGATAGCGCCGATCCGGATCGATATTCGCCCACTGAACAAGGGTCTCGGTGCCGACATCTTCCACCGGCGTGCCAGAGCCAAAGTCCCCCTCAAACAGTCCCCGATTCCTCGGCCGGAGCTCAGGAAGCAGGAATTCGTCGAGAGCGATGAGGGGATGCGTCTCGAAGAGCGCCTTCAGGACATAACCAAGGTCGTAGGACGAGAGATAGACGGTCTCCAGCCCGGTCCGAACCCGCGCGCAGATCTCGCGCAGCGTCGCCGCGCCATCGGGTCCGGCGCAGCAGACCCGAATGACGGTATGGAGCCCGAAATCGCGCAGCGACTGCTTCTTCCCTAAGTCGGCGCGCAGCAGCAGTTCACGGCCGACGGCAATCAAGGATGGCGCGCGTTGTCGGCCCTCCTCCCGATCGCGGTAGAAGTGCATGTGAAGGATATCGAGCGCGATCTCCACGCCGTCGGCGAGATTGGCGATGTCGGTGAGCAGCGGGCCAAGTGCGTCGGGTGGAGACTCCCCGACGCTGCCATTGGCGATGCTGTAAAAAGTCCGCGCTGACAGGACGCCACGTTCAATGGCACGCCGAAGCCGCGCAATGCCCTGGGTATCGATAGCAACACGCGCCTGAAAATAGGGCAGGCTCGTGGCGAGAGCGGGATTCTCGATCACATCCTCCAGCGCGGCGTCGGCGAAGGCCGAATCCCTCGCGTGCGCGCCATGGATGAACCCGCCCAGCACCGTCGCATTCCGGCAGTCCACATCGGCGGCAGAAAAGAGGCCCAGCAGTTCCCGCCACATCGCATCAAGATCGGCGGTGCCATCCGACAGGCCGATGCCGCACTCGTAGGCGCGCTGCGGATGTTGTTCGACGAACAGTTCGGCGATGAAGGCAGCGCGCGTCTCCGGGTCGTGGGCGAGCGCGGCTCCGATCTCCTTCGCTAGCTGGGAGGCGCGCTCATACGGCTTCATGACATCGCCATCCTCGGCATCACCGTCAGCGACATCCCAACCGAAACTGCTGCGCCCCAATATGACCGCACGGGCCTGATGGAGAAGATCGGTGGGTTTCAGGCGGTCGATGATCGCGGTGAGACGGGCGCGAACCTCACCCGGCATCGCGTCCCCCTCGAAGCGCAGTGCTGTCCGGAAGCCGATCCACCCTTCTATCCAGGGCCGCTCGGTCGAGAAGTGGGCCGCTGCTCGTTCAAGCGCGTCGTGGCAGGCGCCGAAGTGCCACAGCTCCCTTACGCTGTGGGCAAGGTGATCCCGGGCGTTTTCGATGATTGGCGAAAGCTCGATCCCCAGGTCGACCGCGCCGTTGTACCAGGCCCAGATGCCGCCATAGGTCGGCGGGCGCCAGCCATAGTCGCGTGACCGGGCGCCGAAGTCGAAGTCGCTGGATGAACTGAAATGGTGCGCCTTCAGCAGCGCGTCGAGAGCGACGCCGGCGCAGCGCACCAAAGCCGGATCACCGGATTGCGCGAACCGGCGCACAAGCGATCGCCGCTGGTCCGGCAATGCTTTGGTGCCGGACAGGTGCAGGTGAAACAGCTCGGCGAACATGTCGGATGCCGAGTTGTTATTGTGGTTGGGCGGTTCGGCGGAAAGGAACCGGGCAAGCAATGTCGCCGCGCGGTCGAATAGCGGTGGATCGTAAGCGAGGAGCTTGATCAACCGTATCCATTGCCATCGGTCGCTCGACTGCGGATCGAATATCGCTGCGCCGCGCGGCCCGGCCACGTCTCGCTCGATCCTTGCGAGCACGGCATCGGGCGCGACCGGAGCGATATTCGTGATGATCTGGAGGCCGTCTTCGCCTAACGCCGCGAGATCGCCAAGAAGACCGTCGGCACCGAGCCAGCGCTCGACCGCGGTCCGTGCTTCGGCGCTGTCGTGCAGATAGCCGAGGCGGCGCGAAAGGGACTTCTGCATCCGCGCCGTGAGCGATGCGCAGAAGCGATCGAAATCGGCCGGGGGCATGCGTTCGAGGGCGAACCCTGCGAGCGGGTTGGCGATCGCGTGCGGCAGGATCGCGCGCCATCGTCCGCGCAGCTGCGCGATCCCGCGCTGACGAAGCGTGTTCAGCGCCGCATATATCGTCGCGACGGAAACGCCGCGAATAGCAGCAACCCGCGCAATTTCGCCGCTATCCGACGTGTCTTCGCCATCGATCGAATAGAGCAGTGCAAGGTCTTCGGCGGCGGAAAGAAGATCCCGGTCGGGCTCGTTGCGCTGGTGAAAAATCCGCTCGAAGAGGTCACGGCTCTTGAGTTTTCCCAGCGTCTCGCCTTTCCCGAGGGTTTCGGCGAGGGCGCGCGCCACGCGGAAATTGCCGTCGCTGAACTCGGATATCGTGCGCCGGTCCACCTGCGTCACATCGGGGAAGGTCTTTTTCAGCCACAGCTCCACCATTTCAGGCGATGCTGATTGCAGGCGAAAAACCTCAGTGCGCTCGGGCTCGTCGTCCCGCACATCATACTCGACCGTGAGAAGGCTGACCTGGCTACCTGTTTCCGAGCAGATGCGGGAAAGTTCACTATGCGTCGCCGGATTGCAGTTGTCGACGATCAGGATCGCGCGTTGCCGCGCGATCACCAGCTGGCGCGCCATGTCCCGTGCGGTCGGATCAGTCTGCGCCGAATAGTCGGTATAGACGGCAAGTCCCGGATCGAGCGGCGCCTCGCCGACACCATCTTCGAACAGCGCCTGCACGAGACGAGTCTTTCCGAGGCCGGACAAGCCGATCAACCGGATACACTGACGAGCCTTGTTCAGGGAGGCGCGAAGCCGGGCGATACCCTCGCCGATCGTAAGCTGCTCGCGGTCGCTCGTTTGCTCATCGGTCAGGCAAGCCTTGTCGTTGAAGAGATAGGGCGTCTCCTCGCTCACGCCGACACCGCACCAGTCGCCGATGCTGCTCCAGCCCGACATGCCGATGCCGAGCCGCGTGCGGACCCAGGCCGCAATTCCGGGATAGTGATTGACCCAGGTCGCCAGCCGGTCGCGGTCGTAGAAGTCGCTATGCAACTGCCCGGCCTCGGGCAGATCTTCGAGCTGCGCCCGGATCGCATCGCGGCGGTCGCTCAGCGGCTTGTCGGCGACCGATCCTTGCGCGCTGACGATGATGTAGGCGCCCGAGCGAGCCGCGAGTTCGGCGATGACCGGCCGTAGCACTCCGCCAGGACGCATCTCGTCGCGGATCGCGCTCGCTGGCATGTCGGGCTTCTTGACCTGAAATCCGGTGTGCTGGCGCGGCACGAAATCCGGCCTCGTCAGGCCGGATGGGCATTCGACCCTGACATCAAGCCCGCCATCGGCCGCATCCTGATTACCGCCAGCGGTCACCGACGAACTGGGGCAACCCTGCGCCCGCAATTCTGCCAAAGCGAGACGTGCGACGAGTGTCCGCAGATCGGCGTCATTGAGGTCGGCGACTTGTGCGCCAGTAATTTCGAACATCGTTCCCCCCTTTCATCGAATATAGGAGAGCATGCGGGAGAACAAAGAGCGGTCAAGCCGTGCCATCCCGACTTTCTAGTCGGTGGTCCGGGGCAGGCAATCAACGTTGTCGCGCGCGTGCCCGGCATGGGCTAAAGGCGATGAAGAGTCGTGACTTTCGACAGATGGCGATATGCACCACGAGCGGGTCTGCCACACCCGTCGCGGGCATAGGCACCCCACCCTCCGGTTTTGAGCGTTAGATCGACGTTCTCGACCGCGAACGCCCCTTCGGCACCAACCACGATGCGAAGCGCCTTCTTCCACGCCCAGGTATCCGGCTTGATGAAGGCCACGAGTTCTGGAAGCGCCCCATCGATGCGGGGTGCCATGGCCAAGTCCAGATAATCAATCGCGTGGCTACAGACGTGGCGATCGACTACACAAATGCCATGCCGATTGCCACCGACGGTTCCGTTCATAACCACGAGGGGCGCTTGCTTTACTGCAGCGCCGATCGCTTTGTCGCGCATGTCGGCGAGGGCGACCATTGCTTCATCTGCGACCGCACCGAGCGCGAGATCGCATTCAACCGCGAGCATGTGCTGCCAAACTGGCTGCTCCACCAGTTTGGCCTGCATGGGAAATCGGTGACGCTGCCCAATCGCGTGCTGCACAGCTACGGCACCTATCGGATCCCCTGCTGCATCGACTGCAACACGAGGCTGAGCAAACATTTCGAGACGCCGATAAGCGAGGCGTTCGCGCACGGGTTCGCAAGCATCCAAGCGCTGGTCGAGCGCGAAGGTCCCGAGCGCTTGTTCCACTGGATGGCGCTGATCTTCCTCAAGATGCACCTCAAGGACCGGCGGCTCTACAAGCATCTCGACCGCCGCGAAGGCGATGCGCGGATCTCCGAGACCTATGACTGGGCGACGTTCCACCACATCCACTGCATGGTACGCGCCCATTATAGCGGCGCCGAGATCGGCGATTATGTGCTGGGATCGGTACTGATGATCCAGGTCGATCCCGACGCTGGCGACGAGCCGTTCGACCTAGCCTCAGTTACTGACGGGTTCACGCTCTACCTTCGGGCGGGCGACGTCGCGCTCTACGCGGTTTTTAACGATGCCCAGGCCTGTGTCGGTGCGATCGAGCCGGTGCTGGACGGCATCACGGGCATGCTGAACCCGTTGCAAGCCCGCGAGCTTGCCGCTGAGCTGGCCGCAGCCAACATGCATCTCGGCAACCGCCCGACCTTTCACACCCTGATGTCCGACGAGGACGGCGCGGATTTGCAGATCGTTGCGCGCCTCCCCGTCGGGGGGCCTGTCTTCGCCGACAAGAATCATGACCTGGTGGGGTTCGTGAAGCACTTCCTGCTCCAGCACGCGACCGGAAATGTCGAAGGGCGCTCACGCGAGGAAAGCTGCAACCTGCTCCGCCAGAACAAGCTGTCCTTCCTATTCGACAATGACGGCCGGTTCATTTCCGATGGAAGGGTTCCATCCAGCGATGCTGGCAGCCTGGTCGCCAATACGGCGCGGTTCGGAAAACGAGATGCCATCGGCAGCGAGGCCGTCCTGCCCGTTCCCGAGACAGATATGGACCGTCCCGGAGCGGGTGTCGGCCTGAACGGACGTGCGCCGGAGTCAGGCGCGTGAAATCAGGAAAGCGTGCGCAGGCGACGCACAAGCGGCAGCATTTCGTCCCCAAGTCCTATCTCGCTTCGTGGACCGATCCAGATACGCCAACGGACCAGGAGCCTTATGTCCATCTTCTGACGAAGGACGGCTCGGGCTACCGACGCAAGGCGCCGGCGAAGATCTTCCGCGAGACCGACCTCTACACGATTAAGATGGCCGGCGGACTCCGCGATCTCACGCTCGAGCATGGCCTGAGCCAGCTTGAGGACAATTTCATGCGGGTCGTGCGCGAGTTCATCGTGCCGCGGCGAACGCTGCCGACGATTCCCCGCTTGAAGCTGATGCTGTTCGTCGCGGCGCTGCATGCGCGCACGATCAAGATGCGCGATCATCATAGCATGCAGTGGAAGCGGCTGCTCGACATCGCCCAGCGCGGCGCGCCCGAGGATGGGCGTATTGAGTGGCGCGACAGAACCACCGACCCAAACGCACCGAGCTATATTCACGTCGACGACATTCGCGAGCTGGTCCAGAATCCGATGCCGACGACGGTGCCCGCCGCGGTCAACGCGGAGACGCCGCTGATGATGCAGATGCACGCTCGCATCCTTTGCATCGAAAGCGACACCGGCTTCATCACCTCGGACAGTCCCGTGGTCTGGATGAACGCCGAGAAGGAACAGACGTGGGAGACGCGCTTCTGGGGCCCGAGCTTCATCGACAAGGAGCTCGAGATCACGGTCCCGCTGACCCCGAACCGCGCTCTGTTGCTGCGGCACGGCACGCCGGGGCTCGATTATGTGGAAGTGCCCGATAAGGCGATGCGGATGCTCAATGCGCGCACCCGCCACTATGCGAACAAGGAGACGGTATCGCGCCTCGGGCATTACGAGCCGCTCAGCCTGCAGGATCCCAGTCTGCGCATGTCGGCCACCGGTACCAGCTACGTTCGCTAACCGGTCTCCCGTCAGTGCGGCGCGTCGCCGAGGATGCCAGTGCGCCGGACGCACGCCCACCAGTCTTCGACCAGTGCGTCAAGCGGCTCAATCGGCGACGACACGTCTGTCATGGCCAGCGCCTCGCAAACGCAACACGACTACGTCCACAACGTCAGCTTTCAGCGGAGGCTGACATTAAGAGTTCTGCACATGATAGGCAGCAAAGTCCCAGATGTCGCCGCCACCATCGACCCTTTTCCGCCGCTCAGTTGAAGAATTGACCTCGCCGGGTGCGGACCTTCCGCTTTCCACGTTATGTGCTTTGCGAGCTCGGCCCGAACTAATGTTAGGAACTATATAATGCCAAGCCGTTGGGCCATTCGCGCGGCAGGGAGCAGCAGATAGCGGATCATCACCTCATACTTGCGACCGAAAGGCACCGCTTCGGGCTTTTCCATCGGGAAGGGCAAGGAAGACATGTCGTCACGGGTGAGCGCTTCCGCGATGACCTTCCCCATCAGCGGTGCCATCACATTACCCCAGGCATTGAAGTACATCAGCCCGAAGATGTTCTTGCCCATCTCGAAAACGCCCGGAAATTGCCTGTCCCGTAGCGCGACGCGGCCGGTCCAATAATCGTCCAGCTCAATGGCCATACCGCGCGTCTCAGGCCAGACGCGATGAAGCCAGCGCAACTGCGAGCGGAAATGCCATTGAGCGTCATTTGCCCTGCCAACGCGCGGTATGGAGGAGAGAATCAGGCGGTTGTGGCGGTCCCGGACCATTGGATGTAGGTCAATCGGGGCCTGCGCAAATGTGCCGCCGCCCGGCAAGACATGGTCCAGCGCCTCGGGCGGCAGCGCCTTTGTTGTGAGGGCATAGGCCGTCAGAGGATAGAAAGCGCTGCGGAACGCCGGCTCGATCGCGGCGGGATAGGCATTGGTGCAGAAAAGCACCCGATCTGCCAGAACGCTGCCGTGCAGCGTCCGTAAGCGCCAACGCGCACCCGCGGGTTCCAACGTCAGAGCCTCGCTCTCTCCGTAGACTTTTGCCCCAAGCCGCGCTCCCGACGCGATCATGCCGTTTGTGAACAGATAGGGGTTTATCCGCCCCCCATTTTCGAAGATCACGCCGAAGGGGTAGGCATCCGAACCAAGCCGCTCCTTCATTTCCGAGCCGGAAGCCGGCACGAGGCGTTGAAGGCCACGCTCTTCGAGATAAGCATGTTGCCGCATGAAGGCGTTGAACGCTCCGCGGCTCTTCATCCCGTTGATGTAGCCGGAGCGAACCGCATCGCAGTCAATCGCATATTTGGCTGACAGATCGAACGGAATGGTATGATGTTCGCGGAAGAGTTCGAGGAACCGCTCTCCCATGCCGGGGAAACGCTCCAGCACCTTCATGTCGCGCAGGATCGGGAGAACATGGCCCGCATTGCGGCCCGACGCGCCCCAGCCCGGCTGCCGCGCTTCCAGGACCGCCACGCTGATCCCCGCCTCCGCCAGATGTAGCGAGAGGGATGCGCCTGCAAGCCCCGCGCCGATTACAACAACATCCGCCGACACCTCTTCGGCCAGCATCGGCCATCGCCGGGCCAACCCCTCCGGCTTGGTCCAGCCGCTGTTCGATATGGCGACCTCGCCCCGTTCATAGGCATGGCTGTCAGGCATTTTCTTGTCCCGGAATTGCGGTGAGTTTCCTTCGCTCATTCGAGCAAAGCAGCGAGGCGAGCGCCGCCGACACGCACAGGCAGGCGCAAATGAGGAGCGGCGCTGCGTAACCTCCCGCCGCCTGGTAGACCCAGCCCATGATCACCGGAGCCAAAGCTCCAGCAAAGCCATTGATTGTGAAGACGATGCCCAGCAGGGCCGGGTAGGCGCGATGGCCGGTGATCTCGCCCAACAGCATCGAACCGGTTTGGGCGGGCAAGCCAGCGACGCCGCCCCAGCAAAGAATGAAAACGATGGCCGGAATGACAGCGCCGCTCCCCACGCCCAACAGCGCAAAGGTCCCTGCTCCCTGAAGGATCAGGATCAGCGGCAGCAGGATGCGCGCACTCACCCGGTCGGAAAGATGGCCGCCAATCAGCAGGCCGGGCAGGCTCATGAAATTCGTAATGCTGAACAGCGTGACGGCATCCGCCGCATCCCATCCACTTTTGCGCAGATAGGCGATGAGATTGAACAATATGGCGTTCAGGCAGAGCTGGCTGACGGTCAGCACGATCGTCAATATCCAGAAGGCAGGCAGGCGCAACGCTTGTTCGCGGGCGAAGCCCGGCACCTCGCCCTCTTCCACCGTGGTGGAACCCTGAGCCGCCGCCCCACTGGGCAGCGCCCAAAGCGCGCCGAAGCAGATGGGGCCAGCCAATGCACCGAAGGTCCAGAATCCCTGACGCCATCCCAGCTGCTCGATCAACCACTGGTTGGCGGCGGGCATGACGGAACTGGCAAGCGCGCACGAGCCTATGAACAACGCGATAGCCAATCCCCGCTGCTGGTGGAAGCCATTCGATATCAGCGCGATGCCCGGCACGATCGTCGCGGCGCCGACGCCAAGTCCCGCGCACCCCATCGCCGCCATGAATTCCGGCAATGTCCGGACAAGGCCGGCCACAATCCAGCCGCCGAGCGCAAGGGCCGTGCCGAAGCGAAGAGGCCCCCCTGCCCCCAGCCTCGTCATCATCGGCCCGACGAGCAGATTGCCAGCGCTCATGCCCATAAGCAGCATGACCGGCCCGCCGCCCATCGCGGCCTCGCTCCAGCCGAAGTGCGGCTGCATAGCGGAGGTATAGACGCTAAGCGAACTCAGCATCCCGCCGATCAGCATGAACCCGATTATCGAAAGGATCGCCAACAGGCCCCATGGTTCATGCAGGCGCGATGCGTCATGTGCGGACGGCATATCCTAGGGGGCCTTGTCAGAGGGCTGAAAAGAGGCTTGAACCGGGCGTCCTCGGATCGATATGGAAAAGGCATGACGCGTGGAAACATTCGGCCCGGCGGGCGCACCGAAAGGGTCAGGCAGACCGTTGCCGCCACCGTCCTTGAGTTGATCAAGAAGGGTGCAGGCGAATTTTCCATGCTGGATGTGGCGGAGCAGTCGGGCATCGCGCGATCGACCATCTACGCCCGCTGGCCGACCCGGGAGGCGCTCATCGCCGAGGCGCTGACCATGCACAATTCCGCGTTCCAGGTCATGCCGAACCGCAACTGGCGCGAACATCTGCGCGTCATAGCGACAGCGTTCCGGGATTTTTCGTCCCAGCCTGACGAAATCGCCATAAACGGGCTGATGGCGAGCCTGGGTCCCGGCTTCATCAATCAGGAAACCGCGCGCCAATGGGAGACCATCTCCTACGACATGGCCGCGCCGCTTCGTGTTGCGCAACATGACGGGGAGATCCGCCCTGACGTGGATACGAGGGTAGTGATCGCGACGCTCTTCACAACTATTGCGGGCCTGATCGTGATCGCCAAGGATCAACCCTCCGACGAGTTTCTGGGTCAATTGACAAGCCTGCTGATTGCGGGGTGCGAAGTCCCGGCGGAACATGAATGACATTGGGTTTGCGGGAAGGACGCCATGAAGCTGCTCCCTTCCCGCCAACCTCTGTTCAGTAGCGGACTTTGGCATCCACGCCGAAGGTGCGCGATTTCTTGAACGACGCGCTGCCATAACCGAGGCTACCGAAGTCGATGCCGAAATCAATGTTGCGCTGGTTGGTGAGGTTATCGCCCCAGAAGCCAAGATCGAGCTTACCGCCTCCCACCGCGATATTGGCAAGAGCGATCCGGGCGCGCAGATCATGGTCCGGACGTGACCGGATGTCACGATTGAAGGGGTTCAACCGATCCAGCGTGAACCAATAGATGGTGCTGTGATAAGCATAGTCCGCGCGCAGCGAAAATGTGCCGATGCCAAGATCATATTCATATTGTACCCCGACATGGCTGTTCAGTTTGGGCGTCTGGGACAGTCTCGCTTCATGCGCGACGTTGATCAGGCCGTTGGTGAGCGGGTCGCGGTAGAGGTAGGATTTATATTTGGGTGAGGTGTAACCGATTGCTCCATCGATCGTCAGGCCCCTCACCGGAATAGCGGTGATTTCCGCCTCCACTCCGCGATAGGCGACGCTCCCGGCATTGGCGATCGTTGACGTCGCGCCGCCGCTGCCCGCCAGAAATTGCGGGATCTGCAGGTCGCTGTAGTCCACGTAGAAGGCGGACAGGTTGGTGCGCAGGAGACGGTCGAACCATTCGGCCTTCACACCTGCTTCATAGGCGATGACATTTTCCGGGGCGAAGACGTTGATCTGCGATGTGGACGGATTGATGCCGCCCGACCGGAAGCCGCTCGATACACGGACATAGCCCATCAGCTCGGGGCGCAGCTTGTAGTTGGCGGACACAAGCCAGGACAGGTTCTGGTACGACACCTTGCCTTCCAGATTGGGCTGCACATCGCCCTCCAGCGTCAGCCATTTGCGATCGCGCGTGTATCGAAGCCCGCCGGTCAGCTCCAGATCGCTGCCCTCTGGCGTATAGCTTAGCTGGCCGAACAGCGCATAGGAGCGCGCCTTGCCGGAAAAGGCCTGCAAGGGGAAAAGATTGACGCCCGCATCCCCGCCCGGAAGGACGAAGGTTAGCTTCTGATAATTGGCCTCGGACGATTTCTCGCTGAAATAGAAAGCGCCGCCGACATATTTGAACGGACCGGACTCGCCCAGCAACTGTAATTCCTGCGAAAACTGATGCTGGCGCTGCGTGGTGTAGCCGTCATAGGGCGTGACCGGCTGAACCCCCTCGGGAATGATGCTGCCATCGACGAACAAAATCGGGCTCAGCGTGAAGCCGCGCAAATCGCCATTGCCTGACAAGCCGTTGGCGCCATCCTGGCGATAGGAGCGATAGGCGGTGATCGATTTGATCGCGAGTTCTGGGATCAACTGATAATTGAGCGTTAGCGCGTGGCCGTAAACCCGCGCCTTGACGCCGAAGGTCGGGTCGCCGTTCAGGTCCAGTGCGGGCGTCTGCTCGCCCCGGCGCAGCCCTTGCGCGCCGATCTGGAACGGTGAGCCGCCCATCGATGCTGAAACGCCGAAATAATTGCGGACATCATCCGTGGCGTTCACCACCTGGAAAAAGGCCGGGACGCCTTCGCGCTCATTATAGTCGAAGCCGTAATTGACGGTCAGGTCGCCAAAGTCGCCCTCCAGAGCGACGGTGACCGCCGCGCTATTGAGAGCGCCCGGGTCCTTGCTGGATGGCGCCAGCACATTGTTGAAATAGCCGTCGCGCTGCCGGTGCATGTAAGCGGCCGATGCTTTGACAGGCAGATTGGCGATCTCGCCGGTATCAACCCGCAGGCGCGCATACCAGTCAGCGAACGTGCCATAGCCCGCCTTCGCTTCGAAGCCCGCATCCTTGGAAGGCTTGCGGCTGACCAACTGAATGGCGCCCCCGACGCTGTTGCGGCCGAACAATGTGCCCTGCGGCCCGCGCAGGACTTCGATCCGCTCCAGATCGACCAGATCGAATATCGCGCCCGCCGACCGCGCGATGTAAACGCCGTCAAGATAGATGCCGACGCCCTGTTCGGACACCGCGCTGGGCGATGCATTGCCGATGCCGCGAATGAACACGGATGCCGAGGTGATCGAGGCGGGCTGTTGGCTGATGCCTAGATTGGGAGTGAATTGCGCCGTCGCCACCACATCGCGGATGTTCAGCTTGTCAAGCATATCGCCTGACATGGCGGTGACCGCGACGGGCGTGTCCTGAAGATTTTCCCGCGTCCGGCGGGCCGTAACGACGATATCCTCCAGCCGCGCGCCATCGGCCGTCGACGCGGCTTCCCTCGCCTGCTCCTGCGCCGCAGCGGCACATGCCGAAACTGCTATCGATGCAATCCCGCCCAGCAAAGCATGCCGCCAAAAAAGTCCCACCTTCATGCACATCCCCTCTTTCGGAGGCTCTTTGCCGAGCCCGTCTCTTTAACGGGGAGCGATGTGACACATGCTTTTTCATTTAACAAGACATTTTGTATCGTTAAAGACATTCCCTGTTCAATGGGAAGGAGAGGCGCGTGTCAGAAATGGAAATCAGCGAAAACTATGGGTTCAGCGCAGCGCGGGAGGCGGGTGGCCTGCTATTTTGTTCAGGCCAGATCGGTCTGGAGGCGGATGGCGCTGTCCCGGCAGATAGTTCGCGGCAGTTCGAACTGGCCTTTGCCGCGGTTCAAGCCGTGCTCGCCCGCCATGGATGCGGCGCGGATGACATCGTCGATCTAACCAGCTTCCATGTCGGCTATCCCGATCACATGGAGGCGTTCATGGCCGCCAAGGACGCGTTCATGAGCGGCGCCGACAGCTGCTGGACAGCGATTGGCGTTGCCGCGCTCGGCTATCCGGGGTCGCTTGTTGAAATCAAGGCCATCGCCCGACTGCCCGTGGACGCGGCCTGAAGGATCGAAGCTGAGCAACAGAAAATACCTACTGGAGAGTCTTAATCGTGAAATCAGGTGACGAATACGACTTCATCATCATCGGCGCCGGATCGGCCGGCTGCGTGCTGGCCAACCGGCTATCTGCGGTCGAGCACTGCAAGGTCCTGTTGCTGGAAGCAGGTGGCGGGGACTGGAACCCGCTGATCCACATGCCGGCCGGATTCTTCCCGATGCTGCAAAATGGCATGGCGAGCTGGCAATATCAGACAGAGCCGCAGGAGCATCTGGATAACCGCATCCTGGCCGATGCGCGCGGCAAGGTTCTGGGCGGCAGCAGTTCAATCAACGGCATGTGCTACAGCAGGGGCAGCCCTGAAATCTTCGATCTGTGGGCTCGACTGGGGAATGAAGGCTGGTCCTATTCGGACGTGCTACTCTATTTCAAACGCGCGGAATGCAGCGTCCATGGCGAGAACCAGTTTCACGGAGCCGAAGGCCCCCTGCCCGTCACGCGCGCCACCGTCAGCAATCCCGGCCAGAAGGCGTGGCTCGCCGCCGCCCAAGAAGCAGGCTATCCTTATAGCGAGGACCATAATGGCGCAGCGCCGGAAGGGTTCGGTCCTTCGGAACACACGATTCGTAACGGCCGCCGCATGAGTACCGCGGTGACCTACCTCAATCCGGCGAAGGCGCGGTCAAATCTGACGATCCGGACAAAGGCGCACGCGACGCGCGTGATCCTTCAGGGGCAGCGCGCGATCGGCGTCGAATATCTTCATCAGGGGCGCATTAGGAAAAGCTATGCTAACCGTGAAATCATGGCGAGCGCCGGGACATTCCAGTCCGCGCAACTCCTGATGCTGTCGGGCATAGGCGATGGCGACCATCTCCGATCGGTCGGCATCAGGACGGTCGCAGACCTGAAAGGCGTCGGTCGCAACCTTCACGACCATATAGGCACGCAGGTGCAGATCACGAGTCCTGCGCCGGTGTCGGACTATAAATTCGCCCGAAGCCCGTTCCGCATTGCGGCGGCGGCGATGCGCTACATGTTCACACGCGGTGGGCCGCTTGCAAACAGCGGCACCGACGTCATCGGCTATCTGCGATCCGGCGCGCCGGGGCATGAGGAACTCGACCTCAAATTCTATTTCCTGCCGATGCTGTTTGGAGAGAAGAGCGAAATCCTTTCCGAACATGGCTTCACCAACCTGATCATCTTGACCCGTCCGGAAAGCCGGGGGGACTTGAAGCTGCGATCCGCTGATCCGTTGCAGCAACCGATGATCAACGCCAATTATCTGGCCGAAGCCCGGGATCGCGAGGCCCTTCGGGCGGGCGTGCGGATTGCACGCGAGATCTTCGCGCAGCCGGCCTACGCTCCCTATCGAGGCCGGGAATATTGCCCGGGCACCCAATGCGCCAGCGACGCCGATCTCGACGCCTTCTTCCGCAGCACATGCAACGTCAACTACGAGGCGGTCGGCACCTGCCGAATGGGACATGATGAACTTTCGGTCGTGGACGACAGCCTGCGGGTCCATGGCGTCGATGGCTTGCGGGTCGTGGACGGCTCCGTCATGCCCCGGATCACCACTGGCGATCCCAATGCGTCGATAATCATGATCGCGGAAAAAGCGGCGGACATGATCCTCAGCTAAAAAAGGACATCACCTATAGGGGCCGCTATCGTCAGATCGGCGCATAGCGGCAGCGGTATAGTTTCTGGCTCCCCGCACCTGCGAGGAGCCAGCAGCTCTAGATTTCCGTACCCTCTGCCAATGTCAGTGCGTCCTCCACATCTACACCGAGGTATCTGACCGTGCTTTCAATCTTCGTATGCCCAAGCAGGATCTGAACCGCGCGCAGATTTCCAGTCGCCTTGTAGATGATCGATGCCTTGGTCCGCCGCAGAGAATGGGTGCCATAATCTTCACTGGGCAGGCCAATTCCTGTGACCCACTCATCGACGAGCCGAGCATATTGTCTCGTGCTTATGTGGGCAGCGTGATCAGTGCGGCTGGGAAATGCAAAATCCTCCAGGGAACCACCTCTCAGTTCAAGCCATTTGAGGAGGCTAGCGCGGGCATCGTCCATCAATTCAAACTGAACTGGCCTACCGGTCTTTTGCTGAACGACCGTGGCTCGCGTCCGAATCTTCCGATCACAAACGATGTCGCTGATCCTGATCTTCACCAGGTCGCAGCCGCGCAGTTTGCTGTCGATGGCCAGGTCGAAGAGCGCCCGATCTCGCACCCGGCGATGCTGATCAAGGAAGAAGCGGATCGCCCATATCTGGCGGGGTTTCAGGGCTCGCTTCGCCCCAACCTTGCGCCCTGCGTTCCACGATACTCGCTCGCGAGCGGCGGGATCAAACTCTGATAATCCCATGACACGTCTCCTAGGGCCTTGATGGCCGCAAGGAGAACGCTTCAGGGTGGGGGCGACCCGTTTCGGCCGCGTAGCCGCGAATTTCCGCTTCCCAACTGCCGCCCCTCGGCTAGATGCCGCTTGCACATCTGACAATGATGTTATGTGGAACGCGGCGCGTAATTCTGGCGGAGATCAGATGCTACGTCTGGAAATCACTAGCGGTTTCCGCAGTGATCCAGTGATCCGGGCCTATGACGACCAGCGAGGAGAGAGAAGATGGACAGGCGACTGAGCGGCAAACGAGCCATGATCCTTGGGGTCGCCCCTCATAATGTCGGGGCGGCTATTGCACGCACCTATGTCGATCATGGTGCACAGGTCGTTATCGCGGGTCGCAGGCCGGAACCGCTTCAACAGGTCGCGGAAGAAATCGGCGCAAAGTGGATCGCCTGCGACATCACCAACGAGAGAGACCTCAACAAGGCGGTGGAGGATGCCGCCACCAGAATGGGAGGGCTCGACATCGGCGTGAACAGCACAGGGTGGGGCCTGCTCAAGCCATTTCTGGAGACCAACCGTGAAGAACTGGAGCGCATGGCTGCGGTTCAGTTCACTGGTCCATTCCAGTTTTTCCAAGCGCTGGTGCGGAACATGCCCCACGGCGGATCTATCATCCAGATATCATCGGTGACGGCCACGATCATGTTTGAAGATCATGCCGCCTATATGGGCACCAAGGCGGGTATCGATCATGTCATCCGCACCATCGCCAACGAGTTTGGAGATAGCGGTATCCGCGCCAACAGCATTGCGGCAGGCGGCGTGGCAGACGCACCCATGTCCGGCGGGGGAATGGCCATTCCCGCGATGCGCCGGCTCTACATGCGGGAGATCCCGCTTCAGCGGCCAGGCATGTCAGCTGACGTCGCCAATGCAGCACTCTGGCTCGCGAGCGAGGAATCAAGCTTCGTCACAGGTCAGGTGATCCATGTCAGCGGCGGTCAGACGCTGCGGCGCAATCCCTCAATCGCAGAAGTCTATGCCGCCTTCGGAGGTGAGCAATGAGCCGCAAAAAGGGTGATGACCAATACTTCAGGAGGGCCCATCGACCCTTATTGGACGCTCAGCTTCCGGTCACCGATGCTCAGGTGCAGACGGTCGGCTCTTCGCAGCGGCCGAGTTCTTCAATCGGCCATTATGACTGCTGGCGAGCAACGTGAACTATCCGTCTCTTCCACTGGCCGCGCTTTCGCTGACGCGTCGGCCGGGGTCGTCTGTGCTTGTGCACTTACCGCACCAAAGACGCTGCAGTTGCCGGACCACTGCTCATCAAACCGTAAGACGGCTTTTATGTCATCGCTCCGCTGCGCAACTGCACGAGCGAAGCATGGGCGCGTGCTGCTACCTCATCCGCCGGCAGCGCCGCCAAAGTGCCGTTCATGACCTCCACGCCGATCGGAGCAATGCAGCCCTTCAGTTCGAGGCAGCGAAGGATCGCCGCAAGGTCGAAGTCCCCATCGCCAGGCAGCTCGCGATTCGCAGCATCCTCGAAGCAGTCGCCAGCTCGCGTGGCGCGGCCATCGCAGAACTGCGTGGCGAAGATCTTTTCGCCCGGGATGGCATCGAGCAGGCCGCTGCTGCCGCTACGCACCAGATGCAGGGTATCGAGCATGATCCCGCCGTTCGTCCGACCGGCTAGCCGCACGATCTCCCAAGCAGTCGCGAGATCGGGCACTGGACCCCAGGATAGGAATTCGAGATGGACTAGCAGCCCATGTGCGGCGGCCCGGTCGCAGAGCCCGGCGAAGGCCTCAACCATTTGATGCAGAGGTGCGATCGACAGGAATGGGTCGACGGCTGTGAGCGACCGCGCGCCGACCGCATCCGCGATGCTTAAGAACTCCGCTTCGCTGTGCCCAAAGAAGGGGATACTGAGATCAAATCCTGCGCCTTGTGCCTCCAGCAGCGGGTGGAGCCAATCAACCGCGCCGTCGAGTTCGGCCACGACGAGGCCATTGTCGGCCAGCAGGGCGCGGATATCGACGTCACTAAGGCCGCTTGCTCGCGCGGCCTTGTAGTCGCCTCCGCTCAACGAGACGGCCGAGAAGCCGGCTTTGCCGGCAGCCGTAAGGAACTCACGCAGCGGCCGGAAGCCCATGGTCGCGGTGCATAACACCGTATCCTGCGGGCCGAGCCTAATCATGATAAGCCGTCGACCGGCTTCAGCAGCGACCAGATCGGCCCGCCGAACAGGATACGAAACAGGCGCTCGTCGCCGTAGAGCCGTTCGCCGGTGAATCGGCCATCCACCATCTCCATGATTGCAAGGAGTCGGAACGGCTCCGCATCGCCCGACGGTGGCTGGTGAGTGAGCTTGAGCTCGAATGCGATGGCATTGTCGGCGAAGAGCGTACCAAGATGTTCCGCTCTCACCTTCGGCGTTTGAAAGAGGTGTTCGTAATAGCGCGGGACATCCGCCTGGCCTGCGAGCTGAAGTCCCACCGGGTATAGCTCAAAGACCGGCTCGTCGACCAGAATGGACATAGTGGCATCAATATCACCGCTCCCGACGACTTCGAACCGTTTGGCGGCAAGCGCCGCCAGTTGGTCCTTCTTCACTGCTTCCATCATTGCGAAAACTCCCAAATTCGCCAAAGAAGCTGCAGAGTTGCGCCATGACACCCCCCTAAGCCAGAGGAGCGCCGCAGCATCCCGCTCGCAGCTCATGTTATCCTTCCTCCAGGGCACCCCTCGGGAGAGGGCCATCATAGGTATAGAGACTAGCGACCACGATCTCTCTTCGATGCGCCAAACGCGCATTCTTGCGTTTCGCGATCATCTCGGGCTCAGAGGCGGGACGCAGAGCTCCGGGGGTGACTTTGAACGTCAACCTGATCGGTAGGCGATTACCACGAGATGGAGCAAAGATAGAGTGGACGCTTGTTCAGAAGCGCTTTCGGGCCGGTTCCGTCCTCGCGCCTGGCTGTCTGCACTTAAGGTTGATCGGCCGCTATTCGATGGTCAATCAGATGCGATCTGGCGGTACGTCATTGGCGTTGTATGAGTTGCGCGGCGAAACGCCGTGGAGAAGGTACTCGGGTTGGAGAAACCCAGGCGAAACGCGATTTGCTTGAGCGGGATCTTTCGATCCAACAGCATGGATTTCGCCCGCTCTATCCGCACGCTCTCGATGTAGGAGCTGATCGGCATCCCGATTGTCGCCCTGAACATGCGCCGGAAGTGCGATGCGCTTACGCCGCACAGATCGGCGATCTCGCTTACGGTAATAGCTCGCCCCTCAACTTCCTCGATGAACGACCTCAGCCTGTCAATTTGCCAAGGCGCCAACTTTCCTGGGTGCGGCCTGGAATGCGGGTTATTAAAATGTCGGAAGTAGCGGCCCACCTCCACCAGGATCATGCGGCTCAAGGCATCGACTGTGATCGCATGCGCGAACCCGGGATGTTTCACTTCCTCGTGCATGAGCCATAGGGCTTGCTGCATGGCCGGGCTGGTTACCGATAGGCACGCTTTGAGGTGTTGTGGACTATCCTCCGCCTCGATCCCCGCAATCTCCCGAAAAAAGCTTTTATCGAAATCGCAGAAAAGTGACGGCTTTACTCTGACCGATTCCATGACGCAGGCGGTCCAACGTACTTCGGCAGGAACATATGCAACCCGGCGCAGCGGGGCGAATTTGCCAGTATTGCCATAGCGAAAGATGCCTTTTGGGCGGTATGTGTCCGAGGTCCAGAACCCTACCTGATGCTTGTTTTCGCGGCCGGACAACTCGCCAGAGGGAAACTCTCCTTGCGACGGTTCGCACAGGCGGACGACGACACCCTCGACTTCGGCTGTTGCGATCCACCTTTCGTCTGATGATCGCCACTCTTTCAGGTGCGTCGAGCGCATGTGGCTTGAACGAGATGTAAGCACTCGCTTGTATGCTCCCCAGATATCTCCAGACAGAAGCTAAGATCACTGCGGCGGGGTGTCCACCCTCGGCCGCGCCCGCGAATTGCGCGCGGTCAAGAAAGGGAAATTCTCCATAAGAGGCATAATCCGTATATAAAAAACCTCTAACATAAAAAGGCGGTAAGCCGATCAATTTACTTAAAATCTTTTTTTAAAACTAGAATGCTAAAATGTCATATGAACATAAGTTACATTGTTATGAAATACCATTCTCATATTGCGAACTTCGCAGATTCCTTTTCCTTCTTATTGTTCTTAATCTATGTTTTCTTGGAACAGCTTCCAAGATGATGAGTTCACACCAGCCCGTCGCGATCTACATGACGCGCAACAGCTGGAGTCACCATGAAGGAGTTTGAACAGCCCCAGGCAGCACCGCTCTGCGACGCAGCCGATGTTCGGGCGCTGACAATTTTGGAGCGCAGCATCTACCGCGGTCCCCATCTCTTCAGCAATCGGCCCATGATCAGAATACAGGTAGATCTGGGTACGTTGGAGGAATGGCCGACGGACCGGCTACCGCTTTTTACTGACCACCTACTGACCCTTCTGCCCGGCCTTGGCGCGCATGGATGCAGCTACCAGACCCCCGGCGGCCTTGTCCAGCGGTTGCGCTCCGGAACGTGGCTGGGCCATGTGATCGAACATGTCGCGCTTGAGTTGCAATGCCTCGCCGGGAGCAGGGTTACACGCGGGAAGACACGTTCGGTGCGTGGACGTACCGGCGTTTACAACATCCTTTATGCCTATAAGGATACGGAAACAGGACTGGCGGCGGGCGCCTTCGCGATTGCGCTGGTGCTTTCCCTCGTTCCCATAGGCCTGCGCAGCATCGAAGGCATGCGGCGTTTGGGTATCGAACTTCCTTCCGATCCACAAAATATCGGCGCGGCGGTGGAAACGCTTAGCGCTATCCTGCGCCGCAATAGCCTTGGTCCCACGACGGCTGCGCTGGTGCAGGCGGCCGAACGCCGCAGTATCCCGGTCATGCGCCTCAATGACCAGAGCCTGATCCAGCTTGGCCTGGGGAGCCGCCAGAAGCGGATCAGGGCCAGCATTACGGCTGACACCTCGCAGATCGCGGTGGACATTGCCGGCGACAAGGATCTGACCAAAAGGCTGCTGGATGAAGCCGGCCTGCCGGTCCCGCGTGGCGCGGTGTACCGTCAGATCGATGAAGCCTTGCTCGAAACGAGGCGTTTGGGCTGGCCACTCGTTGTCAAGCCGCTCGACGGCAATCATGGACGGGGCGTGACCACGGGGGTTTGCGATGAGCAAGCGCTCCGCGCCGCTTTTGATCATGCCCTGCGCCACAGCCGCCGTGTCATCGTCGAACAGCAATTGCCCGGTCATGACCACCGCATCCTCGTGATCGGCGGAAAGGTCGCCGCCGTTGCCGAACGCCTGCCCGCGCATGTCGTCGGGGACGGCCGACGCACCATTGCCGAACTGATCAATCTCGTGAACAAGGACCCGCGCCGAGGCACCGGCCATGAAAATATGCTCACCCGCATTGTGCCCGACGACGCAATGGCGGCGCTGCTTGCGCGCAGCGGCCGCGATCTTGGCACGGTCCCGGCGCCTGGGCAGCTTGTACAACTGCGCGACACGGCCAATCTTTCCACCGGCGGCACAGCCGTCGATCGCACGGACGACATTCACCCATGCAATCGTCTCATCGCAGAGCAGGCCGCCGCGACAATCGGGCTTGATGTTTGCGGCATCGACTTCCTGTCGCCCGACATCTCGCGTCCGGTCAGCGAAACCGGCGGCGGCATTGTCGAGGTGAACGCAGCTCCCGGTCTTCGCATGCATCTCGACCCCTCCTCTGGACAGCCACGCGATGTCGCCGCCCCGGTCATAGACGCGCTCTTCCCGCGCGGCCGCCGCAGCCGTATCCCGATCTTCGCCATCACTGGCACCAACGGCAAATCCACCACAGTTCGGATGGTTGAGCGCATCCTTACGCATCATGGCCTCAACGTCGGCATGACGACAACGTCCGGCATCTATGTCGGTGGTCAGCTGCTAAAAGCAGCCGATGCCAGCGGCCCGCGCAGCGCCCGCTCCGTTCTTCGCAACCCGACAGTCGATGCCGCCGTCCTGGAAACCGCTCGCGGCGGCATTTTGCGCGAGGGCCTTGGCTTTGATGGCGCAGACGTCGGGGCCGTGCTCAATGTCACGCCTGATCATCTTGGCCTCAAGGGCATCGAGACGCTTGAGGACTTGGCGAACGTCAAGGCAGTGGTCGTGGAAACCGTGTCGCGACGTGGCCATTCCATTCTGAATTTTGACGATCCCATGTGCGTGCGCATTGCCCGCCACGCACGGGGCACGTTGGTCTGGTTCTCCCTCAACGGCGGCAGACGTATGCCAGAGCTGCTCCGCAGACATATCGAATCCGGCGGCACTGCGCTCGTCCGGGAAGAAGGCGCTGATGGCGGCACTCTTGCCATCTACCATTCAGGCGAACGCATGGAGCTGATGCCTGCCGCCGCCATCCCGGCAACACTCGACGGAATCGCGGACTTCAACATCGCCAACGCGCTCGCCGCGGCTGCCATTTGCTTCGTTCATGGCATTCCGAATGACACCATCCGCGAAAGTCTTGTTCAATTCAGCAATTCCTTCACGGATTCGCCAGGCCGCCTCAACATCCGGGATGCTTACGACCGCCGCTTCATCGTCGACTACGCCCATAATCCGGCTGGTTTGACCGCGCTCGGTCAAGTCATTGACGCCCTGCGCAGCCGCCACCGCCGGGTTGTCGGGATGGTCAGTATCCCAGGCGACCGGCGTGACAGCGACATTGTCGACATGGGCAGCATCGCGGGTCGCATTTTCGACGAGATCATCTTTCGCGAAGCACCCGATGGCCGGGGCCGCCCGCCGGGGGAAACCAATGGACTGATGTCAGAAGGCGCCCTGCGCGCCGGCGCGTCAGCCGATCGCATCCACCGCATCGTCGATGAGTTCGAAGCCGTGCGAGCGACGCTGAGCCTGGGTCAGGCAGGCGACCTCCTCGTCATCTTGCCCACCTCTGTGGAACAGGTGTGGCAGCAGGTGCTTGACTGGACGCCGGCCGACCTCTCAACTGACGAGACGCGGGAAGCTGCTCATGCTTGAGCGGAGCTGGGCCATCATCGTTCATGGCGGCGCGAAGACCATCAACGCCGCTTTTCATCAGCGCAATCGGGACGGGTGCCTCGCCGCCGCCCATGCAGGGGCAGCGCTCCTGCGGGAAGGAGGGAGCGCGCTTGCAGCCGCCCAAGCCGCCGTGCGCGTGCTGGAAGACGATCCTCTGTTCAACGCCGGATTCGGCTCTGTTCTCAACTCCGAGAGCGAAGTGGAAATGGATGCCGCGATCATGAACGGCGCAGACCTCGGAGTTGGTGCCGTCGCAGCCGTTAGGCGCATTCGCAACCCGGTCACCCTCGCTGCGACGGTGCTTCCTTCCAAGGAAGTCCTCTTGGCGGGCGAAGGCGCCGAACGCTTCGCGGTGACGCACGGAATTGCCCTTTGTGACGCTCGCGAGATGATCGCTCCGGAGCGGCTGGCCTCAGAATATACGAAGGCCCACGACACTGTTGGTTGTGTGGCTCTCGACATTCACCGCCACATCGCAGCTGCCACCTCGACGGGCGGACTTCCGCACAAGCACCCTGGGCGGATCGGCGACTCCCCCATTCCAGGCAGCGGCCTTTACGCTGACGACAGGCTAGGCGGCGTTGCCTTTTCCGGCGATGGCGAAAGCATATTGCGGACCATGCTTGCTGCCCATGTCATGCAGGCCCTGATCGCCTCTCCTGCGGACGTCGCGGCTCAGAAATCGATGACCCAACTTCATCGCGTCGGCGGCGAAGCAGGCGCGATCGTTATTGACGCGGCAGGGCGCTTCGGCATCGCGCACAACAGCGATCACTTTGCTCTTGCGGTTCACCGCAGCAGCTGGAGCGAAGGCAAGAGCGCGATCCATCGCAACGAATTGGAGATGTGCCTCGATGAATGACCGTCCGGGACCACTGATCATCATTGGCGGCCGAGAGGACAAGGAAGGCGAAAAGCTGATCTTGCGACAGGTTGCTGAGCGGCTCAAAGATGGAAAGCTCGTCATCGCTACTGTCGCCAGTCATGAGCCAGACGGCTATTTCGAAGCGTACGAGGCGGCCTTCGGCGCGCTTGGCCTCACCAATCTCGTCGAACTTTATGTGCATGAACGGGGCGAGACCCTTGAAGCGAAAGCCGCCGACATATTGGACGACGCTGCCGGAATTTTCTTCACTGGCGGCGATCAATTGCGCATATCAAGCCAGATTGGCGACACGCCTATCGAAAAGATGGTTCGACGCATACATTTGCGCGGCGGCGTGGTGGCAGGCACTTCAGCGGGTGCCTCGGTCATGAGCGAAACCATGCTCGTAAGGGGCGCCAGCCAGGAATCGCACCGCATCGGCGATCTTCACATGGCTCCAGGGCTCGGCCTGATCCGGGACGTCATTATCGACCAGCACTTCGCCGAGCGAGGCCGCATCGGACGGTTGCTGGGCGCTGTTGCGCAAAACCCGCGCGTTCTGGGGATAGGCATAGATGAAGATACCGCCATCATATTGGAGGGCGAAAATTTCCGGGTCCACGGCTCAGGCGCAGTCTATATAGTGGATGGAGCCGGCATCACTCACTCCAACATCGCCGAAGCAAGTCCGGAGCGTACTCTGTCGATCCATGACGTGCGATTGCATGGTCTTAGTGCGGGCGACGGATATGACCTCAAACAGCGAACTCCTCTTCCCGCTGAAGAAACTTTTTGATCGGTCCAACAAGGAAAGGCCATGGAAACAACCTCTGCACGCAACACTTCGTGATCGCTTAGGCGTCGATTTTCGTTTCAGGTGCGGCTGTCTGCTTTTCCATTCCGGAGGCGTAAATTGGCCGGTGTTAGGATGGTGGCTGGGAACGGCCGTCCGGACACCTACCGTGTCGCTGGAGAAGCCTACCCAGCGGTAGGCGACAGGCAGCTCCTGCGGGATGGAACACTGATTGCCTGCCGGGGGTCTACTGACCCGCCCGCAAGTCGAGCAGCGCATGAACGACGGTAAGCTTGGGGTGCCGCAGGACATCGTCCGTGCCGAACAGACATCTCAGACTGTACGAAGGACCGCATCCTGGAAGCGCACGACCAAAACACGCTTGTCATGTCCATCCGTCACCTCGATCGAGCCCCTCAAATCGAGTATGCCGCGCCTGATATCGTCGCAAATCAACGACCGTGCCCCTATGACGGCGTGTCGTCGAGCCGCAGCGATATCCTTCAGCACGACCCCATCTGGATCGAGTGATACGCCTGAATGGTCGCACACATGAAAGTAGTAGCGATTCATCGGAAGTATTATACGATGTGCGGCCTTACGGCGCATTAACGGCAAGAGGCAGAGGTCGTGAAAAGTTCGCTTATTGCTAAGCTGGAGGCTGCGGATGATCTGTCAAACGAAGAAGAGGCTTTGGTTGGCGCTCTGTGCACTTCGACAAGCGTCGTACGGGCGGGCGCCGATATAATCTCTGAAGGGGATGACCCACAGCATGTGCACCTCATTATGGACGGCTGGGCTGCCCGCTATTCGGTTACAGCGGAGGGGGCCAGAAGGATCACGGCGTTCCTAATCCCGGGAGATTTCTGTGATCTTCATGTGACCACGTTGGCGGCTATGGATCACAGCATAGCTGCGGTCACGGATTGCAAGGGGGGTATGTAGAGAAGGCTGCAATCGATGACATCACGCGTTCGACCCCAGCACTTACTCGCGCATTTTGGAAGGCTACCCTCGTCGATGAGGCCATCCTTCGCCGTTGGTTGGTCAATGGAGGGCGAAAAGATGCTTACGCCGCTGTTGCGCACCTATTTTGCGAGCTGCATCAGCGCTTGATGACCATCGGCCTCGTTAAAGACCAGCATTTCCAGTTACCCCTCACGCAGCAGGAACTAGCAGACGCCATCGGAATAACAAATGTTCACGTGAACCGGGTTTTGAAGCGCTTGCGAGAAGATCGATTAATCACGCTTGGGAAAGGCGCTCTTCGAATTTTGGATTTGCCTAGATTGCAAACGGTCGCAGATTTCAATCCTAACTACCTCCACCTCCGCCGCTCGGCAGAGCACCATTAGCAAGCCGAGTCACTGCTTTTCGTCGTATCTTTGAACGCTCAGCGGGGCCGTGCGCTGCTGCCCATGCCGAACAACTTCAGGTTCCCGAATAATTGATTTTCGTCAGTGTACGGAAGCGGACCGCTTGCTGCTTTCCTGCCACCGACCCTTCTTTGCCGTACAGAGACCCATTTTCGATCTCCAGCTCCGGAAGGGCATCTGTGGACGCCCCTTCGGATGCAAGCAATAAATGGACGGTAATTGGTACGTAGTCGGATGCTGCCATCTGTCCGGCCTCGTTGAGCAGCGCTTATGCTGCGGGCCAGTATGGGAGTTCGCGGACCGGATCCATTTCAGCTAGGCGCGCTTGGTTTGCGCTCTGCCCTTCTCTGGTTCCTGCCCCGTCTCGCCGACTGTTGTGCCATACCCTCCTTCGACCGCCTACATCCCCGACGCCTCTGACCGCTGCCTCGACTTACGCCGCGACCGCCGCCGGAGCTTTGTAATCTTCGTTTTTCGTCAGCAACGCCCAGACCATACGCGCCATCTTGTTGGCGAGCGCGACCGAGACCAACATGCGCGGCTTGCGCGCGAGCATCCCCTCCAGCCACGAGCCACTCGGGGCACCGCGCCGGCACGCATTGCTGACAACGGCGCTGCCGCCGATGATCAACA
Organism: Sphingobium sp. TomTYG65; assembly: GCF_055395525.1. Lineage (NCBI taxonomy): Bacteria > Pseudomonadati > Pseudomonadota > Alphaproteobacteria > Sphingomonadales > Sphingobiaceae > Sphingobium > Sphingobium sp. TomTYG65. The sequence continues at coordinate 10,943 of NZ_AP027332.1, read as the reverse complement.
GGCGCCGGATGGTGCGCTCGCCCATTTTCGAGATGCTGCCAAGCCGTTGCTTGCCGCCCGTAGAGTGCTGTCGTGGTGCAAGCCCCAGCCACGCGGCGAAGTCTCGGCTCTTGCGGAAGGTTTCGGTCGGCGGGGCGAGCGCGATGATGGCTGTCGCCGCGATTGGGCCGATGCCGGGGATGGTCATCAACCGACGGGCTGCCTCGTCCTCCTGGGCGCGCCTGGCGATTTCGCGATCAAGAACGGCGATGCGGCTGTCGAGCTCGGCCAGCAAGTCGATCATAAGCCTCAACATCGGGAGCGCCGCTTCTGGTAGATTTGAGGCCATCTCCTCCCCCTCAAGCAGGTCGGCTAGCATTGCCATGTGCGCCTTTCCGCGCGGTGCTACCCAGCCATACTCCGCCAAGTGGCCGCGGGTCGCGTTGATGAGCTGCGTACGCTGGCGCACCACCAGATCGCGCGTGCGGAACACCAGCCCTGCTGCCTGCTGCGCCTCGGTTTTCACCGCCACGAAGCGCATGCCGGGGCGCTGCGCTGCCTCGCAGATCGCCTCCGCGTCGATCGCGTCGTTTTTGTGCCTCTTCACGAACGGCTTGACGTAAGCCGGAGGGATCAGCCGAACCTGGTACCCCATCACCTGCAGCTGGCGCGCCCAGTGGTGTGCTCCGCCGCACGCTTCTAGTGCGACAACGCATCTTGGCTGGCCCGCAAAGAAGTCGAGCAGCTTGCCTCGCGTCAGCCTCCTGCTGAACACCATCGCACCGCGCTCGTCCGCGCCATGTGCGTGAAAAACAGTCTTGGCGATATCCATACCGATTGTGGTAACCTGCGACACGGATGCCTCCTTCAGTGGTGTTTCAACACCTCCACTTTGGCACAATGATGCCGTCGGGGGGCGTCCACCCCATCAGCTATTCAATCTACGCACGCCAAAGCTGGCCGCTTTCAGAATGGCGGCTTAGCGACAAGCGACCTAGGAAAGCCGCCATAACCCACCAGAAGAGCCGCAACGTGGACGTGGCCAGGTATTGTCGCCGCGCACCTCTTGCCCATCACCCGTGCGAACCCAGCATCCGAACTAAACATGACTGGCCCGTGTCCGCGCCGCCTAAGAGCCAATTTCAATGCTCAACCCGATGAGCTGATCATTGTCAGTTTCGCACTCCGCCCGGGTATGGAGTGGCTGAAACAAGTACGTTCGTCAACCTAGATTGCGCTACAAATATATTTGAGTTCAAGATATTCTTCGATGCCGTGGCGTGACCCTTCACGACCAAGCCCCGATTGTTTGATACCGCCGAAAGGAGCAACCTCATTGGAAATTAGGCCGCTATTATGGCCGATCATGCCATATTCCAGTGCCTCGGAAACGCGGACCATCCGCGCATGGTCGCGCGTGTAGAAATAAGCCGCGAGGCCGTAGATGGTGTCGTTCGCCATGGCGACCACCTCCTCCTCCGTATCGAAGACGAAAAGCGGCGCTAGCGGCCCGAATGTTTCCGCCTCTGCAACCAGCATGTCGGACGTGACGCCGGTCAGAATGGACGGCTCGAAATAGAGGCCGCCCAGCCGCTTCCCGCCGTGGATCAGCGTCGCGCCCTTGCCGACAGCATCGCGTATATGGTCCTCGATCTTGTCGAGCGCCTTGGGTTCGATCATAGGCCCGATCTCCGTTCCTGGGTCCGTGCCATTGCCCACCTTGAGCGCCTTGACCCGCTCGGCCAACCTGGCCGCGAAGGCATCATAAATCCCGCGCTGCACGTAGATGCGGTTGGCGCAGACGCAGGTCTGCCCCGCATTGCGATATTTGGACGCCATCGCCCCATCTACGGCCGCGTCCAGATCGGCATCCTCGAAGACGATGAAAGGCGCGTTCCCGCCCAGTTCCAGGCTGAGTTTCTTGATCGTGGGCGCACATTGCTCCATCAAGATGCGCCCTACCTCCGTCGATCCAGTAAAGGACAGCTTTCGCACGACATCGCTATCGGTCAGCGCCTTACCGATGGAGCGCGCCGGGCCGGTCACGATCTGCAAGACGCCGGCGGGAATGTCCGCGCGCGCTGCCAGTTCCCCGAGCGCGAGGGCGGTCAGCGGTGTCAGGTCGGCCGGACGGACGATAATCGAACAGCCGGCGGCCAAGGCAGGCGCGGCCTTGCGGGTGATCATCGCCGCCGGGAAGTTCCAAGGCGTGATCGCAGCCACCACCCCTATCGGCTGTCGCAGGACCGTGAGCCGCTGGTTCGCGAGCGGCGCCGGAATGGTTTCCCCGTAGATGCGTTTGGCTTCTTCCGCGAACCATTCGATGAAGGACGCCGCATAGACGATTTCGCCCTTCGCCTCGGCAAGCGGCTTGCCCTGTTCCCAGGTCATGATCAGCGCAAGGTCATCGACATTCTGCATCATCAGGTCGAACCAGGCGCGCAGTCGTGCGGCTCGCTGCCTGGCGGGAAGCTGCGCCCAACCCTTCTGCGCCTCCTGTGCCCCCGCGATGACGGCAGGCATCTCATCGGCGGAAAGATAGGGCACTTGCCCGACCAGAGAGCCGTCGGCCGGATTGGAGACATCGAGCGTCTCGCCAGAACGAGCCTCGATCCACTTGCCATTCACCAGGCAAGCGTTCTTCAGGAGGCTAGGGTCGTTGAGTGAAGCCATGACACACCAGAAAGGTTAAGGGCAATAAAGCTCTGAAGCCTGCGGAGCAGCACCCTGCAAGAGCATCGGGTGCGCGAAGCCGCGGTTCAACGTTACTCGGCGGCGATGGCCAAGCCGGCCCAGCGCGGCTGGAGAGGCGCGGCAAGCCCGGTTTCCGCCTCGCACCGCTCGCGGAGCGTCGCCAGATCAGGGCCGAAGTCGAACACCTGCACCGGCCCACGCTCCGCCCGCAATTGCCCTCGCAACGCCTCGGTCGCGCCCATGTCGACGCTGCCGTCGCTTGTGATCACCACGCCATAGGCTTTCGCGCCCTCGACCGTGACCAGACCCTGCACGATCTCCTTCGCCACCAGCGCGGGGTCGCGGTCGAACGGGTCGCCCCAGCCACCGCCGCCCCAGGTGATGAAGTGCAGCACGTCGTTCGCCTCGACCTCCAGATCCTCGATCTTGTTGCCGACGATGCTTTGCGTGCCATCGGGCTTTTCCAGGATCTTGCGCGCGCGGCCGCCCGGCGCGCCGCCATTGACGCCCCATGGCGGCACGAACCAGCGATCGTCGTGGATGGCGATCTTGCCGGCTTCGAGGAAGCGATAGGACATGATAATGCCGTTGCCGCCACGATGCAGCCCTGCGCCGCCCGAGTCCGCGACCGTCTCGTAACGTTCGATCACCAGCGGGAAGTAGCGCTCCAGAAATTCGTTGGGCACATTGGTGAAGTTGGGGAAGAGCGAATGCCCATCCGGCCCGTCACCCAGCGGACGGCCCGGAATCCCGCCAAAGCCGATCTGGAACAGCTGGAAATATTCCCCCGCCTTGTCGAACCCCGAATAGAAGAGGTGCGGCGAGGAGGAGAAGCCGGCCGCCGTCAGGAACTCCGGCGTCTTCTGCCCGAGCAGGCCGCCCAATATGTCGAACATACGGCCGAGCGCATGGGTGCGGCCCGACAGTGCCGCCGGGAAGCGGGGCTTGAGCAACGACCCTTTCGGGATGCGCACGTCGATCAGGTCGTAATAGCCGTCGTTGAACAGGATCTGCGGATCGAAGACCATGATCATGTAGATGCCGAAGAACATGCGCATCATGTTTTCGTTCAGAAAGAAGTTGATCGACGCCGCGGATTGCGGATCAGTGCCGTCGAAGTCGAGCACGACGCGGCCATTTTCCCGCCACATGGTACATTTGATCTTGTAGGGACCATAGCCCATGCCATCGTCGCAAATATAGTCTTCGAAGCTGACCTTCTCCTCGCTGATCGCAGTATCGATCAGTTGCTTCATCGCCTTGTGATTGCGCGCCAGCAACTCCTCGCAGGCCGACACGAAGATGTCGTCGCCAAACCGCTCGGCCATCTCAACGACCCTTCGCGCCGCCACCCGGCAGGACGCGACAAGGGCGTTCAGGTCGGCCTTGCACCAGTCGGGCGTGCGGACCTGATGCATGATCAGCTTGATGACGTCCTCATTATAGACGCCCTGCTTGTAGATCTTGACCGGCGGGATGCGCACCCCTTCCTGGAAGATCGAGGTGGCGTCGATCGGCATCGAGCCGGCGACCATGCCGCCAATATCGGACTGATGGCCAAACATGGAGGTATAGGCGATCAGCCGGCCGTCCTTGAACACCGGCAGCAGTACCAGCCAGTCGTTGCAATGGCTGACCGCGCCGCCCACCGAATAGGGGTCGGACAGCATGATGAGGTCGCCTTCCTCCACCGTGCCGTCATAGCCGTCGAGGAACGGACCGATATAGGAACCGAACTGGCCCACGATCATGCGGCCCTTATGGTCGGCGATCAGCGGGAAGGCGTCGCCCTGCTCGCGGATGCCGGGCGACATGGCCGTGCGCACCAGCGTTGCGTCCATTTCGACGCGGGCGTTGCGCAGCGCGTTTTCGATGATGTCGAGCGTGACGGGATCGATCGCCTTCTTGGCAAAGGGCGTGTCGTTGCTCTGGATTATCCGTGCGGTCATGACTGTCCGCTCCTTCAGGCCAGGGTGATGAGGATGTTGCCGACCGCGTCGACGGTGGCGATGCAGTCGGCTTCGATCAGCGTGGTCGAATCCATCTCGATGACGATGGCCGGTCCCCTGATGACGTCCTTCGCCTTCAGCTTCGCGCGGTCGTAGATAACCGCCGCTTGCATCCGACCGTCCATATACAGCTCATGATCGCGGATCTTCGCCTCGATCGGATGGCCATTCCCTTCGGGCAGCGGCGCGGCGGGCAGGTCGAGCGAGCGGCCTAGCGCGACGGCGCGCAGGTTCACGATCTCATGCTCGCTGTCCATGTTGAAGGTGAAGAGGCGATGATGCTCCTCGTCGAACCGCTCGGTAAGCGCCGGCAGGCCCTTGTCGCGAAGCTCGGCCAGCGTCACCTCCATCGGCACCTCGAAGGCCTGACCCGAATAGCGGATGTCGACTTCGAAACCGACGCTGATCTCATGCGCCGCGACGCCCTCCTCCTCCAGCTCACGGTGGATCTGAGCCTCCATTTCGGTGAGCACTGCGGTGAGCGCGTCGGCGCTGGTCTTGGACGCCAGCGTGGAGAAGGATCGCGCCGTTTCGGTGCGCATCCGCGTCGTCGCATCGCCCAGCGCGCAGAGCACCCCGGGGCTGACCGGCGAGACGGCGGGCCAGCTGCCCATCAGCCGCGCCACGGCGTTGACATGGATCGGCCCGGCCCCGCCAAAGCCCATCAACGCGAAGTCGCGCGGGTCATAGCCCTGCTGGACCGAGATCATGCGCAGCGCGCCGAACATATTCTCGTTCACGATATCGATGATGCCGCGCGCTGCGGCATAGAGGTCGATCTTGAGTGCGTCGGCGATGGTCTGCACTGCCCTGATCGATCCTTCGCGGTCCAGCTTGAACGTGCCGCCCAGCAGCGCCTCGGGCAGATAGCCGAGCACGACATTGGCGTCCGTCACGGTCGGCAGCGTGCCGCCCTTGCCATAGGCGACCGGTCCCGGGACCGCGCCCGCCGACTGCGGCCCGACCCGCAGCGCGCCGGTCAATTCAGGCACGTAGGCGATCGAGCCGCCGCCCGCGCCCACCGTCTTCACGTCCAGCGCGGAGGCGCGCACGGCAAGGTGGCCGACTTCGGTCGTGCGCACCCGGCGCGCTTCCAGATTCTCGATCAGCGCGACATCGGTGGAGGTGCCGCCCACGTCCAGCGTCAGGATGTTCTTCATCCCCGCATTTTTGCCCACCCAGATCGCGCCGGTGACGCCGCCCGCGGGGCCGGACATCAGCAGCGAGACCGGATGCTCCTCCGACTTTTCGGAGGTCATGAGGCCGCCATCGGACCGCAGCAGCGACAGCTTGCCCGCCATGCCCGCATCGCGCAGCTTCGAGCGCAGGTTGCGCACGTAGCGGCCCACGACCGGACGCACCGCGGCATTGGCGACCGTGGTCAGCGTTCGCTCATATTCCTGCATTTCGGGCAGCACGACATGGCTGAGCGATACTGGCACGTCGGGCAGGATTTCCGCCGCCAGTTCGCCCACGCGCTGCTCATGCGCGCCGTTTAGGTAAGCGTTCATTAGGGACACGGTCAGCGCCTCGACCCCCTGCGCCTTCAGCTTCTCCAGCTGCGCGCGAATGTCGTCGTCGTTGATGGGGCGCAGTTCCTGGCCCTGCGCGCTCATGCGGCCCTTGATCTCGAACGTGTCCTCCAACGCGGCGAGCGGCTCGGGCTTTGGCCAGACGATCCAGCCGGCAAGCCCGCCCGGCACGAAGCTGCGCGCGATCTGCATGACCTGGCGGTATCCCTCCGTCACGATCAGGCCGACGCGGGCGCCTTTGCCCTCCAGCACGGCATTGGTGGCGACGGTGGTGCCGTGCAGAAAATATTCGATGTCGGCCGGCGTGATCCCGGCCTTGCCGCAGATCGCCTCCACCCCGTTCAAAATGCCCTCGCTGCTGTCATGCGGCGTCGAGGGCGTCTTGTGCCGCCAGAATGAGCCGCTGCCCTGATCGAACAGCAAAAGATCGGTGAACGTGCCGCCGACGTCGACACCTAGACGATAGGCCATGAATCATCCTTGCGTATGACGGAAAATGTCAGAGTTGACGGCGCGGGCGATGCCGCAGCCGAGGAAAGTAGCTCGATTGGGACTGGAGCGCGGCCGGTCATGGGCGCAAGTCCACGATGACCTTGCCCATCGACCGGCCCGACAGCAGCCGCTCTACGGCGTCGAACACGCCATCGACGCCGCGAAACGGCTGTGCGTCGAACGTGACCTTGAGCTTGCCGGCGGAATAGAGGCCGAAGACCTTCTCGCGCGCCTGCGGCCAGTAATCGGTGAGCAGGCCGTTCATGAAGCCGCGGACTGAGGCGCCCTTATAGTAGAGCTTGTGCGCGATCCGCGGTTGGGTGACGATCTCCGGCCGGCCCTCAAGGTCGGCGGCCGCCCCGCCCACGACCACCCGGCCATGCGGCGCGACATTGTCGAGGAAGGCGTCGAAAATGGTGCCGCTCACCGTATCTATGGCGACATCGAGCCTGTCGGGATATTCCACCGCGAGAACGTCGGCAACCGACTGCGCACGATAGTCGATGACCCGCGCCGCGCCCAACGAGGTAGCGAAAGCACCCTTCTCCGCGCCACCGCAGACCGCGACGACATGGCATCCGCGCAACGCAGCGAGCTGGACGAGGAAGTGGCCAAGACCTCCCGCCGCAGCGGATATCGCTACCGTCTCGCCATCCTTCACCGCGCCGATATGCTCCAGCGCGATCGCCGCCGAGACACCCGTGGAAGCGAGCGCCAGCCATTCGGGCCGGGTGTCCGGCACCTTCACGAAATGGGCGGCGGGGGCGATGTTCCACTCCCGATAGCCGCCGGGAAAGCGCGTCGTCACGACCGCATCGCCCAGTTCGAAACCCTCGACGCCCGCGCCGACGGCTTCCACGACGCCCAATGCCTCGACGCCGGTCAACGTCGGCAGGCCGATCTTCACATAATCGACCGCGTTGCGCGAGATCTGTGTGTCGAAAATGCCGTTCACACCGCAATAATGGTTGCGCACGACCAGCTCTCCGGGCTCAGGAACGCGCAACTCAAGGGTCACGATCTCCGACCCGGCGCGGAAGCTTTCCGCGAACCGCTGAAGCTGCACCGCTCGATAGGTGCCGTTCATGCCGCGCCCTTCGCCGGAAAGCCGAGCACGCCCGGATTGAGCTGGCTGCCGGGATCCATCACCTCCTTGACCGCGTCGAGCAGCGTCTGGGACAGCGCATCCCTGCTGTCGCGATAGGGATAGGTGCGGCCGATCTGGAAATGACCCGTGCCATAACGCTGGAAGATCGCGATCACCGCCTTGCGCAGTTCGGTAACGAGCGCGGTCGCCGCCGGGTTCTCCGGCCGCTGCTTCAACCGCGCAAGATGCGCGGGTTCGATCGCGGACTCATGGACCGGACGCCAGCCCTGCGGCCAGAAGAAGACCGGCTCGATGATGAGGCCGTTGGTCGCCATGGTCGTGAACAGGAAGCCGGTATGAATCTCCGCCGCGTCCATTTCCGCTTTGCGGCTGGCATAAAGCGCCTGGATTTCGGCGAAGATGGCGGGCGCTGTGGACAGGGAGCAGACGCCATGCACCGGCACCCACGCCTCGCCCGTCGGGCCGACCATGGAATTGAGCGCCGGGAAGGGCATGGCGCGAATGATTTTGGCGATGCTGTTCTCGACCTCGGAACCGCCGAATGCCGCCGCGATCCGCCGTGCCTCCGCGATGTCCGCCTCGACCGCGCCTTTGGACCTGCCCTCGCAGATCACATGCAGCGGATAGTCGGTCGGCGCGATGAAGTTGCGCCCGCCCACTGCGATCTTGGCGGCAGCGAGAAGACCCTTGCCGAAGCTCTTTTCCTTCGCGACCACCGCGCCCAGCGTCTTGACGTCGCTGACCAGCGATGCCCGCTTCAGTCGCACCATGGTGAGGCCTGGGTCGAAGGCGCAGGTTTCCGCCGCGATGCCTTTGCGCGCCACCTCCGCCATCGCCTTCAGCAACGCCTCGCCGTTGGGGAAGGAAAAGGAGGCATGGTCCTCATGCGCCGGCATGGTGATTAGGCGCATCGTGACTTCCGCCTTGATGCCCAGCGTGCCGCCATCGCCGCAGAACAGCCCCGCGAGATCAGGGCCGTAATGGCGATAAAATGGCGTCTCACCGCCCGGACCCCGCGCGCCCGTGCGGATCAGCGATCCATCGGCAGCCACGATTGTCAGCGCCACCACGCTTTCGCTCGACGTGCCGTAATGACCCGCGCCGAACATGGCGTTAAGCTGCGACAGGCCGCCGCCGATGGTGGAGCTAAGACCCGACATCGGGCCCCAGAATGGCGTGCGCAGCCCCTCCGCAGCCAGCGCGTCGTTGATGTCCTTCCAGGTGGCGCCCGCTTCCACCGTGACGGTCATGTCTTCGCGACTGATCTTCAGGATACGGTTCATGCGGGACAGGTCGAGCGTGACGGTACGCTCCTGCGCGGGCAAGTATCCGCCCGTGTAGCTCATCCCCGCCCCACGCGGCGCGATGGCGTAGCCGGCGGCGGTCGCGGCGGCGACCAGCTGCGACAATTGCTGCGTGTTGCCCGGTGCGACGACCAGCGCGGTGACGGCGTTCGCCGGAAGCCAGATGTCTTCGCTGAACAGGCGGCGCGTCGCTTCATCCGTGCGCACATGGTCCGCGCCCACGATCGCGGACAGCCGTTCGACCAGATCTTCCCCGTTCGCCGAAGCAATCACTTGAGCATCCTGTTGCATGGTTTCCCGTTCTCTGTCGCGGCGGCGATCCGTCCTCGATTCTGGGATTGGATCGCCTTAATTGTATTAACACTATGACATATAGATTTCAGGTTGCAATACCCTCTCCGCGAAATCGTCGCCGCTTCGATCAGCCGATTGTGAGAGACGCCGCCGCCTGCCCGGCGATCCGGCCCAGGACGACCGCAGTGGTCAGGCCCATCGCCGGCAAATAGCCCCAGGAAGAAGGACCAGAGACAGATCGCGCGGTCCCTCCGCCAGCGAAAAGGTTCGGGAAGGCAGATCCATCCGGCCGCAGCACGCGCGCCGACGCATCGACCCGCAGGCCGCCCTGCGTATGATAGAGCGCGCCCGTAACTTTGAGCGCCCGATAGCGTCCTTGCGGCGGCCGATTGTCGCGCCAGTCGCGGCCGAACGCGTCGACCGCGCCTTGAGTCGCCGCATGTTGCGCGCCCTCAAGCGTTGTCGCCAGCCGCGCGGAATCAGTGCCGGTCAGTGCCGCAAGCCCATCAATGCTGTCTGCGCCCTTCGACGCCTTCAACTCCATCAGTTGCGCGAGTTCCGGGATGACGGCGCACAGCGCCTCAATCCGCTCGTCATAAATGACCCAGCCCATGCCGTCCGGCTGCTGAGCCAAGGGATGGACCATACCCGCAATATCGTCCGACTCGTCGGTGAAGCGATCGCCAAGACGGTTGACGATCACGCCGCCCTCGATCAGCACCGGCGGGGGCACGGAAATACCCTGCGGATCGGTCAGCATCGCATAGCCTTGGTAAGAACCCATGTCGACCAGGACCGCGCCCATCTGCTCGGCCAGCAGGATCGCCTCGCCATGGCTGCCCTCATGTCCATTATATTTCAGCGTGCGCGTCTCGGGCATGTAGCGGTTGGTCAGCGCACGATTGGCACCGAAGCCGCCGCAGGCGAGGATCAGCGCGTCACAGCCGATCTCCTCGATCGCCCCGTCCGCCCGCTCCAGCGCGACGCCGATCACGCGGCCGTCGCCCCGCGCGAAAATGTCGACCAGCTTGGTCTCCATGAGCACGTCGATGCCCTGATCGCTCATCCGCCGGTGGAGAAGCTGCACCATGTCGAGGCCGCTATGCCCCGCCCAGCCATGGACGCGCTGGCGGCTGTTGCCGTAGGAAGCGCGGAAGCGCGTATCCAGCTGCCACGGCAAATCATGACGCTCGCGCAGCCATTCCAGCGTCGGCGCGCTGTTATTGGCCAGCATCCGGGCAAGCCCAGGATCGGTCTGGCCGCGCGCCTTGGCCATGATATCCGCGAAGAAGATGTCCGCACTGTCTTCTATGCCGTGCTCGGCCTGACTCTTCGTGCCCGCAGCGCAGAATAGACCCTGCGACATGCCGGTGGAGCCACCCGGCCGATCGTCACGCTCGATCACCAGCGGCGTCACGCCCGCGTCGGCGGCAGCGAGGGCCGCCACCGCGCCACAGGCTCCCGCGCCCGCGACCAGCACCGGCACCGAAAAGTCGAACTGCCGGTCTTCCCGCTGATTTGGATCGCTCAA
>NZ_AP027331.1:902500-1278485 GCF_055395525.1 Sphingobium sp. TomTYG65 | reverse complement strand
CCCAGTCCCTCCGTCAGGCGTCGACCTGCACCTCTGCGATCAGGCCCAGCACCTGCTGCGCATGTTCCTTCCGGCAGATCAGCAGGTCGGGCAGATAGACGTCCTGCTGATTATAGATGAGCGGGCTGCCGTCGATGCGCGAGCAGTGCAGGCCGTGCGCCTGCGCCACCGCGACCGGGGCCATGCTGTCCCATTCATATTGACCGCCGGAATGGAGGTAGATGTCCGCCTGACCCAGGATCACGGCCATCGCCTTCGCCCCTGCCGAACCCATCGGCACCAGCTCCGCGTCGAGCCGTTCGGCGACTGCCACCGCTTCCTTCGCGGGGCGGGTGCGCGACACGACCATGCGCAGCTTTTCGGGCGTGGGCGGCAGCGGGCGCGGCTGATCGGACCGCAACACGGTGCCGCCTCCGGCGCCGGTGAGGTCGAGGCCCGGCAGCGCGACCGCGCCCAGCACGGCCTCGCCATCGACAGCCATGCCGACATGAACCGCCCAGTCGGACCGCTCTTCGCCATATTCGCGGGTGCCATCGACCGGATCGACGATCCAGACGCGGCTCTTGGCGAGCCGTTCGGGATTGTCCTTCTCCTCCTCCGACAGGAGGCCGTCTTCGGGACGGACCTCCCGCAGAGCGTGGACGAGGAACTGGTTGGCGGTCTGATCGCCCGCCTTGCCCAGCGCCTTGGGGCTGAACAGCCCCGAAGCCCGCACGTTGATCAGAATCCGGCCCGCGACCTCGGCGAGGTGCGCGGCAAGATCGCCATCGCTCATCGCCTCGCTCATGGGATCAGCCTCGCGATGATGAGGTCGGCCGCCTCGTCCGCCGTCAGCGACGTGGTGTCGATGCGGATTTCCGGATCCTCCGGCGGCTCATAGGGGCTGTCGATGCCGGTGAAGTTCTTGAGTTCACCCGACCGCGCCTTCTTGTAGAGACCCTTGACGTCGCGCGCCTCTGCTTCGGCGAGTGGCGTGTCGATATGCACTTCGACAAACTCGCCCGGCTGCATCATCTGCCGCACCATTTCGCGCTCCGAACGGAAGGGCGAGATGAAGGCGGTGATGACGATCAGACCTGCATCGGTCATCAGCTTCGCAACTTCGCCCACGCGGCGGATATTTTCCACACGGTCGGCATCGGTGAAGCCCAGGTCCTTGTTGAGGCCATGGCGGACATTGTCCCCGTCGAGCAGGAAGGTGTGGCGGTTCATCCGCGCCAGCTTCTTTTCGACAAGGTTGGCGATGGTCGACTTGCCCGCGCCCGACAGACCGGTGAACCACAGCACGGCAGGCTTCTGGTTCTTGAGGCCCGCATGGAATTCGCGGGTGACGTCGGTCGCCTGCCAGTGGACATTCTGCGCCCGCCGCAGCGAGAAGTGCAGCATGCCCGCAGCCACGGTGGCGTTGGTGATCTTGTCGATCAGGATGAAGCCGCCAAGCGTCCGGTTCTGCTCATAAGGCTCGAACACGATCTGCTTGTCGGTCGACAGGTTCGCGACACCGATGGCGTTCAGGTCCAGCGTCTTGGCCGCCAGATGCTCCATCGTGTTGACGTTCACCTGATATTTGGGTTGCTGCACCGTCGCGGTGACGGTCTGCGTCCCCACCTTCAGCCAATAGGGACGGCCCGGCAGCATTTCCTCGTCCGCCATCCAGACGATGGTCGCTTCGAACTGGTCGGCGGCCTGCGGCGGATTGTCGGCGAGTGCGATGACGTCGCCGCGCGAGCAGTCGATCTCATCGGCGAAGCAGATGGTCACGGACTGGCCCGCCACTGCTTCCTCAAGATCGCCATCCAGCGTGACGATGCGGGTGACGGTGCTGGTCTTCCCCGAAGGCAGCACGCGCACGGCGTCGCCCGGCTTCACCGTGCCGGTCGCGATCAGGCCGGAAAAGCCGCGGAAGTCGAGGTTCGGGCGGTTAACCCATTGCACCGGCATGCGGAAAGGCTTTTCCGCGTCGGTCGCGCTGTTGACCTCGACAGTCTCCAGATGCGTGATCAGCGACGGACCTTTGTACCAGGGCGTGTTTTCCGAGGGGCCAGTGATATTGTCGCCCTTGAAGCCCGAAATCGGCATGGGCACGAAATGCTGGATGCCGATGGAGCGCGCGAATTCGGTATAGTCCTTGACGATGCCGTCGAAGACCGCCTGGTCGTAATCGACCAGATCCATCTTGTTCACCGCCAGCACGATATTCCTGATGCCGATCAGGTGCGCCAGATAGCTGTGACGCTTGGTCTGCGTCAGCACGCCCTTGCGCGCGTCGATCAGGATGACGGCGAGGTCCGCGGTCGAAGCGCCCGTCACCATGTTGCGCGTATATTGTTCGTGGCCGGGGGTGTCAGCGACGATGAACTTGCGCTTTTCGGTGGCGAAGAAGCGATAGGCGACGTCGATCGTGATGCCCTGTTCCCGCTCGGCGGCGAGGCCGTCGACCAGAAGGGCGAAGTCGATCTCCTGCCCCTGCGTGCCCACGCGCTTGCTGTCCGCCTCCAGCGCTGCCAGCTGATCCTCGAAGATCATCTTGCTGTCATAAAGCAGGCGGCCGATCAGCGTGGACTTGCCATCGTCCACCGACCCGCAGGTGATGAAACGCAGCATCGTCTTGTGCTCATGCACCTTCAGATATTCGTCGATATCCTCGGCAATGAGGGCATCGGTCTTGTAAATGGGTTCGTCGAGAGTGTCGGTCATTTCATCTGTCCCGTCATCCCAGCCAAAGCGGGGATCTCGTTGATCTGGGGAAAGGTTCTGCCTTGGCGCCTGAGATCCCAGCCTCCGCTGGGATTACGGCTCTCCTCAGAAGTAGCCTTCCTGCTTCTTCTTCTCCATGCCCGCGCCGCCCGCGTCCTTGTCGATGGCGCGGCCCTGACGTTCGGATGTGGTGGTCAGCAGCGTTTCCTGAATGACTTCCGGCAGCGTCTGCGCGTTACTCTCCACCGCGCCGGTCAGCGGATAGCAGCCGAGCGTCCGGAAGCGGATCGAGCGCATCACCGGCTCTTCGCCCGGCTTCAGCGGGAAGCGCTCGTCATCCACCATCAGCAGCATGCCGTCGCGCTCGACCGTGGGCCGTTCCTGCGCGAAGTAAAGCGGCACGATCGGCACATTGTTGAGGTGGATATATTGCCAGATATCCAGCTCGGTCCAGTTGCTGATCGGGAAGACGCGGATGCTCTCACCCTTGTTCTTCTTGGCGTTGTAGAGGTTCCACAGTTCGGGACGCTGGTTCTTCGGGTCCCAGCCGTGCGAAGCAGTGCGGAAGGAGAAGATGCGCTCCTTCGCGCGGCTCTTTTCCTCGTCGCGGCGCGCGCCGCCGAAAGCGGCGTCGAAGCCATAGAGGTCGAGCGCCTGCTTCAGACCTTCGGTCTTCCACATGTCGGTGTGCAGCGGGCCATGGTCGAACGGATTGATCCCCCGCTCTTTCGCCTCAGGATTTTGATAGACCAGCAGTTCCATGCCGCTCTCGCGCGCCATGCGGTCGCGCAGGTCGTACATCGCCTTGAACTTCCAGGTCGTATCGACGTGGAGCAAGGGGAATGGCGGCGGCGAAGGATAAAATGCCTTGCGGGCGAGGTGCAGCATCACGGCGCTGTCCTTGCCCACGGAATATAGCATGACCGGCTTTTCAGCCTCAGCCACAACCTCTCTCAAAATATGAATGCTCTCCGCTTCCAGGCGCGCCAGGTGGGTGAGCGTGTTATTGTCTGTCATCGTCTTTTCCAGCCTTTCGACCTTTCGAATGACAGAAGGCGCGAATCATCAAACCTCCCATATGGGAGAGAAGGTGAAAGTGATTTTTGGGGCCCTGAAGCCTCTTCTTTTCAAACGGCGGGGCGACAACTGTCCGTCACGCAGACAGCGCCGGAGTGTCGCCTTCGCCGATGCCGAGTTCGGCTTCGTAGCCGGCGATGATTCTTTCCAAAGTAGGATTGAAATCGCCGACGCGGTCCGGAAACGGAATGCGCGACCCGCCCGCCGCAATCGACATTTCATCCAGCGCTTCGCGCCGGATCATGCTGACCGCAGCACCGATCACCACCTGGTTAACCTCAACATAGGCGTTGCTGGCCGCCGAAGAAGGCATTCCTCGATCTTCCAGCATTGCAAGGACGCGGATCGAATATTCGAAATTGGGCTTCACATCCTTGGCCATTAAATTGGTGATGAGATGGGGCAGCGAACGGAACAGCCGATATGTCAGCGTCGCATGTTCCCGCAGGATGTCTTGCCAGCTCTGCCCTTCATCCTTGATAAGCGCCTGCCCCACCAGACGCTGGGCGACGAGCTCGAGCAGATGGTCGCGCCCCCGTACGTAGCCATAGAGCGTTGCCACGCCTGTGTTCAGCCTTTCGGCGACCAGGCTCATTTCCAGTTTCGCGATGCCGACTTCACAGGCTGCATCGACGATTGCGTCCAGAGTCAGCCTCCGGGGACGCCCGACCGTCCGTTTTGCCTGCCTTGGCATGCCACTCTCCAACATTGAACCAGGCGAACTCTAGCGTCCCCGCCGACATTCACAACGAAAGCTGCACACCGGACCCCTATCATCATGATCTATCGATAGAAAATATCGATCGCCTCGTCGCGGCGGTCAGGCGTGTCGGCGCGCCATCGCACTGAACCCGTCGGCCTTTCCAGCCGCCGCCGAACCCGGCCCTCATTGCTGCCCATGTGGAATATGTTGACGGCGTCCTCCATCTGCCGGTCCGCGATCGTCATGCGGTCCCGCTGGCGCAGATAATCTCCCCATGTCGGGCAGTGATAATGTTCGGTCCAAAGCTCCGGATCGGCGATATCACGCGCCACCGACCAGCCGAATGCGCCGCTGCGCAGGCGCGCGCTGCGCACCTTCTGGATGGCGGCGTAGAAGTCCCGCGCCTGATCCCGATCGACGCGATAATCAATTTCTATGATGATCGGGCCGCTTCGCGGGGTGAGAGCCAGTCCGACCTGAGGCTGATGGCTGAGGACACTTTCTTCCAGTCCATCGGGCAGCGATCGGGCCAAGGGGATGACGAAGCCCAACAAGGCGCTGAGCGCCATTGCCGCACCCGACAGGATCATCGCTTCGCCCGTCCCCAATGCTCCGGCGACCGCCCCCCAGCCCCATGCGCCGATCGCAAGGCCGCCGGTCAACGCCGATCCATAGCAGGCGAGCGCCCGCGCCGTGACCCAGCGGGGGGCGGACATCTGTACGGCGACGTTGAACTGCGCGACCAGGATCATCCAGGCCGCACCGGCCACCATCAATGCGGCACAGGTCAGGACAACATGCGCACTGATACCCGCAAGGACAATCATGGCGCCCAGCAGGACTGCCAGCAGGCGCGCCGCCTGTTCCGGCCGGAGCCTTTGCCGGACGAGGTCCAGCCCCATCGCGCCCATCACTGCGCCCACACCATAGGCGCCCAGCAACAGGCCATAGGTGCCCGCCGTGCCCTGCAACAGATCCTTCGCGATCAGCGGCGTCAATGCGGACACGGAAGCGCCCGCCAGTCCCACGACGTGGGTGCGGATCAGAACGACGCGGATCGGAGGCGAGTGCAGGGCATAGCGGACACCCGATACGATCGCGCGGTCGATCCGCTCGGGGGGCAGGCGGGAGGGCTTGTGGGCGCGATCCCATCGCAGGAAGGCCAGGACCAAGGGCAAATAGAAGAGCGCGTTGGCCGCAAAGGCCGCCATCGCCCCAAAGGCGGCGACAATGATGCCTCCTATAGCCGGGCCAAAGCTGCGCGCCACATTATAGCTGATCGATCCGAGCGCTATGGCGGCAGGCAGATGTTCCTCGCTGACCTGTTCGCCGATGGACGCCTGCCAAGCGGGGGCGAACAAAGCGACGCCTGCGCCGATCAGGAAGCAGAATAGGAGCAATATCCAGGGCGAGATCAATCCCGCCCAGGCGAGCAGCGTGAGGCAGATCGCCATGGCGCAGGCGAAGGCGAGGCCCGTCAGCGCCACCTTGCGCCGATCGAACATGTCGGCGATCGCCCCGGCCGGAAGGGCAACGAGCATCAGCGGCAGCATGATGGCCGTCTGCACCAGCGCCACCATCTGGGGCGAGGATGTCAGCCGCGTCATCAGCCAGGCTGCGCCCACGCCCTGGATCAACTGGCCGAAGTTGGAAAAGAGGCTGGCGATCCAGATCGTGCGATAGGTCCGCTGGCGCAGCGGCTCCAACAGCGTGAAGCGGCTGCCGGCCCTCGCGGTTTCCGGCATGCCCTGCGCCTTTTCGTTCATCACCCTTCCCCCTTTTCGATCTTCAATGCCGCAACCTCCATGCCGGTTCAATCGCGGCGGAACAGCGGGGCACGCTTTTCGAAGAAGGCAGTGAAGGCTTCCTGCGCTTCGGGAGACCCCAGCATGTCGCGGAAGAGACGGGCTTCCTCGTCGATCCGCTGGAGCAGCATGGTCTGGTCGCCTTTCAACAGGCGCCGGGTAGCCGCCAGGGCCTGGGGCGGTTTGCTCATCAGCGCCGCCGCCTTGGCGCGGGCATGGTCGAGGAGGTTTTCGGCGGCGACGATGGCCGTGACGAGCCCGGCGCGGTCGGCGGTTTGGGCATCCATGGGCTCGCCTAGCAGCAGCATAGCGGCCGCCTTGGCATAGCCCATGGTCGCCGGTGCGAGAAGGCTGGAGCCTGCTTCCGGCACGATGCCGAGGTTGACGAAGGGCATTATGAAACGCGCGTCGGGCGCGGCATAGACGAGGTCGCAGTGAAAGAGCATGGTCGTGCCTACACCAACGGCAAGGCCTTGAACGGCAGCGATGATCGGCTTGTCGAAGCTGGCGATGGCGCGGATGAAGGCGAAGGCGGCTTCACCGCCCTCAGGACCTCTGGTGAAATCCTTGAGGTCGTTGCCGGCGCAGAAGGCATCTCCCCTGCCCGTTATCAACACTGCGCCGATGTCAGCGCGGGCCGACGCCTCGGCAAGTGCGGCCGTCATGACATGATACATGGCCGCGGTCAGTGCGTTTTTCTTGTCCGGCCGATCGATATGGATTTCCAGGACGCCGCCCTGCTCCACCAACTCAATCCCGTCGCTCATGATCCTCTCCATCTCTCACGCAATGGCAGCGTCTATCCTTTTCCTGCAAGACTGCCTACAGCCGCGCGAATGAGCCGTCTTCGGGAATTTGCCGACCCTTTTCTGCTGATGCTGATCGCTATGGTGGCGCTGGCCTCCTTCGTTCCTGCGCGGGACGAAGGGGCGCATATCGTTGGCATCGCCGCCGATGCAGGAATCGTGCTGCTGTTCTTTCTGCATGGGGCGAAGCTGTCGCGCGATGCGATCTGGAGCGGGGCGAAGGCGTGGAAGCTGCATCTTGCGACCCTGGCGACGACATTTGCGTTGTTTCCGCTGATCGGGCTGGCGGCGCAGCAGGTGGAGGCGATCCCCGCGCCGATGCGGGCGGGGCTGCTGTTCCTGACGCTGCTGCCATCGACGGTGCAATCGTCGATCGCCTTCACGGCTATCGCACGGGGCAATGTGGCGGCGGCGGTTGTGAGCGCGTCCTTTTCCAACCTGATGGGCATCGTGCTGACGCCGTTGCTGGTGGCGCTGCTGATGCAGAAGAGTGTGAGCGGTGGGACGGGCAGCCTGATTTCGCTATCGGCGGTGGAGGGGATCGTGCTGCAATTGCTGCTGCCCTTCCTGCTTGGGCATCTGGCCCGGCCCTGGATCGGCGGCTTTGTCGAGCGGCACCGGGGGATGCTGGGGCGAGTGGATCGGGGATCGATCCTGCTGATCGTCTATTCCGCGTTCAGCGCGGCGGTGGTCGAGGGGTTGTGGCACAAGGTTTCGCGGGGGGAGTTGCTGCTGCTGGCGGGGCTATCGATCGCGATCCTGATGGTGGTGTTGCTGTTCACCTGGGGGCTGGGGCGGATGCTGGGGCTGTCGCGCGAGGATGCGGTGGTGCTGCAATTTTGCGGGTCCAAGAAGAGCTTGGCGACAGGCGTTCCGATGGCGGGCGTACTGTTTCCGGCGAGTGCGGCGGGGCCGATATTATTGCCGGTGATGCTGTTTCATCAGATTCAGCTGATGGTCTGCGCCTGGCTGGCGCGGCGCTATGCCAAAGTGGTGAATGAATTAGCGAATTAAAATTGTCTGGACCGCCTTGGCTGTTATACATATGTATAAATGAAGCAGCCGGGAGGGTTCGGGATGGGTCTGGAAGGATGGAGCCTGCCAGCCTGGACCTATCGGGACCCGGATTTCTTCGCGCTGGAGACTGCCCGCATATTCCGCCCATCCTGGCAGATCGTGGGGCATGAAAGTGACTTGCCGAAGCACGGCGATTATCTGACGATCGATTATCTAGGCGAGAGCGTCCTGCTGATCCGGGGCGAAGATGGTACGGTTCGGGCCTTCACCAATGTCTGCCGCCATCGGGGCGCGCGGATCATAGATGGCACGAGCGGATGCGCGAAGCGGCTGACCTGCCCCTATCATGGCTGGACCTATGACAGCGCTGGGCGGCTGACCGGCGTGCCGGGCAAAGCGAGCTATGGCGAGTTGGATATGGCGCGGCTCGGGCTGACCAGTGTCCAGGTCGAGAATTTCCATGGGTTCCTGTTCGTCCGGCTGGAAGATGATGGCGGGCCTTCGGTGGCGGAGATGCTGGCGCCCTACGCGGCGGAGATTTCCGGCTATCGCTTCGATCAGTTGCGGGCGCTTGGGAGGGTGACATTGCGGCCGCGGGCCGTGAACTGGAAGATCATTGGCGAGAATTATTGCGATGTGCTGCATATCGGGGTGGCGCATCCGGGACTGAAGCGATTGTTCGGCGAAAGCTACAGGGTCGAGGCAAGCGAGCATGCCTGCCGGATGAGCGGGACGATCACGGCGCGGCCGTCGAGCAATGCGACGGAACGGGCCTATCAGCATTTCCTGCCTGAAGCGCCCCACCTGCCGCCCGAACGGCAACGGCTTTGGACCTATATCCAGCTGTGGCCAAACATGGCGTTCGACATCTATCCGGACCAGATCGACTTCATGCAGTGGCTGCCGGTGTCGCCGACGCAGACGCTGATCCGGGAGATCGCCTATGCGGTTCCGGATCAGCGGCGGGAAATGCGGGCGGCGCGCTATCTGAACTGGCGGATCAATCGGCAGGTCAATGTGGAGGATCGCGGCTTGATCGAGCGGGTGCAGGCGGGATTGCGATCGCTGAGCTTTTCGACGGGGCCGGTGAGTGAGGAGGAGGTAGCGCTGCGGCATTTTTGTGCGCGCATGAGGCGGGCTTTTCCGGAGACTTTGGGGGACGAGGTTTCTCGGCTGCGCTCGAAACGAATGGAATGTGGTGAGTGGGGCATGCCTACGCCCGGCCCCTCCCCCAAGCGGCAGGGGAGATAAATGCGTTACGACGCGGTCATCATCGGCGGAGGGCACAATGGACTGGTTTGCGCCTTTTACCTGGCGCGTGCGGGGTACAGGGTGCGCATCCTGGAGCGGCGGCATATCGTCGGCGGAGCGGCGGTTACGGAGGAGTTTCACCCCGGTTTCCGCAATTCGGTGGCAAGTTATACGGTCAGCCTGCTGCATCCAAAAGTGATCGAGGACATGCAGTTGGCCGCGCATGGCTATCGCGTGATCGAACGGCCTATCGCCAATTTCCTGCCGCAACCGGATGGACGCTATCTGAAGGTCGGCGGGGGATTGGAAAGAACGCAGGCGGAGTTCGCCAAGTTCAGCGCGAAGGATGCGGCAGCCCTGCCCGCCTATCTGGATGCGCTGGAGGTAGTCGCGGACCTGCTGCGCGACATGATGCTGAAGGTGCCGCCCAATGCCGGCGACGGCATGTCGATGGTCATGGCCGCGCTGACGCAGGGGCGGCGCGTGGGCGCACTGTCGCTGGAGCAGAAGCGCGACGTGCTGGACCTGTTCCTGAAGTCGGCGCGCAGCTTTCTGGATGGCTGGTTCGAAAGCGAGGCGGTGAAGGCGGCCTTCGCCTTCGACGCGATGGTCGGCCATTATGCGTCGCCCGATACGCCAGGCAGCGCCTATGTCCTGCTGCACCATGTCTTTGGCCAGGTGAACGGGCAGAAGGGCGCGTGGGGCCATTGCGTCGGCGGGATGGGCGCTATCACGCAGATCATGGCGCGGGTGGTCGCGGCCATGGGCGTGGAGATCAGCCTGGAAGCGCCGGTCGCGCGCGTCCTGGTCGATGGCCAGCGCGTGGTGGGCGTGCGGCTGGAAAGCGGCGAAGAGGTGATGGGCGGAACCGTAATCGCCAATGTCGGGCCGAAGCTGCTTTATGAGCGGATGTTGGCGCCGAGCGACCTGCCCGCCGATTTCGTAAAGCGCATCCGGGGGTACAGGGCGGGATCGGGCAGCTTCCGGATGAATGTGGCACTGTCGGCGCTGCCCGACTTTAGCTGCCTGCCGGGCAAGGGCGAGCATCTGGAGGCCGGGATCATCATCGCACCGACCATGGACTATATGGACCGGGCCTTTACCGACGCAAAGGCGCGAGGGTGGTCGCGCGAGCCGATCGTCGAAATGCTGATCCCGTCGATCATCGACGACAGCCTCGCTCCGCCGGGCGCTCATGTGGCGAGCCTTTTTTGCCAGCAGTTCGCGCCGGAACTGCCCGATGGGCGCAGTTGGGACGACGCGCGCGAGGCGGCGGCCGACGATGTGATCGCGACGGTGGAGGCGTATGCGCCGGGCTTTGCGCGGTCCGTCATAGCGCGGGAGATATTGTCGCCGCTGGACCTTGAGCGAAAATTTGGGCTGACCGGCGGAGACATCATGCATGGGGCGATGACGCTGGATCAGCTATGGGCAGCGCGGCCGGTGCTGGGCCATGGGGCTTATCGGGGGCCGCTGAAAGGGCTTTATATGTGTGGTGCGGGCACGCATCCGGGCGGCGGCGTGAGCGGCGCGCCCGGACATAATGCGGCGCGGGTGGTGTTGAAGGATGGGGCCTTGGCCGGGCGGTTGTTCGGGCGGTAATTTTTGGTTCACGAAGAGACGCAGAGACCGCAAAGATTTGGGGCGGAGCCTGTCAATATTCGCGATAGTCGTCCGCGGGGCATTGTCCTTCAGATCAAGAGGATTCGATTTGATCCGTGCGTTGCGGGCGATGTCGATAGGGGCTGCGGCAGCGCTATCTGTTTCTCGACCCTTCGACGATGCTGAAGACAGGCTTCGCTCGAAACGAACGGAGGTCGAGATCAGCGCGGGAGAACATATCTCTTTCAACTTTGTCGCTGCGGGCTCTGCGCCAACAAACCTCATGCGGAGGCGCGGAGATATGTTGAACAGCGCGAGGTGCTTTGACTGCCTCTGCCCTGAAAATCGGAACGACAATCAGGGCTTTTATGTGCCTCCGCGTCTCTGCGGCTCTGCGTGAAACACGTGACCCGCAACTGGCTGAACGCCTTCTCCTACGTTCGCCAGGCGAGGGTTCAGGATGACGTGGAGGAGGGAGACTCGGAGACCCCCGACGGGCCTTGGGAGGGCAAAAGCGTCTGAATTATACCGAATCCGGGCCGAAAATATGAGTTAATCGGCAAAAACCCCCCTAGTTGCGCGCGCTGAGACAGGTTAAGACCCGTCGTCCACGAAAGGGAGACGATCCATGAACAATACCGAACTCGCCGAAGCCGTCGCCGCTGAACATGGCCTGACCAAGGCTGATGCTCGCAAATATGTTGACGGCGTGTTTGCCGCGATCGCTGGCGCCGCCGCCAAGGGTGAAGAAGTTTCGCTGAGCGGTTTTGGGAAGTTCAAGGTGAAGGACCAGCCGGCACGTGAAGGCCGCAATCCTTCGACCGGCGCGGCTATCCAGATCGCCGCTTCGAAGAAGCTGACCTTCACGCCCGCAAAGGCGGTCAAGGATCAGCTGAACGGCTAAATGGCTGCGCGCCCCTTCCGGGTGAAGCGGGCGCCGCCAAATATTGCGATTGCGTGACACGCAATCGAACTGCCGATCTAAACAATTGTCAGGAGAAGCGAGCTGGGCCAGAGGCGCCCCTGCCTTTCAGGCATCCTCTCCTAAAAACTCAGCTGGCCGGTCCTTCGGGACCGGCCTTTTTTTGCTCGCGGGCCTTTTGGGAATGGACCTTGAGGACATGGTGGGCATGGCGCCAGTCGCGCGACAATAGTGGCCAGGACGCGGGACAAGCGACATCTTGCGATATCATGCCGACAATGAAATTTACCAATATCGGCAGGTGGATCTGATCATGGCGGCGACCGAAGATCAGAAGCGTCCTTCAAAGGGACAGATATGCCCGAGACGCGTCCGGTAAAGATGATTTACATTTGAATGCAAAGGGCGCAGAAGGACCGCCTCGTTATTCTGTGTGGAGAAGCGCGCCAATGTCTGAAAATACGCAGCCCGACATCACGACGCTCACGGTTCAGCTATTGAGTGCGTTTGTCTCCAACAATTCGCTTCCCAGCGAAAGCCTGGCCGATTTGATCCGCTCCACCCGCTCTGCCTTGACTGGTGATCCGGCGGCAGATGCTGCCGAAGCGCAGGCGGCGACTTATACGCCCGCCGTTTCGGTACGCAAAAGCCTGTCTTCGCCTGAACATATTCTGAGCATGATCGACGGGAAGCCTTACAAGACGCTGAAGCGGCACCTGGCGACCCATGGCCTTTCGCCCGATGAATATCGCGAGCGCTATAATCTGCCCAAATCCTACCCGCTGGTCGCACCGAGCTATTCCGAAGCGCGCCGTGCGGTCGCAACCCGTCTGGGCCTGGGCCGCAAGCCAGCGCCTGCCCCGGCAGAGAAGGCTGCGGCGCCCAAGCCAGCCGATGCGGAGGTGAAGGCTGCGCCCAAGGCTGCTGCCGCTCAGGGCGGCGCCAAGGCTCCGGCGAGCAAGGCCAAGGCGGCGAAGCCTGCGAAGGCAGCGCCCAAGGCTGCTGCAAAGCCTGCCGCGAAGGCCGCAGATGCGGCTGGCGGCGCTGCGCCGAAGAGCGCGGCCAAGGCCGACAAGGCTCCGCGCAAGCCGCGGGCGAAGGCTGCGCCGGCTCCGGCCGAACCCGCCGCTTAAACTTTTGCGATTGGGGCCGCCGCCTTTGGTGCGGCGATCCCTCTCCGGCAGTTCCGATGGAAGCCTGCGCCGGTCAGGTCGCGTCGCTGCTGCCTGTCACGCGAGCAGTTGCATGGCCGACCCGTTTGGCCAATTGATGCGGGTCCATCAACTGCAGACGGCCCGCTCGCAGGGTCACGTCGCCCCGCCCGCGCAATTGCTGAAGCGTCCGATTGACATGGACCGGCGTGAGGCCAAGCGCGTCGGCAAGGGCGCTTTGAGTGAGCGGCCAGGCGAAGCTGTCCTCGTCAGCGAGGCCAGCGAGCGCGAGCCGGTCATGCAATTCCAGCATGAGATCGATCAGCCGCTCCTCCGCGCTGAGGCGGCCGAGGCGAGTGATCTGGGCCAGCAGATAGGCTTCGTCCAGCGCATGGCTGACGGCATAGACCTGCTCCAGCGCGGGCGTCACGGGCGGCGCGTGGCAAAGGGTCACGGCTCCCAGCGCGACGATGCTGGATAGCGACAAGGGGCAGCTCTGACGGCAGTTGCCGATAAGGTCGCCTGGCAGGATGAAGCTCATGATCTGCCGCCGTCCGTCAGCCAGTATCCGCGAGCGCGCCGCCCAGCCGTTAAGGATGATCAACGGACCGGGAACGGCCGCGCCATGGGCGATCAATTCCTGTCCCGGTTTCACGCTGCGCATGCGGATGGCAGCGTCGGAAAGTGCCGCGTCCGACTGCCGGTCGAGCGGGGCTAATGCCGCCAAGCGGCGAAGGGCGGGTATGCTTTGCCGAGTGAGGCGGGGCGCGACTTTCATGGCTGCGCGGCCAACGGCGGCGGCTGGCGGGCGGGCGTATCCGGCAGAGTGCGACCGGCCCGGCACTGCGGCCTGCTGTGCTCAAGTGCGAGGCGCGGGTTGCAGAGGCGGGGGGCCTTGTCCGTAGCGGGGGGCCGTGGATGCGGGGAATGATGTGCCTTTCCGGGCGGCCCTGCGATCTGCAGAAGATGGCGACTGCTGTTCGCTACGCCGAGCGTCACGTCGTTCATAACCATCTCCCTGACCGGAGACTCGAGACCCCACGCTGCTATTTCTCAGGCAAGTGTCTGCCCCTGCCGCGCAAAAGCCAAGGGAAAAGCGGTCAGGCCATTCGGGATGCTGGTTTTAAAGGCTCAGTTCGCCTTGGCGCGGGCGGCTGGGCGGGGGCGCAGCAGACGCCAGGGGAACAGGCGTTGCGGGCGCGATCAGGATGCGGGCAAGGCCAGTCAACGTATAGACCGCCTGCCGCTGGGCTCCGCGATTATGATGATCGACGCGATAACCCTGATAGTGGCGGCGCAGGAGTCCGGCGGCGACCATTTCCGATACTGCGCGGCTGAGATTGGTCTTGCCCGAGGCGCGGACGCGCAGCTTTACCTGTTCCTCGACGGCGACGCTGGCGGCTTGCGGATCGGCTGGCAAGGCGCCCTGCCCCGCCAGTTCGGTACGCACGCGGGCGGCGAGCGCCAGGCGGCGCGGGTCGCGTCCGCCCATCGGCGTCAGCGCATCGCACAGCCAGTCCCGCAGCGGCTGCACCGCCCCATCCTTCGCCACCAGCGGCCCGGCGCTGCCGTCCGGACGCGCGACTTCCGCAATCAGGGTCAGTAGCATGAAGGCGTAGCGCGGGCGCGTGCTGGCGTGGGCAAGCCGGTCCAGCAGGGCGGAGAGATCTCCGGCGCCGGGGGAGCGGGGCTTGATCGAACCATGAAACATAACGGGGATGAATCAAGCACAGGTGGGGGCCAATGTGAATCCCTTGCGTGGCGAACTGGTCGCTTTTGTCGCGGATGACACTTTGCCGGAGGGTAAAGTGTCATGGTGGGCACTTTGTGGGGGAGTTATTGGCGGTGTGGAAGGGCGTGGGGGCGAGGCGATCGGAGCGGCGTGATTGCCCGGCCGCTCTACCCCTCCACCGGCCCTTGGCAGGTGCCCCTCCCCATCCCGTGATGGGATGAATTTGGGCGACGAAAAAGCCCGCTACCTTTGGGGCAGCGGGCTTTTTCTTTTGTCGGTGGCTACCGTTCGGCTCAGTGGAGGCCGCTGCCGCCGCCGCTCAGTTCCTTCGCGATGGAACCGACCATGTCCTTGGCGTCGCCGAACAGCATCTGGGTGTTGCTGTTATAATAGATCGGATTGTCGATCCCGGCGAAGCCCGCGTTCATCGAGCGCTTGATGACGAAGACCGACTTGGCGCGGTCAGCCTCGATGATCGGCATGCCCGCGATCGCGCTCTTGGGATCGTCGCGCGCCGAAGGGTTCACCGTGTCGTTCGCGCCGATGATGACGGCGACGTCCGCCTGCGGCAGTTCGGGGTTGATGTCGTCCAGATCGACCAGCTGCTCATAGGGCACATTGGCTTCAGCCAGCAGCACGTTCATGTGGCCGGGCATGCGGCCCGCAACCGGATGGATCGCGAACTTGACGTCCACGCCCTTCTTGGTGAGCGCCTGGTACAGTTCGCTGACCTTGTGCTGCGCCTGGGCGACGGCCATGCCATAGCCCGGGATGATGACGACGGTGCTGGCATTTTCCAGCTGCATCGCGGCTTCCTCGGCCGAGGCGGAGCGGACGACGCGGTCGTCTTTTCCGCCAGCAGCACCCGCCACGACATTGCCGAAGCCGCCGAACATGACGTTCGCGAAGCTGCGGTTCATCGCCTTGCACATGATGACCGCGAGGATGAAGCCCGACGCGCCGTCAAGCGCACCTGCGACGATCAGCAGCTTGTTACCGAGCGCGAAGCCCATGGCCGATGCGGCAAGACCGGCATAGCTGTTCAACAGCGCGATGACGGTCGGCATGTCCGCGCCGCCGATCGGGATGACGAGCAGGATGCCGAAGAGCAGCGCCAGCGCGACGAAGGCCGGGAACAGCCAGGTCTGCGTGGGGTCGAGGGCCAGCATGATCGCGATTACCACCGCTGCCAGCGCCACACCGCCATTGACGATGCGCTGTCCGGGGAAGGACACCGGACGGCTGCCCATCAGTTCTTGCAGCTTGGCGAAGGCGATGACCGAAGCGGTGCAGGTCAGGAAACCCAGCGCCATTTCGAACATCAGCGCCCACAGCACGAAGCTGCCCGCATATTCGGCATGGGCATGCTTATAATATTCAGCCGCGCCGATGAGGCCAACGGCGAGCGCGCCGAAGGCGTGGGAGATGGCGGTCCGCTGCGGGATCGCCGTCATCGGCATGAGGAGCGCCATCGGGATACCCGCAGCCGCGCCTGCAATCATGGCGATGATGATCAGGTTGTAATCGACGACCTCATGCTGGACGAGGGCGCCGATGATGGCGATGACCATGCCGATCTCGCCCGCGCGTACGCCGCGCCGGGCAGTCGAAGGATGGCTCATCCACATCAGCGAGAGGATGAACAGGGTCGATGCGGCAATCGCCGCGAAAGGAACGAAAGCGTCCATCGGTTACTTCCCCCGCGGCTTGAACATCTTGAGCATGCGATCCGTGATCATGAAACCGCTGACCAGATTCACGGTCGCGCAGAACACGGCCACAAAGCCCAGCGTCTTGGCGAGAGGCGTCGCGCCTTCTTCACCCGTGATCGTAATCGCCCCCACGATGACCACAGCCGCGATCGCGTTGGTCAGCGACATCAGCGGCGAGTGCAGCAGCGGCGACACTTTCTTGATCAGCTGAAAACCGACGAAAGCCGCCAATATGAAGACGAACAGATAATCTGCGTTAAGAGCGTTCACTTGCTATATCCCCTGTCCAGGAGCCGCAACCCGGTCGAGACACTGGCGGTCTTCCGTTTCCCCCCGGTCCGGGACATATTGTCCCTGCCATGATCGCTGGTTCCCATAAAACCCCTCCAAGCATTATTGGGCCGTCCCATATTGATCCATTTGACCACAGGCAAGCCGATCGCACCCAAATATCACGCCGTCGATTCGCGCAATGAATTTATTCCGTCCATGCGGGTAAACATCGAAGCTCGCCTACTTCATTTGGAATATGAGCAGGCCACGGCCTGATTATCCCTGCAAACCACCTGCACCGCCCCTACCTGCAATTTTAACTAGGGTGCAGTTTCTAGAGCTGTCCTGACGGGCACCCTTCCCGCTTGAGATGCAAGGGCAGACCCGCCGCGACGAACAACACCGTGTCGCAAGCGGCCGCAACATGCTGGTTCAACAGGCCCGCTTCATCCCGGAACCGCCGGGCCAATGCGTTTTCAGGGACGATCGAAAGGCCGACTTCGTTCGCAACGAAGACGATCGGGCTGACACATTCATCGATGGCGCTGACCAGCGAGCCGGCCCAACGGGCGATATCTTCATCGGCCAACAGCAGGTTGGAAAGCCAGAGGGTGAGGCAATCGACCAGAATTGCGCCGGAGCCGTCGGCGGCGCGAATGGCGGCGGGCAGATCCACCGGGGCCTCCACGGTTTGCCAGCGGGGGCCCCGGCGGGCGCGATGATCGGCGATCCTGTCGGTCATTTCCGCGTCGAAAGCCTGAGCCGTGGCGATATAGCTGAGCGCGCCGGGCATGGCTTCGCACTGCGCCTCGGCATGGCGGCTCTTGCCCGAGCGCGCCCCGCCCAGCACCAGAAGGCGACGGAAAGCGGTCATAAACGGACTCCTCCTATCAAGGCGGTGACCAGCCAGAGCAAGGCGCAGGCGCGGACATAGAGGCCAAGCGCCGCGCGGGCCGTCACCGAAGTAGCGTCGCGCCCCTCCCCGCCGATCCATGGCTTTTCATGGCGCACACCGTCATAGTGGATCGGCCCGGCGAGGCGGACGTCGAGCGCGCCTGCCATGGCGGCTTCCGGCCACCCGGCGTTCGGCGATGCGTGACTGGCATGATCGCGCCAGAGAATGCGCCAGCCCCCGCCGCCTGCGATGCAAAGAAGGACAGCGGAAAGGCGCGCGGGAGCGAGGTTGAGCAGATCATCGAACCGGGCCGCCGCCCAGCCGAAAGCGGCGAAGGGCTCCTCCCGATGGCCGATCAGGCTGTCGGCGGTGTTGACGGCCTTATAGGCCCATATGCCCGGCAGGCCGCCGACAACCAGCCAGAAAAGCGGCGCGACGATCCCGTCGCAAAAGCTTTCGGCAAGGCTTTCGATGGCGGCGCGGGCCGTTCCCGCTTCATCGAGAGCGGCAGTATCACGGCCGACGATCATGCTGACCGCCTGCCGCGCGGCGGGGAGGTCGCCTGCTTCAAGCGCCCTGATCACCGGCAGGACATGATCGAACAGGCTGCGCTGCGCGAGCGCGGGCCAGGCGGCGAGCGCAAGACCGGCCCAGGCCCAGGGACCGAGCAAGCGGCGGATGGCGATTTCGATGACCCATCCGCCCCCAGCGGCGACGATCAGGAGCAGCAATAAGGTCGCGACGCCGCCGAGACGTCTCCCCCGGCCGGGGCGGTTCCAGCGGCGCTCGCAGGTGGCGATGATCCCGGCGAACAGGCCGACAGGATGGCCGATGCGCGCATGCAGGCGGGCGGGCCAGCCGAGCGCTGCGTCCAGCATCAAGGCGGTGAGTTCAACCAAGAGCCGCGTCCAGCCGGGCCATGGCGGCGGCATCTGCCGGCAGCCCGAAACGGAGCCAATGGGGTTGATGTTCGAACGGACGGGTAAGGATCGCCTGACGAGCGAGTGTGTCGAACAGGGTGGCGGCGCCCGGCGTCTCCACCAGGCGGAAGAGCGGGCAATCGCCCTGCACCGCCAAGCCGTGGCGGGCCAGCAGCTGGTCGAGTTGAACGGCGCGGTCCCGCAGAGTGGCGATGGTCTGTTCGATCCAGCCCCGGTCGCGATAGGCTGCGCGGCCGAAGTCGATGGCCGCAGCGGACAAGGGCCAATCGCCGAGCATCTGACGGCAAGCGGCGATGATTGCGGGCGGCGCGATCATGAAGCCGAGGCGAAGACCGGCCAGGCCGAAGAATTTGCCGAAGGAGCGCAGGATGATCAGCCGCCTGCCCTCCCCCACTTCGCCCGCCATGCTGGTTCCCGGAAGACAATCGGCGAAGGCTTCATCGACGATCAGCCAGCCTTCTTTTCCCTCCTGATCGGCGAGAAGCGCCTGCATGCGTGCGGGCGGGAAGAGACGGCCATCGGGGTTGTTTGGGTTGGCGAGAAGCAAGGCCGTGCCGGGCGGCGCTTCGTCCGCCGTCGGGAGCGGAATGGACTGAGGAAAGGCGGCGGCGTGCGTGCGGTAGGAGGGGATGAGGTGGCAACCTGGCCGGTCCAGCAGCTTGCCGAGCAGGCGGAGGCCGATTTCGCTGCCGGGGAGCGCGCAGACATGGGCAGCTTCCGTTCTGAAATGGCTGGCGGCGGCGGCCTCCAGATCGGCGAGCGCCGAGGGATCGGGAAGCGCGTGCCAATCGGGCGCGACATGGGCGAAGCCGGGCCAAGGTTGCGGGTTTATGCCCGTTGAAAGATCCATCCATGGCTCAGCGCCCGCGCCATAATGAGCGCGCGCGTCGCCGAGGCGGCCGCCATGCCAGCGGAAGATATCGCTCATCGCGCCAGCACCAGTGCGGCGAGCAGCGCGCTTTCGATCACTTCTATGCCCGCGCCGTGACCGTCTCCCGAAATGCCGCCGATCCGGCTGCGCAGCCACCATGCCCAAAGCGGGATCAGCAGCGCAGCAAATGCCAGGGCAGGCAGGAGGGAGCAGAATGCGAGCCCAAGTGCGGACCATGCTATCAGATGCGCTGGCCTGATCCCGTCGCGAAAACGGCTGGCCAGGCCTTCATGCAGCGGCGGGAGCCAGAGCGTCCAGGCGAGCGGGCCGATCCGCGCGATCAGGGCGAGCGGGATCAGGCCCCAGGCCGGCAGCATGCCCGCCCAGAGCCGCAGCAGCACCAATTTCGTCAGCAACTGGAGGATGATGGCGACGACGCCGAAACTGCCGATGTGCGGATCGGCCAGCACAGCGGAAAGCTTCGTCCGGTCGCCATGGGCCGCGCCTGCTCCGTCCGCGATGTCGCCAAGTCCGTCGAGATGGAGCGCGCCCGTTGCGGCGACCCAAGCGAGCAGGGCGAACAAGGCAGCCGCCCATGGATCGACGCGCGAGCCCAGCGTCATTGCCGCCGCTGCCGCTCCGCCAACGGCGACACCGGCAGCAGGAAACCATCGGATCGCGGCGGCGAAATCCTTCTCATCCGCCTTGACCGGGGGAAGCGGCAGGCTGGTCATCAATTGCAGGGCGAGGACGAAGCGCCTCATGTGACGAGCCCGGTTATCTGGGCGTTCAGCGTCTCGCCCCGCCAGACGCGCAGGGACACAAGCGCGGCATAGGGCAGGTCGATCGCCCATGATTGGCGATAGGTAAAGCCGCAAAGCAGCGTCAGCGCGGCGCGCATCGCCCCGGCATGGCTGAGTACCAGCGTGGGTTGGTTGATGTTGACGATGGCGCTTTCGACGCGGAGGCGGAGGTCGGACCAGCGCTCTCCACCGGGCGGAGGGTTTTCGTCGGGCGCTTCCCAGAAGCGGCCGATGTCGGACGCGGGAAGTTCGGCCGGGGCCGCCCCTTCCCATGCGCCGAAATGCAGTTCGCGCCAGCGGGGGTCGGCATGGTGAGGCAGTGCGCGCTCTGCCGCGATGAGCGCGGCGGGGTCGTGGGCACGGCTGAGGTCGGAGCTGAGCAGTTGGGTGAAGTCGATGGCGCGGGCGCGGTTCAGGCATGGCTGCATCGCGTCAGGATCAGGCGGCGTATCGGTATGGCCGAGCAGCAGGCCCGGCGTCTGCGGCGCGCCATGGCGCATCAGGTGGAGGGTGAAGCTGCTCACAGCGCGCCTGCGACGGCGGCCTCCGCGAAGGTCGCCATCTCCCCATGCGCGGCGAGCGCGGAACGGACGATCTGCGCCACGACGGCCGCGCCGCTGCCTTCGCCAAGGCGCATGTCGAGATGCAGCAGCGGTTTGAGGCCCAGCATGGCCAGCAGCCGCGCATGACCTGCTTCGGCCGAAACATGGGCGGCGAGGCAGTGCGCGGTGATGGCGGGATTGTCGCGGGCGAGCGGGGCGACGGCTGCGCAGGATATGAAACCGTCGAGCAGCATGGGCACGCTCAACTGGCGCGCGGCGAGTACGGCCCCGGCCATAGCGGCGATCTCCCGCCCGCCAATACGGCGGAGCGTTTCGAAGGCGCTGGTGCAATGGGGGCCGTGGAGTGCGAGCGCCCGAGAAACCGCGTCAGCCTTGCGTGCGAGGCCCTCTTCATCGATGCCGGTGCCGCGTCCGATCCAGTCGCTGGCCAGGCCGCCGAAGGATTGCGCGCACAATGCTGCGGCGGGGGTGGTGTTGGCGATGCCCATCTCGCCGACGAACAGCAGGTCGGTGCCTGCCTTGACCACGGCCGCGCCTGCGTTGAGGGCGTCGAGACATTCCGCCTCGCTCATCGCCGGGGCTTCGCAGATGTCCGCAGTCGGCCGGTCAAGGTCGAGCGGGACGATGGAGAGCTCGGCTCCACAGGCGGCGGCGAGCGCGTTGATCGCCGCGCCGCCCGTCTGGAAATTCGCGACCATCTGGGCGGTGACGGCTGCAGGGAAAGCGCTGACCCCGCGCGCCGCCACGCCATGGTTGCCCGCGAATATGGCGGCGCGAATGCGGTCGGCGCGGGGACGCTCCGCGCCCTGCCAGCCTGCCATGAAGATCGCGATTTCCTCCAGCCGGCCGAGCGAGCCGGCGGGCTTGGTGAGTTGCGCCTGGCGGGCGGCGGCGGCTTCGATGGCGTTTGCATCCGCCGTCGGCAGGGTCGCAAGGGCGCGGGTGAAGGCGGCAGCATCCTCGAACCGGATCATGAGCAGACGAAGCCTTCGGGCGGCGTGCGGACGATGAAATGGCCCTTCACGCCCTGCGGCCAATCGGCATAGCGGACGACGCCTTCCTCGCTCGCGGCGTGGCGGAGCGTATAGTCGAGGATAGAGCGGGCGGCGTCTGCGTCGGGCGTGAAGTCGCCCAGCACATAGCCGACCTTGCCGGGTCCGCGCACATGGACGGTGCAATGGCGCTGGCAGGCGAAGAGGCAGGGCATGTCCTGTACGGAGACGGCAGCGTAGGCGGGCTCCTGCGCCTGGAGATCGCGCATCGCTTCGGCCAGCAGCGCGCCGCCGCGACGGCCCTGCTCGTCCTCCCGCTGGTCGGGAGACAGGCGGCATGTCGAGCAGACGACCACCGACGCCTGATTTTCGACGGAGCGCAACATCAGCGGCGCCCTTTCATAACCATATGCACATGAAAGACCTTCATCAGGGTCCTCCCGCTTTTTCGAACCGCAAACAGCCTTGCCGGTGACGCCAGGGGCGAACCGGAAAGGCGATGGCTGTCGCTACGCGAGGGGGACCCCGTTCGCCCGGCACACCCTGTCCGGTCGAAGAACGACTGCGGCAGGCAGGTCTCCTGGCTCACGGGTCAGTGCGTTCCGGCCGCCTTCTCGGGACTATTGTGTCCCAATGGCGCTGTGGCCGGTCCGCTCACCGCTTACAGTTGCAGGGGCAGCGCGGGTATTGCACCCGACTTCCCTCTTTGAGCAGCGCGCTTCAGATGATCACCCCATTTCCGTTCGGGCTGAGCCTGTCGAAGCCCGCCCGCGCCCTTCGACATTCGAATGAGGCAAGCGACTCATTTGAACAGGGCGAACGGAGGTTGAGCGATCCATTTAAGCGCGTTGCTCTCGTCCCCTCTCGGGAACCTGTCGCGGGGCTGCTGATAAAGCGGGGGCGGCCTGCTCGCAAGCGGTAGATGACGGCAGGGACATGTGTATGCTGCATTTGCAGCAAGGGAGCGTCACCCATGAGCGATTCCGGTCAGCCCTGGTGGAAGGGCGCGGTCATCTACCAAATCTATCCGCGCAGTTTTCAGGATTCGAATGGCGACGGGATCGGGGACCTGCCCGGTATCACGCGGCGGCTTGAGCATATCGCCCGGCTGGGCGCGGACGCGATCTGGATTTCGCCCTTCTTCACATCCCCCATGCGCGATTTCGGCTATGACATTGCCGATTATTGCGGGGTCGATCCGATCTTCGGCACGATCGAGGATTTCGACGCGCTGGTGGCGCGGGCGCATGAATTGGGGCTCAAGGTCACGATCGATCAGGTCTATGCCCACACATCGGACCTGCATGACTGGTTTCGCGAAAGCCGGGAGAATAAGAGCAATGCCCGGCACGACTGGTATGTCTGGGCCGATCCAAAGCCCGACGGCACGCCGCCCTGCAATTGGCAATCAGTGTTTGGCGGCCCCGCCTGGACCTGGGACGCGCGGCGGCGACAATATTATATGCACCAGTTTCTGGCCAGCCAGCCGCAGCTCAATGTCCATAATCCGGAGGTGCAGGATGCGCTGCTCGCTGCCATGCGCTTCTGGCTGGAGCGGGGCGTCGATGGGTTCCGGCTGGATGCGCTGAACCATGCGATGCACGATCCGATGCTGCGCGACAATCCGCCCGCGCCCGATGACGGCAAGCCCCGCACCCGGCCGTTCGACTATCAGATCCGGCGTTACAGCCAATCGCACCCGGACATGCTGGGCTTTGTCGAGCGTATCCGGGCGCTCACCGACCGCTATGGCGCGATCTTCACCATGGCCGAGGTCGGCGGCAACCGGGCAGAGGAGGAGATGAAAGCCTATACGTCCGGAGAAAAACGGCTGAACAGCGCCTATGGCTTCGATTTTCTCTATGCCGAAGCGCTGACCCCCGCGCTGGTCGCGGAGACGGTGGCGCGGTGGCCGGATGAGCCCGAGATGGGATGGCCGAGTTGGGCGTTTGAAAATCATGATGCGCCGCGCGCCCTGTCGCGATGGTGCGCGGCGGAAGATCGGGCGGCCTTTGCGCGGGTGAAGATGGCGCTGCTGGTCGCGCTGCGCGGCAATGCGATCCTCTATCAGGGGGAAGAACTGGGGATCACCCAGGTCGATATCCCTTTCGAGCGGCTTCAGGACCCGGAGGCGATTGCGAACTGGCCGCTCACCCTGTCGCGAGACGGAGCGCGCACGCCGCTGCCGTGGGAAGCGAGCGCCAGCGAGGCGGGGTTCAGCACGGCGATGCCCTGGCTGCCGTTGGGAGAGGAGAATCTCGCGAGGGCAGTCGATGCGCAGGAGGGTGATCCAGACTCGCTGCTGAACTTCACGCGCGCGATGCTGGCGCTACGCAGGGAGAATGCGGCGCTAAGACATGGGTCGATGGAGTTGCTGCTGGCGGATGACAGCAGGCTCATTTTCCGTAGAGCAGCGCAGGGACAGCATTTGCTTTGCCTGTTCAATCTGTCGAAAGAGGTTGCCGTTTGGCCTGACGGGATGGCGGTGAGCGGGGAAATTCTGCTGGCGGTGAATGGAGCGACGGTTGGAGCGCTCCCGCCATTTTCCGCTTTGTGGATACAGGAATGACCAGTGCTCCTGCGAAGGCAGGAGCCTAGTTAGATCATCCCATCTTCGGTCGCCAGCATCGCGTCCGGCCGTGCCAGCACTATGAGGGGCAGACCCGCACTCGCGGCTCGCTCGGCCGCCAATCGGGTCGGAGCGGAGATGGTGACGAGCAGCGGGCAGTTGGCGAGCGCCGCCTTTTCCACCAGCTCATAGGAGCAGCGTGAGGAGAGCAGCGCAAAGCCTCCGTCCCAGGACAGACCCTGCCGACGCATGGCGCCGATCAGCTTGTCGAAGGCGTTGTGACGGCCGACATCTTCATAGGCCAGGCGGATCGCGCCATCGGCGCCAACCAGTGCAGCGGCATGCGTGGCGCCGGTGCGGGCGTTGAGCGGCTGATGCACGGACAATGTTTCAAGCGCGCGGAAGATGGCGGCGCGATCCGCCCGCGAACGGGACGTGACAAGCGGCAGCGGCCGGATCGCCTGTTCCAGATTTTCCACGCCGCACAGGCCGCAGGAAGAATCCGAAACGCGGTGGCGGACGCGGCCGAGCAGGCCCTCGACCCGATCGGGCGGGAGAGTGGCGCGCGCGATGACGCCGTCAGTCGTTGAGTGGACATCGATATCGAGCGGCGGGTCTTCGGCGCTCACCAGACGTTCGGCGAGGGCGAAGCCCTGCACCAGTTCGGCTATGTCAGCAGGGGTCGCCATCAGCACGGCGTAGCCTACGCCGTTGAACTCCAGGGCTACCGGCGCTTCCTCGGCGAGGTCGCGGGTTATTCCGGCTGCCGTGCCCTCGGGCGTGATCTGCGTGAAGGAGAAGGGCGAAGGCATGCCTTCGATCTAGGGGCGGGGGACACCGACGGCAATGGACCTTCGTCATCCCGGCTTGGTTCGGGATGACGAAGGTGGGATCGCCGTTCAATAATTCCACTGCACCTGCGTGCGGATCAGGTCGCCCTCGGCGCGACCCACGCGGCGCTCGTCTGCTTCGGCGCGCTTCATCCGGGCGTAGGCCAGCGTGAATTCGAGCGCCTTCCACGGCTGCCATTCGACACCGAGTTCAAATTCGTCGGTTTCCAGGCGCGGGGCGTTGGTCGAAGCTTTCCACCCGCCGCGATAATGTTGCCAACGGGCATAGGGGATCAGCACGCCGACCGAGTCCGTTGGCAGGCGATACATCGCCTGGACATAGCCGCCGCGTAGCCTCTTCGTTTCGATCGATTGGCTGAGGCGGTCGAACTCCGGTCCCTTGCCCCAATTCCATTCGGCCTGAATGCCCAAGGGCTGCGGGTAGAGCATGGCATGGATGCCGACCCGATCGTCGTCATAGGCGACCGCACTGACCGAACCGCTGCGCAGTTCAGGCTGAACATCGTTCAGCATCGCGGAGCCGCCGATTTCGAACACCTGGCCCGCGAATGTCTCACCCAGGCCGTCCAGTTCAAACGGCCAGGTGGCGAAAGCGACCTTCATCAAGCCCCTATTCTGTTCGGTGCGGTTGGTGCCCTGGCCATTGAACACGCCCAGGCCGAACGCGCCATAATTGCCGAACAGCTTTTGCCCGTCATGGCCCAGCCGGTCCCAGATCTTCTGGACCGAAGGCGGCGTATAATAGCCGACGATGCCAAGATCGCGCTCGCTGGGCACGGCGCTGTTGATCGCGTCGCTGCGGTCGAGCGTCAGGCGGTTGGAAGAGGACTGCATATTCTCCCAGCCATAGGGCACCTTCGACTGGCCGAAACGGACGCGGAAGGTCTTCGCCTTGTCGAGGAAGACGTCTGCATAGGCGTCGCGCAACTGAACGAAATGTTCGCGGCGTTCGCTGCCCGCCTGATTGTTCACGGCTGTCGCGAAATCCGACTGGAGATAGAGGGAAACCCGGTCGGAAATGTCGCCCTGAAGAACCAGGCGCGCGCGGCGCAGGGAGAAGCTGCCGCGGTCGGAAATTGAGCTGTCATGAACAGACCGCAGGCGGGATTGCCCGGCAGGGGCCGTGTCGTCGCCCGATAGGAAGGCGTTGTAGCGCATCTGCGTATAGCCGCGCAGCGAGAGCCGCTCATACCAGGCCTTGGACTTCGGCGCAGGCGCTGATGCCGCTGCCGGGGTGGATGCAGGCGGTTGAGCAGGCGCTGCGGCGAGCGCGGTGGGCGCAGGCGCTGAGGGGACGGCGGAGGCCGGAGCGGCAGCAACGGGCGCTGCGCCCTTACTGGCGGCGAGCGCGTTGGTAAGTGCCTGGACCTGCGCCTTGAGTTCATCGATCTGGCGCTGCAGCGCTTCATTGCTTTGCGCCTGCGCCACCTCCGGCATCAATGCGAGCAAGCTCACCATCAACGCCGCGCCGCCCACCTTGAAAGCTGTCACCCCTGTAACTCCCTCACATGTCGATGGATGGCGCGGCTATGACTTTAATGTGACTCTAAAATGACAAATATGTCTCCGTTCGATGACGGGCGGCATTCGGCGCGCGATTGCACATCACGGGCTTCACATCCGCTGCCGCAGCCTCTATGCACAGCCTCGATCGCGCCGGTGCCTCGAAAGAGGCTTAATTTGGGAATGCGGTGCGGACGCCTCAGGCGTCCTAATCCGCGGCTGTCCCTGCAACTGTAAGCGGTGAGCGAGACATATATCGACCTTCCGTGACATTCGGAGGTCAGCCACTGGGCCGGACGCTAAATCCTGCGAGGCCTGGGAAGGCCATATGTCGAGCGATGACCCGCAAGCCAGGAGACCTGCCGGCGTCTGGTCGCTCTTGCTTTGGTCCAGGGGATGGCCGGGGCACGGTTTTCCGTCTGAGCGACGCGTGCGGCGGGGCCGCACCGGCATAGCGCCGGACGCCGGTAAGGTGTCCGTCCGGCGCACCATGTCGGCCGCGATGCGGAGGTCCCGTCGATGTTCGCTGACGCCGACGGGAGACTGATCTGCGATGGAGACGACTGTTCCGGTTTTACGCCGGCGCGCCACCGCCATGTTCGCTGGGCTGATCGCGGCCAATATCGGGCTGTGGCTATGGGCGCTGCTGATATTCTCGGGCGACACGATGATGCTGGGCACTGCCCTGCTCGCCTGGAGCCTGGGGCTGCGCCATGCGGTCGATGCCGATCATATCGCGGCGATCGACAATGTGACCCGCAAGCTGATGCAGGAAGGACAGCGGCCGCTGACGGTCGGATTCTGGTTCGCGATCGGCCATAGCGGCATCGTCCTGGTCGCGGCGGTAGTGATCGCTGTGGCGGCAAGCGCGTTGAGCCGCGTCGAAGCGGTGGGCGAGGTGGGCGGCACGATCGCGACCGTCATTTCCGCCACCTTCCTCTTCGCCATCGCGGCGATGAACCTGATCATTCTGCGATCGGTGCTCAAGACCTTCAACCATGTCCGCAGCGGCGGCGCTTATGTCGATGAGGATATGGACATATTGCTGGGAAACCGAGGTTTTCTGGCGCGTATCTTCCGGCCCTTGTTCCGTTTGGTGACGCGGAGCTGGCACATGGCTCCGCTGGGCTTTCTGTTTGGGCTTGGGTTCGATACGGCGACGGAGGTGGCGATCCTGGGGCTGTCGGCCGGACAGGCGGCGAGCGGGCTGTCGGTTGCGACCGTGCTTATCTTCCCCCTGCTCTTCGCGGCGGGCATGGCGCTGATCGACACGGCGGACGGGGCGCTAATGATGGGTGCCTATCAATGGGCGTTCGTTAAGCCGATCCGTAAGCTTTACTACAACATCACCATCACTTTGGTGTCCGCTCTGGTCGCGATCGTCATCGGCGGGATCGAGGCGGCGGCGCTGCTGGGCGACAAGCTGGGCCTGAGCGGCGGCATATGGTCGCTTGCCGCAGATCTAGGCGAGCATTTCAACAGCCTCGGCTTCTTCATCATCGGTCTGTTCGCCGCCTGTTGGCTCATGAGCTGGGCCATCTACCGCTGGAAACGCTTCGACGAGATCGAAGTCCTCATCCTCAATCAAGGATAATGTCATGAGCAAGGTTCCCGCCACTGTCATCACCGGATTCCTGGGCGCCGGGAAAACGACGCTGATCCGGCACCTCATCGAAAATGCGGGCGGCCGCCGGCTCGCCCTGATCATCAACGAATTTGGCGATGTCGGCGTCGATGGATCGTTGGTGAAAGGGTGCGGCGATGAAGCCTGCCCTGACGAGGATATCATCGAATTGGCCAATGGCTGCATCTGCTGCACGGTGGCGGATGATTTCCTGCCGACGATGCAGCGGCTGCTCGACCGGGATGTGCCGCCGGATCATATCATCATCGAGACGTCCGGACTTGCGCTCCCCAAGCCGCTGGTGAAGGCGTTTCAGTGGCCCGATATCCGCACGCGCGCGACCGTGGATGGCGTGATCGCGCTGATCGACGCGGACGCTCTGGCGGCGGGGCGCTTCGCCCATGACGAAGCGGCGCTGGCCGCCGCGCGTGCCGCCGACCCGACGCTGGACCATGACAGTCCGATCGAGGAACTGTTCGAGGATCAGCTGGCCTGCGCCGACCTGGTGCTGCTCAACAAGAGCGATCTGGTCGAGCCCGGCAAGCTGGCGGAGCTGGAAGACGAGCTGGCGAAGGAAATCCGCCCCGGCGTGCGCATCGTCCGCACGGCGCGGGGGCAGATCGATCCCGCCGTCCTGCTGGGCCTCGACGCGGGCGTGGAGGATCAGATCGACGCCCGCCCCTCCCATCACGACGACGAGGACGATCATGACCATGAGGATTTCGACAGCTTTGTCGTGGAGCTGGGCGAACAGGGCAACCCTGCCCCGCTTCTGGCGGCGCTCGAACAGGTCATCGCGGCGCATGACATATTGCGGGTGAAGGGGTTCGTGGCGATCGCCGGACGCCCTGCCCGGCTGGTGATCCAGGCCGTGGGTCCGCGCATCCAGCATCATTATGACCGGCATTGGCAGGCGGATGAACAGCGCGGCTCGCGCCTGGTGGTGATCGGTCAGGCGGGGCTGGACCGCGCCGAGATCGAGCAGGCGCTGTCCCAGCAAATGGCCGCCGCCTGATGCACCTGCTGACCGCCACGCCCGGCACCGTCTCCAATGGAGATGAAGCGATCGACCTCGGCCAGTCGCCGGGGGACATCGTGCTGCTGACCGTGGCGGACAGCGACCTTGCCTGTTTTGCGAGCGCGGCGGCGGCGCTGGGGGATGGCGGACCCAGCGTGCGGCTCGCCAACCTGCTTCAATTGAAGCATCCCTATTCGGTCGATCTCTATGTCGAGAAGGTGATCGCCAACGCCAAGTTCGTCTGCGTGGTGCTGCTGGGGGGCAAGAGCTATTGGCCCTATGGCATTGATGAGATTGCCAATGTGGCGCGGGAAAAGGGCATCGCCTTTGCCGCCATTGCGGACGGGCGGGAGGACGATCCGGACCTGCGCGCCGCCTCTACCCTGCCGCCCGAAACGTGCGAGCTGCTGCGGGACTATCTGCGGCAGGGGGGCGTGGCGAACGCGACGGCGTTCCTGAAGACCGCCGCGCGGCTGGCCGGCATGGACGCTGGAGAGCCCGATGCGCCGGTGCCTGTCGCCGACGCGGGGCTGTATCTGCCGGGGATCGAGCGACCCGTGCTGGATCAGGTGAAGCGCCGCTGGCGTGATGGCCAGCCCACCGCGATGTTCCTTTTCTACCGCGCCCTGCTGATCGCGGGAACGCTGGAAGCGGTGGACGCGATGATCGCGGGGCTGGAGCAGGCGGGCCTCAATGTGCTGCCGGTCCATGTGCGGGCGCTGCGCGAGCCCTTTGCCCGCGACTTTCTCCAGAAGCTGATGGAGGGGACACGGCCCGACGTCATCCTGAACGCCACCGCCTTCGCCGCATCCGCGCCGGGGGAGCCGCGCACGCCGTCGATCCTGGAGCAGGCGGACTGCCCGATCCTGCAGACGATCTTCGCGAGCGCCGAGCAAAGCGTGTGGGAGGCCAGCGCGCGTGGGTTGGGGCCGCGGGATTTGGCCATGCACATTGCGCTGCCCGAAGTGGACGGGCGCCTC
Organism: Sphingobium sp. TomTYG65; assembly: GCF_055395525.1. NCBI lineage: Bacteria > Pseudomonadati > Pseudomonadota > Alphaproteobacteria > Sphingomonadales > Sphingobiaceae > Sphingobium > Sphingobium sp. TomTYG65. Next base: position 1,248,127 of record NZ_AP027331.1, on the reverse strand, counting down.
TTCACGCGCGCCGTCGCCTTCAAGGCCGCCGCGCGGTTCGATCAGCGCACCGAATGCAGCATCGTGGTGCCCAAGGTGCTGCATGATCGCGTGAGCTTCGTTTCTGAACTGGCTGCGAACTGGGCGAAACTTGCGCAAACGGGGGTGGCAGAGCGGCGCGTGGCGCTGGTCCTTGCCAATTATCCGAACAAGGACGGGCGCATCGGCAATGGCGTTGGCCTGGACACGCCCGCCAGCGCAGCGGCTATCCTCTGCGCGCTGGCGGAGGCAGGCTATGCTACCGCAGACGCGCCGGGCGACGGCGCTGCGCTAATGCGCCTGATGATGGGCGGCGTGACCAACTCTCCGGCTTCGCTGCGGCGGTCGGGGGACTCCCCTTCCCTCTCCCTGGCGGATTATGAGGCGGCGTTCCGCGCGCTTCCCGCAAGCGCATGCGAGGCGATTATCGAACGCTGGGGCAGCCCAGAGAGCGACCCCTTCTTCCAGGCCGACGCCTTTCACCTCCCCGTCCACCGCTTTGGCAATGTCGCCGTGGCGGTGCAGCCTGCACGCGGCTATAATATCGATCCCAAGAGCAGCTATCACGACCCGGCGCTGCCGCCGCCGCATGGCTATCTCGCCTTCCACATCTGGCTGAACCGCGAATTCGGCGCGCATGCGGTCGTGCATGTCGGCAAGCATGGCAATCTGGAATGGCTGCCCGGCAAGGCGATCGCGCTGTCGGAAAGCTGCTTCCCCGAAATCTGCGCGGGGCCGGTGCCGCAAATCTATCCGTTCATCGTCAATGATCCGGGCGAAGGCACGCAGGCGAAACGGCGCATCGGGGCGTGCATCATCGACCATCTGACGCCGCCGCTGACGCGCGCTGAGACCTATGGGCCGCTCAAGGAACTGGAGGCCCTGGTCGATGAATATTATCTTGCGGCGGGCATGGACCCCCGGCGGCTGGAGACGCTGCGCAAGGACATTCTTGCGCTCGCCGCCAGCCAGGGGCTCGACAAGGACGCAGGGGCGCAGGGCAGCGGGGACGATGCCTTGGCCGCGATCGACAATTATCTGTGCGAATTGAAGGAAATGCAGATCCGCGACGGGCTGCATGTCTTCACCCGGTCGCCGGAAGGTCCGCTGCGTCGCGACCTGCTTCTGGCGCTCGCCCGCTGCCCTCGTGGGATGGAGCAGGAAGGGCAACAGTCGCTCTTGCGCACGCTGGCGGATGATCTGGGGCTGGGCTTCGATCCGCTCGATTGCGCCATGGGCGCGCCCTGGACGGGGCCGAAGCCGGGACTGCTCCAGACGCTTTCGACGGAGCCATGGCGCACCACTGGCGACATGGTGGAGCGGCTGGAACTCTACGCCATCGATCTGCTCGACAGCGGAGCGGCGGCACCGGGGGTAAAGAGCGCGGCTGTTTTCGACGCGATCAGGCAGGACCTCGCGCCGCGCGTCGATGCGTGCGGGGACGCGGAGAAGGCGGCGCTGCTCAAGGCGCTGGACGGTTGCTTCGTGCCGCCGGGCCCATCCGGCGCGCCGACGCGGGGCCGGCCCGATGTGCTGCCGACGGGGCGCAATTTCTATTCGGTCGATACGCGCTCTGTGCCGACCGTCGCCGCCTGGAACCTTGGCCAGCGGTCGGCCGACCTCATCGTGCAGGACTATCTGCAGCGCGAGGGCGACTATCCCCGCTCCATCGCCCTGTCCGCCTGGGGCACGGCCAATATGCGGACGGGTGGCGACGACATCGCGCAAGCCCTGGCGCTGATGGGGGTGCGGCCGCGCTGGGATTGGGCGTCGGGCCGTGTCACCGGCTTTGAGGTGATGAAGATCGCCGAGCTGAACCGGCCGCGCGTCGATGTGACCTTGCGCGTGTCAGGCTTCTTCCGCGACGCCTTCCCGGAACAGATCGACCTGATCGACAGCGCCGCGCGCGCCGTGATGGCGCTGGACGAGCCGGACGAGGACAATCCCGCCGCCGCCCGGCATCGCGCGGAAAGCGCCGCCCTTGTCGCACAGGGCCTGCCGGAGAAGGACGCCGCCCGCCGGGCGGGCAGCCGGGTCTTCGGATCGAAGCCGGGCGCTTATGGCGCTGGCTTGCAGGCGATGATCGATGAGCGGCTCTGGCACGACAGGGCTGATCTGGCGAACATCTACCTCGATTGGGGGAGCTACGCCTATGGCGGCGGAGTGGAGGGCGATGCAGAGCGCGGGCTGTTCGCCCAGCGGCTGGCGGAGGCGGACGCCCTTGTCCAGAACCAGGACAATCGCGAGCATGACCTGCTCGACAGCGACGATTATTATCAGTTCGAAGGCGGGATCGCCGCCGCCGTCGAGCATCTGTCCGGCAAGAAGCCTCTATCCTATCACAACGACCATAGCCGCCCTGAGCGCCCCGTCATCCGCACGCTGGAGGATGAGATTGGCCGCGTCGTCCGCGCGCGCGTCACCAACCCCAAATGGATCGCGGGCATGATGCGCCATGGCTATAAGGGCGCGTTCGAGATCGCCGCATCGGTCGATTATCTCTTCGCCTTCGCCGCCACGACCCATGCGGTGAAGGACCATCATTTCGACGCCGTCCACGCCGCCTTCCTGAAGGATGAGACCGTCCGCGCCTTCATGGCGGAGGCGAACCCTGCCGCGCTGCGCGAAACCGCCGCCCGCCTGTACGAAGCGCTCGACCGCGGCCTTTGGAAGCCCAAGTCGAACAGCGCCGCCATGCTCCTGTCCAGCCTGAAGGAAGACCGCCCATGATCGAACGCACCCCCGAACAACATGCCGAGAAGATGAAGAAGAAGCAGGCCGCGCATGACAAGATCATGGCGACCAAGACGCAGGAAAAGGGCCTGCTGATCGTCCATACCGGCAAGGGCAAGGGCAAGACGACCGCCGCGCTCGGCATGGTGGTGCGCGCCATCGGTCACGGCAAGAAGGTCGGCGTCGTCCAGTTCGTCAAAGGCGCGATGACGACCGGAGAAAAAGCGGTGTTCGATGCGTTTTCTGACAATGTCACGTTCAAGCCCATGGGCGAAGGCTTCACCTGGAACACGCAGGATAAGACCCGCGACATCGCGCTCGCCCGCGAAGCATGGGAAGAGGTAAAGCGGATGATCGCCGACCCCGCCTATGATATGGTCCTGGCCGATGAGCTTAATATCGTCCTGCGCTACGACTATCTGCCGGTCGACGAGGTGCTGGAGGCCGTGACCGCGCGGGGCGAGATGAAGCATGTCCTGATCACCGGCCGCAACGCGCCCGAAGCGCTGATCGAGGCGGCCGATCTGGTCACCGAGATGACGCTGATCAAGCATCCCTTCCGCAGCGGCGTGAAGGCGCAGGCGGGCATCGAGTTCTGATCATGAGCATCCCCGCCATCACCCCGATCGACAGCGCCCAGTTCGAGGCGCTGGTGCGGGCGCGGCGGGACATACGCCATTTCCGCACCGATCCCATCGATGAACGCGACGTCGAATGGCTGCTGAGCATGGCGCACCGTGCGCCCTCGGTCGGCCTGTCGCAGCCCTGGCGGTTCGTGCGGATCGAAACGCCTGACCTCAGGGAGCGGCTTGCGGCGCATGTGGATGCGCAGGTGCGGGCGGCGGGGAAGGAATATGAAGGGGATCAGGACAAGCTCTACCGCAGCCTGAAACTGCATGGCCTGCGTGAGGCCCCGGTGCTGTTCGCTGTCTATTGCGACGATGGGACGGAGACCGGCCATCATCTGGGCGCGGTCACCATGCCGGAGGCGCGGCGCTACAGCTGTGTCATGGCGGTGCATACGCTGTGGCTGGCGGCGCGGACCCGGAACATCGGCATGGGTTGGGTGTCGATCATGGAGCCCGAAGGCGTGGACGCGATGCTGGAGATTCCGGCCAGTTGGGAATGCCTCGGCCTGCTATGCCTCGGGAAGCCGCAGAGCGAGGAAGATGTGCCGGAACTGGAGCGGCGCGGCTGGGAACAGCGGATGGACTGGCATTCGGTGGTGGTGCGGCGTTAGGACACGCGCCTAACCTACCCTCCGTTCAGGCTGAGCTTGTCGAAGCCTCTCTCGCCTAAAAAAGAAGAGGCCCTTCGACAAGCTCAGGGCGAACGGGAGAGAGGGAGGCTTAGGCCCCCTCCCCCAGCAAGAACCCCAGCGCCAGCTCTTCGAACCGCTCCTTGCATTCGATCATCGCCCAATGCCCACATTTGGGGAACACATGCAGTTCCGCGTTCGGGATTACCCGCATCGGCAGGAATGCGCCGTCGAGCGGGCTGACCTTGTCATCGCGGCCCCAGGTGATCAGGGTCGGCGCCTGGATCTTGCCCAGATAATCGATCCGCTGCGACACGCCCGGCCCGCTCATCGACTGTGCGATGAAGCCGAGGGCGGCGCGCGTGTACATCTTGCGGCTGCTCTCCATCGTCACCGGCTCCAGCGCGGCCTTCAAGCGCATGTCGATCAGCTCGTCGGTGATGATCGACTTGTCGTAAACCATCGATTCGAACCAGGCGATGATGTTCTCGCGCGTGGGGTCCTCGATGAAATCGACCAGACGGGTCAGCCCTTCATTGGGGAAGGTGGAGGTGATGTTGAACCCGATCCCGCCGATGGTGATGTAGCGCAGCACCCGCTGTGGATGCGAGGCGGCGAGATGGCCGCCGACGATGCCGCCATAGCTGTTGCCCAGGATATGGGCGCGATCGATGCCCAGGCCATCCATCAGCGCGACCACTGCGTCACGCGCCACCGCAACCGGATCGCCATCCACAGGATCGCTTTTGCCATAGCCGGGCGCATCGAGGATGATCGTGCGGAAATGCTGGGAGAAGAGGGGCAGATTGCCCTGGAAATTGGCCCAGCCCGTGACGCCGGGACCAGAGCCATGGAGCAGCAGCAACGCCGGACCCGATCCGGCTTCATGATAATGAAGGCGGCCATTGGCGGTTTCGAGGAAACGGCTGGTCGCGTCGAAGCTGAGATCGCTCATTATCTTCTCTCCATGTTGTTATTCGGCGAAGGGACTAGCTTTCGGTGAGGGCAGGCGCAAGCAAGCCGTCGCTGCCCACTTCCCTTTCGCTCACATCGCCCTTATGAAGCGCAGCGGACCGGGCTCGCCCGGTCCATCGATCGCGCCGGTGCCTCGCAAGGGGCTTAAATGGGAACGCGGTGCGGGAGGCTCTCCTCCCTAATCCGCGGCTGTCCCTGCAACTGTGAGCGGCGAGCGAGGCAAGGACAGGCCGCACCCTCAATCAAGGGACGGTCAAGCCACTGGAGCGATCCGGGAAGGCCCCATGCCGACGCTATGACCCGCAAGCCAGGAGACCTGCCGGAGCAAAGGTCGCTCTTGCCATGATCCAGGGGATGGTCACGGCTCGGTTCTCCGTTTGAGCGACGAAATTGGGTGCGGCTGCGGCCGTGCTGGCGTGCGGCTTGTCCTGCGCGCCCGCACGTGCGGTCCGCTTGTCGTGGCGTGGGCGTGGAGGACGTGAGCAATGCAGGAGCAGGCGCAGCGCGCCGCCGCCGTGCGCGGCTGGTGCCCCACGGCCTGGCAGCCGATGATGGCGGGCGACGGGCTGCTGGTGCGCGTCAGGCCCCCGCTCGGGCGGATGAGCCGGGTCCAGGTGCTGGGCCTTTGTGAGGCCGCCTTGCGTCATGGCAACGGGCATATCGACCTTACCAACAGGGCGGCGTTGCAGGTGCGGGGCGTGCGGGAAGCAGAGCATCGCGCACTGATGGAGCAGCTGATCGCATTGGGCTTGGCGCAGGCTGACCCGTGGCGGGAGATGCGCGCGCCGCTGATCATCAATCCGGACTGGGTCGCGGGCGACGTCAGCGCATCGATCGCCACCGAACTGATCGCGCGCAGGAATGAACTGCCGGAACTGCCCGGAAAGATCGGCTTTGCGATCGATGCCGGGCCTGCGCCGGTGCTGAACGATGCTCCGGCGGATTTTCGGATCGAACGGGGGACGAGCGGCGGGCTGATCCTGCGGGCCAATGGGCGGGAGCGCGGCGTTCCCGTCACGGCGGAAGACGCAGTGGAGGCGCTGATCCGCCTCGCCCACTGGTTCGTTGCGAGCGGAGGCGTGCAGGCCGGGCGCATGGCGCGGCATCTGGCGCCGCTACCCGGTGCCGAGGCTCCTGCCCCTCCCCGTTCGCGCGCCGCTGCGCTGGCCGAGGCGCCGGGGCCGTTTTGCGCTGCGCCCTTCGGACGGATCGAGGCGGACGCCCTGCTTGCCGCGATGGAGGATGGCACGCAGGCAGTGCGCCTGACCCCTTGGCGCGGAGTGCTGCTGGAAGGGAGCGATGCCGCGCCGGACGATCCTGCCGACCCGCGCCTTTGCGCCGATGCCTGTCCCGGCGCGCCCGCCTGTCCGCAGGCGAGCGTTGCCACGCGTGAACTTGCGATCCGACTCGCACCGCATGTTCCGGGGCTTCATGTCTCCGGATGCGCCAAGGGATGCGCGCGGCCGTCGCAGGCGGCGGTCGTGCTGACCGGGCGCTACGGCCGTTTTGACATCGCCCGCAATGCCCGCGCGGGCGCGCCGCCGCTTCAGGCGGGGCTCTCGCCCGCCCAGATTTTCACCCTCTTCGAAAGTCGTTTGATGCCGCATGTCTATGAAAAGGATGGGGCGGAAATCTATCGCCAGTCCTTCCGCACCATCCGCGCGGAGGCGGATCTGGCCCGCTTCTCTCCGCAGGAAGAGCGGGTGGCCGTCCGCATGATCCACGCCGCCGGAATGGTGGAGCTGGCCCCGCGCATCCGCTTCTCCCCGACCTTCGCCACCGCCGCCATCGCTGCGCTGGAGGCGGGCGCGCCGATCCTGTGCGACGCGCGCATGGTGTCCGAGGGGATTACCCGCGCGCGCCTGCCTGCGGCCAATCCGATACTCTGCACGCTGGCCGATGCCCAAGTTCCCGGTCTCGCCCGCGCCATGGCCAACACGCGGTCAGCCGCCGCGCTGGAGCTGTGGCGTCCGCACCTTGAGGGCGCAGTCGTGGCGATCGGCAATGCGCCGACTGCGCTCTTCCACTTGCTCAACATGCTGGAAGATCCAGCCTGCCCCCGACCCGCGGCGATCATCGGCTGTCCGGTCGGCTTTGTCGGCGCGGCAGAGTCCAAGGAGGCGCTTTGGGAGGCGCAGCCTGTCCCCTGCTGCATCGTCGAGGGGCGGCTGGGCGGCAGCGCCATGACCGTGGCCGCCGTCAACGCGCTGGCGAGTGCGGCGGAATGAGCGGCGTCATTCATGGGGTGGGCCTGGGTCCCGGCGCGCAGGACCTGATGAGCGTGCGCGCCGACCGCCTGATCCGCTCCGCCCGACACATCGCCTATTTCCGCAAGCCCGGCCGCCACGGCCATGCCCGCCGCATCGTGGAAGGGCTTTTGCGCGCCGACGCCATCGAGTTCCCGATGGAATATCCAGTGACGACCGAAATTCCGGTCAGCGACCCGCGCTACAACCAATTGCTGTCCGAATTCTACGCCGACTGCACCGGGTATCTGGATACCCTAGCCGCACAGGGAGAGGACATCGTCGTCCTCTGCGAAGGTGATCCTTTTTTCTATGGTTCCTTCATGCATTTGCACAGCCGCCTCTCCGCGCCAGTGCGGATCGTCCCCGGCATCACCGGCATGTCGGGCGCCTGGACGGCCAGCGGTACGCCCATCAGCTGGGGCGACGATGTCCTGACGGTGCTGATGGCGACCCTGCCCGAAGAGGAACTCGCCCGGCGCATCCATGACACCAACGCGCTGGTGGTCATGAAGATCGGCCGCAACCTGCCCAAGCTTCGACGGGCGGTTGAGGCCGCGGGCAAGCAGGACTGCGCCTGGCTGGTCGAATATGCGACCATGGCCGATCAGAAGATCACGCCGCTTGGACAAGCGGAGGCAGTCACCGGCTATTTCTCCATCCTGCTCGTCCACGGTCAGGGGCGGCGGCCATGACTGGCTGGGTGGCGGTGGCGGGGCTTGGTCCCGGCGCGGAAGAACTGGTGACGCCCGAAGTGACGGAGGCATTGGGCGAGGCGAGTGATCTGGTCGGCTACGCGCCCTATGTAGCGCGGGTGGCTGAACGACCCGGCCTGACGCGCCATGCTTCGGACAATCGCGTGGAGCTGGAGCGCGCTGCCCATGCGCTGCAAATGGCAGCGGCAGGAAAGCAGGTGGTGATCGCGTCGTCCGGCGATCCGGGCGTGTTCGCTATGGCGTCCGCGCTGTTCGAAGCGCTGGAGGCGGGGCCGGAGAGCTGGCGCGCGATTGATATCCGTATCCTGCCCGGCATCACCGCAATGCTCGCCGCGTCTGCGCGGGCTGGCGCGCCGCTGGGCCATGATTTTTGCGCCATCAACCTTTCCGACAATCTGAAGCCCTGGCCGCTGATCGAGCGCCGCCTGCGCCTCGCCGCGCAGGCAGATTTCGCCATGGCCTTCTACAATCCCCGGTCGAAGGCGAGGCCGGACGGCTTTGCCCGCGCACTCGACATATTGCGGGAGGAGTGCGGCCCCGACCGGCTGATCCTCTTCGCCCGCGCCGTTTCCACACCGGAGGAGGAATTGCGCATCGTCCGCCTGGGCGACGCCACGGCCGAGATGGCGGACATGCGCACGATGGTCATTATTGGATCAAGCCGCAGCCGGCTGATCGAACGGCCGGGCTCCCCGATCCTCTACACGCCGCGTTGGGCCGAATGATCGATCCAGGCCAGCACTTCGCCGATGCTGTGCGCGACCTGCGTCCGCGGCAAGGGCGGGCGATCGATCATGATGACGGGCAGGCCCATCGCGCGCGCGGCATCGATCTTCGCCCGCGCGCCTTCCCCGCCCGCATTTTTGGCGACGACCAGATCGATCCGCTGTGCGCGCATCAGGGCAAGGTCGCCCGCCTGCGTGAAGGGCCCTCGATCCACGACCAGATGGTGATGCGGCAGCACAGGCGGCTCGTCCGGCGCATCCACGAAGCGGAGCAGATAATGATGCTGCGGCTGCGCGGCGAAGGTCGCGACATGCATCCGGCCGAGCGCCAGCATGACGCGGCGCCGCTCTCCGCCAAGCGCAGCCACGGCGCCCGCTATATCAGCCACACGGGTCCAACGGTCGCCCTCCCCCGCTTCCCAGACCGGGCGGGTCAGCATCATATGAGCAACGCCCGCCTCCTGTGCCGCCTCCGCGGCATGAGCGCTCATGGTGGCGGCGAATGGGTGGGTCGCGTCGATCAGATGCGTGACTGCCTGCTGCTTCAGATAGGCAGCGAGACCCGCAACGCCGCCAAAGCCGCCGGCGCGGACGGGCACCGGTTGCGGACGGGGATTGTCCGTGCGCCCGGCATAGCTCAGCACCGCAAGATCGCCGCGCTCGGCAAGCGCCTTGGCAAGGGCGCTTGCCTCGGTGGTCCCGCCCAGGATGAGGATGTTGCGCATGGCGGCTGAGGGTCCCTGGCTGACGATCATCGGCATAAGCGAGGATGGCGCGGCGGGCCTCTCCGGCGCTGCCCGCGCCGCACTGGAGCAAGCCCGCATCGTCACCGGCGCGCCGCGCCAGCTGGCGTTGCTGCCTCCCCTTAAGGCGGAACGTCTGACCTGGCCAGTCCCCTTTGAGCATGGGATTGCGCCGCTGCTCGCCAGGCGCGGCGAGCCGGTGGTGCTTCTCGCATCGGGCGATCCTTTCTGGTTCGGGGCGGGGGCGAGCATCGCTCGACATCTGGAGCCGGGCGAGTGGATCGCGCATCCGGCTCCGTCGACCTTCTCGATCGCCGCAGCGCAGCTCGGCTGGGCGTTGCAGGATATCGCCTGCCATGGCCTCCACGCCGCCCCACTGGCCCGGCTGCGGCGCGACCTTGCGCCGGGTGGCAGGGCGATCCTGCTGCTGCGCGACGCGGCGGCGGTGGGGGAGCTTGCGGCCTATCTGGCGGAGGTTGGTTTCGGCGCATCGACGCTGCATGTCATGGAAGCGCTGGGCGGACCGCGTGAACGCGTCCGGGCTGTCCGGGCAGATGGCTTTGCCTGGGATGATGTGGCGCATCCGGTCGCGGTGGGGATCGCCATGGAAGGCGATGGCGACGTCATGCCGCGCGCGAGTGGCATCGCCGACAGCTGGTTTGATCATGACGGGCAGATCACAAAGCGGCCGGTTCGCGCGCTGACCCTGTCCGCGCTCGCCCCGCGTCCGGGCGAGACATTGTGGGACATTGGCGCTGGTTCGGGATCGATCGGGATCGAATGGCTGCTCAGCCATCCGGCAACGCAGGCGGTCGCGTTCGAGGCTGATCCGGTGCGCGCCGCGCGCGTTCGCGCCAATGCTGCGCGCCTGGGGGCTGACCGGCTGTCGGTTGTCGAAGGCCGTGCGCCGGCCATATTGGAGGGCCGCGACCGGCCCGATGCGATCTTCATTGGCGGAGGATTGAGCGAGGCGCTGCTGGGGGCGGTGGTCGGCCTTCCCGGTGGGAAGATGCGGCTGGTCGCCAATGCCGTGACGCTGGAATCGGAAGCCCTGCTGGCGCAATGGCATGAGCGGCTGGGCGGCGAATTGCTCCGGATCGAGATGGCGAGCGCCGCGCCACTGGGCGTGCGACGGGGTTGGAAAGCCGCCTATCCGCTGGTGCAGTGGAGCGTGACGCTGTGATCGTCGCTGGTTTCGGTTGCCGCAGCGTTGCGGATGAGGAGTCGCTGAGAACGGCGCTGGCGACGCATGCCGTCGCTGTGGATGCCATCGCGACGCTAAGCCACAAGGCTGGTTTGCTCGCATCGCTCGCCGAGGCGCTCGCGGCTCCGCTTATTCTTATCGAGCCTGCGGACGTCGAGGGCGTCGAAACACCCACTCGATCCGCCGCCAGCCTGACCGCTTACGGGACCGGCAGCGTAGCCGAGGCGGTGGCGTTGGCCGCTGCCGGGCCGGGCGCGCGGCTGATCTCTACCCGCATCATATCAGTCGATGGGCAGGCGACCTGCGCCCTTGCCGAAGGAGTTTCCGCATGACTGTCCATTTTATCGGCGCGGGGCCCGGCGCGCCCGACCTGCTCACCTTGCGCGGCCGCGACCTGATCGCCGCATCACCCGTCTGCCTTTATGCCGGGTCGCTGGTGCCGCGCGCGCTACTCGACCACTGCCCGCCGGGCGCGCGCATCGTGAACAGCGCGCCGCTGACGCTGGACGAGATCATCGGCATCATCGTCGAGGCCAATGCGGCCGGGCAGGATGTGGCGCGGCTTCATTCCGGCGACCTGTCGGTCTGGTCGGCCATGGGGGAGCAGATACGCAGGCTGAAGGCGCTGGGGATTGCTTACACGGTGACGCCCGGCGTTCCCTCCTTCGCGGCGGCGGCGGCGGCATTGGGGACCGAGTTGACCCTGCCAGGGCTGGGCCAATCGCTTGTCCTGACGCGGACGCCGGGACGGGCGAGCGCTATGCCTTCGGGCGAGACGCTGGCGGCGTTCGGCGCGACGGGGGCGACGCTGGCCATCCATCTGTCGATCCATAATATTGCTACGGTCGTTGAGGAGTTATCGCCGCTCTATGGCGCGGACTGTCCAGCCGCGATCGTGTGGCGGGCGAGTTGGCCCGACCAGCAGATCGAGCGCGGCACGCTTTCGACGATCGAGGCGCAGGCTGCCGACGGGCCGGAACGCACTGCGCTGATCCTGGTCGGGCCGGTGCTGGGCGATGGCGACTTTGTGGAAAGTCAGCTCTACGCGCCCGGATATGACCGGCGCTTCCGTCCAAATTCGGCCGACTCTCGCTTCGCCGGATCGGAGGAATGACGCCGGGCATCCTTGTCGCCGCGCCGCGATCAGGCTCCGGCAAGACGGTCATCACGCTGGGCCTGCTGCGGGCGCTGGCGCGGCGGGGCGTTCGGGTGCAGCCCTTTAAATGCGGGCCGGACTATATCGATACCGCCTATCATCAGCTGGCGAGCGGGCGGGCGGCGTTCAATCTCGACAGTTGGGCGATGGGCGTTGAGTTGATCCGGAGCCTCGCCGGGGAAGCCGCGTCCGCCAACTTGGCGATCGCCGAGGGCGTCATGGGCCTGTTCGATGGCGCGCGGGCGAAGGGCAGCAGCGGCAATGGCAGCAGCGCCGATATAGCGGCGGCGCTTGGCTGGCCCGTCATCCTGATCATCGACGTTTCGGGGCAGAGCCAGTCCGCGGCAGCGCTTGCACAGGGCTTTCGCACGATGCGGCCAGATGTTCGGATCGCCGGCGTGATCCTGAACCGGGTCGCCAGTCCGCGTCATGAAGCGATGATCCGCGATGCGATGGAGGAGATTGCGTTGCCGGTGCTGGGCACGGTGCCTCGGTCCACCGTGCTGGCCCTGACGGAACGCCACTTGGGCCTGGTGCAGGTAGGGGAGCATAGGGAGGCCGACAAGGCGATCGACGCCATTGCAGATCTCGTAGAGGCTCATGTGGACCTGTCCGCTGTGCGGGCGTCGGCCAGCGCCCTGCCCTGTGGCGCGCTGCCAAGCCATCGCGGACGACCGCCGGGGCAGCGCATCGCTCTGGCGCAGGACGCCGCCTTTTCCTTCACCTACGCCCATATGCTCGCGAGCTGGCGTTCGGCGGGAGCAGAGATACTGCCCTTTTCCCCGCTGGCCGATGAAGTGCCCGACGCGCGGGCCGATGTCATCTGGCTACCGGGGGGTTATCCCGAATTGCACGCGCCGCGCCTTGCCGGAGCAGCCCGCTTTCTCGAAGGCTTGCGGCGTCATGCCCAGGATCGGCCGGTCCATGGCGAATGTGGCGGCTATATGGTGCTGGGACAGGCGATCATCGACGCGGAGGGGCGGGCGCACAAGATGGCCGGGCTGCTGGGGCTCGTGAGCAGCTTTGCCGAACGGAGCTTGCAACTCGGCTACCGCCGGGCGCGATTGCTCTCGGCCATGGGCGGCTATGATACGGGCAACGATCTGCGCGGCCATGAATTTCATTATTCGAGGGTTATCGAGCAACCCGACGAACCCCTAGCCCATGTGACCGACGCAGCGGGGGAGGCTGTCGCTTCAGGTGGGTCGCGCAGGGGATGCGTGACGGGCAGCTTCTTCCACCTCATCGCAGGTGCGGCATGATCCGGCTGTCCCTGATCGGCATCGGTACGGGCAATCCGGATCATCTCACCCGCGCGGCGATGCGCGCGATGAATGAAGCTGACTTGATCCTGCTGCCCCGCAAGGGCGAGGCGAAATCGGACCTTATCGATTTGCGCCGGGCGATCTGCGCAGAGGTGCTGACGGGCGGGACGCGCATCGTCGAATTCGACATGCCGGCGCGCGCCGATCAGGCCGCCTATGTCGAGGCGGTTATCGATTGGCATGATGCGATCGCGGCGATCTGGATGGAGCAGATCGCAGCGCATCTGCCAGAAGGCGGCACGCTGGCGCTGCTGGTATGGGGCGACCCTTCGCTCTATGACAGCAGCCTTCGGATCGCCGAGCGGCTGGGACCTGACATAGAGATCAGCGTCGTTCCGGGGATTACCAGCATCCAGGCGCTGACCGCCGCGCACGGCATCTGCCTCAATCGGTTGGCCGATCCGGTGCTGATCACCACGGGCAGGCAGCTGCGGGAGCAGGGCTGGCCGCGGGGCGTGCGCGATCTGGTGGTGATGCTGGACGGGCATTGCGCTTTTCAGACGCTGGAGCCCGAGGCCATCGAAATCTGGTGGGGCGCCTATCTTGGCATGGAGCAGCAGGCTTTGGCGAAGGGGCCGCTGGCAAGGGTGGGACCAGAGATCGTCGAGCAGCGCGCCCTGCTGCGGCAGCGGCATGGATGGATCATGGACGTTTATCTTTTGCGATTGAACGCCACCCTTTCGTTCGCTTCGAGCGAAGTCGAGAAGCGGGGAACGGAATTTGATTGACGCCTAACGCTTCACGCAGCGGGCGGGCACAATTCCATCGCGGGCCGGTTTACCACCGGTGGCGCCATATCCACTGAACCCATCGTTGCACGACGGCGAAATTCGGCGGCCATGGCCTGGTGCATCATCCGGGCAGACGCATCAGCGGTCGTTGCCGCGAGTTGTTCGTGCATCCGGGCCCGTTCAAGACATTCCTGCGCATTGAGGGCATGTGTCATGAAAATGCTCTCCTGCTATCATGCGAGCCCCGCCCATCTCGCGAAAACCGGGCGGAATTTACGCTTTTCGGCGCTGCTTTGGAAATGGAATCTTCATAAGACCTCCGTGCCTGCCGACAGGACGCCACGGTTCAGCCGATCCAGCCCGGTTGTGGCTGGCAACGGTGATTTTTCAGCTCCTTACGGCTCTCCGCATCCACCTCGCTCAGCGCGACTTCGTAGCCCCACAGATTGGCGAGGCTTTGCAAAACCATGGTCGCGTCGGACGCGTCCAGCACGACTCCGTCGGTGACGGCATGCTCCAGCATCAGCGTGCGGTCGCCCGCCAGATCGACATCGACCACCTGAATGTCCGGCTCCTGCCGCGCTATGTCATATTCGCGGGCGAGCGCACGACGGATACGGCGATAGCCGCGCTCGTCATGAATGGCCTCCACGCGCAATTCCGACTCGCTTTCGCGGTCGAGCAGCTGGAACAGACGCCATTGGCGGATCAGATGCGGGCTCAGGAACTGCGAGACGAAGCTTTCGTCGCGGTAGTTGGCCCAGATATCCTTCAACACCTCGACCGGATCGCGGGAGCCTGCAATGTCGCCGAACCAGTCGCGATCCTCCTGGGTTGGGTCCATGCAGATCCTCTCGATGTCCGACATGATGCCGAAGCCGAGCGAATAGGGATTGAAGCCGCTGAAATGGCCGGAATCGAAAGTCGGCTGATAGACGACGTTGGTGTGCGACTGGATGAATTCCATGAAGGCGCCATCGGTGATCCAGCCGCGATCGTGCAGGATCGTCATGATGCGATAATGGGTATAAGTCGCGCAGCCTTCGTTCATCGCCTTGGTTTGCCGCTGCGGATAGAAATATTGGGCGATCAGGCGGACGATGCGCAGGATTTCCCGCTGCCAGCTTTCAAGGCGGGGACCCGTCTTTTCGAGGAAATAGAGGACATTTTCCTGTGGCAGGCCCAATGCGGCGCGGCGCTCGTCGCTCGGCACTGCTGCGGCTTTCGCTCCAACCGGGACGGTGCGCCACAGGTCGTCGTAGATGCGGTCGCGATACGCCTGCCGTTCCGCCTCCCGCTCGGCCTCCGCCTTCATGTCGCGGGGGCGGATGCGGGGATAGCGGTGGACGCCCTGGTTCATCAGCGCATGGGCGGCGTCCAGCACCCGCTCGACCGCCAATTGACCATAGCGTTCCTCGCACTGCGCGATGTAGCGCTTGGCGAACTCCAGATAGTCGAGGATGCCTTCCGCGTCCGTCCACTGGCGGAAGACATAATTATTCTTGAAGAAGTGGTTATGCCCGAAGGCCGCATGGGCTATGACCAGCGTCTGCATGGTCGCGCTATTTTCCTGCATCAGATAATTGATGCAGGGATCGCTGTTGATCACCAGCTCATAGGCGAGGCCGCGCAGTCCCTTGCGATACATCATTTCATTAGTCACGAACTGTTTTCCGAACGACCAATGTTTGTAGAAAAGCGGCATGCCGATGGACGAATAGGCGTCCAGCATCTGTTCGGCGCTGATGATCTCTATCTGATTGGGATAGATGTTGAGCTTCATTTCCTGAAGCGCGATCGGCTCTACCGTTTCATAGATGCGGTTGATCAGCGAGAAGTCCCAGTCGCTGCCAGTAAACAGCGGGGCGGGTGCGAGCGCCGCCATCAGGCACGCGTCCTTTCGCCCACGCCGCGCCGCTGGAACAGTTCACGGAAGACGGGATAGATTTCCCGGCGGTGCGACACCTTGCGCATCGCGAAATGGCGCTGGCTTTCGCTGACCGGCGCATAAGCATCCCAAAGCCCCGTGGTCGACGTCGCCGCTTCGATGGAGGCGAACTCCTCCCGGCCGACCTCCAGATAGGCGAAATATTGGCAGAAGGGCAGGATTTCGTCCTGCATCAAGCTGACGACGCGCGCATTGTCCGACGCCAGCGTGTCGCCATCCGAAGCCTGCGCGACATAGATGTTCCAGTCGTTCGGGCTATAGCGTTCCTTCACCACCTCGATCAGCTTGTCGAGCGCGCTCGAAACCAGGGTCCCGCCCGTTACCGTGCTGTAGAAGAAGGTTTCCTCATCCACCTCCGCAGCGCGATCGGTATGGTGGATAAACACGACGTCGACATGCTCGTAACAGCGCGAGAGGAACAGGTGCAGCAGCGCAAAGAAGCGCTTCGCCAGATCCTTCATATGGGCGGTCATGGAACCCGACACGTCCATGAGGCAGAACATCACCGCCTGCGCGACCGGCCGGGGCAGGGGTTCAAAGCGGCGGAAGCGCAGATCGACCGGATCGATATAGGCGATGAGGTTGCGCCGCCGGATGACATGCGCCCGCTCCTCGCGCAGCCTTTCGAGCGCGACGGCATCATCCGGTAGAGGCTTGGCGCGGGCCTCTATCTCCGCAATGGCTTCATCGATGCGATTGAGGTCCCGGCCACTGGGACGGCGCAGCGCAATGCGGCGGGACATCGCCTTTTGCATTGTGCGCGGGACCGACAGATTGGAGGGGTTGCCGATCGTCGAATAGCCGGCCCGCCTCACCCCTTCGATCTTGCCTGCGACCAGCTTCTTCTTGGCCATGTCAGGCAATTCGAGGTCGTCGAGGAAGAGGTCGAGAAACTCCTCGCGGCTGAGCGCGAAGCGGAAATCATCCTGATCCTCGCCCTCGCCCGGCTGCGACCCGCCCCCGCCGCCGCCATCGGGCCGTTTGATGCGGTCGCCTTCCAGAAATTCGCGGTTGCCGGGAAGCACCCGTTCCCTGTTGCCGCCCTTGGCTGCCCGGTGAAGCGTAGGCTCGTGAATTGCATCGCGGCGGATCGTTATCTCGCCTTCCTTGGCGAGATCCTTGATGCTGCGGTCCTTCAGGCTGTCACGCACCGCCTGGCTGACATAAGCTCTCGCCCTCCTCAGGAACCGTTGCCGGTTGACCAGGCTCTTTCCCCCGGGGTTCAGCCGTCTATCAACTATGTGCATGGTGCGCCGAGCGCCTCCATCTGTTTATCCGGCCTGCTTGACCCTTATATACCATTCCACCAGCCGCCGGACCTGCCGCTCGGTATAACCTCGCTCGATCATGCGCGAGACGAACTCTTCGTGCTTGCTGGCCGTGTCGCCATCCTTCTTGGAGCCGAAGCTGATGACAGGGAGCAGATCCTCGACCTGGCTGAACATCCGCTTTTCAATGACTTCACGGATCTTTTCATAGCTGGTCCAGCTAGGGTTGCGACCGTCATTGCTGGCCCGCATGCGCAGGGCGAATTTCACGACTTCGTTGCGGAAGTCCTTGGGATTGGCGATGCCAGCGGGCTTTTCGGTCTTGGACAGCTCCTGGTTTATGACCTCCCGGTCCAGCAGCTGGCCGGTGTCCGGGTCCTTGAAGTCCAGATCCTCGATCCAGGCGTCGGCATAGGCGACATAACGGTCGAACAGGTTCTGGCCATAGTCGTTGTAGGATTCCAGATACGCCTTTTGAATCTCGTTACCGATGAACTCGGCGTAACGCGGAGCCAGTTCGCCCTTGATGAACTCCAGATATTTGGCCTCTGTCTCGGCAGGGAACTGCTCCTGCCGCACCATGCCTTCCAGCACATACATGAGGTGGACTGGATCGGCCGCAATCTCGCTGCTGTCATGGTTGAATGTCGCGGACAGCGCCTTGAAGGCAAAGCGGGTCGAAGTGCCCGACATACCCTCATCCACGCCAGCAGCGTCGCGATATTCCTGGATGCTCTTGGCGCGCGGATCGATTTCCCGCAGCATCTCGCCGTCATAGACGCGCATCTTGGAATAGAGATTGCTGTTCTCATGCTCCCGCAGGCGGGTGAGGACGGAGAAGCGCGCCAGCATGTCCAGCGTGCCGGGGGCGCAGGGCGCCTTGTTCAGATCGGACTCTCGCAACAACTTTTCATAGACGTGCCGCTCTTCCGTCGCCTGCAGCGAATAGGGCACCTTGATGACGTAAATGCGGTCAATGAAGGCTTCGTTGTTCTTGTTGTTCTTGAAGTTGACCCATTCCGATTCATTGCTATGGGCCATGATGATGCCGGTGAAGGGGATGGCGCCGATATTCTCGGTCCCGATATAATTGCCCTCCTGCGTGGCAGTCAGCAGCGGGTGGAGCATCTTGATCGGCGCTTTGAACATCTCGACAAATTCGAGCATGCCCTGATTGGCGCGGTTGAGCCCGCCCGAATAGCTGTAGGCGTCCGGATCATTCTGCGAGAGCATCTCCAGCTTGCGGATATCGACCTTGCCAACGAGCGAACTGATGTCCTGGTTGTTCTCGTCACCCGGTTCGGTCTTGGCGATGGCGATCTGCCGCATGCGTGAGGGCATGAGGCGGATGACCTTGAACTGGGAAATGTCGCCAGAAAACTCATCCAGTCGCTTGCGCGCCCAGGGACTGATCATGCCGGTCAGCCGACGGCGAGGGATGCCGTAATTATCCTCGATGAAGGCGCCATGCGTTTCCGCATCGAACAGCGCGAGCGGGCTTTCGAAGATCGGGCTGATCTCCTCCCCGGCTTTCAGGGCGTAAATGGGATGCGTTTCCATCAGCGCCTTCAGCCGCTCGGCGAGCGAGGACTTGCCGCCGCCGACAGGGCCGAGGAGGTAAAGGATTTGCTTGCGCTCCTCCAATCCCTGGCTGGCGTGGCGCAGGAAGCTGACGATATGTTCGATCGTCCCTTCCATGCCGTAGAAATTGGCGAAGCTCTTGTAGCGGCGGATGGTGCGGTTCATGAAGATCCGACCGAGCCGCTGGTCGCGGGAGGTATCTATGATCTCGGGTTCACCGATAGCCGCCAGCAGGCGCTCCGGGGCTGATGCGTGCATGAGAGGATCATTGCGGCATCCCAGCAAATAATCCTCGATCGACATCTCGGCTTGACGCCGTTCGTCAAAATTCCGCGTGAAGCTCGAAAACAGTTCGTTTTTCGTCACTGACGACTCCCGCCGCAGTAGCCATGTTACGAATATAATACGCACGAACCTGCAAAAACAGGCCCATGCAATTGGACAACTGCAAAAAAATTATTCCTGCACATCCGAATAGTTCGCAATAAGGCTCCGGCGAGGCGAGCGATTTCCGGGGTGTCTGCCTCAACAACGGCCGTCGGTGGCGCGAAAGGAGGGGCTTCCGCCTATTTCTTTGAATTGCCGTTTCCGGGATTGTTGCCGCTCTGCCCGGCGAAGTGCCTGTCTGGCCTGGGGGCGAATGGCCACTGTCCGGCAGGGCATCCACACCCGCCTTCGGATATATAACGTAAATCAGACTCACTGCGAACGGGAAAAAAGAATATATTACTCTCCTGCCTCCTTTGGACTGGAGAGCGCGATGACATCCATTCTGCTCCACATCCACAACGACAGCGGCATGGAGAGCCGACTGCAGGCTGCCTGCGATGTCGCGCGGACCGCGGATGCCCATATCCATTGCGTCCAGGTCACCGCGGTGCCCAAGCTGATGGCGGCCGAAGTATATGGCGGCGCACCCATGGCGCCTGCGGTCATGGTGGAGCTTCACGAAGTCGATGCACGGATGAGGGCGCGGCTGGAACAGCAGCTGCATCGTGAGGGTGTCAGTTGGGAATGGCGGCAGATCGATGGCGATATCGTCCACGGGCTGCTTTCCGCCGCCGCTTTGTGCGACCTGTTGATCGTGAGCTTGCCGTCAGGGCCGCGGCGAGACATGAGCGACCCATTGCACATTGCGGCTGATCTTGCGCTAGGCGGCCGCACGCCGGTGTTGGCGGTGCCACAAGTCGCGCGGGGGGTGATGATCACAGGCCGGGCGCTGGTGGCCTGGGAAGGATCGCAGGAAGCGTCGACGGCGCTGCGGCTATCCGTTCCGCTGCTGAAGCGCGCTGAAGAAGTGCATGTCGTGACCGTCGAGGAAGCGGGGAAATATCCCTTCCCCGCCACGGACGCGCCGGAATATCTGGCGCGCCATGGCATCAAGACGCAGCTGCACACATGGCCGCAGGACGGACGTACCGTCGAAGCGACGCTGAAAGCCGCCATCGGCGTATTGAAGCCGGATTGGATGGTGATGGGCGCCTTCGGCCACAGCCGCCTGCGAGAGCTGGTGTTCGGCGGCGTCACCCGCACGATGCTGCGTGAAGTGCATGTTCCGCTGCTGCTGGCGCACTAAAAAAGACGGCCTGACGACGCCGTTTCAGACAAATTGCACCATATTGAACCTTTCACCACGACCAGTCGCGCGTGGCGAATAGCGAGCCCAGCGCAGTTGCACGCAAGAGACAGGCGAAGACGTTAACGGCGGGCAATCTTTGCTGCGCCGATCCCATCATATCGGTTTCATCTGCGATCCCTCCCCCAACCTGAAAAGCGTAGAGTTTCCGCGTTGCAGGGTCTCACCTGCCTCGGGGGCGAGACGGTTTTGCGTGAACGCAAGAGCAGGGGAAATGATGCGATTGGGGTGGAAAGCCAGGATCATGATGGTGGGCGGGACACTCGCCGCGCTACTCTTCCTGCTGCTGGGCCTGCGTGAGATGGAGCGGTCGTCGGCCGCGACTGTGCCTGCCACATCTTCGGAAGCCGTGAACCCGCCGGCACAAGCGATCGTGCTGGCCGCCGCCGCGCGCCCGATCCGAACGGGTGAGACGATCACCGCCGCGATGATCCGCAATGCCGCCGCTGACCCCGCGCGCCATCCGTCCGTCGCCACGCCGACCGAACTGATCGGGAAGGTGGCGAGCCGCGCCATCGCTGAAGGCGCGCTCATCCCGCGTGACGCCGTGGAAAGTGGAGAGAAACTCGCTATCCGCGTACCCGTCGGCATGCGGGCGATCAGCATCGACACGACGGCCGAGATCGCCGTCGCCGGACTTGTCCGTCCGGGCGACCGGGTTGATGTGCAGGTGGTCTATCCCGGCGCCGATGCGATCAGCGCGCGGGGATCAGGACGGAGCCGGGCGCAAACCCTGCTGCAGATGGTGCAGGTTCTTGCGGTGGGCGACGCCGTGTTGGGGGAGCAGCAAGTGTCCGGCAAGAACGAGCTGTCCGCGCCACCCCCGCCCGCTCGCACAGTGACGCTGGCGCTCAGTCCGGAGCAGGTTTCAATCCTGTCGCTGGCGAAAAGCACCGGCGCGCTAACCCTCTCACTTCGCAACCCGGTGGACGGCGTGCAGGTCGCGGTGGCGCCCGCCACTTCGCGCGGTCCCGATCCAGCCGTAGCCGTTCCCGCTGCCTCAACCACCGTGCAGGTCGCGCGCCCAGTGCAGGCCCGCCTCCCCGCCGCGCCCCGTCAGCCGATCGAACTGGTGGTCGGCGACCGGCGTGAAACCATTTATTCGGGGAGCGGTCAGCATTGAGAACCCTTTTCGCTGCAGCCATGCTGACCGCTGCCGTCCTTCCCGGCTCGACCTGGGCGCAGGGGCAGAAGCCGTTATCGATCCAGCAGAAGCGCACCCTCAGCTATCCACGTCCGATCGGCCGGGTCGAGGTGGACCGCGACAATGTGGTCTCGGTCGCGGCGCCGACCACGCGCTCGCTCAGTGTGACGGGCATCGGTGCGGGGGAGGCAACGATAAGCGTCTTTGGCCGGGACGGCGCACTGATGGCGGAGACTTCGCTGACGGTGTCGCCGGGGGGAAGCGACCCTGGCGCGATCGTCAGCCCCAGGGTCATCGCTGGCGAGCAGGTGGTTGCGGTGGATGTGCAATTTGCCGCCGTTTCTGCGTCCACGCTCAAAGCCTTGGGGTTCAACTTCTCGAAGCTGAGCGGCGATATTCAGGGCGCAGTGGTTTCGCCAAACAGCTTGAACAGCGCCAGCTTTGGGCCCGGCGGGTCCACGGTCGATGCGAGCGTGCCGATCCAGAACGCCTTCAACCTGTTCCTGTCGGCACCCAATCGCGGCATCAATGCGGTGCTGAGCGCGCTGTCCTCCAACGGGCTGTCCGAATTGCTCGCCCAGCCGACCCTGCTGGTGCGGTCGGGCGAACAGGCGAGCTTTCTGGCGGGTGGAGAAATTCCTGTTCCGGTGCCCCAAGCGTCGGGGACCGGCAATGCCATTTCTATCCAATATAAGGAGTTCGGCGTCCGCCTTTCCGTCACGCCCTTTGTGCTGTCCCCGGACCAGATCGTCCTGAAGATCGCGCCAGAGGTGAGCGAATTGGACTATGGCAATGGGGTGCAGTTGCAAGGCTATGTCGTGCCGGGCTTGCGCCGCCGTTCCGCCGAAACGACGGTGGAACTGGGCAGCGGGCAGAGCTTCGTCATCGCGGGTCTCAGCTATTCCAGCCAATCGACGACGCGCGACAAAACGCCGCTGCTGGGCGACATTCCCGTGATCGGTGCCTTTTTTCGGCGGCAGCAGACGCAGAAGGAAAGGCAGGAATTGGTGATCGTCGCCACGCCCCGGCTGGTCGGACCGGTGCAGCCAAAGGACCTCCCCGCGCTCCCCGGATCGCTGCTCGACACCAAGGACCCGGTGGTTCCCTTCGGCGTGGTGAGGCCCTGATCATGAGCCGCATCATCCTTTTGTCGATCGACCGCAGCCTGGCCGAGCGGATCACCGACGCAATGCAGGGCCGCGCGACGGTCGAAATGGCGCAAGCCGTTACGCCGGAACTGATCCAAGGCCCCTGCCTCATCCTCATGGACCGCGACGCGATCCCGCCGGAGCGTTCGCTAGCAGTGGCGCTTGCAGCGGTCTCGGACAGCGCCGGCGGCCGCCCTATCGTGCTGGCAACGCAGGAGACGAGCGCTGAGCAGATATTGCATGCGATCCGTTCAGGAGCAGCCGACGTCATCCCGCGCACGGCCGAAGGCGACGACATCGCCGCGATATTGGGCCGCCTACTCAATCAGGCCGTCGCCGATCATGGCAGCGGCGGCCGCCTGACGCTGGTGCTGGGCGCGGATCAGGAGAATGCGGCTATGGTGGCGACCGACATGGCCGTCAGCCGTGGGCGGGCTGGATCATCGACGCTGCTGATCGACTGCAGCATGCCCACCAGCGCGGCGGAGGCCTATCTTGATCTGCCGGTAAGCTACGGCCTGGCGTCGGCCATTGCCGATATCGAGCGGCTGGACGCAAGCCTGCTGTCCAACGCGCTGGCGCGGCATGAACCCAGCGGTCTGATGCTGTTGACGCTGGACGGCGGTTCCGGAACCGAGCCTACAGGGATCGCTCCAGCCGATATCGCCGCGCTGGTCCGGCTGCTGCGCGGATGCTGCGGCGATGTGCTGCTGTGCGCCGGGGGCCTGCGGCATAACGGCCTGCTGCGCACGCTGGCTTCGCTTGCCGATCATATCGAACTGGTGTGTGCGCAGTCGATCCGCGAGATGGAGGCGTGCCGCCGTCTGCTGGAGCGAATGGGGAGTGACGAAGCAGTCCTCGCCAAGACGCGGTTGCTGGTCTGGGATCATCAGCCCGCCATCTTGCTCGACAGCCGACGTATGGGCGACGTGCTGCAGACCGGCAGCATGCTTCCCCTGCCGCTCGATCAGGCTCGGGCCCGCAATGCGCTGAATGCCGGGCGACCGTTGGCGATGGAGGGCAGCGCGGACCGATACATGCGGGCGATCCGGCAAGCGTGCGGCGTGCCGACGCGATCGACTACAAATGGCCTGGAACGGCTGCGGCGCTTGCTCAAACGGCCATCGGAGCAGACGGCATGAGCCTGCTGTTCGACGAAAGCCCGCGCCAGCCTCCCCCTCGCCTCACCCCGGTCGCGCAGCCCGCGGCGCAGCGGATGAGCGACAGCTATCAGACCGTAAAGGCGCAGACCTGTGCGCAGCTGATCGAACAGTTGGAGGCGCGCGGCAACACGGCGGAGACGCTGGGCGCGCGGGCACTGCGGGAGGAGATCGAACAAGTCATCACGAGCCGCAGCCGCCGCGGGCAGCTCGCGCTCAACGCGGCGGAGCGGCTGCTGCTGATCGAGGATGTGGAGGATGAGGTTGCGGGCCTCGGACCGCTCGCGCCGCTGCTGCGCGATCCCGGCGTGGACGACATCATCGTGAACGGGCCGGGTTCCATCTATGTTGAGCGCGGCGGACTGCTGGAGAAGGCCGACCGCCGCTTTCGCGACGACGCGCATCTCATGAACATCATTCAGCGCATCGTCGGGCCGATCGGTCGCCGCGTCGATGAGGCGAGCCCCTATGTGGATGCCCGGCTGGCGGATGGATCACGCGTCAATATCGTCATCCCGCCGGTCGCGCTGGACGGGCCACTGCTATCGATCCGCAAGTTTCGCATGCAGGCGCTCAGCATCGAGGATTTCGTCAACCGCCAGGTGATGAGCGCCGAGATGGCCGCCTATCTGGCCGCCGCCGTCCGCTCGCGGCTCAACATTCTGATCTGCGGCGGCACGGGCGCCGGCAAATCCACCCTGCTCAACATGCTGTCACAGTTCATCAGCGACCGGGAGCGGCTGATCACCATAGAGGACGCCGCCGAACTGCAGTTGCGGCAGGACCATGTCGTTCGATTGGAGACACGGCCGCCCAATGTGGATGGCAGCCGGGAGATCAGCGCGCGGGAACTGGTCCGCAATGCGCTGCGCATGCGGCCCGACCGCATCATCCTGGGCGAGGTGCGCGGGGTGGAAGTGGTCGAGATGCTACAGGCCATGTCCACCGGTCATGACGGGTCGATGGCGACGCTGCATGGCAACTCGCCCCGCGATGCTTTTGCTCGCCTGGAAATGCTGCTCGGCTTTGCCGGACTGCAGAACGACATTCGGGCTATCCGCCGCTTCATCGCCAGCAGCGTCCATGTCGTGGTGCATATCCAGCGCCTCTCCAACGGCAGCCGCCGCGTCGTCGGCGTGACTGAAGTCACCGGCGTCGAAGGCGAAGCCTATTCCTTCAACGAGCTGTTCAGTTTTCAGGAACAGCCCGCCATGTCGGGCCTTGGCGACTTCCGCGTTCATTCGCCCCGCCCCTATTTTGCGTCCCGGCTCCGGGATTATGCGCCGGGGCCCATGCGGCAGGGATCATGGTGAAGGCCGCGGCTTTCCTGCTGCTCGCGCTGCTGATGCTGGCGGCGGCGGCATCCCCCCTGCTGACGATGCGCGCGCGGGAGCGCGCACGGCTCACCCGCCGCCTGTCGGGAGTAATGCCCGGCAGCGCTCCCGCCCTCCGGTACAGCGCACGCCTGACCGTTCCCAGCCTCGCAGCTCCGCTGCTGGCGCGGGCGCAGCTGGAAATCACCTCAAGGGCCATCGGCATCTTCGCAGGCGGCATGGCGCTCTACATGCTGTTCCTGCTGCTGGTTGGCGGCCCGGTACTGACGATCGCCTTGCTGCCGCTTCCCCCGCTGGCGCTGTTCCTATGGGTCAGGCGGCGAGCGCAGCGGCGGGTCGATGCGCTGGTCGCCGCGCTGCCCTTCTATATCGATGCCGTACGGCAGATGCAGGCGGTCGGGAGTTCGCTGTTGCAAGCTCTGGAACGGTCCCTTCCTGAAGCGCCCGGCATCGTACGCAGTTATCTCGCCCCGGCTGCGCGCCGTCTGGAACTCGGCGCCTCGGTGGGCGAGGCGATGCAACAGCTTGCGGACCGACTGCGCGTTCCTGAAATGTCGATGCTGGCGGCAGCGATCCGCACCAACATGCGCTATGGAGGGTCGGTCAGCGCCGTGCTGTCGAACCTTGCAGCGATCTTGCGGGAACGGGTGCGCATCGGCCGCGAGCTGAAGGCAGCAACATCGGAGGCGAAGGTCAGCTCCCGCGTGCTGATCGCGATGCCGCTCGTCGCAATGGCGCTGCTGATGGCGTCAAATCCCGCCTATATCGACTTCTTCCTGCAAGACGCGCGAGGGCATCGCCTTGCGATCATCGCTGTCGGATTGCAGCTGGCCGGCATGCTGGTCATGCGGCGCGTGATGCGGCTGACCTTCTGATGCCGATAGCGTTCCTTCTGTCCTGCCTGCTCATGGCCCTCGTCGCGATCGGCGTCGCTGCGCTGGGCGGACGGATGCTGATGGCGGACCGGCGGCTGGAGACGAGGCTCGCGCGACTGACGCCTGCGGCCGGTGGGGCGGGCAAAGCGTTACTCCGCCTTCCAACCTTGCCGGGGCCGGAGGGGCGGGAACGTTCCGGCCTGGAGCGTCAGTTGCAGCTGGCGGGCTATCAGGACGCGCGTTCGGTCGATCATTTCCTGTGGCTCCGGCTTAGCGCGACAGTCGCAGCGGCGCTGCTCATACTGCTGCTCAGCCGCCTATTGTGGGGCGGATGGTTCGCACGGCCTTTGCTTATTATCATGGGTGCGGGTCTGGTCTTCATCGGCGCGCGGCAGGCCCTGACCCTGCTGGCGTCGGCGCGAGCGCGGAAGATCACGGCGGAGTTTCCCTTCCTCCTCGACCTCATGCTCATGATGCTGGAAAGCGGCGTTTCGCTTGATCAATGTTTCCGCTCGATCGCCCGCGATGAGCAGACCGCTGTGCCCAATCATGGTCAGTTGATCGCCTTGCTGGTGACGGATCTGGATCGCGGCATGCGTTATGAACTGGCGCTCGACCGCTGGGCCGCGCGCGTGGCGATCAGTGGCGCGAAGGAACTTGCCGCGCTGTTCCGCCAAGCGATGTTCCAGGGGGTCGAGCTGGCCCCGGCCCTGCGCGAGTTCGCCCGCGAATTCACCCAGCGACGGGTCGCCCGCGCACGCGAAGCGATGGGCGGCATCACCGTGCGCATGGTGGTGCTGATGATCCTTTTCTTCATGCCCGCGCTTTTCATCGTGCTGGGGGGACCGCCGGTGGTCGCGATCCTCGACACCTTGCGGACCAGCGCGCAATGATGTGGCTCATTCCCCTGATGCTGGCCGCCGCCCCTGCCGCCGACAGGCCGGAATCAACGCGCAGCCTCTATCTCCAGCTGATCCATCAGGCACGCGCAGACGGCCGCCCGCGTGCAGCGATCGCCTATCTGGATGACTTCGAGCGGCGCTATCCGGGCGATCGCGACGCGCGGACACTGCGGGTGAACGCCCTCCTTGACCTCGGCGAGATCGATGCTGCCGAGACGGCAGCGGCGGCGTTGCCAAATGGTGGCGGCAGCGCAGTGCGGGGCCATTTGTCAGCGGCGCGGGCGCGCTGGGTGGAGGCGGCCGACTTTTATCGGCAAGCGGTGACGGCCAGTCCGGCCGACCCCATGCTCCGCAACGCGCTTGGCTATGCGCAATTGCGCGCGGGCGAGACGGCAAGCGCGATAGAAAGCCTGCGCGGCGCGCTCGACCTCGCGCCCGGAACAGCCGTAATCCGCAACAATCTGCTGCTGGCGCTGATCGCAGGTGGTCAAGCACCACTGGCCGACGCGATGCTGGATCAGGTCCGCGACGGGCGCGAACGCGACTTGCTGCGCCGCCAGATCGCTGCCGAAGCCGCTCGCCTCTCCATCCGGAAGGACGATTGATGCTCTCCCTCTTCCTGCTCGCCTCTGCCCCGGTGCCGCCGCTTGAAGATCAGGCGCGGCGCGTGATCGAAGCGCAGCTTCTTTCGCCCCCGCGGGCGCAGGGAAGCAGCGGCCTCAGCGCGGAAGAGGCGGAGGTCATCCGCAGCCGCTACCTGCAAAGCATCGGCCAGAGGCCGCCCCGGCCTGCGGATCAGGATAGCCCGGCGGGCCAATGACGCGGGCGATCCTCTCTCTTCTCTGGATCGACCGTCGGGGCGCGGTCGCACCGATGGTGGCCGCGCTCGGCACGATGCTGGTCGGCGCGGCCGGTTTCGCGCTGGACGCTGGACTCTATTATACCGGGAGCCGCGATTTGCGGGCGGCGACCGAAGCGGCTGCGCTGGCGGCGGTCATGTATCCTGCACAGGCGACGGCGCGAGCGCGAGACAGCCTCAGCCGCAACGGCTATGATCCCGCCATTCTCCGATCGGTGGAGTTGGGGCGCTACTGCCCCGATGCTGCCCTGCCCGCGCCGCAGCGTTTCGACCCCAGCCTTACCCGCTGCCCCGGCAACGGACTGGTCAACGCAGTGCGCATCCGCACGGATAAGCCCAGTCGGCAATTCTTCACGCGCGTGCTGGGCGGCGCTGATCCTATTCCGGACCTTGCCGCGAACGCGACCGCTGCGCGCATCGATGAAGCGGGGCTGAGCGTCAGCTCCGGCGTGCTGACCATGACCAACTCACTAGTGAACAGCGTCAATGACCTGTTGGGCGCTCTGTTGGGCATTCAGTTGCAGCTCAACGCCGCTGACGTCCAGTCGCTGATGGCTGGCTATGTCGATGCTGGGCGCTTCTTCGATGCTTTGGCTAGCCGCGTTGGCGAGAGCGGCACCTATAGCGATCTTACCAGCCGCAGCGTCGGACTGCGCAACCTGCTGCTGGCCGCGGCGGCCGCGGCCGATCAACCGGGCACGGCGGCGACCCTGACACTCGTCGCGGGCCGCGTGAACAACAGCTATTCCGTGCCACTGCAGGGGCTGTTCGGCCTGGGCGTGTGGAAAAACATGCCGGTAGGCGAGGCGGATGAGCAGCCCGGACTGCGCGCGGGTCTCAACGCATATCAACTCCTCACCTTTGCGGCGCAGGCGGGTGAGGGCGCGATCGATCTGTCCGACGCGGTGAGCAGGGTCGTCGCGGGCAGCACCGTCCGGCTCGCGGCCGTCGCGACCGGTCCGCTCGACAGGCCGCGCTTCTCCTTCGGTCCAGCTGGCGAGACAAGTGCAAGCACATCGGCGCTACGGCTCCAGTTGAACCTCGGCCTCAACCTCTCGATCCTTGGGGTCGGCGTGGATTCCGTGCCTGTCCTGATCGACATCGCCGCTGCGCTCGCTGAGATCAACGCAATCGATTGCGCCAACACGGCAGAGCAGTTGCGGGATAGCAGGGTAAGCGTTCTCGCCAGTTCCGGCCTCGTCAATGCTTATATCGGCCGCGCCCCGACCAATGCGATGAGCCGCCCGATGCCGCCGCTGTCCGCCAGCGATATCGCGCCCGCCAGGATACTGAACGTCCTCAACCTCATCACGGTGGATACGCGTGCGGTCGCGCAGCCCGTCATGGGGAATAGCGGGACGCTAACCTTCGGGCCTGGGGGACAGGGTACGATCGGCCGGCCCGGCGCACCGGGCAGTCCTGCAAGCATCGGCAACGGGTCACAATTGGGTCCGCTGCTGACCTCGCTGACCAGCAGTCTGACGGCGTCCAACGGACTGCAAGTGAAGGCGCTGGACCTTTGCCTCTGGCCCCTGTGCGACACCAGCGCGGTTCGTTCTCAGTTGCTCGGCGGGATCACGGCTCCGCTCGCCGGCCTGGTTGGGACGACCGCCGATCCGCTGCTCGACAACCTGCTCGCCGCGCTCGGCGTCCAGCTCGGCCATACGACCGTGTGGGTCACCGGCGCGCGGTGCGGCGTGCCGGTACTGATCTGAAGAGACAAGCGGCGCGTACCCCTCCGCGCGTCGCCGTCTGTAGCTGGAGGGACATGGAGACTGACGATGATTGAAGTGACGAAGAAATTCATCAGGCGCCTCGCGCGCGATCAGCAGGGGCTGACCGCCGTCGAATATGCCGTGTTGGGCGGCGTGATCGTGGCGGGTATCCTCGCTCTGCAGACAAGCTTCAACAACGGACTGAGAGACGCGTTCACCGCCCTGTTCAACAGCGTTTCCAGCTGATTTCAATGCCCGCCTACCTATCAAGGACGCAAAGGCCGCGTGTCCTTGCCTGCGAGCAAGGCATGGCAGCGCTGGAGTTCGCGCTCATCGCTCCAGCGCTGCTGATGCTCGTCTTTGCGATCATCATCTATTCCTTCTGGTTTTCGGCGCTTCTGGGCGTGCGCCATGCCGCGGCCGAAGGGGCGCGCGCGGCGATGGCGGGGCTTTCGGCGGCAGAGCGTGCGACCCTCGCCCGCACCCGCGCTCAGGCGGTGATCGACGGCTACGGCTCGCTGCTGTCGGCGGGAGGAACGCCGGACATTCAGGCACAGGCGGACGGCACCGGCCTGTTCAAGGTGCAGGTGCGCTACGATATGGGAGGGTCCGCCCTGATGCGCTACGGCAACTTCATCCCCCTCCCCTCGACCACATTGGGCGCGACGGTGATCGTCACCAACGGCAGCTATTGAGCCGCTTCATTACCGCCATGGCGGAACAGCTGCGAATTTACACAATTCCCTTTCCTTTTCGTCGACCGCTGCGTAACTGTCCGCACCCGCTGTGACGCGCAGTCCAGCGCTTGGGAAATTCAAGGCATGTCCTTGCAGCCGCAAGCGACGCCGCCATGCAGGAGTTAGCCATGCTTTCAAAGGTCACGCTCGCCAATACCGACCTCTCGGTCAGCCGTCTGTGCTACGGCACCAACATGCTCGGCTGGTCCATCGATCAGGACCGCAGCAACGCCATCCTGGACAAGTTTGTGGAACTGGGCGGCAATTTCGTGGACTCCGCACGTTCCTATGGTGACTGGATGCCCACCGCGCCCAAGGGTGCAAGCGAGCGGGCGATCGGCGCATGGCTGAAGGGCAAGAAGCGCGAAGACGTGGTCGTCGCCACCAAGGGCGGTCATTTCGACATGCGCGTCGGCGACTACCGCAACCGCGTCAATCCCACCGACATCGCCAGCGACCTGAATGAGAGCCTGGACCATCTGGGTGTTGACGCGATCGATCTCTACTGGCTGCACATGGATAATCCGGAAACCCCGGTGGCCGAGCTGATCGACTTCCTCAACGAGCAGAAAGATGCCGGGAAGATCCGCTATTTCGGTGCATCGAACTGGACCGATGCCCGCGTTCTGGAGGCCAATGAATACGCCAAGGCGAATGGCAAGGCCGGCTTCGTCGCGGTCGAGCCCTTCTGGGGCCTCGCCAAGCCGAACGAGGCAAATGCCATGGCACAGGGCTACCAGATGTATTTCGAGGATCATGGCGGCGCGCTCAAGGATGCCGGCCTCGCCATCATTCCTTACTGCGCCCAGAGCCGTGGCTATTTCGGCTTCATGGAACAGGGCGAAGTGCCTGAGCATCTTCAGGGCTTCTACGACAATCCGGTCAACAAGGACCGCTTCGCCGCCGCGAAGGAGATTGCGGCCAAGCATGGCGTGAGCGCGGCAGACATCGCGCTCGCATATCTGGTGAACCAGCCGCAGCAGGTGATCCCCATCTTCGGCGCGTCGAGCCCGGCCCGTATCGAGGAAAGCGTGAAGGCGGCTTCGGTGAAGCTGTCGCCTGAAGAAGTGGCGGCGCTTAAGATCGGCTGATCTTTCGTCGAATAATGCAGCGCGGGGCAGCGAACTGGTTGCCCCGCGCTTTTTTGTGCCTGCTGCAGATGGTAAAAGCCACGCAGCCAGGAACTTGGCCGAAAAACCGCGGCGTCAACAATGTGGCCAAGAAAATTTTACGCGATCATTGTCATTTTGGCCTGACTAACGAATAAGAGCGCGATAAAAGGCGCTAGACCATACGCATGTGGCGCATTTAGGAGATTGTCATGACCGCTGCCCCCGCCCTCTCTCCAACACGGCAGGGCACTGGTCCCGCCTCTCTCACGACGCCGGGCCAGATCGGTACTCTGACCCTACCCAACCGAATCATCGTTACCGCCATGGGCGTCAGCCTTGCAGAAGCGGACGGCACTGTCGGGCAGCGGCTGATCGATTATCATGTGGCTCAGGCAAAGGGCGGCGCGGGTCTGATCATCATGGGCGTGACCGGAGTCGCCTGGCCAGTGGGTGCTGTGCAGCCCAATCAAACCGCGATTTCTGACGACCGGTTCCTGCCTGGCCTGACGCGGCTGGTGGATGCGGTCCATGCAGCAGGCGGCCGAATTGCCGCACAGCTCCATCATGGCGGGCTGGTCGCGACCCATAGCGCGCAGGAAGGCCATCCTCTCTGGGCGCCGGGCTATCCGCCCGCCTTTGCCGGGGACTTTCCCGACTATTTCCTGCCCGAAGAAATGGCTGCCTTCGCGGGCGGCGTGGTGCCGCAGGTCAAGGTGCTGGAGAAGGCCGATATCGACATTGCCGTGCGCCAGTTCGCCGACGCCGCAGTGCGAGCCAAGAAGGCCGGAATGGATGGCGCGGAAATCCATGGCGGCCATGGCTATCTCCTTTCCTCCTTCGTTTCGCCGTCCACCAACAAGCGCGAGGACGAATATGGCGGCGATGTTGCAGGCCGTGCGCGACTGCTGCTGGAAGTCGTACGCGCAGTCCGGGCAGCAGTCGGTCCCGACTTCCCGCTGTGGGTAAAGATCGACTCGCGCGAGATCGGCAAGAAGAATGGCATCACTCTGGACCATGCCGTGGAACTGGCGCCCATGGTCGAGGCGGCGGGCGCCAATGCCCTAACCGTCACCGCCTATCATGATGTTGGCCAGGGCAAGCTGCACTCGGCATCCAACATCCCGCACGAGCCCGCCGTCCATCTGTCCTCTGCCGCAGCCATCCGAAAAGCCGTGTCGATTCCGGTCATCGCTTCTGGCCGCGTGGAGATTGATCGGGGCGAAAAGGGGCTGGCGCAAGGCGAGTTCGATTTCCTGGCGATGGGCCGTAAGCTGCTGGCCGACCCGGACCTGCCCATCAAACTGACGGAAGGACGGATCGCCGATATCCGACCGTGCATCTATTGCTACACCTGCGTCAGTACGGCCTATTTGCGTGAGCAGGTGCGCTGCGCCGTCAGGTCGGAGACGGGCTATGAAGATCTGGACTGGTCGCCCGCCAAGGTGCCCGGTCATGTGGTGATCGTCGGCGGCGGCCCCGGCGGCATGGAGGCCGCGCGGCGGCTCGACCTTGCAGGGGCCAAGGTGACGCTGCTCGAAAAGTCCGATCGCCTCGGCGGTACGCTGCGCTTTGCGGCCCTCGCCTATGAGCCCAATGAGCGGCTGCTCGATTGGCTGCGCCGTCAGGTCGAGCAGTCGAGGGTGGATGTGCGGCTGAAGACGGTGGCGACACCGGAGCTCATCGCTAGCCTAAAGCCGGACAAGGTCATTGTGGCGACGGGCGCGGTGCGCGACATGCCGCCGATCCCCGGCAACGGCCAGGATTTCGTCCTGTCTGGCGACGATCTGCGCGGCATGATGCTGGGCGAGGATTCAGCCGAAATCCGCCGCAAGACGAGCTGGTCCACCCGGATCGCCACGAAGCTGGGCGCTGCGACAGGTGCGACCGCCAATCTGGATCTGGTGCGCAAGGCAACTCATGCGTGGATGCCGCTGGGCAAGCGCGTCGTCATCATCGGCGGCGAGCTGGTTGGCGTCGAGCTGGCCGAATTCCTGATGGAACGCGGACGGGAAGTGACTGTCGTGGGCGAGGCGCTGAAATTCGGCGGCGGTCTGCTGCTGGTGCGCCGCATGCGTCTGCTCGCCGAACTGCGCGAACATGGCGTTGCGATGTACCCTGGTGCGAGCGGTATCCGGATCGGCAAGAATGAAGTCAGTTTCACCAGCCAGTCGGGCGAAGAGCAGAGCATCGCAGCCGATCATGTGGTTGTCGCGATGGGCGCGCATGGCGACTCGACGCTCGCCAATGCTCTGCGTGCGCAGGGCCATGATGTAGTGGAGGTCGGCGACGGCACCGGCGTCACCTATATCGAAGGGGCTATCCGGGGCGCTGCCGAGGCCGTTGCGGCCATGGGTCGGTGAAAAGGGGCGGGAGGGGGATTTCCCCCTCCCTCTCAAGGCTGTATCCGTTCAGCGAGCGACCAATTCCGCTTCCGCCGTTGTCGCATAATCATCCATGACCGGCGCTGACATGGCGTCGGCGAAAGCTTCGTAGCTCCACGGCCAGCTTGCGGGCACGCCGGTCGCATCGAGATACCAGCTGCTGCAGCCCGATCCGAAGATGGTCGTGCGTGCAGCAGCGATCCGCCGTTCCTCATAATCGGCATGGGCTTCGGCGCGCGGCTCAACAGTCCGCGCCTCGCCCCTGCGCAGCAGGTCCAGCAACTGATCGATATAACCCCATTGCCGCTCGGCAATGTCGATCAACGAGAAGTTACCGACCGGGCCGGTGGGACCATTGAGCATGAAGAAGTTCGGGAACCCGGGGATCGTCACTGCATAATAGGCCGTAGGCCGAACCGACCAGACATCGTCCAGCGACACCCCATCGCGTCCCAGCACGGTCGTCGGGCGGATGAAGCGATCGGCATGGAAGCCCGTCGCCAGCACCAGCGTGTCGAGTTCGTGCAGCCGCCCGTCCGCCATCCGCACGCCTTCCGGTTCGATGCGGGCGATACGATCACGCTCCACCTCGACATTGGGGTGCTGCACGGCGTCATAATAGGACCATGAGTAGATCAGCCGCTTGCACGCCGCGCGATAATCGGGGCGCAGCTTTTCCTTGAGTTCAGGGTCCCGGATGCTGTTTTCGAGATTGTCGAGGCATGCGGCCTCGATCGCCGCAATCTCCGGTCCATGGGTATGGGTGATGGCTTGAGTGAAGCGGTAGATATTGTCCCAATATTCCTTGTTGTTCCGGATATTCTCGATCAGCGCGGGATCGCGGCGGAAGGCTTCCTTCTCCTCCTCGCTATATTGGAAATAAGGAACGGGCATGATCCATTGCGGCGAACGCTGGAAATGAACCAGGTGGGACGCGCGCGTGCTGAGCGCCGTGACGATCTGCACCCCGGTCGAACCATTGCCGATGATGCCTACGCGCGCCCCATCGATCGGCGCGTCATCCTGCCAGCGGGCGCTGTGAAATGCGCGGCCCTTGAAGCCGTCCAGCCCTTCTATGTCGGGCAGCTTGGGATGGTGCAGCACGCCCGACGCTGCGATAACGACATCGGCCTCAACGTCTTCACCAGTGACGAGGCCCAGACGCCAGACGCCCTTTTCCTCATCCCAGACAGTGGACACGACCTCGCTGTCGAAGCGGACATGCGGCATGATGCCGTATTTCTCAGCCGTCTTTTCGAAATAGGTCTGAATCTCGCCGCCCTTGGCATAATAGGCGTCCCATTCG
Organism: Sphingobium sp. TomTYG65; assembly: GCF_055395525.1. Taxonomy (NCBI): domain Bacteria; kingdom Pseudomonadati; phylum Pseudomonadota; class Alphaproteobacteria; order Sphingomonadales; family Sphingobiaceae; genus Sphingobium; species Sphingobium sp. TomTYG65. The sequence continues at coordinate 1,213,191 of NZ_AP027331.1, read as the reverse complement.
GCATAGGGCTCGAAGCTATAGGTATAAGCGTGCGCGGGCACGTCGCAGGTCAGGCCGGGATAGCGGTTTTCCCGCCAGGTGCCGCCCAGCCGGCTGGCCTTTTCATAGACGGTGAAATTCTCTCCGGCCTGGCGCAGGCGGATAGCGGCCAAGATGCCGGCCATGCCTCCCCGATGACGGCGAAGCGCAGACCCTGGCGGCCCCGATCGATAGACAAGTCACTCTCCTGTCGGCTGTGTTCCTGCCGATGATGATGACGCTCCGCCAGGCGAAGCGCATCATTCAAACGGATTAGGAATTATCAGCCCGCAGAAGCATCAGCCTTTTGCGGCTTTGCGCCCGGCTTGACGGCCAAAGAAAGTGCAGTCGGCGAGGCTGAGGCCCGAGCTATAGCCATGGCCCCAGGCGGGCAGACCCGACGTGCAGCGTCCTGCGGCGAACAGGCCCGGGACTGGCGCACCCGCGCGGTCCAGCACTTCACCGTCCGTAGATGTGCGCAGACCGCCCAGAGTGAAGAAGCTGAAATAGCTGGTGGCGAAGTTCAGCTCCAGCGCAACGAACGGCCCCTGGTCCAGCGGCGTCAGGATCGGCGGTCGCTTGTGGAACAACGGATCGAGCCCTTCGCGGGCATGAGCGTTGTAGAAGGCCATGGTGGCCGACAAGGTGCCGGGCGCCATTTCCAGTTCGGCTTCCACCTCTTCCCATGTTTCGCCCGTCCCGGCGATGGTCATGCCAGCCATGGGAAGCGGCTCGTCGAAATGCGCGATGTCGAGCAGAAGATAGACGCGGTCGCCCAGCTGATCGACCGCCGCGCGGCTCACGCGACCGTGATAGCAATCCTCGTTGATGAAGCGCTGACCCGCCTGATTGACGAACACGCCATGAGCCTGCGGCTCCGGCATGGTCCAGGGGCAGGTCGTGAAGAACTGCTCCATATGGATCGCGTCACCGCCAGCACCGACGCCGAGTTCAATACCCACGCCGTCATCCTGGTCGCCGATCGGGCTGCTGATCTTGAAGGTTTCCGGGCAATAGCGGCGGCGCATCGCTTCGTTGAAGGCAAAGCCGCCGGTGGCCAGCACCACACCCTTGGCAGCGCGTACGAAGCGGTTGACGTTATCGATGCGCACGATGACGCCGACCACGCGCCGATCTTCGTCCTGCACAAGGGCGACGGCGCGGGCGTCGGTCGTGACTTCGACGCCCAGCGAACGCGCCCGAGCTTCCAATAAGTCGATCAGCGGCCGCCCGCCGCCCCAGCCCATATGTGCGATCACATGACCGCGCGGAGCGGGCTTGGCGATGTCGCAGAAGGGCCAAGCCGCCTCGCTGCCCGACCAGATCAGCGTGGAATCATCGGTCGGCTCGATATGCTTGCCGGGTAGGTAATTGCCCCGATAGGGGATGCCCTGCTCTTTCAGCCAAGCATAATGGTTGAGCGATTCCTGCGCATAAAGGTCGCACTTCGCCTCGTCCGCGCAGGGGCCGCCCGCCGCCTTCAGATAAGCGGCGAGATCTTCGGTCGAATCTTCGAAACCACCTGCGCGCTGGGCATCGGTGCCCCCACCCCCGCCAATATAGATTTCACCGCCCGACAAGGCCGACGCGCCGCCGCTGCCCGAACCACGTTCGAACAGCATTACCCGCGCGCCCCCTTGCGCCGCCTCGATTGCCGCGCACGCGCCGGTCGCGCCGAAACCGATCACGGCGACGTCCGTTTCATAATCCCACTGCTGAACCTTTGCGGCGGGGTAAGGGCGATGAAGCGATATTTCCGTCACGAACGACAATTCCTCTCCTGGGCGATCCGGATCAGAAAGCCTTGGTCTGGCCCCCGTCCACCATCAGCGTTTGGCCCGTGATATAGCCTGCGGCATCGCTTGCCAAGAAAACGGCGGCCGATCCGATATCTTTTTCGCAATCTCCGATGCGCTTCAAAGACACCTTGTTGATCTGCGTATTATAATCGTCAGGGGCCCATTCCTTCCAGGCCATGACGCCCGGCGAGTTGGCGAACGGACAGATGATGTTCACGCGCACGCCTTCCGCGCCCCATTCGCTCGCCGCCACCTTGGATATGGCGCGGATCGCCTCCTTCGCGGCGCAGTAGGAACCTTGCGTGGGAATGGCGTCGAACGCCGCGCCGGTCGCGAAGTTGATGACGCTTCCCTTGCTCTTCACCAGATGCGGATAGGCTTCGCGCATCAGGACGAAGGTCGGCCAGAAACCGGTGTCGAAGGATATGTCCATCGCCTCGTCAGGGGTTTCTGCCAGCAGCAATTGCCGCGACGCCTGCGCCGCATTGACCAGAATGTCGAGCTTGCCGAAATGACCGATCGCGGCCTCGACGATCTTGGGCAGTTCGGCGCGCTGCGCCAGATCGATCTGCAGGAAGTGGGCATCGCCGCCCAAGCCCCTCAATTCGGCCTCGGTCGCGCGGCCTAGCTCTTCCTCACGATCGACGATCAGCACTTTCGCGCCTGCCTTGACGAAAGCCGTTGCCACCCCCTTAGCCACGCCGCGCGCGCCGCCCGTGACAATCGCCGCCTTGCCTTCAAGTGCCTGCATGTCCTGCTCCTTACGAAAAATATGCGCCGCCATTGACGGTGACGATGCTGCCCGTCGCGAAGCTGCCGTCGTCGCCTGCGAGAAAAGCCACCGCCCCAGCGATCTCGTCGGGATGAGCGAGACGCTTCATCAGGCTGTCAGCGGCGATCATGTCCTTGGTTTCGGGCGGCAGGGTGGCGTAGATCGGCGTTTCGGTCGCGCCAGGATTCACCGCATTCACCCGGATGCCCCGGTCAGCCAGTTCGCGGGCCATTGCTCGCGTCATGCCCAGCACCGCGGCTTTGGCTGCGCAATAGGGAATGGGGCCATCCCCCTTCACCGCCGCCGTCGATCCGATGTTGACGATCGCGCCGCCGCTGCCCTGCTCTGCCATCAGGCGTACGGCGGCCCGGCTGCACTTGAACGTGCCGTCCAGCGTCACCGCCAGCACGCCCGCCCAGCCCTCATCTTCGCAATGGATGGTCTGATCCACGAAGGTTGCTGGCGTTTCGCCGCGCGCAATCTGCTCGCCCCGCTCGGCCTGCGCCGCATAATAGCGGTCCATGCCGTCGCCCGCCGCGCTGCCCCGTCCGGCATTGTTCACCAGCACATCGAGGCCGCCCAGCGCCTGCTTCACTTCGGCGAAAGCCCGATCGACCGATGCACTGTCGGCGACGTTGCAGGCGATCCCCACATGTGGGGCGGGAAGCACCGCTCCCGCGGCGCCCGCATCCAGATCCAGCACCGCCACCGTCGCGCCTTCCGCGGCGAGGCGGCGTGCGATGGCCGCACCGATCCCCTGCGCGCCGCCGGTGACGACTGCGCGCTTTCCTTTCAACCTCTCCATGCCGGTCAGTCCTCTACCTGGGGCCGCCAGGAGACGCCGTTCACCTGAGCCCCGCCGTCAGCGAAGAGGGTGTTCCCGCTCATATATCCGCCGCCTTCGCTCGCCAGGAACACAGCGACCGGCCCGATATCCTTCTCCGCATCGCCAAATCGGCCGGCCGGAACCTGCTGCAGGATCGCCTGGGTCATTTCGGGATTGGCGGCGAAATAGTCCTTCGCCTGCGGGCTCGTGGCGGACGGACAAATGATGTTGCAGGTGATGCCAGACGGACCCCATTCTACCGCCGCGGTGCGGGTCAGCGCGCGCATGGCTTCCTTGCTGGCGTTGTAGGCCACAGTGAACATGTGCGCATTGACGCCGTTCAGCGAACCCAGGTTGATTACGCGGCCATAGCCTTGCGCCTTCATGATGGGGAACGCCGCCTTCATCGCCCAGAACACGGCATAATAGTTGAGGGCGAAGGAGCCCTCCATATCCTCGTCCGTGTGCTTTTCGATCCGCTTGGGAAAGCTTGCGCCCGCATTGTTGACGAGGATGTCGAGGCGGCCAAAGCGCTTATGCGCAGCCTCGACCATCGCTTCCACCTCTGCACGCTTCGTGACGTCGGTGCGGATGAAGAATGCGTCCACGCCATGCGTGTCGCGCAGATAGCGCGCTTCTTCTTCACCCTGATCAGCGTTGCGCTGAGCGATGGCGACATTTGCGCCGGCTTCGGCAAGCGCGCGGGCGATACCCTGGCCCACGCCCTGCCCGCCCCCGGTCACCAGCGCGGTGCGCCCTTCCAGTAGCTTGACCATTGACCTCTCCTTTTCTTACAATTTTTGACGGGGCTCAGGACCCTAACATCGCGTAGTCGGTGTACCCTTTGCGATCGTCGCCCTCGCCCGTGTAGAAGTTGGCGCGGTCCGCCTTCGCCAGCGGCGCGCCCATGCGGAAGCGGTCGACCAGATCGGGATTGGCGATGTAGAGATATCCGAACGAAACAGCCTCTGCCTTGCCGTCGGCGACGACAGCCCGGGCCTTGTCGAACGTCAGCCCCCCATTTTCGATTAACGCGCCGCTCCAATTTTCCCGTACCAGATCCAAGGCATCCTGGCCTTCCAGCGGGATGTGGATCAGGTGGCAATAGGCAAGGCCCAGACCATCCACCGCCTTCAGCAGCGCGGCATAGGTTTCATGCGGGTTGGCATCGTTCATGCCATTGAACTTGACGCCCGGACAGATGCGAAAGCCGACCCGGCCTGCGCCGACAGCGCCAGCCAGCGCTTCGAGCAGTTCGACGACGAAGCGGATACGATTTTCCACCGATCCACCATAGCGGTCGGTCCGCTGGTTGCTGTTCGACGAGAGGAATTGCATCGGCAGGTAGCCGCTGGCGCAGTGCAGCTCTATCCCGTCCATTCCCGCAGCGATCGCGTTGCGCGCGGCAGCGACATATTCGGCGATCACGCCAGCTATTTCATCGGTTTCCAGCGCGCGCGGCATTGCCGTTTCGACAGGAACGCCGTCGGGGCCGGGAATCTTGTCCGGGCACTGGATGGCCGAAGGCGCGATGGTTTCCGCATTTGCATCCTTGTTGGCCTGCACAGCGGCGCGGCCCACATGCATGATCTGCATGACGATCTTGCCACCCGCTTCATGCACGGCGTCGGCGACCTTGCGCCATCCGGCGACCTGCGCATCGCTATGGATGCCGGGCGTGCGCCAATAGCCCTTGCCGACGGGCGAAGGCTGTGTGCCCTCCGTCACGATCAATCCCGCGCCCGCACGCTGACGGTAATAATCCACCATGACATCGGTGGGCACATCGCCCGGACCAGCCCGGTCGCGGGTCATCGGCGCCATCACTATGCGATTGGCAAGCGCTATGTCGCCGAGCTTCACGGGAGAGAAAATATCGGTCATGGTACGAACCTTGGTGGTTGGCCAGCCTTCGCAAAGGCTTCGGCGATATAAGCGGGGTAATCGGTTTCAGTAAGCGCACTCCAACGGGCCCACGCAGCTAAATCCGTCATCTGCTGCCAGCGGGCAATCTGACCCGCCGCGTTGAAGTGCCATCGATCGGCGAGCCAAATCGGTTCAAGCGCAACGCCGTCCGGGCCCGTTCCTTCGAATTTGGCGAAAGACAGCACGGTGTCGCCGCTGCCTGCCACATCCAGTTCAGTGACGCGCCAGTCTGAAATAGCCGCCCAGTAATATTCCGCTTCGATCTGCAGGAAAAAGGGGTCATCGGCCACATCATGCGGCTCGACCGGAATGACATGCCCCCCAATCTCGGCAAGCGCGCCGGGAGCCCAGACCAGCAGCCCGCGCGGCGGGACGGGCATCTGGTGCGTTTTCCAGGCATCGAAATAGCCTTCGAACATCGTCCGTACGGCGGCGACGTTGCGTTCAGCGGCGCTCATGGGCGCCTAGCTCCTCACGCGGGGCTTGGGCAGCGGCGAGCCACGCCGCATAGTTTCGATGAACTTTTCCAGTGGGGCTGCTGGTTCGACCGGGCCGTCATGGGGCTGTCCCTGCCGATCCCAATAGCTCTTCCAGCTCGGGAACAGATCATGGAAGCTGCCATGATAGGGTTGAACACCCGGCCAGCGCATCTTCCGGTCGCCGATCGGCGGCTTGTTGAGGTCCGTCGCATACCAGTAAAGCGGCAGGCGGCGGCGGAAATACCAGCGGCCGTCAATCCGCTGATATTTGTCGAAATACATCATCTGCATGATGACCCACTCCGCACCGGTCTCATGCTCATTCTTGGAATAGACGACGCCCTGCGCATTGTCCGGATCGTCGAAGTCGATGATATGGCCGCCGATATGATGCGAAGTGCCGTCGAACTGCATCGAATGGGTTTCGTCGAACCAATCGCGCAGAGCCTTGCGGCCCTGCTTGCCACCGCCCACCCGCACGTCTTCGGGGAACAGGTTCACCCAGGCGTCGGAGTCGCGCATGTCGAGCGCGAGGGAATATTTCGCGGCAAGCTGCCGGATCGCGTCCAGCGATTCCAGACGATCTATCCGCGCGATCAGGCTTTCGTCCGCCACCCTATACATCCTCTCTGTTAGACCGTCTGTTTCCGCTATCCCCGGTCGCCTGAAAATGCCAAAATAGCTCAAAGGTCATGACAAAACGGCTCAACACCAAACATCTGTCCCGGCCAGTCGCCGCTCGCGTATCCGTGGTGATCGCGCGGGATCTGCTGCGCGTGGTGAGGGAAATTGGCACCGATCCGGCCGTGCTGCTTCGGCAAGCCGGCCTGCCTCATCTGATCGCTCCGCTGACTGGCGCGGCGTCCGTCGCGCGCGGCCTCTCGCAGGAGGATTTTACGCGCCTATACGCCCACTGCACCTGGGCGCTGGATGCGCAGGCCGCGCGGCAGGAGGGACGCGAACCACTCACAAAAGCTGGCGTGGACATGCTCTGTCATTGCATCATCACATGCCGCACCCTGCGCGACGTCATAGAGCGGACGGACCGCTTTTCGGAACTGATAGGCCCACGCGCAGGCCGCCTTCGGCTCAAAGTCGATGACGGCATCGCCCGCCTTGAAATGGCGACACCCCGGCAGGTGCGTAATGCCAGTGCCTATGTGTCCGATCTGACGGGCCTTTCGACCTATTATAAATTGTTCGGTTGGCTCATCGGCGAGGATATCCCGCTTCTGGGCGCAGCGATGCGCTATCCTCCGCTACTGGATGAGCGCACCATTTCCTACCTGATGCCCTTTCCGATGCAGCATGGCGCGCCGGAAAACAGTCTGCGCTTTCCCGCCGCCTATCTCGATCGCCCGGTGCTTCGCAGTCATCATGAGCTGGAGCATCTGCTGGAACGCTTCCCCTTTGACGTGGAACAGCCACAATCGCTCGATGCGCCGCTGTCGGAGCGGATACTGCATCTCTTCGGCGCGATGCTCGCTAGCGGCGAAGCGCCCGCGACCGCGGTGCAGCTGGCGCGGCAGTTCAGCATCAGCGTGGCGACGCTCAAGCGCCGTCTCGCCGACGAAGGCACATCATTGGTGCAGTTGAAGACGGAAGCGCGGCGCGCGCTCGCCACCCGCCTCCTTGCCGATCCGCGCCTGACCATAACCGAAGTCGGGCGGCGGACGCAGTTCAGCGATACCGGCGCATTCCGCCGCGCTTTCCAGCAATGGACAGGCGCTTCCCCTAGCCGCTGGCGCGAATTGCACCAGCCCGCCGATAGCGGCGATCAGTAGCGGGCGATGACATTGTCGGCAAAGCGGCTGAGATCGGCGATCTTTTCTTCAATCGGTTGGCTGTCCTCTTCCACGGCATAAAGGTTGCGGAAGGCAACGACGATATCGGTGACGCCCGCGTCCTCATGCCGCCGGACCATGTCGACATCCATGTCGCCGAAGGCCGACGCAAAGATGCGGTAGGATGGATGATCTCTACCCAACTCCGCGCGATAGGTCGCCAGCTTGTCCAGCATCGGCAGCATGGCGTCCAGCCCGCCGCCCGCATACATCCAGCCATCGTTCCGCGCAGCGCGTTTCAGTGCTGCGTCCGAATGGCCGCCGATCAGGATGGGGACCGGCTTGGACGGCACAGGATTGATCTTCACGGGGGGCAGGTCGAAAAATTCGCCATGATATTCGAAATAGCCGCCATTGGTGAGCCCGCGGACAATGTCGATGCACTCGTCGAAGCGCTTGCCGCGACCTTCCCAAGGAACGCCCATGACCTGATAGTCTTCCGGCCAGACGCTCAGGCCAACGCCAAAGTTGAAGCGATTGTCGTACAGCGCTTCAATGGAGGCGACGATCTTCGCGACATAAAGCGGCGGCCGCACCGGCAGCTTGACAACATTGGTCGTGACTTCCAGCTTTTCGGTCGCGCCAAGCATAGCCGTCACATGGATGAACGATTCCAGGAACGGCTTGTTCTCGAGAAATTCACGGCCGCCATCATCGGTGTAGCTATATTTGGTGGAGGAGCTTTGAGGATAGATGAGGCTGTCGGGCACGGTCATCCCGGCATAGCCTGCCGCCTCGGCCGCCTTCGCCAAAGGGATGTAGTTTTCAATCGGCGTCATTGACTCGCCAAAGTGAAAGCGCATCTTCCTCTCCTTCCAAACCCGGTAATCTTATGCTGCCCGCCTTATCCATCCGGCTGGATAGGCAGTCAACAGACAACCATCCCCGTTCGTTGGCTAGGAACCAACAAAATTACGCATATGCAGCATGGATGACCCGCACTTCCGCAAAAAGCGCATTGAACAAATATATTTTTCTCCTATCCTTCGCGGCGAAGCAGGGCGGTCTGGGACAAGTCCTTGCCAAGGCAATGATTTCGCGAAACGGAATCGAGAAAGGAACAGAGGATGTTGCTGAAAGACAAGGTGGTGATCGTCAGCGGCGTGGGCCCGGGCATGGGTCAGGCGCTGGCCCGCATCGCGGCAAGCGAAGGCGCCAGCGTCGTTCTGGCGGCGCGGAACAAGGCTTTTCTCGATGAAGTCGCCGCGGACATCGTGGCCAAGGGCGGCAAGGCGATCGCTGTACCATGTGACGTCAGCGACGAAGCGCAGTGCAAGGCGCTGGCCGATCGCGCGGCGGCCGAGTTCGGCGGGCGCATCCATGGTCTGGTCAACAGCGCCTATTATCACGGCAATTGGAGCCGGGTCGAAAATGCCGATATTGCCGATTTCGCCAAGGCGTTCGACGTCAACTGCCTTGGCGCGCTCCGCCTGACGCGCGCCTGCGTCCCCTATCTGCGCGATGGCGGCGCGGTGGTGAACGTCTCCACCATGGCGAGCGTCAATCCCTATGGCACCGAACATGGCATGGAAATGGGCTATGCGGTGGCGAAGGCTGGGCTCAACACGCTGGGCAAATATATGGCGAGCGACCTTGGCCGCTTCGGCATTCGCGTGAACACCTGCCGCATGGGCTGGATCCACGGCGAGCCGGTCGAAGGGTTCATCAAGTCGCAGGTCGATGCGGGTCATAAGCGCGAAGACGTCGTAGCTGGCGTGACGAAGAACATTCCCATCGGCATCATTCCGCCCGAAGATGATTGCGCCCGCGCTGTGCTGATGATGGTGTCGGATTATTCGCGCGTGGTCAGCGGCGCGGCGCTCGACGTCAACGGGGGTCAGTGGATGGCGCCCTGATCGCTGGGAGGTTGCCGATGTTCAAATGCATCGCCCTGCTGAAGCGCAAACCGGACCTCTCGCGCGAGGCGTTCATCGATTATTACGAGACGCAGCATGCGCCGCTGATCCGGCGCCTGCTGCCCGGCATCATCGATTATCGCCGCAACTATGTGGATCTGGAAGGCGCTTTCATTTTCCCGGACGCGGCGCCCATCGACTTCGACGTGATCACGGAGATCTGGCTGGCCGACAGGCCAGCCTATGATCGCTTCACGGCGGCGGCGGGGGAGCCGGACATCGCCCGGCAGATTGCGGAGGACGAGGAGAATTTCCTCGCTCGCGGAGCGTCGCGCATGATGGTCGTCGAGGAGCGGGGAAGCAGCAGCAGCCGCGCTGTCTCCACTCAGGCGCTGCTAGACGAGCGGGAAATTGTGCGCGGCCTGTCGCGCTTCGCCCGCATCCTCGACAATAAGCAGTGGGACCGGCTGGGCGATGTTTTCGCCCATGACCTGTGCTTCGACTATGGCACCGGCGGTGACCAGCAGGGCATGGCGGCCCTGACGGTCAACATGCGCCGCTTTCTGGACCGATGCGGCGGGACGCAGCATCTGATCGGCAGCATCCTGGTCGATGTGGAGGGGGATCGGGCGACGAGCCGGTCCTACGTACAGGCGCGTCATCAGAGGGTGGATGACCCGGCAGGTCCGATCTTTGATTCCAACGGCGAATATGTCGATCAGTGGGAAAGGCGTCCGGAAGGTTGGCGGATTGTCCGCCGCGACGCGCTCTGGGCCGCTCATACTGGCGACCCGATGATCCTTCATGCCGAATTAGGCAATCTCGGCTGAACCGGAAAGCCGGCGCGGGTAGCTAACCTGCCCGCGCCTTTCGGTCCTTAGGCGACTTCAGCGAAAGGCAGGCAGACGCTGTCAAAGCCCAATACATGGGCAACGCGGCCCAGGCCGACCCATGCTGCCACGCAATGCGCAAGATCGACAATCTCCGCATCGGAGAAAAGGGCGTGAGCGCGTTCCCAGAAATCCTCATCCTGCGCGATCTGCTTGGGCTCCTCGGCGAAGCGCTCCGCAAACTCTATCGCTGTGCGCTCGCGCGGGCTGAACAAGGGTGACGTCCGCCAATCCTCGACCGCCGCATAAAAGGCTTCGTCAGGCGCTGGGCCATTGTCCGCCACCGTATGGTCGGGCCGCTGGCCGGTCGCAGCAAACATCGACTGCGCATCGCGGGCGGCGCGAAACTGCTGGCAGATGATGCAGCCATTGATTTGCGCGGTACGCGACCGTGCGCCCTCAAACTCGCGCAGGGACAACAGGCTGTGCTGATACACAGCTTTGGAAAAGCCACCCGCCGCCGCCATAATTTCGCGCGCGTGATTGCGTGATGCGTGGCCGTACGGGTCGGCAGCGTCCTTTTCGGGTACATCGATACGGATCATGGCTTCTCTCCTATATGCTGTTTATCGGCTGATCTGGCGCCCTCTGCCCTTCACTTCACACCCGGCGCGCCGGGGAAATTTTCATAATATTGGCCCGTCAGCATGCCGCCATCAACGGCGATCTCGGCTCCTGCCAGATAGGACGCGTCATCGCTCGCCAGGAACAAGGTAGCGCGCGCAACTTCCTCCGGCGCGCCGACACGCTGAAGGGGCACATTGCCAAAGCGTTCGTTCACCTTCTCGCGCGTGGAGCCATCATGATTGGTCATGACCGTATCCACGCCGCCCGGATGCACGGAATTGACGCGGATGCCCCGGTGGCCAAGCTCCAGCGCCGCCACGCGTGTCAGGCCCCTCACCCCCCATTTGCTGGAGGAATAGGCAGCAAGCCCGTTCGCCCCCTTCATCCCATCGACCGACGAGATATTGACGATCGCGCCCTTCCCGCGCGCGATCATGCCCGGCGCAACTGCCTTGATCCCCAAAAATTCGCCGGTCAGGTTGACCTTCAGCACCCGCTCATAATCGGCCAGGCTCGTGTCCAGCAGGGTGCGGAACAACAATATGCCGGCATTATTCACCAATATGTCGATAGGGCCGAAGTCCGCTTCCACCGTGCGCACCAGCTCAGCCCACCCCTCTTCGCTCGTCACGTCATGGTGATAGAAGCGGGCGGCATCCCCCAGTTCCGAAGCCAGCGCAGTGCCTTCAGCATCCAGCACGTCGGCAATGGCGACCTTCGCGCCTTCCTGAACGAACAGGCGGCTCGTCGCCGCGCCCATGCCACGGGCACCGCCGGTGATGATCGCGACTTTAGCTTCCAAACGGCCCATAATGCCCTGCCTCTCCTCTGATTTTTCTGCGGCCCGATACGCATTATCCTGCGTTCGGCACCGTCAATTGCACGATACGCGTTGTAAACCCGCCCATGAATGACGGCAACCGGATTCCGCAGGGAGCGCTGCGACCAGCGCTCCCGATCAGCTAGGAGCTCGCTTGCGCCGCCGCTACGGCATCATTGCGCCGCGGGTATTTCACCCCAGGCGACATAACGCGGCGTGCCGTCTTCCCCGATCTCTTCCGTCAGGATCGACGTGATCCGGCTGACCGACTCCTCGATCCACCAGCGGCCATCCTGCTTGCGATAGACATCCTGATATTCCACGGCGAGCCGGGTCACCGACCGCGTAGCGAGGATGATCGTGCGGAAATTCAGCGACCAGCGCCCGCGCGCCTCGCTATGGCTAATCAGTTCAATGTCGGCGTTGGTCGCATGGTGGATATCATAGACACCCCCCGCCATCGCCATCTTCTCGAAAATCGCGATGAAGGCGTCGCGATCGGTGAAGATCGGGAAGTTCTGATAATCCAGCCTGATCCCCTGCGGCAGGAAAGTGTCGCGCAACTCATCCACCAGCTTGAGGTCGCAGGCGCGCAGATAGCGCGCCTTCAACTGGCGAATGGCGTTCACATCTTCCAACGCGATGACGCGGGCGGCAAGTTCTTCCAGACTGATCGACATTATACTCTCCTCAGGGCCCGGCCCTTTGTTCTTTCATCATAGAAGCGCGGCCTTAGGGCAGCATCAACCTTCGACAGGTTCGCGCATGATCTTGGCGATCCCCGCCTCATATTTGAGGTTATGGACCGATATCGACGTTTCGACGCGCTGAACGCCCGGCAGCGGCCGGATACGTTCCGTCACCAGGTCATTCAGCTGCTCGATATTGGTGAAAAGCCCCATCGCCAGCAAGCTGTAACGGCCCAAAAGCACGATGACGCAGGTGATTTCCGGAATTTCCGAAAGGCTGCGCGCCAGGTCCGACACATGGGACGGGTCGGCATCGATTCCCATCATGCACAGATTAGGCGATCCGGCCATGCGGAAGTCGGTGACGACCGTAAACTGGATCAGCCCTTCATTCTGCAGGCGCTTGATGCGCGTACGGATGGTGCCTTCCGTCACGCCCAGTTCCGCCGCGATCGCCCGGTTGGAAATGCGCGCGTCCCGCGCGAGCTTTTCGACGATTCCCTGGTCCAGCTTATCCAGGCGCGCCCATTCCGCTTTTGCGGTCACAGCGGCACCACATTGAATTCATATTTCACAATATCCACAGCCACCCCCGATGTGATGTGAATTACGCCGTCGATACTCGCAATATGTTCGAACAACATCTGCTGGACTTCTCCGAAGTCGCGCAGGGCGACGAGCAGTTCGATGTCATGTTCGCCACTCATGATATTGACGCTCAGCACTTCGGGAAGGTCAGCCAGGTCACGCCCGACATCCTGGACATTGCGGCCCAGCACCTTGACGCCCAGGGCGATGATCACATTATAACCGTGGGCTGCGAAGTCGGTGACGGCAACGACCCGCATCGCCCGGGCATCTTCCATCTTCTGAAGCCGCGCCGAAACGGTCGCGGCCGTCACCGAAAGCCGCTCCGCTATTTCCTGATTGGTGGCGCGGCCATTGGTGCGAAGTATCTCTATGATATTCCCATCGAGATTATCCAGCGATGGCGGCGTCGTTGTCCGCCCGCTTCTGATCTGCATTCTTGCCCCGCCTTCAGAAATGTAGCCGGTTTAATAGCGTCCACTTACGCACTGCACCAGACTGAATGCTATTATCTGGGCAATTTGCCCAGCTATGTGCCGCTTGTCCTACTCTGTTTCACCAGTATGCAGCGCCTTGCGCAGCGCCGCCACGGCATCACGCTTCATCTGTCGGACCGGCGGGGCATCGGGCAGGACGTCAAATCCGTGGTAAGCGCCAGGATAAACGTGCAATTCGGTAGCTACGCCCGCTTCGATCAACCGCCGGGCGTAATCCATGTCCTCGACCAGGAACAGATCGAGCGCCCCGACCGCGATGAACGCAGGCGGCAGGCCAGCGAGTTCCTCTGCGCGGGCAGGCGCCGCATAGGGCGACACTTCCGCTGAACCCGGCTCCTGTCCCAACAGCGATCGCCATCCAAAGGCGTTGGCCTGCGGCGTCCATACAAATGCCCCGAGGTGGGCGGGCAAACGCGTGATGCAGGTGCGATCGTCCAGCATGGGATAGATGAGGTTCTGATGCGCGATCGCCGGACCGCCTCTGTCGCGGGCGAGCAGCGCCAGCGCTGCCGCCAAACCACCGCCCGCGCTTTCGCCGCGCACCGCGATCCTGGCGGTATTCACGCCAAGCGCCGCGGCGTTGTCGTGCAGCCACTGGAGTGCCGCATAGCAATCCTCCACCGCGCCGGGAGCAACAGTTTCGGGGGCCAAGCGATAGTCCACCGACAGGATGAGCGCCGAAGTCGAAGCGGCAAGTTCGATGTTCGACAGATGATTGGTGCTCACCGATCCCATGACATAGCCGCCGCCATGAACATGCAGCACAGCAGGGAGCGGGCCATCAACGTTTGATGGCCGGTAAATCCTCACCAGCAGCTCGTGTCCGTCGGGCGCTGTGAAGCGTTCCTCCCGCCACTCTACGCCGCTGTCCTGGGGCTCCGGAACCATGCCGCTCATCTGCTCCATGCCTGCGCGGATGACGGGCAGGCTTTCCGGCGTCAGGTCCAGCGAGGGCATGAAGTCCAGCCCAGGCAACAAGGATGGGTCGATCAGGTCACGCATTTTTCTCTCCTGCTTTTCTTATTAATTCCCTCACGTTTTCGGTAGCGATTTTGGCGCGTTGTGCGGGTGGTATATTGAGGTTGATGGCGTTTTGCTGGGGTATTTCGATGCTGAGGGGTGTGTTGGGGTTGAGGGTGTTGAGGAACGCTCTGATGTTGAAGCTGCCTTGTCCGGGGAGGAGGCGCTGGATGCCGGCTTCCCATTCGATTTGGGTGGGATCGATGGTTGCGGGTCCGTCGGAGATTTGGGCGATGGCGATGCTGGGGTGGTCGAGGAGGGCCATGCTGGCGTCGATATCGCCGCCGCGCATGATGTGGAGGAGGTCGAGGGTGACCTTGATGTCGGTGCGGGCTGTGCGGTCTATTTCGTCGAGGGTGTCGGCGAGGGTTCTGACCTGGGAGGGCGGATAAAATTCGATGGCGAGCGCGATGGTGTAGGTTGCGGCGAGTTCGGCCAGTTCGATGAGCTTTTCGGTGCGGCGGACGGGATCGCGGTCGTAGCACAGGACATTGGCAAGGCCCGCGCCGAGCGCTGCGCCGGTTTCGAGCGCGGGCGCGAAGTCCTGGGGGTTGGTACGCCCTGCCATGGTGAAGGGGTAGATGAGATCGACGCTGACCCCGGTGGCGGCGAGCGCGTCGCGGGTTCGGCGCAGCGCTTGGGCGTCGCGCACCAGGTCATAGGGTGGCATGGCGGGCAGCACCTCCATCGAGTGGAGGAACGGGCAGATGCCGGCGCACCCTGTCTCGGCGGCGATTTCCGCGAGCTGCCAGGGGGTGGTGTCGGTGACGGTGATATGGTCGAGCGACAGGCGTCTATCGGCCATATCCTCTCCTTCCTGCTGGTTGCGAGGCTTAGGGGCGCAGCGGTTGGCCGCGCCCCTGCGCAAGGTCAGGCCGCGGCTTCGCGCGCCTTGACCATGTCGAGCGCGACATCGACGATCATGTCTTCCTGTCCGCCGACCATCTTGCGGCGTCCCAGTTCAACGAGGATGGTGCGGGTGTCGAGGCCGTAGGTTTCGGCGGCCTTTTCGGCATGGCGCAGGAAGGAGGAATAGACCCCGGCATAGCCAAGCGCGAGGGTTTCGCGATCGACCCGGACCGGGCGGTCCTGCAGCGGACGAACGAGATCTTCGGCCGCGTCCATGAGCGCGTTGACGTCGCAGCCATGGTTCCAGCCCTTGCGGTCGGCAGCGGCGATGAACACTTCGAGCGGGGCATTGCCCGCGCCCGCGCCCATGCCGGTGAGCGAGGCGTCGATGCGCACCGCGCCGCACTGCGCCGCGACGATCGAGTTGGCGACGCCGAGCGAGAGATTGTGGTGGGCGTGGATGCCGCGCTGGGTTTCGGGCTTCAAGACCCGGTCATAGGCTTCAAGCCGGGCCTTGACCCCATCCATGTCGAGCGCGCCGCCGCTATCGGTCACATAGACGCACTGCGCGCCATAGCTTTCCATGAGGAGAGCCTGCTCGGCGAGCTTCTCCGCATCGATCATGTGGCTCATCATCAGGAAGCCGGACACGTCCATGCCCAGGTCCCGGGCGATGCCGATATGCTGCTTGGAGACGTCGGCTTCGGTGCAGTGGGTCGCGACCCGGACGGAGCGCACGCCGATATCATAGGCGCGGCGCAGCTCCTCGACCGTGCCGACGCCGGGCAGGATGAGGGTGGTGAGTACCGACCTTGTCAGCACCGAGGCGACGGCTTCAAGCCATTCCCAGTCGGTATGCGCGCCAAAGCCATAGTTGAAGCTCGCGCCATTGAGGCCATCGCCATGGGCGACCTCGATCGCATCGACGCCCGCGTCATCCAATGCCTTGGCGATCGCCTTCACATGGTCGATGCCATACATGTGGCGGATGGCGTGCATGCCATCGCGCAGGGTGACGTCCTGGATATAGAGCTTGTCGCCCGCCTCGACGTTGAACGGCTTGTTGGACTGGGCGCTCATGCTGCCACCTTCTTTCCTTCGCGGATGCGCTGCGCGAGCAGCTCGCCGGTCGCCTTGGCGGCGGCGGTCATGATGTCGAGATTGCCCGAATAGCTGGGGAGATAATCGCCCGCGCCCTCGACCTCGAGCAGGATCATGGTCTTGATGCCGGTGAACTCGCCGCGGCCGGGGATCTTGAGCTTGTTGTTGTCGCCAAAGCGCTCGAACTGCACTTCCTGCTTCAAGCGGTAGCCCGGCACATAGGCCTGGACCTTCTTGACCATGGCTTCGACCGAGGCGCGGATGGTCTCCTCGTCGGCGCCTTCGGACAGGGTGAAGACGGTGTCGCGCATGATCATCGGCGGTTCGGCGGGATTGAGGATGATGATCGCCTTGCCCTGCGCGGCGCCGCCGACCTTTTCGATCGCGCCCGCGGTGGTGCGGGTGAACTCGTCAATATTGGCGCGGGTGCCGGGCCCTGCCGAGCGCGAGGAGACCGAGGCGACGATCTCGGCATAATGGACGGTCGCGACCTCAGAGACCGCGGCGACCATCGGGATCGTCGCCTGTCCGCCGCAGGTCACCATGTTGACGTTTCCGGCGTCGAGATTGGCTTCGCCATTGACGGTCGGGATGGTGTAGGGGCCGATCGCGGCGGGGGTCAGATCGACCACCTGCTTGCCGTCCTTGCGCAGCGCTGCGTCATGGACCTTGTGGGCGTAAGCCGAGGTCGCGTCGAACACGATGCCGATTTCGGGATAGACGGCCATTTTCTTGAGGCCCTCGATCCCCTCATGGGTGGTGGCGACGCCGCGCTCGCGCGCCATGGCGAGCCCTTCGGACGCCTCGTCGATGCCGACCACGGCCACCAGTTCCATATTCTGCGGATATTTGATCATCTTGATCATGAGGTCGGTGCCGATATTGCCCGACCCGATGATCGCCGCCTTGACCTTGTCCGTCATCATTCACTCCTCACGGCATCGCAGATCCCAAGCGATGCGTCATTCAACCTATATGAAGCGCGCGGTGCAGCTGCCAACGCCATGCAGCTGCATTTCGAACACATCGCCTGGCCGTGCCGGTTCGAGCGGCACCAGGCTGCCTGACAATATCACATCGCCAGCCTCTAAGGTAACGCCATAGGCGCCCAGCGTATTGGCGAGCCAGGCGACCGCCTGGGCGGGCGAACCCTGCACCGCATGACCATAGCCCTCCGACAAAGGTTCGCCATTTTTGGTGACCGTGACATGAAGGTTGGGCAAGTCGTGATCGCGCGGGTCCACGCGCGCGTCCCCCAGCACATAGACGCCGCAGGAGGCATTGTCCGCGACGGTGTCGACGATGCCGATCTTCCAGTCCTGGATGCGGCTGTCGACGATCTCGAAACAGGGGACGATGGCCTGGGTCGCGGCAATCACCTGCTGCGCCGTCACCCCCGGCCCCTTGAGGCTGTCTTTCAGGATGAAGCCGATCTCGGCCTCGGCGCGCGGGGCGATAAGGCCGTTGGCGGCGACATCGATATCGCCCTCGATGAACATCCGGTCGGTGAGGAAGCCGAAGTCGGGCTGGTGCACGCCCAGCATGTCCTGCACCGCCTTGGAGGTGACGCCGATCTTCTTGCCGATGACGCGCTCGCCATCGGCCTTGCGCTTTTCGAGCGCGCCCAGCGAGATGGCATAGGCATCGTCGATGGTAAGCTGCGGATAACGCGCCATCAGCGGCGGCACGGTGATCCCCGCGCGCAGCGCCTGGTAGAGCTCGTCGGCGAGGCTTTCGTTAAGGCTCTGGGCGTTAAGGCTCTGGGCGTCAAGATCGCTCACAGATAGGCTCCATCCTGGAAGATGAGGGGATCGACCGCGTCCGACAGGCGCACCGCCTCGACCCGCGCAATGACGATGCTGTGGGTGCCATAGGGGGTCATGCTGTCGATGGTGCAGCTAAGATTGGCCTGCGCCTCCTCCAGGATCGGCAGGCCATGGGCGTCAGCGGTCCAGCTGCCGACGCCAAAGCGGGCCTCGCGCGCCACCGCGCCGCCAAAGGCGGCGGACACGTCGCGCTGGTGGCGCGAGAGGAGGTTGATGCTGACCGGGCAGCCGGGGGTCAGGTGGGCGTGGATGCCGGCCGACTGGTTGACGCAGACGAGGACCGCGGGCGGGTCCATGGTGAGCGAGGTGATCGAGGTCGCGGCCATGCCGACCGGCGCCTCCTCGCCCAGCGCCGTGACGATCGCCACGCCCGAGGCGAGGCGGCGCATCGCGCCCTTGAGACCTGCGGTGACGTCCACGGGCTGCGGAACAGGCACGGATTGCGCAGGGGCGGCGTCAGCCATTCTTGAGGAAATCCAGCGAATAGCGGTTGAACTCTGCCGCCCGTTCGACCTGCACCCAATGGCCGGTCTGCGCGAAGGTGAGGCTGCGCACGTCGGGGCAGGCGTCGAGGAAGAGGCGGGCGTGGCTTTCGGGGCAGAATTCGTCATTGAGGCCCCAGAGGACGAAGATCGGCTGCTTGACTTCGCCCAGGCGCGGTCCAAGGTCCGGGGTCTTCACCCGCGCGAGCACATCCTTGGGCTGGGTGCGCGCGACCGCGAACCGCTCCTCGACCAGCGCGTCGGTGACATGGTGGAGCGAGGAGGGATGCATGAGGTTGCTGATGAGGCGGCGCTGTTCCTCGATGTTGAAGTCGGGGCTGCCAAAGCCCGAGCGCATCTTGGCGATGCCGGGCATGGTGAAATAGCTCGCCTGCTCGGCAACACAGCCCGGCGCCATCAGGATGAGCTTGTCGATCGTGAACTCGGGATGGTCGAGCGCGATCTGGAGGGCGATGCCGCCGCCCAGCGAATTGCCCACCAGCGTGCCGCTGGTGACGCCATGCTGCTTCAGGGCATCGAGCAGGGTCTGGGTGAACAGCTCGAGCGGATAGTCGGTTTCGGGCTTGGAGGATTGGCCATAGCCGATAAGGTCGGGCAGGATGACGCGATAGCCAGCGTCCGCAAAGGTCTGGGCGTTGTTGCGGAAGTTGGACGCGCCCGACGCGCCCGGGCCGCTGCCATGGATGAAGATGACGGCCGGGCCGTCACCTGAAATTTCCGCGACGGAAATATCATATCCGCCCGCGACCTTATAGGTCTTGCGGCTCAGTTCACTGGCCATGAGGATCCTCTTTTTTGCCTGTCAGATGAAGGTGAAGGCGGGCGGTTCGCCGTTCATCGTGCCGATGACGTCGCTGGTGCGGTTGGCCGGGTCGTTGGCGACATGGGCGCGCGCGGCGTGGAGGTCGAGCCAGGGCTGGAGGATCGGGCTCGACATGTAGATCGCCCGGCCGCCCATCAGCTTGACCATGTCGTCGGCAAGGTCGGCCATGCGGCGCACGACATTGGAGGACTGGTAGGCAAAGAGCGCGCGCTTTTCCATCGGCACCGGCTCATTGCGCTCGGCATAGTCCATCAGTTCGTTGAAGGTCGTGCGGTGGGTCAGCTCCATCTCGTTGGTTTCGGCGATCGCGCGGGCGATGGCGGCGTGGAGATGGGGGTCGGCCTTGGCGGCCTTGCCGGTGTTGGTCGAGACGCGGCTGCCCATGATCTCCATCGCGGCCGAGGTGGCGGCGCGGATGCCGCCGAAGGCGGCGCTGGAAACCGAGCGGATGAAGAGCTGCGCCCAGGGGATGCGGTAGAGCGGCGCGTCATTGGTCTTCTGCCCGGGATTGGTGCAGGCAAAGCCGTCGACGGCGCGGTGGGTGCGATATTCGGGCACGAAGACGCGCTCGACGAGGATGTCGAAGCTGCCGGTGCCCTGCAGGCCGAACGTGTCCCAGGTGCCTTCGATCACCTGATAGTCCGAGCGCGGCAGCAGGAAGGTGCGCATGTCGGGCGGACCGCCATCGGTATCGAAATTGATGGCGCCCAGGAGCACCCATCCGCAATGGGAGGAGCCTGAGGAAAAGCCCCAGCGGCCCGAAAGGTAGAAGCCGCCGTCGACCTTTTCCACCTTGCCGACCGGCTGATAGGTGGAGGAGACGAGCATGTCGGGGTCCTCGCCCCATACTTCCTTCTGCGCCTCGTCATGGAAGAGGGCGAGTTCATAGGGGTGGCAGCCCAGCACGCCGTAGATCCAGCCTGTCGACATGCAGCCTTCAGCCAGCGCCTTCTGAATCTCGAAGAAGACATTGGGGTGCATCTCATAGCCGCCATAGCGCTTGGGCTGGAGCACGCGGAAGAAGCCGGCCGCCTTCATCTCGGCGACGGTCTCGACCGGCACGTCATGGGCGAGCGTGCAGGCGCGCGCGCGTTCGCGCAGCACCGGGATCATCGCCTTGGCCCGGGCAATCAGGGTTTCGGCCGAGGGAAGCTCCTCGTCCTGGCCAATGGGTCGAGTTGCGGCTGCCCCGGTCATCATCTTCTCCATGTCGGCGACTCAATGCTCAAAATTTGCTATATGCGTAGTTTATATAATCTGCTATTACGCAAACTGTCAAGACAAACAGGGCTTGCGCATTTGGGCCGTTGCTTATAGGCGGATCGGGAACGAATTGCCATAAGCTCGTTGAGCGCATGCGAATGCACCTTTCCAGGGCCACGCAAAATCCAAGGCAGTGCTTGCCATATGCGTATGGGAAAGGTCATTTTGGAACGCTCCTCAACGCGCATGGCGGGGCAAGTGGGATAAAGAAGGGCGAGGCGGCAGAATGGCAGTGATTTCGCTGGGCTATGTGGTGATCGAGGCGCAGGACCTCGGGAGCTGGCAGGATTTCGCCTGCAATATCGCAGGATTGATGGCCGCAGCCTCGCCGCGCGAGGACGTCGCGCTCTTCCGCATGGACGACCGGCCCTACCGCCTGTGGGTGGAAAAGGGGGAGCAGAACCGCTTCGTCGCCCCGGGCTGGGAATGCGCGAATCGCGAGGATTTCGAATCGCTCCTGGCCCGCATCGAGGCCGCCGGGCGGCCGGTGACGCGCGCGGGCGTCATGGAGGCGCGCGCGCGGCAGGTCTATGAACTGGCCCGCTCGTCGGACCCGGCCGGCAACGCCATGGAGATCTTCTACGGCCGCTTCGTCGACTATGCCCCCTTCACCTCGCCCGCAGGCGTCAGCCGCTTCGTGACCGGCAGCGATGGCGGCGCGGACGGCGACATGGGGATGGGCCATGTCGTGCTCACCGCCCCCAATTTTGACGAGACCCACGCCTTCTACAAGCAGGTGATGGGCTTTGGCGACACCGACCTTGGCCGCTTCTACCTGCAGGGCGGCGGCGAGGACGATCCGGGCGTGGGCTTTGCCTTCCTCCACTGCAACCCGCGCCACCACAGCCTGGCGCTGGGGCAAATGCCCGAAAGCCCCAATGGCGCTGTGCACATGATGCTGGAAGTGGGCAGCCTCGAGGATGTCGGCCGCGCCTATGACCGGGTCTTGAAGAGCAAGGGCAAAGTTCCCCTGTCGGCGAGCCTTGGCCGCCATGTCAACGACAAGATGACCTCTTTCTACATGCAGACACCAGGCGGTTTTGACATCGAATATGGATGGAACGGCCTGGTAATAGACCCCGACACATGGGTCCCCACCACCAGCCTCGCGGTAAGCGACTGGGGCCATAAATGGGCCCATGAACAGGACTGACCGGCAGGACGACTGGCAGGACTGGCGCACGGGACCGGACGAGACTGACGCAAAAGGATGACTGAGACTATGCTCGACAAGCGCATGACGGTGGACGACATCGTCGACCAGATTTCCGACGGAATGACCATCGGCATCGGCGGGTGGGCCACCCGCCGCAAGCCCATGGCGCTCATCCGCGCCATCGCCCGGTCGAACCTCAAGGACCTCACCGTCATGGCGGGCTATGGCGGCATGGACATCGGCCTGCTCGCCGCCACCGGCAAGATCAGGAAGCTCGTCTTCGCCTTCGCCAGCCTCGATCATTATCCGCTCGAGCCGCATTTCCGCAACGCCCGCCAGGCCGGCGCCTTCGAGGTGCTGGAACTGGACGAGGGCATGTATCATTGGGGCCTGCGCGCAGGCGCGATGAAGCTGCCCTTCCTGCCGACGCGCGTCGGCATCGGCACCGACATCATCAACCAGTCGGGCTTCGACTTCAAATTCGTCAAGAGCCCCTATGAGGATGGCGAGGAATTCGTCGCCATGCCCGCACTCGTCCCCGACATCGCGCTCATCCATGCCCATCGCTCCGACGAGCGCGGCAACATCCTCACCCTCTCGGTCGACTCGCTGTTCGACGAACTGCTGGTGCGCGCGGCGAAGAAGAGCTTTGTCACCGTCGAGAAGATCGTGCCGACCGCAGAGCTCGATATGAAGAAGAACAGCCGCTACAATCTGGTCGAGCGCGCGATGATCAACGGCGTTGCCGAGGCGCCGCTCGGTGCCCACCCGTCGAGCGCCGCACCCGACTATCAGCTCGATCTCAAGCACATCAAGACCTATGTCGAAAGCGCCGCCTCGCCCGAAGCCTGGGCCGACTATAAGGCGAAATATATCGACGTGTCCGAAGCGGACTATCAGGCGGCGATCGGCGGCGAAGAAGCCGTCAAGCAGCTCCCCGTCCCCATTTACTAAGAGCGAGACCGAACATGACCCAGAATAGCTATTCGCTCGCTGAACTCGTCATCGCCGCCTGCGCCGAAGTCTGGCGCGAGGATGGCGAGGTGATGGCGACCGGCATCGGCCCCCTTCCCCGCATCGGCGCTGGCCTTGCGAAACTGAGCTTCGCGCCTGCCATCCAGACCACCGATGGCGAAGCCTGGTACACCAGCGAGCCGGTCGGCCCCGGCAAGCGCGCCGCCGAGCCCGAGTTTGAAGGCATCGCCAATTATGACCGCGTCTTCTCCGCCCTGTGGAGCGGCCGCCGCCACGCGCTGGTCGGCCCGGTGCAGATCGACCGCTATGGCCAGGCCAATATCTCGGTGATCGGCGACCACAAGAAGCCCAAGGCGGCGATGCTGGGCGCGCGCGGTTTTCCGGGCAACTCGATCAGCCACCCCAACAGCTTCTTCTTCCCCAACCACAACAAGCGTGCGTTCGTGGAAGGCGAAGTCGATTTCGTCTGCATGGCGGGCTACAATCCGGCGCGCTACCGCAATGGCGGGCCGCCCCAGGGCCTCGACCTGCGCCGCATCATCACCAATCTTTGCGTGATGGATTTCGGCGGCCCCGATCACCAGATCCGCGTGATCTCGCTGCATCCGGGCGTCACCTTCGAGGAAGTGCAGGACAATACCGGCTTCCCGCTCGCGAAGGTCGAGGGCGAAATCCCAACCACGCCTGCGCCGACCGCGCAGCAGCTGGAGCTGATCGCGAAGATCGATCCCAACAATGTCCGCGCGACCGTGTTCAAGGACAATCCGGCCGGAGACAGAAGGGCAGCCTGAGATGAACGAGACCGACCGCCTGGTCGAACCGCAGCAGGTCGACATTGTTTACGAGACGGATGAGCCGGTCACCTATGAGGTGATCGATCATGTCGCATGGATCATGATGAACCGCCCGGGCTTCAACAATGCCCAGAACGGCCAGATGACCTATGCGCTTGATGACGCGTTCGTGCGCGCCGTGAACGATGACGATGTGCGCGCGATCGTGCTGGGCGGCAACGGCAAGCATTTTTCGGCAGGCCACGACATCGGCACGCCCGGCCGCGACGTGCACAAGCATTTCGAGAACCGGCTGCTGGTGCCGGGCCATGTCAACAAGCCTGCCGCCGAACTGCTCTATACCCGCGAGAAGGAGCAATATGTCGGCATGTGCCGGCGCTGGCGCGACGCGCCAAAGCCGACCATCGCCATGGTGCAGGGCGCCTGCGTCGCAGGCGGCCTCATGCTCGCCTGGGTGTGCGACCTCATCGTCGCCACCGACGACGCCTTCTTCCAGGACCCGGTCAACCGCATGGGCATCCCTGGCGTCGAATATTTCGCTCATGCCTATGAACTGCCGCCGCGCGTCGCCAAGGAGTTCCTGCTCTTAGGCGAGCGGATGAGCGCGAGCCGAGCCGAAAGCTTCGGCATGGTCAACAAGATCGTGCCCCGCGAAGCGCTGCGCGAGACCGTCGCGGCCATGGCGGCCAAGCTCGTCGCGCAGCCCCGGCTTGGCAACTGGCTCACCAAGCAGGCGATCAACCATGTCGAGGAGCTGATGGGCAAGCGCAACGCGATGGAGGCGCAATATCATATGCACCACTTCGCCCACGCCCAGAATGACCTGACGCAGGGCAGCTCGATTGCGGGCCTCGACGCCAAGAAGATGGCGGAAGCGAACAAAAAGCAGGCGAGCGAATGATGGGTGATCCGCTGCACACGATCATGACCGAGCGGCTTGGCTGCCGCTGGCCGATCATCCAGACCGCGATGGGCTGGGTCGCCGAGCCGAGCCTCGTCATCGGTTCCAGCAATGCGGGCGCGTTCGGCTTTTTGGGCGCGGCGGTGATGACGCCCGACGAAGCGCGCGAGAAGCTGCTTGCCGTCCGCCGTGGCACCGACAAGCCCTTCGGCGTCAATTTCCACAGCTTCCAGCCCGGCGCCGACAAAATCGTCGAACTGATCCTCGCCAACAAGGATCAGGTGCGCGCGGTCAGCTTCGGCCGCGGCCCCAACGCCAAGATGATCGGCCGCTTCAAGGATGCAGGGATCCTCTGCGTCCCCACCGTCGGCGCGGTCAAGCATGCGCAGAAGATGGTCGAACTGGGCGTCGACATGGTCAATGTCCAGGGCGGCGAAGGCGGCGGGCATACAGGGTCCGTCCCCACCACCGTGCTGCTCCCCCAGGTATTGGATGCCGTCAAGGTGCCGGTGATCGCGAGCGGCGGCTTTGCCGACGGGCGCGGCCTTGCCGCAGCGCTGGCCTATGGCGCGGTCGGCATCGCGATGGGCACGCGCTTCCTCCTCACCAAGGAAAGCCCGGTCCCCGACAGCGCCAAGGCGGAATATCTTAAAGCTTCTACGGACCGGATCGTCGTCACCACCAAGCTGGACGGCATCCCCCAGCGGATGGTCCGCACCCGCCTCATGGACAAGATCGAAAAGTCCGGAAAACTGGGCATGTGGCTGCGCGCGATCGAAGCGAGCGCGGCGATGAAGAAGCTGAGCGGGGCAAGCTGGCTCGACATGATCAAGTCGGCCAAGGGGATGACCGGCCATGGCCAGGTGCCCTTGAAACAGGCGATGATGGCCGCGACCATGCCGATGCTGATCCAGAAGGCGGTGGTCGATGGCGACATCGAACATGGCGTGATGGCGACCGGCGTGGTCGGCGGACGCATCGATGAAATACCCAGCTGCCAGGAACTGGTCGACCGCATCGTCGCAGAAGCGCATGAGCGCCTTGCAGCGCTCGCTGCGCTCGGCCGCGAGACCGCCAGCGCGGCCTGAGGAGAGGGCCTGAGGAAGAAGGACAAGACATGCCGATTACGCTCACCATCAAGGACCGGATCGCCGAAATCCTGTTCGACCATCCGCCGGTCAACGCCTTCGACACCAAGGGCTGGGAATCGATTCCCGGCCTCGTCTGGGAAGCCTCGCGCAATCCTGAGGTGCGCTGCATCCTGATCCGCGCCGAAGGGCGGGGTTTTTGCGGCGGCGTCGACATCAAGGAAATGGCCGCGCACCCCGAGCGCATCGCAAAGCTCAACAAGGATAATTATCTCACCTTCAAGGCGATCCGCGAATGCGAGATCCCGGTGGTGGGCGCGCTCCACGGCTTCGTCATCGGCGGCGGCGTCAATATCGCGGGCGCCTGCGACGCGCTGATTGCCGCGGAAGGCGCCTATTTCTCGCTGCCCGAGATCGACCGCGGCGCAATGGGCGGGGCGGCCTTCATGAGCCGCATGCTGCCGGTCCAGATGGTGCGCGCCAATTTCTTCACCGGCGGCCGCATCCCGGTCGAGGACGCCTATCGCCACGGATCGGTCCACAAGGTGGTGCCGCTCGAGCAGCTCAAGGAAGAGGCCTACGCCTTCTGCGAGGTGATCGCGTCCAAGAGCCGCGCGGCGCTCGTCATCGCCAAGCAGGCGCTCAATCTCATCGAGCCCACCGATCCTTCCGCCCATTACCGGATCGAGCAGGGCTTCACCCTCGAAATGTACATGCATGAAGACAGCCAGAAGGCGCGCGACGCCTTCGCCGAAGGAAAGGGCACGGCGAAGTTCTGATGGACCTCAACTACACTCCCGAGCAGCAGGCGTTCCGCGCGCAAGTCCGCAGCTGGCTCGAAGCCCATGTGCCATCAGAACCGCTCGAGCATTTCGACGCGACGCGCGAAGGCTTCGAGGCGCACCGGCAATGGGAAAAAACCCTGAAGTCGGGCGACTGGGGCATGGTGACCTGGCCACGCGAATATGGCGGGCGCGGCCTTGACCTCATCCAGTGGCTGATCTTCGAGGAAGAATATTATCGCGCAGGGGCGCCGGGCCGCGTCAACCAGAACGGCATCTTCCTGCTGGGGCCGACGCTGATCGAATTCGGCACCCATGAGCAAAAGCAGCGCTTCCTGCCCAAGATGGCGTCGGGCGAGGAAATCTGGGCGCAGGCCTGGTCCGAACCGCAGGCAGGCTCGGACCTTGCCGGCGTGCGCGCCACCGCGACGCGGGAGGGCGACGACTATATCCTCAATGGCCACAAAATCTGGTCGAGCCGCGCGGTGTTCGCCGACTGGGCGTTCGGCCTGTTCCGCGAACCGGGCAGTGAGCGACACAAGGGGATGAGCCTCATCTTCTTCCCGCTCAATGCTCCGGGCGTGACGGTCAATGCGATCAAGAAGATCAACGGCCATGTCGGCTTTGCCGAGATTTTCCTTGAAAATGTCCGCGTCCCCGCCTTCAATCGCCTCGGTGAGGAAGGCCAGGGCTGGCACATCTGCATGGCGACCGCCGGGTTCGAGCGCGGCCTCATGCTACGCTCGCCCGCCCGCTACCAGGTGGCGGCCAAGAAGCTGGCCGAACTGTGGGCCGCCAACAAGGACAGCGCTGACCCGGCGCTCGAAGCCGATGTGGTGCGCGCGCACATGAATGCCGACGCCTATGCGCTCAACATCTACCAGACCGCCTCGCGGCTGATGGCGGGCGCGAAGATCGGGCCTGAGGCGTCCACCAACAAGATCTTCTGGTCGGAGCTCGACATTCATCTGACGCAGACAGCGCTCTCGATCCTGGGGCCACAGGCCGAACTCACCCACGAAGCGCCCGACGCGAACGCCGTCGATTGGATCGACGACTATATCTTCGCGCTCGCCGGGCCCATCTATGCCGGATCGAACGAGATCCAGCGCAACATCATCGCCGAGCGCATGCTCGGCCTGCCGCGCTAAGGGGGAATAAAGAGATGGATTTCACCCTCAGCGATGAACAGCTGATGTTTGCCGAGACCGCGCGCTCGCTCTTCGCCGACAGCTCGACGCCCGACCATTGGCGCCGCATGATGGAAGCGGGCGAGGCGATCGACCCCACGCGCTGGGCGTCGATCGTCGAGACCGGCCTCACCCTTGTCCTGCTCCCTGAAAGCGCAGGCGGGATCGGGCTTGCCGAAACCGACTTTGCCCTGATCGCCCAGGAAGCAGGCTATGTCGTCCTGCCCGAGCCGCTGATCGAGAGCGCAGGCGTCGCCGCCCCGATGCTCGCCGCGCTTGCGCCCGATCATGAACTGCTCGCCGATCCCACCGCTGCGATCGCGATCCAGCATCCGCTCAATCCCTATGTCGCCAATGCCGACAGCGCAGCGGCGATCATCCTGCACCAGGATGGCGAGGCTTATCTCGCCACGCCCGACCAGGTGACGCTGACCGCCCAGCCCAGCATCGACCCCTTCCGCCGCCTCTTTTCGGTCGAGTGGAGCCCGAGCAACGCAACCGCGCTGGGGAAGGCCGACTGGGACCTGGCCTTGGACCGCGCGGCCCTGTTCAACGCCGCCTTCGCCCTGGGCCTCGCCCAGCGCTCGGTCGACCTTGCGGTCGACTATGCCAAGGAACGCCAGCAGTTCGGCAAGCCGATCGGCAGCTACCAGGCGGTCAAGCATCACCTCGCCTCCGCGCAGGTCGCGATCGAGTTCGCCAAGCCTGTGGTGGCCGCCGCCGCCGCCGAAATCGGCGCGCGCGACACGCAAGCCCGCGCCCGCGTCAGCCATGCCAAGCTGGTTGCCCTGGAAGCGGCCGACAAGGCCGCCCGCGCCTCGATCCAGGTGCATGGCGCGATGGGCTATAGCTGGGAGGTGGACGTCCACCTGTTCCTCAAGCGCGCCGTCGCCCTGACGCAAAGCTGGGGCACGCCTGCCTATCACCGCGCGCGCATCGCCACGCGCATCTTCACCCAGCCCATGGGGCCGGACCAGACCTTCGCACGAGAGGCCGCCAATGCCTGAAGCCTATATCATCGACGCCGTCCGCACCCCCGTCGGCCGCAAGAAGGGCAGCCTTGCCCATGTCCACCCGGCCGACCTTGGCGCGCATCCGATCAAGGAACTGGTGACCCGCACCGGCATCGATCCTTCCCAGGTCGAGGACGTCGTCTGGGGCTGCACCGAGACGATCGGCGGCCAGGCGGGCGACATCGGCCGTACCGCATGGCTGGTCGCGGGTCTGCCTGAAGATGTGCCCGGCGTCACCGTCGATCGCCAGTGCGGTTCAAGCCAACAGGCGGTCCATTTCGCCGCGCAAGGCGTGATGAGCGGCACGCAGGACCTGGTGGTCGCAGGCGGCAGCCAGGCGATGAACCAGATCCCGATCATGGCCGCGATGATCGCCGGCGCGCAATATGGCTTCGACAGCCCCTTCCATGGGTCGAAGGGCTGGATCGAGCGCTATGGCGATGAAGAAGTGAACCAGATCAAGTCGGCCGAGATGATCGCCGACAAATGGGGCATCAGCCGCGCCGCGATGGAAGAGTTCAGCCTCGCCTCGCACCAGCGCGCCCAGGCCGCCTGGGACAATGGCTGGTTCGACAAGGAAGTGGCTCCGTTCGAGGGCCTCGCCCGCGACGAGACCATCCGCCCGACCACCTCGCTCGAGGGCCTGGCATCCTTGAAGCCCGTCAATGAAGGCGGCATCATCACCGCGGGCGTCGCCAGCCAGAATTGCGACGCGGCAGCCGCCCTCCTCATCGCCAGCGAAAGGGCGGTCAAGGAACATGGCCTCAAACCCCGCGCCCGCATCCATCATCTTTCGGTGCGCGCCGCAAACCCGGTCTGGATGCTGACCGGCCCCATCCCCGCCACCCAATATGCGCTCAAAAAGGCGGGCATGAGCATCAACGACATCGACCTCTTTGAATGCAACGAGGCCTTCGCCAGCGTCACCATGGCCTGGATGAAGGAACTCGACGTGCCCCATGAGAAGGTCAATGTGCAGGGCGGCGCGATCGCGCTGGGCCATCCGATCGGGGCCACCGGCGCGCGGCTCATGACCACGCTCTTGAATGCCCTTGAGCGCACCGGCGGCCGCTATGGCCTCCAGACCATGTGCGAAGGCGGCGGCCAGGCCAACGTCACCATCATCGAGCGGCTCTGACGGGAAAGCGGCCCCCATGCCCTGCTACGCCTATCAGGGGATCACGCCCGTCGTCGATCCATCGAGCTACGTCCATCCGCTCGCCTCGCTGATCGGCGACGTGATCGTGGGGCCGGGCTGCTTCATCGCCCCGGGCGCGTCGCTGCGCGGCGACTTCGGGCGGATCATCGTCGAGGGCGACAGCTCGATCCAGGACAGCGTCACGGTGCACGCCAACCAGCTGCGCGACACGGTGATCAGGCGCGGGGCGACGATCGCGCATGGCTCGATCATCCATGGCTGCGAGATCGGCGAAAATGCCCTGATCGGCATGAATGCGGTGATCCTCGACAATGCGGTCATTGGCGATGAAAATCTCGTCGCGGCGCTTAGCTTGGTGAAGTCCGACACGGTCACCCCGCCGCGCAGCCTGGTCGTGGGCAACCCGGCCAAGGTGGTCAAGAGTTTCGAGCCGCACCAGGTCACCTGGCGCAACAATGGCGAGGGGGAGTATCAGAAGCTCGCCCGCTCGGCGCTCAGCGACCTCATCGAGGCGCAGCCGCTGCGGGAGGCCGACGAAGCGCGTCAGGCGCAGCGCAGCCAGTCGGAGGCGGTCGCCGTGCGCCTGACCGGGGAGACCGCGCAGCATCGCGAAGCCCAAGCGGCGCAGCGGGAAGGCAAGCCATGAGCAGCGCCACGGCGATCACCAACCTCCTCTACCGCTATGCCGAGCTGATGGACGCAGGCGACCTTGAAGGCGTCGCCGCGCTGTTCGAGCGCGCGCAGGTCAAGACCGGCGGCGGCGAAGTGGTCGAAGGGTCAGCGCCGATGCTCGCGCTCTGGCGCGCCCATGTGCGGCTTTACCCTTGCGGCACGCCGCGCACCAAGCACATCATCACCAACCCCATCGTCGAGGTGGACGAGGCGGCAGGGACCGCCACCTGCCGTTCCTATTACACCGTGTTCCAGGCGACCCCCGACCTGCCGCTCCAGGCGATCTGCGCGGGCCGCTATCATGACGCCTTCGTCCGGGTGGACAAGGCATGGCATTTTTCGCAGCGGGATTATTCGCTGCTCGATCTGGTAGGCGACGTGAGCCAGCATCTGCTGATCCCGGTCGCCGCATGACAGGCTTTTGAAGGAGTAAGGCAAGTGGGTATCTGCGAAGGACGTGTTGCGATCGTGACCGGGGCGGGCAATGGCCTGGGCAAGGCCTATGCGCTGGGCCTCGCGGCGGAAGGCTGCAAGGTCGTGGTCAACGACCTTGGCGTTGGCACCCATGGCGAGGCGGGCGCGACCAAGGGCGCGGCCGAACAGGTGGTGGACGAGATCAAGGCGATGGGGGGTGAGGCCGTTGCC
Source organism: Sphingobium sp. TomTYG65 (assembly GCF_055395525.1). Lineage (NCBI taxonomy): Bacteria > Pseudomonadati > Pseudomonadota > Alphaproteobacteria > Sphingomonadales > Sphingobiaceae > Sphingobium > Sphingobium sp. TomTYG65. Next base: position 1,181,860 of record NZ_AP027331.1, on the reverse strand, counting down.
AACACCGACGACGTCGCCGATTGGGACGCGGGCAAGCGCATGGTCGAACAGGCGCTCGACAGCTTCGGGAGCTTGCATGCCGTGGTCAACAATGCCGGCTTCGTGCGCGACCGCATGTTCTTCACCTGCTCCCCTGAAGAATGGGACGCGGTGATCCGCGTCCATCTGCGCGGCCATTTCTGCACCTCGCGCCACGCCGCTGAATATTGGCGCGCGCAGAGCAAGGCGGGCAACCCGGTCGACGCGCGCATCATCAACACGACGAGCGGCGCGGGCCTCCAGGGCTCGGTCGGCCAGTCGGCCTATTCGACCGCCAAGGGCGGCATCGCCACGCTGACGCTGGTGCAGGCGGCCGAACTTGGCCGCCTTGGCATCACCGCCAACGCCCTTGCCCCCAATGCCCGCACCCGCATGACCAATACCGGCGCGTTCGACATGGAGGCCAAGGAAGGCGAGTTCGACCTGTTCGCGCCTGAAAACATGGCCCCGCTCGTCGCCTATCTGGTCTCGGAACAGTCGAAGGGCGTCACCGGCCAGGTGTTCGAGCTGAAGGGCGGCCAGGTCTTCCTCTCGCAAGGCTGGACCGACAGCCCCGCCTTCGACAAGGGCGCGCGGCTCGAGCCACAAGAAATGGATGCGATCGTGCGCAAGCTCCTCCAAACCCGCGAGCCTGCAAAGCCGGTTTACGGAGCCGCCTGATGGACTTTGCGCTCAGCGACGACCAGCGCGCGATCCAGGAAGCCGCGCGCGACTTCCTGACCGACGCCGCCAACCCCGACGTCATCCGCGCCGCGGTCGAAGGGGCCAGCGGCTTTGACGAAGGGCTCTGGGCGAGCTTTGCCGAAATGGGCTTTGCCGGGCTCATGATCCCCGAGGCCCAGGGCGGCCTTGGCCTGGGCGCGGTCGAAATGGCGCTGGTCTTGGAAGAAACCGGCCGGGTCCTGGCGCCGGTTCCCTTTTTCGAGACCGCCGTGCTCGCAGTCCAGGCCGTGCTTGCCGCAGGCAGCGAGGAACAGCAGGCGGCGCTGCTGCCGCGCCTCGCATCAGGCACCCGCGCCAGTTTCGCAGGGACCGCAAGCCGTCCGACCCTGGCGAACGGCCGCTTGACCGGCAAGGCCGAGTTCGTGACCTTCGCCCATGTCGCAGAGTTCATCATCGTCGCCACCGCTGATGAGAGCCTCATCGTCCTCGAAGCCGACACGCCCGGCCTCACGATCGAAGCGCTCCCCAGCCTCGACCGCACCCGCCGCTTTGCTTGCCTCACCTTCGACTGCGCCGTCACCCCGGACATGATCCTGGGCGAACCCGGCAGCGCCAAGACGGCGATCGCGCGCACGCTGACCATCGGCGCTGGCCTGCTCGCGGCTGAACAGACCGGCGGCATGCAATACAGCCTCGACGCCACCGTCGATTACGCCAAGCAGCGCGTTCAGTTCGGCCGTCTCATCGGCTCCTTCCAGGCCTATAAGCATATGCTCGCCGACATGATGCTGCTGGTCGAAGCCTCGCGCTCGGCGGCCTATTACGCCGCCGCCGCGATCGATGAAAATGGCGAGGAACTGGCCGAGGCCGCCCATGCCGCGCGGGCCTATGTGTCGGACGCCTATCGCTCGGTCTCGGGCGACGCGATCCAGCTCCATGGCGGCATCGGCTTCACCTGGGAACATCACGCCCATCTCTATTTCAAGCGCGCGCGCGCAACTGCGAGCTGGCTCGGCACGCCCGATGCGCACCGCGAAGCCCTGGCCGCGCTGCTGCTCGACGGAGACAAGATCGCCGCATGACGGGCGCCCGCGCCCCCTCCTCCCCCATGCAGGCCATGGCGATGGACGGCTTTACCGGGCCGCAGGCGATCCGCGCCCGCGACCTGCCCGTCCCTGCGCCCGGCCCGGGGGAGGCGCTGGTCCAGATCGCGGCGGTGGGGGTCAACCCGGCCGACTGGAAAGCCTGCGCGGGCTTTCTCCCCTTCCTGCCCGACAGCTTCCTGCCCCTGATCCCCGGCTTTGACGGGACCGGCACGGTCGTGGCGACCGGGCAAGGGGTGGAAGGGCTCGAGCCCGGGACGCGCGTCGCCTTCCTGTCCTCCCTGCCGCTGGGGCGCGGCGGCACCTGGGGCGACTATGCCATCTGCCTCGCCGCCCAGGCCGTCGCCCTGCCCGAAAGCCTCTCCTTTGCCGCTGCCGCCACCATCCCGGTGCCCGGCATCTCCGCGCGTGAAGCCCTGCTCGCGCAAGGGCAGCTCGCGTCCGGCGAGCGCGTACTCGTCAATGGCGGATCGGGCGGCACGGGCCTCTGGGCCATCCAGATCGCGCGAGAAGCCGGAGCCCAGATCGCCGCGACCGCAGGGCCCGCCAACCAGGATTTGCTCGCCGCGCTCGGCGTCGCCTGCCCGATCGATTACCGCCATGAGGATGTGGCGCAAAGGATCGCGCAGTGGGCGCCCGATGGCGTCGATCTCCTCCTCGACACGGTCGGCCAGGGCAGCATTGCCGATCCCGCCGCGCTGATCCGTCCGGGCGGCCGCTATGTCGCGATCGAGACCATGCTTCCTGATGAAACGCTGCCCGATGCGGAGCGCTTCGCCGCCAAGGGCATAGCCACGATCCGCACCTCGGCCAGTTTCGAAAGCGCGCCCGCCCATCTCGCAGCGCTCGTTACCGCCACCGCGCAAGGGCGCATGACGCCCCCGCCGCTTGAAACCCTCCCCTTGAGCGAGGCCGCCGCCGCCATGGCGCGCGTGCGCGAGGGCCATGTGCGCGGCAAGATCATCCTTGTCACAGACCATCAGGCGGCCACTACCGCCGCAACCATGAAGGACCATTCCGCATGACCCCGACCTCGCCCGTGCCGCCCTATCCGACGCCGCTTGGGCTTCTCAAGGGCAAGACCGTGGTCGTGACCGCGGCGGCCGGCACCGGCATCGGTTTCTCCGCCGCCAAGCGCGCCGCCGAAGAGGGCGCCAAGCTCCTCATCAGCGACTTCCACGAACGCCGCCTCAATGAGGCCGCCGACCGCATCGCCGATGAAGTCGGCTGCGAGCGGCCTGCCCTGTTCGTCTGCGACGTCACCAGCGAAGAGGCCGTGCAGGGTTTGCGCGATGCGTCGCTTGGCCAGCTGGGCCGGGTCGATGTCCTCATCAACAATGCAGGGCTGGGCGGCGAGGTCGATATTATCGACATGACCGACGAGCAGTGGGCCCGCGTGTTCGACGTCACCTTGACCTCGCTCTTCCGCATGACCCGCGCGTTCCTCCCCTCCATGTACGCCGCCAAGTCCGGCGTCATGGTCAATAACGCCTCGGTGCTGGGCTGGCGCGCGCAAAAGGGCCAGGCCCATTATGCCGCCGCCAAGGCCGGGGTCATGGCCTTCACCCGCTGCGCCGCGATCGAGGCGGCCGAATATGGCGTGCGCATCAACGCGGTCTCGCCCAGCCTTGCCATGCACCCCTTCCTCGCCAAGGTGACCACCCAGGAAGCATTGGACAAGCTCGTCGAAAAGGAAGCCTTCAAGCGCCCCGCCGAGGTCTGGGAAATCGCCAACGTCATGATGTTCCTCGCCTCCGATCTCTCCTCCTACATGACCGGCGAGATCGTCGCGGTCTCGAGCCAGCGGGCGTAACATGGCGACCATCTTCGAAAATCCGCGCGATCTCCTCGGCAAGGAGGGCACGAAGCTCGACACCTCCGACTGGCTCACCATCGAGCAGTCGCGCATCGACGCCTTTGCCGACTGCACCGGCGACCATCAGTGGATCCATGTCGATCCGGTCCGCGCGAAAGACGGTCCGTTCGGCGCGACCATCGCGCATGGCTATCTCACCCTCAGCCTCGTCAACCTGTTCATGCCCCAGATCGTCGAGGTCCGCCGCTTTTCCGCAGGGGTGAATGTCGGCATGGACAAGACCCGCTTCCTCAATCCCGTCGTGGTCGGCTCGCGCATTCGCGGCACAGGCGAAATCGTCTCGGCCGAAGAAGTGAAGGGCGGCGCCATCCAGGCGGTGATCCGCGTCACCGTCGAGATCGAGGGTAAGGACAAGCCCGCCTGCGTGGTCGACACCATCAACCGCTATTTTCCGGAATAGCCGCTTGGCCCGCGCCTTCCTCGCCCTCACATTGAGCCTGCTCGCCACCAGTCCCGTTGGAGCCAAAACCATGCCAGATCCCACCAGGATGGAAGCCGCCGTCCACGCCTATGTCGCCGCCTTCGAAGCGGGCAGCGCCGACCAGGTCGCCACCCTCTATGCGCAGGATGCGACCGTCGAAGACCCGATCGGCTCACCCATCCACAAGGGCCGCGAAGCGATCCGCGCCTTCTACGCCGAATCCATGAAGACCGGCGCCAAATTGAAGCTCGAAGGCCCCGTCCGGGTCGCGGGCGACTATGCCGTCTTCCCCTTTTCGGTGAACCTCAATTATGACGGCGGCCACAAGCGCATCGACGTCATCGACACCTTCCGCTTCAACGAAGCCAATGAGGTCGTCGAAATGCGCGCCTATTGGGGCCCCACCAACATGCACGGCTTTTAAGTAAAGGACCATTCGATGCGTGAAGCAGCCATCATCTCCACCGCCCGTACCGGGGTCGGCAAAGCCTATCGCGGCGCGTTCAACGACACCGAAGCGCCGTTCATGTCCTCCCATGTGGTCGATGCCGCCATCGCCCGCGCAGGCATCGATCCCGCCCGCGTCGACGATGTCTATCTCGGCGTTGCCAACCAGTGGAACACCCAGAGCTACAATGTCGGTCGCCTGACCGTCCACGGCTCGGTCCTCCCCGACAGCACCGCAGGCTTCTCGATGGACCGCAAATGCTCCTCGGGCCTCAACGCGCTCGCCTTTGCCGCGCGCGGCATCATCGCCAACGAGATCGACTGCGCCATCTCCGGCGGGGTCGAGAATGTCTCGCTCACCATCGACAAACATTATCCCGCCTTCCGCAACCGGTCCGAGTTCATCAAGGCGCGCGATCCCAACGCGTACATGGTGATGATCGAAACCGCCGAGATCGTTGCGGAACGCTATGGCATCAGCCGCGAGGACCAGGACCGCTTTGCCGCCCTCTCGCAGCAGCGCGCCGCCGCCGCCCAGGAAGCGGGCAAGTTCGATGACGAGATCGTCCCCATCACGGTCACCAAGGCGCTCTTCGACAAGGAAGGCAATGAGACCGGCAAGGAGGAACTCACCCTCACAAAGGACGAGGGCATCCGCGCGGGCACCACTTACGAGAAGCTTTCTGAGCTCAAGCCCGTGTTCAAGAACGGCCTGGTCATCAAGGAAGGCAAGCATGTGACGGCGGGCAATGCCAGCCAGCTGTCCGACGGCGCGTCCGCCCAGGTGGTCATGGACCTTGACACCGCGCAGAAGGAAGGCCTGCCCGTCCTGGGCATCTATCGGGGTTTTCAGGTCGCAGGCTGCGGCGCGGACGAGATGGGCATCGGCCCCGTGTTCGCCATCCCCAAGCTGCTCGAGCGCACCGGCCTCAAGATCGACGACATCGGCCTTTGGGAAATCAACGAAGCCTTCGCCAACCAGGCCATCTATTGCCAGCGCACGCTCGGCATCGATCCTGAGAAATTGAACGTCAATGGCGGCGGCATCGCCATCGGCCACCCCTTCGCCATGACCGGATCGCGCCTGGTTGGCCATGCCCTCATCGAAGGCAAGCGCCGCGGCGTCAAATATGTGGTCGTCTCCATGTGTGTCGCCGGCGGCATGGGCGCTGCCGGCCTGTTCGAGGTCGCCTGATCCATGCAGCTCGCCTTCGCCCCTGAACTCAAGGCCTTCCGCCAGGAAGCCGCCGACTGGCTCAACGCCCAGCTCTCCGGCCCGTTCAAGTCCATCCGCGGCCAGACCAACCAGGTCGACAATGTCGAGGAACGCCGCGCCTGGGAAGCAGCGCTGGGCGAGGCGCGCTGGAGCGTCGTTGGCTGGCCCGAGCAATGGGGCGGGCGCAATGCCTCGATCGCCGAGCAGATCATCTTCGCCGAGGAATATGCCCGGGCCAAGGGGCCGCCCCGCGCCGGGCACTTAGGGGTCGAACTGCTCGGCCCCACCCTCATCGCCATGGGCAGCGAAGAGCAGAAGGCCCGGTTCCTCCCCGACATCGCCCATGGCCGCGCCATCTGGTGCCAGGGCTATTCTGAACCGGGCGCAGGCTCCGACCTCGCCAACGTCAAGACCAAGGCGCGGCTTGAAGGCGACAAATACATCATCGACGGGCAGAAGATCTGGACCTCGATGGGCACCATCGCCGACTGGTGCTTCGTGGTCGCCCGCACCGAGCCCGGGAGCGTGGGCAACAAGGGCCTCTCCTTCCTCATGGTCCCCATGGACCAGCCCGGGGTCGATGCCCGCCCGATCCGCCAGATGACCGGCGAAGCCGAGTTCGCCGAAGTGTTCTTCGACGGAGCCGAAGCCCTCGCCATCGACCGCATCGGCGCGGAAGGCGAAGGCTGGAAGGTCGCCATGGCGCTCCTGGGCTTTGAACGCGGGGTCTCCACCCTCGCCCAGCAAATGCACTTCAAGAACGAACTCGACGACATCATCGCCATCGCCAAAACCAACGGCAAGGCATCCGACCCGCTCATCCGCCAGAAGATTGCGCAGGCCCATGCCGGCCTCAAGATCATGCGCTACAACGGCCTGCGCATGCTCTCAGGCGGCGAAAACAACCCCGAACTCTCAGGCGCCGCATACACCTACAAACTCTACTGGTCCCGATGGCACGTGGCGCTCGGCGAACTCGCCATGGAGGTCATGGGTCAACAAGGCGAAATAGGCGTCAGCGACGAACGCATGAACAGCCTCACAACCATGCACCTCATGTCACGATCCGACACCATCTACGCAGGCACAGACCAAATCCAACGCAACATCATATCCGAACGCGCACTCGCTATGCCACGCGAACCCAGAGGATGATGCAATAAAGGCCCGGCGGCGCGAAACCGCCGCCGGAGCCCCCAAATCAGATGACCTTCAGTTCCTGCAGCTCGGCCAGACGCGCTTCATCATAGCCCAGCTCACCCAACACTTCGGCAGTATGCTCGCCCAGCAGCGGCGGAGCCCTGCGGATCGTGGCCGGGGAGGCCGACATATTGGCGAGCGGGCTGGCGATGAGGTCGACCGAACCCGTCGCGGCCCATGGATGCGGCGTCGTGATGCGCAACCCGCGATGCTGGACCTGCGGATCTTCCCAGACTTCAGGCAATTCATTGTAGCGGGCGGCGGGGATGCTGACTTCATCGAACTTCGCCTGAAGTTCTTCCGAAGTGAAGCCGCGGCTCCATGCGTTGATGATGTCCATCAACTCCAGACGGTTCAACTTGCCCCGCTTGTAATTATCGTCGAAGCGCGGGTCCTGATACAATTCAGGCTGCCCCATGAGCACGGTCAGGCGACGCCAATGTTCGTCACCGCCCGCGGTCAGATACAGCATGCCGTCCTTGGTATGAACCAGATCCGCCGGCCCACCGCCATTGCCGCCATTGCCAAGGCGCGGCGGGGGAACACCGTTGAGCAGATAATCCTGCATGATATGGCTCAGCATCGCCACGGAACTATCCAACAAGGCGATATCGATATGCTGCCCTTCACCAGTGCGGTTACGATGCTGCAGCGCCGCCAAGACAGCAATGGCGGTATTATGGCCCGTGATGAAATCGACCAGGCTGGGTCCGGCCTTGAGCGGCCCTGCCCCGGGCTGGCCATCGGGAATACCGGTAACCGCCATCATGCCGCCCGTCGCCTGGAACAGCCCGTCATAGCCGGGACGCGCGGCCATTGGCCCCGTCTGGCCGAAACCGGTGACGGAGCAATAGATGAGGCCGGGATTGATCGCCTTCAGGCTCTCATAATCCAGCCCGAACCGCTTCAGATCGCCGACCTTGTAATTTTCGATCAGGACATCGGCGCTCTCCACCAGCTTGCGCAGGATTTCCTGGCCCTCAGGCTTGGAATGGTTGAGCGTGATGGAGCGCTTGTTGCGGTTTGCCGCCGCGAAAAACCCTCCTTGGCGGAGACTCGTCCCATCCTTGCCCTGCACCTCGGCCAGGCCATAGCCCCGTCCGTCATCGCCGACGCCGGGACGTTCCACCTTGATTACGTCGGCGCCCAGGTCGCCCAATATCTGTCCGCCAACGGGACCCGCCAATACGCGGCTCATGTCGATAACGCGGATGCCCTCCAGGGCTGCCTTTCCAATGGTCATACTCGCCTACCGGTCCAAATTTATATGCGTAGAGTTGGGCGGCCCTTTACCCACTTTTCTGTTGAAGCGCCAGACGACAGACCGCGAAAGTTGCAGGTGAGGCGCGATATTTTCTACAGTTTCAAGGCTCCGGAAAACCCCGCAAGCACCGCGTCAGGCCAGGGGCGCAAGGCCCGTTAGGATCAGCCGCACCAGATCAGCCTGCCCCTTCGCGCCCGTCTTTTCATAGATGCGTTTGGAATAGTTCCGCGCCGTCTCGCTGGTCAGGCCCAGTTGTTCGCCCGCGCCGACAATGCTCTCACCCTTGCTCAACGCATGCGCCAGCGCCGCCTCGCTCGCCGACAATCCGTGCAGCACAGCCAGAGTGCCGGTCGCCGCCACGGCAGGCTCACGCCGGGGCGTGCGCACTATCCCGATCACCGCAGGCAGGGCGCAGGGTTCGCTCAACGTCAGGTCCGACTTGCGCAACAGCAGATCCAGTTCGCGCGCCTCGTCGATCCGGATCACCCGCGTGACGCCCGGCGCGGCGGAGGCCATCTCCGCGCAAGCCCGATTCAGCGCGTGCGCCGTCTCGGGCAGCAGCTGCAGCCGCCGTTCCGGACTCGGCCCCGGCTTGACGGTAAAGGTCAGCATTGCCTCTGCCGCCGGATCGGCCGCCATCACCCGCCCGCCCCAATCGAACGCCAGTTGCGCCACGCCCAGCCGCGCCAGCGCGCCTTGTGCCATCCCCACTTGCAAGCGCGCCTCGATCAACGCCACCAGCGTCCGCAGCGCCGCCGCGAAATGGGGTACGATGCTAGACAGCACGGCGACGGCGGAAGCGGAAAAATCCTCCCGTTCCCGCACCAGCAGGAAATGCGCATCGGCCGCGCCTCCCGCCGCCACGCGCAACCAGCGGCCATAGCGGATGTTCATCTCGTCCAACGCCTCGCGCTGGCGCTCCAGCTCTTGCGCATTGTCGTAATTCAGCATCTCATCGAGCGCATAGACGCGCCCCGGCCGCAACGAACCATAGGGATGCAGCCGCAGCGCTTCCAACCGCTTGAAATCCAGCGGCGGCTCCTGCGACGCACGGGGCGCGGCGACATGGATCACCGTCGGCTCCTGCTCTGGCATTGCATTGGCCAGCGTGATGATCAGGAAGGCCCGGCGCGCATAGGTGCGGCTGACGAGGTTACGGATGAAAGCGCCGAACGGCGGACTTTCATGGATGCCGTCCACCAGCGGCAGGAACAGTTCATTCTGATCGGCCCAAAGCGACGGCATGCCCCGCTCTCCCATATGGGAGGTCGAAGGTCAATGCCGCGTCAGCAACGATCCAGCAGCGCCTGCGCCCTCTTTAAATGGGGCCGGTCGATCATCTTGCCGTCCAGCGTCAGCACCCCTGCACCGGGATTGGCGGCGAAGGCATCAACCACCGCCTGCGCCCGCGCAATCTCTTCGGCCGACGGCGTGAAAGCTGCATTGATCACCGGCACCTGATCGGGATGCACCGCCATCATGCCCTGAAAGCCATCACGCGCCCCCCGCTCCGCATAGACCGCCAGCCCATCCAGATCGCGGATCGCCGGATACACCGTCTCGATCGGCGGCACCTCTGCCGCGCTCGCCGCAAACAGGGTCAGTGCGCGCGCCACCTCATAGGGCGGCGTATAGCTGCCATCGGCATGGCGTGCGGTCAGCGCGCCCACCGCCGCAGGCAGATCCTCCGCACCCCATGTCAGTCCCGCCAGCCGCTCGCGCACATCGGCATATTCGCCCAGCCGGAACAGAGCCTTGGGCGTCTCCGTCACGATCGGCAGGATCAACGCCTGCTCGTCGCCCCGCGCCCGCAGCCGGGCGTCCAGGTCAGTGATCGACGCCGCCCCTTCCGCCTTGGGCAACATGATCCCGGTTGGACGGGCTCCCACAATCGCGTCCAGGTCGGCGTCGGTCAGACACCCGTCCAGCGGGTTAACACGAACGAACAGCGCGGGATCCTCGCGCCCAGCCTCTTCCAGAAAGGCGGATACTTCCTTCCGCGCCTGCGCCTTGGCGTCCAACGCGACGGAGTCCTCCAGGTCCAGGATCAGCGCGTCCGCGCCACTGCCCAGCGCCTTGCGCATCCGCTCGGGACGGTCGCCAGGCACGAACAGCAGCGAACGCAAGCCTATTCCGCTCATTGATATACCACCTTCGCCGTCATCGCCGTCGCCCCATCGCAGCGCATAGCTCGCACCTCGCCATCGCCCCGCTGCAACCGGATCGGCTGCCCCAGGAACAGTGGAGATTGCGCCCGGAAATTGAAGCGTGCCAGCCTCCCTTCGCGCCCGGCAAAAGCCGCCAGCTTCGCCCCAGTAAATGGCCCATGCACGACCAGCGCCGGATAGCCTTCCTCCTCCCGCGCATAGGGCAGGTCATAATGGATGCGATGGCCATTGAAGGTGGCGGCGGAAAAGCGGAACAGAGTGACCGGCCCCGGCTGCCACAACTCCCCTTCGACCGGCGGGTCCAGCGGAACCGGCATGGGCGCAGGAGAACTCATGTTCCGATAGACATAGGTTTGCCGCTCCCGCACGCGGACGCTCCCCTGCTGACTAATCGTCCGATCGACATCGACGAAGACGAGATCGCCAGACTGCCCGCTCTTGTGCGCGACATTGGCTATGCTGCTCAGCATTTCCGCAGCTTCGCCCAGCAGCAACGGCGCTTCAAATCTAATGTCCGCCGCCGCGAACATGCGCCGCGGCAGGGTGATGGCAGGCAGAAAGCCGCCGCGCCGGGGGTGCCCATCCTCACCAATCTCGCCATCCTCCGGCTGCGGCAGGAAAAAGGCCCAATGCGCAAGCGGCGGCATGATCTGCTCGATCTTGGGATCACTCCCCACCGCCAGCGCATAGCGGCGCAGGCTCTCATGCTCCAATATCTCAGTGCGGGTCTCGCTCCGTCCGACGCTTGCCTTCCACTCTTCCAGCACCGCTGGGTCTAGAGCGTCCAGCGCCCCATACATCAGGCCGCAACCTCCCGTTCGACCGCACCATAGAGCGTCGTGCGCTGCCGGCCGAAGCGGCCCGCCGCCTCTGCCGTGCGATGCATCCGCTCCACATCGAAAAACTGCCCATGCGCCCCGCCAGCCGCACGCGTAATGGATTCGTCCATCAGCACGCCGCCCAGGTCATTGACGCCCGCGCCCAGCGCCGCGATCACGCCCTGCTCGCCCAGCTTCACCCAGCTCGCCTGGATGTTCGGGATCGCGCCGTGCAGCGCGATCCGCGCCACCGCCTGCATCAGCAGCGCCTCGCGAAAGCTCGGCCCGGATCTAACCTTGCCCTTGCGCCACATCGGCGCTTCCATATGGACGAAGGGCAGCGGCACGAACTCGGTAAAGCCCCCCGTCTCTTCCTGCAGGCCGCGCACGACGCTCAAATGCCGCGCCCAATGGCGATAGTCATCGACATGGCCGAACATGATCGTCGCCGTACTCTTCAACCCCACCCGATGCGCCGCCCGCATCACCGCGATCCACTCGTCGGTCGATACCTTGTCAGGACAGATGATCGCCCGCACTTCCTCATGCAGCACCTCGGCCGCCGTGCCGGGCAGCGTCGAAAGCCCCGCCTCCTTCAGCATCGCCAGATAGGGCTCCAGCTCCATGCCCAGCGTGGAGGCCCCATGCGAAATCTCCAGCGGCGAAAAGGCGTGGACATGGATGCCCGGAGCCGCATCCCGCACCGCCCGAACGATCGACAGATAGGTATGCCCATCATAGTCCGGATGAATACCGCCCTGCAGGCAGACTTCGGTCGCGCCCCGCGCCTGTGCCTCGGCCGCCCTGCGCGCAACTTCTTCCAGATCGAGCTTATAGGCAGGTCCGCGCAGAGCCTTCGCCGTTCCCTTGGAAAAGGCGCAGAAGCCGCAGCGATAGGTGCATATATTGGTATAGTTGATGTTGCGGTTGATCACATAAGTGACCGCGTCGCCCACCGCCTTCCGCCGCAGCGCGTCCGCCGCTTCCATGACCCGCCCGGCGTCCGGCCCAGCCGCCTGGAACAGCGTGACGATCTCGCTCTCGTCCAACCCTTCGCCCGCCTTGGCGATGATCTCCTCGATCCGCCCGCCCATCAGCGTCCGCCCGGCCTTGGGCAGCACCGGCGGCGCTTCGCCCGCACCCGCACGCCAATGCTCGACGATCGGCAGGCCACGCGCATCCACCGCCCGCCGCACCTTCAGCGCGACTTCAGGCTCCAGCCACCGCTCCGGTTCCTTGGCATAAGCCGGTCCAACAGCCAGCCGCTCCGTCAGCACCCGTCCCGCCGCAGCCGTTGCAGCCGCCAGTGCCATCAGATGCGGCCACGGCGCTTCCGGGTTCACATGATCGGGCGTCACTGGCGACACGCCGCCCCAATCATTCACCCCCGCCCGCATCAGCGCCGCCAGCCCGTCCGGCTGCAAATTGGGCGGAGCCTGGATCGTCATTTCCGACCCCAGGATCAGCCGCGCCGCCGCGACGGTCCACAGATGCTCCTCCAGCGGCGGCTCGGCATGATCCGCCATCCGCGTGTCCGGCTTGGCCCGGAAGTTCTGGATGATCACTTCCTGCACATGCCCATGCCTGGCATGCGCATCGCGGATCGCCAGCAGCGCCTCGATCCGCTCCACCCGCGTCTCGCCAATGCCGATCAGCAAGCCGGTGGTGAAGGGCACCCGCGCCCGCCCCGCCGCCTCGATCGCCTCCAGCCGCACCGCCGGGATCTTGTCCGGCGACCCATAGTGCGGGCCACCCTTGGCGCACAACCGCTCAGACGTGCTTTCCAGCATCAGCCCCATCGACGCCGCAACGGGCCGCAGCATCGCCAGATCATCGTCCCCCATGATGCCGGGGTTCAAATGGGGCAGCAGGCTCGTTTCCGCCAGCACCGCCGCAGCAGCCTCCCGCAAATAGCTGAGCGTGGAGTCGTGCCCCATCTGCTCCAGCGCCGCACGCGCCACCGCATAGCGGTCCTCCGGCCGGTCCCCCAGCGTGAACAGCGCCTCCCGGCACCCTGCCGCTTCGCCCGCCCGCGCAATCTCCAGCACCTGCTCGATCGACAGATAGGGCGACCCTGCATGGCGCGGCGCCTTGGCGAAGGTGCAATAATGACAGACATCGCGGCACAGATGAGTCAGCGGAATGAAGACCTTGCGCGAATAGGTGACGGTCGCGCCGAACGAGCCCAGCGTCATCGCCTCGGCCTGCTCCAGCAGCGCCTCCAGCGGCTGACGCGTCAGGGCTTCTTCCCATGACACGGCCGAACCCAAATCCTCGATCCTCATTCCTCGCCTCTTATTCTGGCCGCTGAATTTTATAGTAGCGGATGTTTTTTTCGGTCCGCATAGCCGCGGTTGCCGCCTACCCCTGCACTGACCCTTGCAGAGCGCTAAATCAAGCTTTTGACGGTGGGAAGGGCACGGCTCCCCATTTTCCCCTTGCCCCGGCCGCGATCCCATGCACAAAGCTTGCCAATTGCCTTGGCGGTGCTGGTATTTTATCTCCGGGCGACGGAGCAGCAAGGACGGATGATGGACGATCTCATGATGCAGGATAGACAGGGCGTGTCCGCGCCCCTTTCGCCGCAGGAATTGGGCGAAGGACTATCGGTCATCTCCATCGCCAAAAGCTATGACAAGCGCGCCGTCCTGACCGACGTCTCGCTGACCGTCGGCAAGGGTGAGGTCGTCGGCCTGCTCGGCCCCAATGGCGCGGGCAAGACGACCTGCTTCTACTCGGTCATGGGCCTCGTCCGCCCCGATCACGGCCGCATCATCCTCGATGGTGAAGACATTACCGGCCTGCCCATGTACCGCCGCGCGATTCTGGGCCTTGGCTATCTGCCTCAGGAAACCTCCATCTTCCGCGGCCTTACCGTCGCTCAGAATATCAGCGCCGTGCTGGAACTGGCCGAACCGGACAAGGCCTCGCGCGAAGCCCGGCTTGCCCAGCTGCTCGATGAATTCGGCCTCACCCGCCTCGCCAACTCCTCCGCCATGGCGCTGTCGGGCGGTGAACGCCGCCGCTGCGAAATCGCCCGCGCGCTCGCCGCCAACCCCTCGATCGTCCTGCTCGACGAGCCTTTCGCCGGCATCGACCCGCTCTCCATCGCCGACATTCGCGATCTGGTGAAACAGTTGAAGACGCGCGGCATCGGCGTCCTCATCACCGATCATAATGTCCGCGAAACCCTGGAAATCGTGGATCGCGCCTGTATCATCTATGGCGGCCAGGTTCTCTTCGCGGGCAGCCCGACCGAACTGGTCGCCAACGCCGAGGTCCGCCGCCTCTACCTGGGCGAGAATTTCTCGCTCTGATGAGCGCCCCCCGCGCCCCCCTGCACCATAAGCGCAAGGGCGCCGGCTGATGGCTCTCGCGCCGCGCCTCGACCTGCGGCAAAGCCAGTCTCTGGTGATGACGCCGCAGCTCCAGCAGGCGATCAAGCTGCTGGCGCTCTCCAATCTGGAAATCGACGCCTTCGTCGCGGCGGAACTTGAAAAGAACCCGCTGCTCGAGACCGGCGCGCCGACCGACACGGCAAGTCCCGACGGCATCGATGCACAGATTGAGCGTCCAACCCTTTCCGCTGAAACCGGCGCAACGGACGATCTCATCGGCCAGGGGCTGGGCGAAGCCGACGCCCCGCTGGACGTGGATTATGGCGCGGAAACCTTCATCGACGACGGCCCGGCCGATCGCGCCGCGTCCGCCATCGGATCAGGCGGCATCGACATGCTCTCCGGCAGCGGCGAAGCCCCCGACTTCGACAGCTTCGCCAATCCCGAACAGGGCCTGCAGGAACATCTTATGGATCAGGCGCGCAGCGCCCTCTCCGGCATCGACCTGCTCATCGCCACTCAGCTAATCGGCCAGATTGACGAGGCGGGTTATCTGGAGGCCAACCTCCTTGAAACCGCCCACGGCCTGGGCGTACCGCTTGCGCAGGCCGAACAGGTGCTAGGCGTCATCCACAGCTTCGATCCCACCGGCGTCGGCGCGCGCTCCCTCGCCGAATGCCTGATGCTACAGGCGAAGGAAGCCGACCGCTACGACCCCTGCATGGCGAAGCTGCTCGCCAATCTCGACCTCCTCGCCAGAGGAGCCCTCCCCCAGCTGCGCCGTATCTGCGGCGTGGATGAGGAGGATATGGCCGACATGATCCGCGAATTGCGCGCCTATGACCCAAAGCCGGGCCTCCGCTATTCGGCCGATCGCGCCGCGCCGATCACCCCCGACCTATTCGTCAATCCTACCCGCGAAGGTTGGTCGATCGAAATCAACAGCGCGACCCTGCCCCGCCTGCTCATCAACCGCAGCTATTATGTCGAACTCGCCTCGGGCCCGCAGAACCGCGCGTCAAAGGCATGGCTCGCCGACTGCCTCGCCAGCGCCAACTGGCTGGTCAAGGCGCTCGACCAACGGCAGAAGACGATCATCAAGGTCGCAACCGAAATCGTCCGCCAGCAGGAGGATTTTTTCCGCAAGGGGGTCGCGCACCTGAAACCGCTGACGCTCAAGATGGTCGCCGAAACCATCGGCATGCATGAATCGACCGTCAGCCGCGTCACCTCGAACAAATATCTCGCCTGCCCGCGCGGCGTCTATGAACTCAAATATTTCTTCACCAGCGGCATCGCGGCTTCCGATGGCGAGGGCGCCGTATCGGCCGAAGCGGTAAAGAGCCACATCAAGGCCCTGATCGCCGGAGAAGCCCCGGACGCCATCCTGTCCGACGACACGCTGGTCGATCTGCTTCGCGCCAAAGGCATGGACATAGCGCGCCGCACGGTGGCCAAATATCGTGAGTCTCTGGGCATCGGCTCCTCCGTCCAGCGACGGCGGCAAAAGGCGCTGCAAGGCAAAGCGGCCTGATCCGGTCCGCCGCCCTCCAACTCCGTTCGCTTCAACAGCCCACACCCGTCATCCTGAACTCGTTTCAGGATCTATAGCGCCCCACAGGACCGCGCGCGCGAGGATGCTGAATCAAGTTCAGAATGAAGTCGCGTGTAAATGGGCGCGATCCCAAAGCCCTCAAACCAGCCCCAACCGCGTCAATTCCCCCAGCATCGCAGGCGGCATCGCGTCCAGATCATCCACTTCATCCGACCCCAGGTCAGGCGGCGCATCCGTCCCCTCCAGATAACGCCACCCCTGATGCGCCCGCTTCGGCGCACCCCGCACCGCGATCAGCCGCGGCTCCAGCCTGATCCAGAAGCGTCCCTGCCCCGTCTCCTGAAACCCGATCAGCGGACTGCGTCCCACCAGCCGATGCTGATGAATCCAGTAAAGCGACCCGCCCTCCATCTCGCTCACCCGCTTGGGCAGATAGCGGGTGGTCAGCCGCGCCTCTTCCGCATGGCCTTCCAGCCACGCCCGCAAGGTCGCGGGACTCTCGCTACCAAAGGCGATCTTGGTGATGTGAAGCGGCATGGAATCAAGATGGGCGCTTGCCGGAAGCCGTCAAGGGACAGCCCCCTTCAAAGCCCCCAGATCGTCGCCAGTCCCAGGAAGGAGAAAAAGCCCATCACATCGGTCATGGTCGTCACGAACACCGCCGACGACACCGCCGGGTCGATATTCAGCCTGTCCAGCGTAACCGGCACCAATATGCCGGCCAGCCCCGCGACCAGATTGTTGATCAGCATGGCCAGAGCAATCACCAGCCCCAAATCATGATTGCCGTAGATCAGCCCCACCGCGATCCCGATCAATATGCCCAGCGCCGTCCCGTTCGCGCTCGCGATCCGGAATTCGCGGACAATCTGGCGGATCGTGTTGGAACTGGTCAGCTGATTGGTCGCCAGCGCCCGAACTGCCACCGCCATCGTCTGCGTCCCCGCATTGCCGCCCATGCCCGACACGATCGGCATCAGCACGGCCAGCACCACATATTTGGAAATGGTGCCCTGGAACAGCCCGACGACCGAGGCCGCCAGCACCGCCGTCCCCAAATTCAGCACCAACCATGACAGGCGCGTGCGCACCGTTTCGAAAATGGGCTGGTTGATGTCGCCTTCGCCCGCACCCGACAGGCGAAGAATATCCTCGCCCGCTTCCTCGGAGATGATGTGGACAATGTCGTCCACCGTGATCATGCCGACCAGCCGCCCGCTGGCATCCACCACCGCGGCGGAGATCAGCGCATATTTCTGAAACCGGAGCGCCACTTCCTCCTGGTCCATATCGACCGGGATCAGCGTCTGTTCCCGCTTCATGACGTCCGCCATCGCGACCGATCGCGGGCAGGTCAGGATCCAACTCAACTGGCAGGTGCCGATCGGCTTATGCGCCTCGTCCACCACGAAGATTTCCCAGAAATCGGTGGTCAGGTCGCGATTGTCGCGCAGATAGTCGATCACCTGCCCGACCGTCATATGTTCGGGCACCGCGACCAGGTCGCGCTGCATCAGGCGACCGGCGGATTCCTCGGGATAGGACAGCGCGCTTTCGATCGCCGCGCGATCTTCCGGGTCCAACGCTTCGAGGACGGCCTGCTGGTCGGCCTCCTCCATATCCTCGATGATCGCGACCGCGTCGTCCGTATCGAGTTCGGCTGCGAAGTCGGCGACCTGCTGCGGCTCCAGCGCGTCGAGCAGGTCGTCGCGCACATAATCGTTCAGCTCTGACAGCACCTCCGCGCCGACCAGGTCGCCCAGCGCAGCCGCCACATCGCCGCGCCGGTCGGACGGCGTCAGTTCCAGAAGGTCGGCAATATCCGCCGGGTGCAGCGGCGACACCAGCTCGCGCGCCCGGTCGCGGTCGCCATCTTCCACCGCGTCCAGCACGGCGGAAACAAAGTCCGGCCTCAGCCGGTCATCTTCGTCATGACGGGATTCCGCCTGCTCGACGGCCCTGCCATCAACGACAGCGCCGTCAACAGGCAGTTCGTCCGGCCGGGGTTCGGCCATATCGGCTCGCTCGCTCATCGCGTCCCCTACTGTCCGGTTCCTGTAACATTTCGCTGCTTTTGCCGATGAACGGGATAAATGCAATGCCTCAAAGGTTGATTGAGGCGCTTCCATCCCCCGCCTAACGCTCTATATGGACCAACATTTCCCCACTCCCCCGAAAGAGGAGATTTTCATGGCCGACGAAACGCTCACCCTCACCCTCGACAGCGGCGGCGATGTCGTCATCAAGCTGCGCCCTGACCTTGCGCCCGGCCATGTCGAACGCATCACTCAGCTCGCCAAGGAAGGCTTTTACGACGGCGTGGTTTTCCACCGCGTCATCCCCGGCTTCATGGCGCAGGGCGGCGATCCGACCGGCACCGGCATGGGCGGATCGAAGCTGCCTGACCTGAAGGCGGAATTCAGCCGCGAACCCCATGTCCGCGGCGTCTGCTCCATGGCCCGCGCGGCGAACCCGAACAGCGCGAACAGCCAGTTCTTCATCTGCTTCGACGACGCCACCTTCCTCGACGGGCAATATACCGTCTGGGGCGAAGTCACCTCCGGCATGGAACATGTGGACGCCCTCCCCAAGGGCGAACCGCCCCGCACCCCGGGCAAGATCCTGAAGGCGACCATTTCCTGATAAGAGCGAAGGGGCCGATCGAAAGATCAGCCCCTTCTTCTTTGTAGGGGCGTCATCCAAACCCCTCCCCCGTTCGCTTCCGGCGAAGTCGAGAAGCGGATGGCGCTACGCCAGGTTTCTCGACTTCGCTCTAACTAACGGAACGCGGTTTCCCGCCCCCATCATTCCGAACCATTCGCCACAGCCGCATTCCCGGCCTCACCCTCCGCAGGCGCGACATAAGGCCCGATCGCCTCGATATGCCACCGCCGGTCGGCCTTGCTCGACCCCGGCACATCATTGGCCCGTCGCAACGTCACCTGCCGAAGCCTGTACCATGGCTTCCCATTGGCCGCGAGCCGCCCATAGACCTGCACCGGCACGACCACATACAGCGATCCCGCCGCGCCCTCCATCTGGCCGGGCGCGCCGACATTGGCGTGGATTTCGCTGAAATTGCGGAACCGCCGCGCAAAGACCTCGTCCTCCTCGGCGCCCACGGCGCTCTGGTCGTTCCACAGGTCCTGCGCATCGTCGAAGCGCCGTTCCTCCAGCAGGCCATAATAGCCCTGCACCACCTGGGCGGCGCCCTGCGGTCCCTTGGGATCGATCGACCCTTCCTCCAGCGGCGTCCTGTCGTCCGGCAGGCCGCCCGGCGTTCCGGGCTCGGGCGGCTTCAGCGGCTCCAACGCCGCCAGCGCTTCCGCCTGGAAGCTGTTCTCCACCTGCGCGGCATTGGCCCCGTTGGCGAGGTTGTCGATCGCGCTTTCCTCCCGCCCGTCACAGGCGGCGAGCGAGAGGCATGCGATAAGCGCTGCTGCGCCGGCCTTCACCCGCATCAGCGACGCAACGTCCCGCGCCAACGATCGCCATCGGACCGCCCGTCTCGCCTGCCGCCGGAGTCACCCGACCGGCCGCCAGTCCAGCCGCCGCGCGGGCTGCCCGCACCCGGCTCGCTACGCGTCACCGGCGGATTGGCCGTAGCGCCAGCGCCATCGCGCCCGCGCCAGCCTCGGCCCTGCCAGGACTGTTCCTGCCCGCGCTCGCCCTGCCAACGCTGACCCTGCCCGCTCTGACCTTGCCAGCGTTGACCCTGCCAGGTGCGGCCTTGTTCAGGTTGCGCCATGCTGCCGCGCCAATGCCCGCCTTGCTGGGCCTGGCCGCGCCTGCCTTCCCAGTAACGGCGCTGGCCTTCGCTCCAACGATGGCGGCGGCCGCCCCGGTCAAAGACATAATAGCCGCTGCCGGGATAATAATAATCGCCATACCAGCCATAGGCGGGGCCGTAATAACCTGGGCCCCAATAATCATCATAGCCGCCATAATAGCCGCTGCCATAATAACCCGAACCCACACTCACGCCGCCATAATAGCCATCGTCATAGGCGCAGCCGCCCAGGGCGACGGCGCTAGCAAGGCCAATCGCAGCCAGAAACTTCTGTCCGGACCACGTCATCGCCTCTCTCCTTTTCTCCAATATTGGCAGGATAACGTCTCCCGGTTGAATTGGTTGTGAATGAAGAGACAAAGAAGCCCGACCTGGCGTTCATCCATGCTTCATCGTCGGAAAGGGATGAATCGTTTTCATAAGCACTGGACAGGCGGCCCTTGGCCCTGTCTTATCCGCTTCGGCCTTCCTTCGGGAGGCCAGGGGTTCGGGGCGGTGTTGGACTGCAGCCGTCCCGAATTCCCTTATCTTACCCGCTGTTACGGAGCGCGGTCGCGATCGCGTTGATCGACAGTTCGATGCCTTCCTTGATCCGAGCGTCATCCTCCCCGCCGCGATATCGCTTCATCAATTCGACCTGCAACAGGTTCAGCGGCTCGATATAGGGCAGGCGCAACCGGATCGATTCATCCAGCTTGGGATTCTTCTCCAGCAGGCGTGACTGGCCCGTCGCCGCGAGCAACCCATCATGGGTCAGCTGCCATCCGTCCCGGATACGCTCGAATATCGCCGCGCCGCTCGCCTGATCTTCGACCAGCGGCAAATAATGGGCCGCGATCCCCAGGTCCGACTTCGCCAGCACCATCTCCAGATTGGCGAGCGCGGACTGCAGGAATGCCCAGCTTTGCGCCATGTCGGCCAGCAGCGCCTTATCCTTGAAGGCGTCGAACGCCTGCCCCATGCCATACCAGCCGGGCAGCATCACCCGCGCCTGCGACCAGCTGAACACCCACGGAATGGCGCGCAAATCCTCGATCCGCGTGCTCTTCGTCCGGCTAGCGGGCCGTGACCCGATCTTCAGGCCCGAAATCTCCTGGATCGGCGTCAGCTGGCGGAAGAACTCCTTGAAGCCCGGCGTCCCGTAAACCAGGTCGCGATAAGCGGCGAAGGCAGTCCTGGACAGCTCGTCCATGGCGACCGCGAAACGCGCGGCGTCCCGATCCGAAATGCCCTCCGGCTCCAGGCTGGCGAGCAGCGTGGCGCTCGTCATCGCCTCCAAATTGGTCATCGCCACATCGCGCGTGCCGAACTTCGCCGCGATCACCTCGCCCTGTTCGGTGATGCGGATGCGCCCCTGCACCGTCCCCTTGGGCTGCGCCTGGATCGCCGCGAAGGACGATCCGCCGCCGCGCCCAACCGCGCCGCCCCGGCCGTGGAACAGCTGCATCGCCGTCCCCGCCTTCTCGAACACCGGCGCCAGCGCCTTGCTCGCCTGATAGAGCGACCAGGTGGAGGTGATATAGCCGCCATCCTTGTTGCTGTCGGAATAGCCGATCATCACTTCCTGATGACCCCGCTCGCGCACGACCCCCGCAATCTCGGGCAGGCCGAAATAGGCCGCCATGATGCTGGGCGCGGCCTCAAGGTCCGCGATCGTCTCGAACAGCGGCACCGCCATGATCGCCGCCTGCGCATGGGCATCGCCCTTCGCCGCGCGCCACAGCCCCGCCTCCTTCAACAGCAGGTTGACCTCCAGCAGGTCCGAAACGCTTTCCGCCTTGGAAATGATATAATGGCTGATGCAGGCGGTCCCATAAGTCCGATGCGCCTCGGCCGCGGCCTGCACGATCGCCAGTTCGGATGCCGTCTCTTCCGAATATTCCGAAAAGCGCGATCCCAGTGGCCGATTGCTCGCCAGCTCCCGCCGCAGCAGCGCGATCCGCGCATATTCATCGAGCGCGGCATAATCCTCCTGCACGCCCGCGACCTTCAGCAGCTCCGCGACGACCCGCTCATGCACATCGCTATTCTGCCGCATGTCGAGCGTGGCAAGGTGGAAGCCGAACGTCTCCACCGCCCGGATCAGCCGCCCCAGAGCGCCCCCGGTCGCCAGCGCGCCGTCGCCCTCGCTCGCCAGCCCCTGCGCCACCGTCACCAGATCGCGCCGCAAATCGCCCGGCTGGGCATAGGGCTCACCCTCCAGCCGCGAAGGCCGTGGCGGCTCCTTGCCCGTCAAACTGCGATAGGTCGCCGCCAGCCGCGCATAGATGCCCGATATCGCCCGGCGATAGGGCTCATCCTGACGGCTGGGCGAGCTGTCGCCGCTCGCTTCCGCCAGCGCCAGCACACCGTCCGGCACATGCGCCAGCTCGGTGGACAGCGACAGTTCCGCGCCCAGGGCATGCAGCGCGTCGAGATAATAAGCGACCGCCGCCTCGCACCCCCGCGCCAGCGCCGACCGCAACTGCGGAGCCTGGACAAAGGGATTGCCGTCGCGGTCGCCCCCGATCCAGTTGCCCACCCGCAGGAAACTGGGCGGCCGCACCCCCAGCACCCGCTCCCACCGCGCATAGAGGGCAGGCAGCACCGGCAGGAATACGTCGCGGAAATAGGTCAGGACATTGTCGATCTCGTCCTGCACGAACAGCTTCTGCCGCCGCAGCGGCCGTGTTTGCCACAACAGGGCGATCTGCCGGGCGATCGCCTCGTCCAGATTCTCGCCATCCTCCGTCTCGCTCCGCCCCGCATCCTTCAGCAGCATCAGGTCGGCGATGCGGTTCTTGTGGTCGATCATGCTCTTGCGCCGCACCTCGGTCGGGTGGGCGGTCAGCACCGGCACGATCAGCGAATGGTTGAGCAGCGAAAGCACAGCCTCCCGATCGATCCCATGCGCCTCCAGCCGCTCGATGGCCGAAGCCACATCCGCGTCCGGATCGGCCGCGACGCCCTGCCGGTCCTCGGCCAAATTGGCGAGCATCGAAAACAGCATGAACCCCCGGACGAACGACAGCGTATCGTCCAGGCTGAGCGCCTCCAGCCCGGTATCCACCACATCCGCGCCATGCAGCCCGCGCGCCCGATCGACCGAAGCGGATCGGATATATTCCGTCTGCCGGTAAAGCCGGTCCCCGCCATAGGCGCGGATCACATCGCCGAGCAGGCGGCCAAGATACCGAATATCCGGATTTTGCGTAACCGGAGGAACGGGAGAGGAAAGAGTCGCCATGAAATCGATGCTGCGCCGCAACAATCGCCGGGTCAAGGGTCCTAACATCCAGATCGTCATCCCGGGCTTGACCCGGGATCCCGCTTTTCTTCAAGCCATGTGAATAAGGAAGCGAGACTCCGGCTCAAGCCTGGGGTGACGACAATGAAAATAGGCTACGGCTCTAATTCCAAGCCGCCACCCCCACCCCCCGTTCGGGCTGAGCCTGTCGAAGCCCGCCCGCGCACGCCGTTAGCCACACCGCCCTTGCGCGAATCCCACCGCCTGGGCCAAAGGACATATGTGACCGCCACCATCAGCATAGGAACCGACGGCAACGGCAACCCCGTTCCGATCGACGTCGAGGAATTGCTCGCCACCCGCCTGCTCGTTCAGGGCAATTCGGGCTCCGGCAAGTCGCACCTCCTACGCCGTTTGCTGGAAGAAAGCGCGACCCTCGTCCAGCAGGTCGTCATCGACCCTGAAGGCGACTTCGTCACGCTCGCCGATGAATATGGCCATGTCGTCATCGACGCGGGCGACTATAATGAACGCGAGATCGTCAAGATGGCCGCGCGCATCCGCGAACATCGCGCCTCGGTCGTCCTCAGCCTCGAAAGCCTGGAACTCGAAGCGCAGATGAAATGCGCCGCGACCTTCCTTTCTACCCTGTTCGACGCCCCGCGCGACCATTGGTATCCCGCCCTCGTCGTGGTGGATGAAGCGCAGATGTTCGCCCCCGTCGCCGCCGGAGACGTCTCCGACGAAGCCCGCCGCCTGTCGCTGGCCGCCATGACCAACCTCATGTGCCGTGGCCGCAAGCGTGGTCTTGCGGGCGTCATCGCCACCCAGCGCCTTGCCAAGCTCGCCAAGAATGTCGCGGCCGAAGCGTCGAACTTCCTCATGGGCCGCACCTTCCTCGACATCGACATGGCCCGCGCCGCCGACCTGCTCGGCATGGAGCGCCGCCAGGCCGAACAGATACGCGATTTGGAGCGCGGACGCTTCCTCGCGCTCGGCCCCGCCATCTGCCGCCGCCCCGTCGCGGTGAAGATCGGCGCCGTGAAAACCAGCACGCGCGGCGGCACCCACAAGCTCATGCCGCCCCCGGCCGCGGCGACCGAAAATATGCAGGAACTGCTCTTCGCCAGCGCTGGAGAGGATGACGCGCTGCCGCCTCCCCCGGCCCGCGCCGACCCGCCGCCGCTCCCGGCCGAGGAACTGATGCGCGCGCTCGCCAACGCGCCCTCCGCTAAACCCGCCGCGCCCGAACTCGACTTCGGCCAGAATGAGCCCGTGGTCATCGCCGTCCTCGAAGAGATCGTGGCCGACCTTGGCGATGCGCAGCCCAGCGTCTCCACCCTCTATCAAGATTTCGGCGTCCGCTGCCGCATGAAGGGCCTGCGCACGCCCCCGCTCGACCTTTCCGCCTTCCGCAAGCGCTTCGCCATGGCGCAGGCGGGCATGTTCGACGCCGCCGACCCACGCTGGGACGATGCGATGAAGGCCGCCCAGCCGCTGCCCGAAGACATGCTGGCCCCCTTCCTCCTCATCGCCCGCGCCGCGATGCAGGGCCTGCCCTGCCCCGACGATGCCGCCCTCGCCCGCGCCTATGGCACCAGCTCGCCCGGCCGCGTCCGCCGCCTGATCGACTATATGGAAAAGATCGGCGTCATCGTCGCCCGCACCGATTTCGGCGGCCGCCGCTCGATCGGCGTGCCGCAACTCGGCCTCTCCACTGCGGCGGCCGAAGGATGAGCGTCTCCGTCCTCTTCGTCTGCCTCGGCAACATCTGCCGCTCGCCCCTGGCCGAAGCCGCCCTGCGCGCCGAAGCTGAACGCGCGAACCTTGCGGTCAAAGTGGATTCCGCTGGCACCGGCGACTGGCATGTCGATTGCCCGCCCGACAAGCGCGCTCAGGCCGTGGCCCTGCGCAATGGCATCGACATCTCCCATTATCGCGGCCGCCAGGTCACGCCCCAGGATTTTCACCGCTTCGACCACATCTTCGCCCTCGACGCGGAAAACCTCAAAAACCTCCGCTGCATCCGCCCATCGAACGGCACCGCCGATCTCCGCCTCCTCATGGACCTCGTCCCCGGCCGCGAGGGCACCAGCGTCACCGACCCCTATTTCGGCGAGGACGAAGGCTTCGATGAAACTTGGGAAGATGTGACCAAGGCCGCAAAAGCGCTCATCGAACAGCTCCGGAACTAACGCTCACCCTGCTCCTGCAAAGCCAGGAGCCCATCGCCCTTTTGTTCGCGCGGAAGCGCAGAGAGCGCTGAACTTTACTCCGCGAACTCTGCGCCTCTGCGCGAACTCAAACGATATAGCTATTTCCCTCCAAAAAATCTCATGATACACCTGCATCATGACCTCTTGGCTAGCCCTCCTCCATCAACTCCCCGCCAAGCCCCCCTATCTGCGCGTCAAAATCTGGCGCCGCCTCCAATCCATCGGCGCCGTTCCGCTCAAAAACGCCGTCCATGTCCTCCCTCATTCGGACGATTCCGAAGCCGCCTTCCGCGCCCTGCTCGAAGAAATCACCAGCAGCGGCGGCGAAGCCATCCTCACCGAAACCCGCCTCATCGCGGGCCAGTCGGACGCCGAAGTCCGCACCCTCTTCGACACCGCCCGCGACGCAGATTATGACGATCTCGCCCAATCTGCCCGCCGCCTGATGGAAACCGGCCCCGCCACCGCCGCCGACATCGCCAAGCTCCAGAAGCGTCTTGAAGAAATCAGTCGCATCGACTTTTTCGGCGCGCATGGCCGCCAGGAGGCCGAAGCCGCCCTCGCCGAACTCGACCGCCGTCGTTACCAGCACCCCGACGTCACCCGCGCGGAGCCTGCGCAGACCCCCGCGCCGCAGGATCTCACCAACCGCGTCTGGGTCACGCGCAGCGGCGTCCATGTCGATCGCATTGCCTGCGCCTGGCTGATCCAGCGCTTCATCGACCCTCAGGCCAGCTTCCGCTTCGTCGACAGCCGCTCCCACACCCCCGAGCCGGGCGAACTCCGCTTCGACATGGCCGACGCGGAATTCACTCATGAAGGCGACCGCTGCAGTTTCGAAACCCTGCTTCTGCGCGCCGCCCTCACCGAAGATCCCGCCCTGCGCGCCATCGGTGAGATCATCCACGAACTCGATATAGCCGACGGCAAATTCGCCCGCCCGGAAACTGCGGGCCTCGGCGCGATCCTGTCGGGCGTCTGCGCCTCCACCGACGACGACCTCCAGCGCATCGCCCTTGCCAGCGACGCCCTCAACCAGTTCCACGCTTTCTTCAGCAATCGAAAGGCCGATCGATGAGCAGCAACGCATCGACCCTCTCCTCTGCCGCCGCGCCCGCGCCCGACCACGGCATCCCGCTCGGCGAAGCCACCCGCGTCTGGACGAAGATCGCCGCCTTGAGCTTCGGCGGTCCCGCGGGCCAGATCGCGGTCATGCACCGCCTGTTGGTCGAGGAAAAGAAATGGATCGGGGAGGAGCGTTTCCTCCACGCCCTCAACTACTGCATGCTCCTCCCCGGCCCGGAAGCGCAGCAGCTCGCCATCTATATCGGCTGGCTCCTCCACAAGACGAAGGGCGGCCTGATCGCAGGCATCCTCTTCGTCCTCCCCGGCTTCCTCGCCATCTTGGGCCTCAGCTACATCTACGTCCTCCTCGGCAAGGTCCCGCTGATCGAAGGGCTCTTCTTCGGCCTCAAGGCGGCCGTCCTCGCCGTGGTGGTGCAAGCGGTCGTGCGCGTCGGCTCCCGCGCGCTCAAGAATGGCGTGATGCGCGGCATCGCCGCTGCCGCCTTCGTCGCCATCTTCTTCCTCGACGCACCCTTCCCCCTGATCATCTTGGCAGCGGGCCTCATCGGCTATCTGGGCGGTCGCAGCGGCATCGCGCAATTCAAAGGCGGCGGCGGCCACGGCTCGGCCTCGGGCAATATCATCCACGACCGCGACACCGCGCTGGGCGAAACGCTCCCCGATCACGCCCGACCCAATCTGCGCTGGTCGCTCCAGATCTCCACGGTGCTCCTGGCTCTCTGGCTCGCCCCGGTCCTCGCGCTCTTCCTCATCCTCGGCCCGAATGACGTCTTCACCCGCATCGCCGGCTTCTTCAGCCAGATGGCGGTCGTCACTTTCGGCGGCGCTTATGCGGTCCTCGCCTATGTCGCGCAGGAAGCGGTCGGCACCTTCGATTGGCTCCGCCCCGGCGAGATGCTCGACGGCCTCGGCATGGCCGAAACCACCCCCGGCCCGCTGATCATGGTGACGCAGTTCGTCGGCTTCCTCGCCGCCTTCCGCGATTCAGGAGCGCTCGCCCCGCTCGCCGCCGCAACGCTCGGCGCGATCCTCACCACCTGGGTGACCTTCGTCCCCTGCTTCCTCTGGATCTTCGCAGGCGCGCCCTTCATCGAACGCCTGCGCGGCAACCGCGCCCTGTCCTCCGCCCTCACCGCCATCACGGCGGCAGTCGTGGGCGTGATCCTGAACCTTGCTCTCTGGTTTGCGATCCACACGCTCTTCGCCAGGGTCCACGCCATGCCCACTCCAACCGGATCGCTCGACGTGCCGGTCCTCGCGTCGATCAACGTGCCCGCGCTCATCCTCTCCGCCGCCGCCCTGATCGCCGTCCTGCGCTTCAAGGCCGGAGTGCTCCCCGTCCTCCTCTGCTCGGCAATAGCGGGCGCGGCCTATGTCCTCCTGACCTAAGGCGGCGCAGACGCGACAAGCGCGCGAACTGCTTCAAAAAAGTTGATGCTTGTCGCGTTTAACCTGTTTTATAGCCGCT
This sequence comes from Sphingobium sp. TomTYG65, assembly GCF_055395525.1. Lineage (NCBI taxonomy): Bacteria > Pseudomonadati > Pseudomonadota > Alphaproteobacteria > Sphingomonadales > Sphingobiaceae > Sphingobium > Sphingobium sp. TomTYG65. Next base: position 1,153,966 of record NZ_AP027331.1, on the reverse strand, counting down.
GCGAGCGTCCCGGTGATATAGGGACCGCCATAAGAAATAAGAGAGAGGATTTGGGCCATGCGCCCCCATGACGCATCACATTTTACCGCCTGCGCGGCCCATGAAGCGCAGCAGGCCAGAGAAGCTCGCCTGCGCGGAGCGGACCAGGCAACCATCGCCCTGCACAATGAACGCGCCGTCCGCTACCAGGCCATGGCCCTGCGCCTGAAGCGCAACTCCGGCAACGCGCTGAACTGATCCGAAAGCTCAAATCCTAAACCCTCCCCGTCAAAGATGGGGAGGGGTGCCATCGGCCCCGCCGATGGTGGAGGGGAACTGCGCAACCTCCGGCCTGCCCGCTCCCTGCGCCCTCAGCCCGTCATGTCAGCGAAAGCTGGCATCTCTGCCCACAGCGCGCCCTCTAAGATCCCAGCTTCCGCCGGGGATGGCGGCTCCCACCAACTCACCCCCTTGCCCTCCGCTTGCACGCTCGCTATCGCCACTCCACCCGGGTCACCCCGGTTTGATCGCGCCGGTGCCTCGAAAGAGGCTTAAAAGGGAACATGGTGCAGGAGGCGTCCGCCTCCTCAAGCCAAGGCTGTCCCTGCAACTGTAAGCGGCGAGCGCGATGCACATCGCCCTTCCTCACAGGCAGGAAGGGCAAGTCACTGGGCCGGACGCTAAATCCTGCGGGGCCCGGGAAGGCCGTGCATCAAGCGACGACCCGCGAGCCAGGAGACCTGCCTGCGTCTGGTCGCTCTTGCCTTGGTCCAGGGGATGGCCGCGGCACGGTAACTTCCGTCTGAGCGACGAACGAGCGGTGGAGGCCGCTTCGGTGACGTTGGCGGCCGCCTTGGGGGCGTCCGGCTGTCGGCGTGCGCCGGCCGTTCGCGTGGGCGGCAGGTCTCTTACCGGATGTCGCCAGACGCCCGGAGTGAATGACATGAAATCCCGTAACTCACTGGCATGGGCGGCCTGCGCCCTGACCACCAGTCTTTCCGCTTCCCCTGCACGTGCCGCCGATGATGCGGAAACCGCCGAAGCCGCCGCCACCATCGTCGTTTTCGGCCGGGGAGAGGATAAGATCGGCACCGCACATGCCGCCAGCGAAGGCAGCGTCGGCGGCGCGGACCTGCTCGTCCGCCCGCTGCTGCGCGTCGCCGAACTGCTCGAAGCCGTGCCCGGCATGGTCGCCGCCCAGCATTCGGGCAGCGGCAAGGCCAATCAATATTTCCTGCGCGGGTTCAACCTCGATCATGGGTCGGACTTCACCACCTATATCGACGGCGTTCAGATGAACTTTCGCACCCATGGCCATGGTCATGGCTATCTCGACCTCAACGGCCTCATCCCCGAAATCGTCGCGCGCGAGGATTTTCGCAAAGGTCCCTACCGCGCGGACGGCGGCGACTTCGCGCTGGCGGGCGCGGCCTATATGACCACGATCGACGGCTATGACCGTCCCTGGATATCGGCGGAGGGCGGCTCCTATGGCTGGCGCAGGCTGGCGGCGGGCGGCACCGTGAAAGCGGGCGGCGGCGACCTCACTCTCGTCGCGCAGGCCAAGGCTTATGACGGCCCTTGGGAAGAACCGGAACATCTGCGCCATTATGCAGGGTTCGCCAAATATGCGCTGCCCGCCGGCCCCGGAAAGCTGGAAGCATCGGTCCACGCCTATCGTGCGACCTGGCGCCCGACCGAGCAGATTCCCGAACGGATCATCGGCACGCCCCAATGTCCGGACGTCTTTTGCTCGCCCGATCCATCCGCACGCGGCGAAACCACGCGCATCATCGGCAATCTCGCCACCGTCCAGCCGACGTGGCGGGCCAATCTTTACGCGCAATTCTACGACTGGACGATGTTTTCCAATCCCACCTATGCCGATCCGGACGGGACCAGCGCGCAGATCGAACAGTTCGACCGCCGCTGGGTCCTTGGCCTGACCGGCGAGAAGCGCTGGGACCTGGGTCCCGTTCTCCAGCTGAAACTCGGCACGGAGAACCGCTATGACGCGATCGGCAATGTCGGCGTCAACCGCACCGCAGACCGCGCCTTCCTGGCCTCGCTCGGCCGCTACCGGGTGAAGGAAGCCTCCGCCGCCCTCTATGGGGAAGCGACCCTTACGCCCCTGCCCGGCCTGCGCCTGACCGGCGGGTTGCGCGGCGACCATTATCATTATTCGGTCACGGCGAAGGACGCGGCCGCCGCAGCCTTGGGCGAAGGCAGCGGCTCCGACACCCTCGTTTCGCCCAAGGCCGCGATCGCCTATCAGCTAAGTCCCCGCGTCGAACTCTACGCCAATTGGGGCCGGGGCTTTCATTCCAATGATGTGCGCGGCGCGGTGAACGCCACCACGCCCGTCCCTCTGCTCGTCCGCGGCACCGGCAAGGAATTGGGCGCGCGCCTGCAACTGCCCGGCTTCTCCTTCACCGCCACCTATTGGTGGCTGAATGTCGGTAGCGAACTGCGCTTCGTCGGCGATTCCAACGCCGTCGAACCGTCAGGGGCCAGCAGCCGCCATGGCTATGAACTGGTCGCCTTCTGGCGTCCTTTCCCCTGGCTCGCCTTCGACGGCAACTACACCGCCAGCCACTCGCGCTACGACAATGGCGATCATATTCCCAACGCGTTCAAAAATGCCGCCTCCGCCGGGGCGGCGATCGTTCTCGACCCATGGGAAGCCAGCATCCGCCTGCGCCATCTCGGCCCCTCGCCGCTGATCGAGGACAATAGCGTGCGCGATCCCGGCAGCACCGTCGTCAACGCCCGCGCCGCCTGGAAGGGGAAGCATGTCCAGATTTATGGCGAGCTGCTCAACATCCTTGCCAGCCGAGACAAGGACATCGCCTATTATTATGAATCCTACATTCCGTCCTTTGACGCTGGCGGGCCGGTGGAAGGCCGCCTGAGCCGCGTCGTGGAACCGCGCACATTGCGGGTCGGCGCGAAGTTCAGCTTCTGATGATCACCGGGAAGGCCGCTGCCGGAACTGCGGATAGCCGCCTTCCCATTATCATTTGGCTAAAAGAACGCTCATGTCCTTAAAGTAAAAGGTGCAGGCTATTTAGATATATATCTGCTTTACTTATGTTATGGCTTTGAAAAATTTCGAGCAATAGTTGACGCGGCTTCCTCGCTGTGTAACTTTCCCCTACGGCAAGCTGAACAAAAGAATCGGCTGCTGGAGAGGATGCCAATGAAACATGCACCCGTCAGGGGCGCCGTCTTCCACGCAATCTTGCGGGATTGCCTGGAAGCACAGCGCGCGCCAAAAGAAACTGAAATACAACTGATCGCTTGTAAGATCTGGCAAGACAGTTTCGCCGCTATCTCAAATAAAAACTGGCATGACCTCGTTCCTGGTAGCGAGGAATATGAATATACCATCAGCGCCGCTCGGATGGCCTTCGGCATCCACGCCGCGAACACCGCCGCCTGAAAACTATCCCCTAGACTAAATTTCGCAGCCCCCCGGAAGCGCTCGGGCAGGCCCGCCATGTCCTCCCTTCATGGCCTTCCTGCCCGAGCGCATTTTTCTCGCCACTTCCTTCATTATTTCGTCTCCGCCCCCATCTAGGAACCGCAAGATAATCGCGGGACGGGATAGAAAGATGCAGGATCCGGTTGTCATCACAGGCTACGCCAGAACCCCCATGGGCGGCTTCCAGGGCGTCCTGTCTCCTCTCAAGGCGACAGACCTCGGCGCAGCCGCCGTCAGGGCCGCGGTCGAACGATCGGCCGTCTCTTCCGACGCCATCGACCGCATCTATATGGGCTGCGTCCTCGCCGCCGGTTTGGGACAGGCCCCCGCCCGCCAGGCCGCGCTCGGCGCTGGCCTCCCTCGCTCGGTCGAAGCCACCACCGTCAACAAGATGTGCGGCTCAGGCATGCAGGCCGCGATCATGGCGCAGGAAGCGCTGCTCGCCGGAAGCGCCGACATCATCGTCGCGGGCGGCATGGAAAGCATGACCAACGCCCCCTATGCGCTGCCCAAGCATCGCTCCGGCGCGCGCATCGGCCATGACCGCATCATCGACACGATGATGATGGACGGACTGGAAGACGCTTATGAACCCGGCAAGGCGATGGGCGTCTTCGCCGAAGAAGCCGTCCGCGACTATCAGTTCACCCGCGAGCAGCAGGACGCCTATGCCGTCCGCTCGCTGGAACGGGCACAGGCGGCCATCGCCAGCGGCGCATTCCAGCAGGAGATCACGCCCCTGTCCGTCCCCGGCCGCTCCGGCGAAACGCTGGTCGACACCGACGAGCAGCCGGGCAAGGCCCGCCCGGAGAAAATCCCCTCGCTAAAGCCCGCCTTCGTCAAGGACGGGACGATCACCGCCGCCAATTCCTCTTCCATATCCGACGGCGCGGCCGCGCTCGTCATGACCCGCCGCAGCATTACCGATCGCCTCGGCCTGCCGGTCATCGCCACCGTGGTCGCCAGCGCCGCCCATGCCCATGAGCCCTCGCGCTTCACCACCGCACCTGTCCCCGCCATGACCAAACTGCTCGACCGCACTGGATGGTCGGTGGCGGACGTCGATCTTTTCGAAGTCAACGAAGCCTTCGCCGTGGTCGCCATGATCGCCGCGAAGGAACTGGGCATCCCTGCCGACAAGCTCAACGTCAACGGCGGCGCGACGGCCCTCGGTCACCCCATCGGGGCCAGCGGCGCGCGTATCCTCACCACCTTGATCGCCGCGCTCCAAAGCCGCGGTTTAAAGCGCGGAGTCGCCAGCCTGTGCATCGGCGGCGGGGAAGCGACCGCCATGGCCGTCGAACTCGCCTGATCCTGCGAAGCGGGGGGAACGATCCGCGCGCTCATGACTTGGACAAGGGGAAGAGAGGATGAGGTTTCCCCTTGTATCACAGCCCGGTCCCATATTGCGGCGGCGCGCCTCTTCCCGATGAGCTGTGGACGCGGTGGAATTGGGACCCGCTTCTCCTTGTCTTCCTCGCTGCCTGCCTGTTCATCGCCTTGCGCCTGCCCCCCGGCCGCCGCGGCGCAGCGCTCGGCCTCGCCGGACTTTGGGCGTTCCTCTATGTCTCACCCTTCTGCGCCCTGGGATCGGCCCTCTTCTCGGCACGCGCTGTCCATCACCTCGCGCTTATCCTGATCGCAGCCCCCCTGCTCGCTCGCGCCGCAGGAGGGTGGCGTATCAAGGGATCGCTCTCCACCTGGACCGTCCTGCAGGCGCTGATCCTCTGGTTCTGGCATGCCCCTGCCGCCTATGAATGGGCGCTCTCGTCCTCGCTCGTCTTCTGGGCGATGCAGTTCAGCATCCTCATCTCCGCCGCGGCCTTCTGGCATGCGCTCGCACGCTCGGCGCTGCCGGGCAAGATCATCGCGCTCTTTGCGACCATGATGCAGATGAGCCTTCTCGGCGCACTCATTGCTTTCGCGGGCACGGCCCTCTATCGGCCGCACTGGCTGACCACTCAGGCCTGGGACTTCAGCCCCCTCGCAGATCAGCAGATGGCGGGGCTCCTCATGTGGATACCGGGCGGCACGCTCTATCTTGCCGCCACCCTCTACTACGCCTGGCACATTCTTGCCGAGCCGGAAGAACAGCCGCTGACCTATGTCGGCCTGGGCGACAGGGTATAAAGATAAGCGGCAATGTCCCGCGCTTCCTGATCACCGATGCCCATGTCCGGCATGGCGTTGCCCGGTACGACCGATTGCGGAAAGCGGATCCAGCGCACCAACGCGGCCGGATCGTTGCGCAGCACCCCAGCCACCGTCTTGCGCGCCGAAAAACCCGCCAGCGAAGGCGCGGACGCGCCGCGCGGTCCCGCAATGCCTGGTATCTCGTGGCAGGCGCTGCACTGCCGGGCGATGATCGCCCGCTCCCCCCGTTCAACCGCGCCGCCGGTCAGGGCCTGCGCATGCGCTTCCTGCATGCTGCTTTCCTGCCGCTGCTGCACCACGAAGCTGGCGATCGAGCCCAGCAAGCCGAATCCGCCCAGCAGCGCTGCGAACCAAAGGCTGGATGGAATGCGCCTCATGCCCGGCACCCCGTCAGGATCAGCACCGCCAATGCCTGAAACAGCAGCGCCAGAAAGAATATCCCCACCCACAACAGCGCGCCCCATTTCCCCGGAGCCAGCCGCACCAGCGCCCAGCTGGCGAGGCCGATGATCAGCAGGAACAGCGCCATCCCTACGGCGGTCCAGGGCGGCCCTGGCGGACAGGCCGCGTGCAGTATGAAGCTCAGGCCCTGCTGGCTTGCAAACCACAGCAGCGGCGGCGCGGCGAAGAGGATGGCGTAGCGGGCGTTCCTGCTCATGCCAGCCTCGGCGCCCAATAGACCAGCGCATATATCGGCAGCCAGCTCAGCTCCACGAACCGCCAGTAATTGCCGTTATCCTCGACATCCGCGAACTGCCGGTCGCCCACCTCATGCGTGTGCAGCCAAAGCGCCAGCACCACCGTGTCGCCCCAGTCGGTCACCAGATGGACCGTATGCAGGATCATCAGCATCCACAGCACGGAGCCATAGGCATTCTCATCCCATCGCAGCCCCAGCACGGTGAACTCCAGCGCGCGCGGAATGAACAGCATCAATCCGGCCGCACTCATCACGATGATGCCGATCCTCACCGCGCGCTCATCCTGGGCTCGCGCCTTCTTGATCAGCCATCTATTGGGTATCTCGCTCAGCAGCAGACCCAGGGTGAAGACCACGCCCCACAGCAATTCCGGCGGAGCAAAGCCCTTGGGCGGCCAGGATGGGCTCGCCACCATCAGATACAGATAGGAGCCGCCCGCCAGCAGGAAGGCTGTGCCCTCTATCGCCATGAAGCCGGTATTGCCCCACCAGGCCAGGCTCGCCGCGCCATGTTTGCTGGCGGGCAGGTCCGACAGGTCGCCATGGATGGAGATCGGCCGGTCGCTCATGCCACAGCCTCCTTGCGCCGCCGCCGGGTCGGCCAGAACCACAAAGTCAGAGCCACGCCGAGCGGCAGCGCGCCCCAAACCAGCGCCCATGGCGTGAAGATGCTCCCCACGAACAATGCCGACGTCACCAGCGCGGAGACGAGCGGCCAGATTGACGGCCCAGGGCTCGGCTGGCGATATTGCGGCTTGGCGTCGACCAGCGAGGTGACGAGCACCTCCCTGTCCCGGCTCGAAAGGCCGCGCAGAACGGGGAAGGGCTCCAGCTCATCATCCCACATCGGCGTGGCGCTCTTGACGACCGGCACATAGGCGAAGCCATAGGCAGGCGGCGGCGAACTCGCCGCCCATTCCAGCGTCGATCCGCCCCAGGGATCGGCGCCCGCATGCCTGCCCCGCCAATAGCTGAAAAAGGCGTTGGCGACGAAGATCGCCGCTCCGGCCGACGCGATGACCGTGCCTCCTGTCGCGACCAGGTTCAGGTCGCCCCAGCCCATCTCCGGCCCATAAGTGTAGATGCGGCGCGGCATGCCCATCAGGCCCAGCAGGTGCATGGGAAAGAAGGCGATGTTGAACCCCGCGACGATCAGCGCGCAGCTGACTATCCCCCAGCGATCCGACATCATGCGCCCGGTCGCCTTGGGATACCAATAGGTGAAAGCGCCAAAGAGCGGGAACATCGCGCCGCCGATCAGCACATAATGCAAGTGCGCGACGACGAAATAAGTGTCGGTCAGCTGCAGGTCCAGCGGCGCGGACGCGGTCATCACGCCCGACAGCCCGCCAATGACGAACGTCAGGATGAACGCCACGATCCACAGCAGCGGCGTGCGATAGCTGGGCCGTCCAAGGGCAATGGTCGCGATGAAGCAGAATATCTGGATACCGGCCGGCAATGCGATCGCCATGCTCGCCGCCGTGTAGAGCGCGTTGCCGACCTTGGGCAGGCCCACGGCGAACATATGATGTACCCACAGGCCAAAGGCGAGGAAGGCGATGGCCAGCATCGACAGCACCACCGGGACATGGCCGAACAACCGCCGCCGCGAAAATGTCTCCACGATCGCGGAAACGAAACCCAGTCCCGGCAGGAAGATGATGTAAACTTCCGGATGGCCGAAGAACCAGAAGAGATGCTGGAACAACAGCACGTCCCCGCCGCTCGCGGGACTGAAGAAATGCGTCGAAACCAGCCGGTCGGCGATCAGCATGGACGTCACCAGCATCACCGCGGGCAACGCCAAAATGGTCATCACCGCCGACACCAGCATCGCCCACAGAAAAGCGGGCATCCGCGCCAGCGTCATGCCTGGCGGCCGCATCTTCAATATGGTGACGGCGACATTGACCGATACCGCGAGCGCCGCGACCTCTGTGAATGTGATCATCTGCGCCCAAATGTCCGCACGATGTCCGGGCGAATAGGATAGCCCAGACAGGGGGGGATATTCGAACCAGCCAAGGTCCGGCGTCACCCCCACCATATGCGGCAGCCACAGCATCAGGACGCCGCCCAGATACAACCAGAAACTGAACGCGTTAAGGCGGGGAAAGGCCATCGTCCGCTGCCCCAGCATCAACGGCACCAGCCACATCGCCATGGCCTCCATCACCGGCACCGACACCAGGAACAACATGGTCGATCCATGCAGGGCGAAGGATTCATTATAAAGCTGCGCCGTCATCCGGTGCATCTGCGGCTGGCTCAGCTGAATGCGCATGTCGAGCGCCAGCAACCCGGACAGGATCAGCAGCGCCATCGCCGTCAATATGTATCGCCCGGCGATCCGGCGGGGGTTCACGCTGGTCAGGAAACCCCACAGCCCCGGCGGGTCCGACCAGGTGGCGCGCAGCATGTCATGCTCCACGCTCATCGCAGCGTCTCCAGATAGCGGGCCACGGCCTCGGCATCCCGGGGCGAAAGGTCGCTCGGCGGCATGGACGTCCCTGGCTTCATCGCCTGGGACTGTATGATCCACCCGCGCAAGCTGCCCCGCGTCAGCGGTGCCATGCCCGCCGCGATCGTTCGGCGCGACGCCAGATGGGTAAGATCAGGCCCGACCCGCCCCTGCGCGCCCGTCCCCCTTATCTGGTGACAGACCGCGCAACTGCCTTGCTCGACGATCGCCCGCCCTGCTGCATTGCCCGCCGCAGGCTCCGCCTGATGCGCGAGCCAGCGGCTGAACTCGCCCGGCTGCTCGACCTTCGCCACCAGCGCCATATTGGCGTGCTGCGTTCCGCAAAATTCAGCGCATTGTCCTCTGAACCATCCGATCTTGCCCGGCGTCACCGTCATGCTGTTTATCCGCCCCGGTATCATGTCCATCTTGCCCGCCAGATTGGGAATCCAAAAACTGTGGATCACATCCGCCGCTCGCAGTTCCAGCGCCACGGGAACGCCCATCGGAAGGTGCAGTTCGTTCGCGGTCTCGATCCATCGTCCCCGCCCCGCCTCATATTCGATGCGCCACCACCATTGATGCCCGGTCACCCGCACGCGCAGCGCCTGTTGCGGGGCCGCGCCCAGCGTCCGGTCGGCAAGGAAGCTGCCGAGCACCAGAATGACCAGCCCGAACAGGATCAGTCCGATCCAGACCCCCAGCGCCGCCCGCACGCCCTGCTCTCCAGTGCCAGCGACGGCGCGCCGCCTTACCAGGCTCCAGCCGAGGAACAGGATGACGAGCAGATAGGCGATGCCGCACACCCACAGCATCAGTTGGAACAGCGACATGAGCGTCGCCGCATGATCGGCCGCCGGGTGCAAGGCGGATTGCCGCTGCCCGCATCCCGGCAGTAGCGCCAACGCCAGCAGGGCCAGCCAACGGCTCATAAGGGCCCCTGCCATTGCTTGGCTATCGGCTCGCCCTTCTGGTCCACCGCCTGCCGGTGCCGCTTCGCCGGGTCGGTGGCGGGTAGTGAATTGAGATAGGCGCTGATCTGCCATCTTTGTTCGGCAGCGATCCTGCGGTCATAACCCTTGTGGCCGATCCGCGCATAATAGGTCACGAACGACAGGCGCGGCGGCCATCCCGCTTTCGGCTCGCCATGGCAATCGGTGCAGCCATACCAGATGAAATAGCGCCCCCCCTGCGAGATCTGATAGAAATTGTCCTTGATGGCGGCGATGCGCGGATCGTCCGGCCCGGTCGGGGCTGATGTCGGCTGCGGCGCTGTCAATGCGCGCTGTTCGGAACTGCATCCTCCCGCCAGAAGAAGGCTTGTGATGATCGCGCCGATCCGCAGTCGCATGCCACGCCTGCCTCCTCAGGATGCCCGGCTGATCGTCACGGGCACCGACTTCGCCGCGGGAACATGGCTTTCCTCGGCATGATGCTCGATCGGGATCAGCACATTGCATTCGGGATAATAGGCGCCCAGGCAGCCGCGCGGGATATTATAGACGGTGGCGATCAGGCCCGGCCGCCGCCGCACCCGCCCGTCCTGCGAAGCGCCCTCCAACGTCACGACGTCGCCTTCCCGCAACCCTTCCTGCATCATGTCTTCTGCGTTCATGAAAAGAACGTCGCGCGTCCCCTTCACGCCGCGGAAACGATCATGATAGCCATAGATGGTCGTGTTGAACTGATCGTTGGAGCGCAGCGTCATCAGCCGGTACTGACCACCCTTGTCCGCAAAGCCGGTCGCCGACATGCCGGACGGCGGCAGGAATTCCGCCTTGCCGCTCGGCGTCTCCCATATCCGCTCCGCCGCCTTGTTCCCTTTCCAAAAGCCGCCCGGCTGGAACAGGCGCTGGTTGAAATCCTTGAACTTGTCGGGATAGGTCGCTTCGATCGCGTCCCTGATCCGGCTGTAATCCGCGACCCAGCTGTCCCAATCGATCCGCGAATTGGGCGGCAGCAGCCGCTTGGCCAGCGCCGCCACGATCGCCGGTTCGGACAGCAGATGCTTGCTCGCAGGCTCCGCCTTGCCCAGCGACCCATGAATACAGCTGGTGGAATCCTCCATCGACACCGCCTGCGGGCCGCTTTGCTGCACATCCCGCTCGATACGGCCGAGGCAGGGGAGCAGGTAGGTCAGGCGGCCCGGAAACAGGTGGCTGCGGTTCAGCTTGGTCGCGATATGCACGGCGAGGTCCAGGCGCGGCCAGGCCGCCTCCATCTTCTCGGTATCGGGGATGGCACGCAGGAAATTGCCGCCCAGCCCGACAAAGGCCCTCACCGATCCATCGACTATGCCCTGGCATGTCTCGACCGTATCGAACCCTTTTTCCGTGGGCGGGTCGAACCCATAAAGCTCCTTCAGCTTCTCAACGGGCACCAGTTCCGTCTTTTCCGTGATGCCGACCGTGCGCTGCCCCTGCACATTGCTGTGGCCGCGCACCGGCATCGGTCCAGCGCCGGGTTTACCGATATTTCCGCGCAACAGCAGCAGGTTGACGAGCATGCGAACATTCTCGACCCCCTTCACATGCTGGGTCAGCCCCATGCCGTAAATGCCCATCACCGCCTTGGACCGGGCATAGACGCGCGCCGCTTCTTCCAGCGCCCAGCGGGTAAGGCCGGATTCCTGCTCTATTTCCTCCCAGGATGACGCCCGCACCTTGTCCGCAAAGGCGTGGAAATCCTTCGTATGCTGCTCGATGAACTGGTGATCCAGCACCGGCGGGTCGCCGACCGCCTTGGCCGCATCGTCCCATTCGATCAGGAACTTGGCCAGCCCCGTGATGGCCGCAATGTCACCGCCGGCCTTCACCTGATGATATTGGGTGGAAATGCCGGTCTCCTGGAGCGTCGCCATCTCGATCGGATTCTGCGGATCGGTGAAGCGCTCCAGCCCGCGTTCGCGCAGCGGGTTGAATGTGATGATCTCCACCCCCCGTTTCCGCACCCGCCGCAGGTCGTGCAGCATGCGGGGGGAATTGGACCCGACATTCTGGCCAAAGAAGAAGATCGCGTCGCACTCGTCGAAATCCTTCAACTGCGTCGTTCCGACCGGCACACCAATGGCGGCCTTCAACCCCACCGAAGTGGATTCATGGCACATGTTGGAACTGTCCGGCAGGTTCTGGTTTCCATACATCCGCGCCATCAGGCCGTACATGTAGGACGCCTCCAGGCTGGTGCGCCCGGACGAGTAGAACACCACCTTCTTGGGATCCATCGGCCGCAGGCTGGCCGCAATGGCGTCAAACGCTTCGTCCCATGAGCAGGCGACATATTTGTCCGCCGCCGCGTCATAGCGCAGCGGGTGGGTCAAGCGCCCATGCTGCTCCAGATCATAGTCCCGCCACTCGCGCAGGCTGGTGACGCTATGCTCCAGGAAGAATTCGGGCGTCGTCCGTAATTTGGTCAGTTCCCAGGCGGTCGCCTTGGCGCCTTCCTCGCAAAACTCCGCCGGATGGGGATCGCCCGGCTTCGCCCAAGCGCAACTGACGCACATGAAGCCATCGGGCTTATTCTGCCGCGCCAATTCCCGCACGCCTTCAACGGGGAAATGCTCGCGCGGCAGGATCTCGGCAAGCGAGCGGACAGAACCCCAGCCTCCCGCAGGACCCCGGAATGGCTTGATACGGGGTTTGCCCTCTTTGCCGGCCGCCATAATTGTTTCCGCTTTATGTCTCTACGACACGCAAACGGATAGGCGATGCTTTGGTTCAAAGTTTAAACTGGGTAATCCATTCGCAGATTAGCGCAGGTTTATCCTCGCCCTCTATCTCTACCGTTGCCTCGGTCGTCACCTGAATCTGCCCCGGCCGCTTCTCGACGATCTCCAGCGGCTTGAACCGCCCGCGCACACGCTTGCCCGACCGCACCGGCGACAGGAAACGCAGCTTGTTGCTGCCATAATTGATTTCGGTCGCACCCTCGGGAATGATGTCCCCCCGCGCATCTGCGCAAAGATAGGACAAGAGCGACAACGTCAGAAAGCCATGGGCTATCGTGCCGCCAAAGGGTGATTGCTTGGCGGCTTCAGGATCGACATGGATATATTGGTGATCCTTGGTCGCGTCGGCGAATTGATCGATCATCTCCTGACTGACCAGCAGCCAGTCCGACACATCTTCCTTATCGGCCCTGGATTGAAGATAATCGAAAAACTGGCTCATGATGCAGGCCCCCGCATGCCGGTTGAAGTCACCGCAAGACTATAGAAAGCTGCGGCGAATGCGACCGGAAAATCACTCCGCAGGACTCCATCCCATGACCAAGAGCTGATCAGCTGCAAGTCGATGCAGCAACCCCGGGGCTTGAATAAACTTGGCTAAGATCCCGCATGTCGCGGATATTATAGGCGGCCACCTCGACAATGTCGTTCAGCGATATGGGCATCACGCCGATGATAGGCCTGTAACTATAGGCGATCTCCACATACATGACCGCGCTGCCCCGGCTCGCCGTGATCTTCGTGCCAGGGCGCCCCATTCCCTGAAAGGCTGTCCCGTTGGCGCCATCGCCTTCGACGCCATAGCTTGACGCATGGACTTTGGTTCCGAAACAGCGCTGCCAATGTATCCATTGGCCGCCCTCGCTATTCTGCTCCAGGCTGGACAGGATGATGCGGCTGTTCCCCCGCAGGTCCATTCGATCGCCCGCTTGCAGCGACGCGCCGACGAACAGGTCGTTGATCTCCGCTTCACTCACCGGCTTGTTCGTTAAAACGGACACATCGCCCATTCGCGAAGCATTATCGGCGATCTGCGCGGCAATCTCGGACACCCGCTTTTTGATGACGATATAATGGGTATATTCGATGCCCAGCGTGCCCAGCATGACCATGAAGGGCAGGCTGAGCGCGAATTCGGTCATCGCCACGCCGCGCAGATCCGCGACCAGCACCTTAGGGCTAAGCCATTTCATATGCATTTCCGGACGGATGTAGCCGCCTGGTCTCCATAGGGCTGGTTGCGCAACACTGTCGATGCGGTGATCGAGACGGTATTGGACCATCCCAGCAGCGCCCCCATGGGCAACAGGCGAGGATAGGTCACATGCGCTGTGTAGATGACTGCATCGCGCGCGTTGCCCTGACTGCTGCGCGCGCCCTCCAGGTCGCGCGTCCCATTGCCGTTCCAATCATCGAAGCTCTCGCCATTGTTGCAGAGGCCGTCATTATTGGCGTCCAGAAACGGCTCCGCCTTCGCCTGCGCCGCTTGATAGCTGAGATAGGCCTGACGCGTGAAAGCGACGTCTCCGCCGGCGCCCGCAACCCGCATGATCTGCGAACGGACATCCTCATCCAGTTGCGCCTGGCGGGCCCCGCCGGCCGTCTCCAATGCGGATGCACGGCCCGCGCGCTGCATCTCCCCCTCCGTGATCGATTTGACATAAAGCTCGTGACCAATGTCGAACAGACCCAGGATAAGCGTTAGAAGCACCGGCACGACCAGGGCGAATTCAGTGATGGAAACGCCCCGCTCGTCACGTTTCAACAGGTGAATATGGCTGCTCATCATGGGTCAGTCCGTGATCCGCAGTTGGGCGATCTGCGTCGCGATCTCGGCAAAGCGTGCATTCAGTTCAGCGGTATTATTCGCCTGATAGGCACGTCCGGGACTGGCGCAATTCTGCAGCAGTGACGTTAGTGATGTGCCGAACGCGATGACCCACAAGGTGATGCCCTTCGCCTTGGCCGCCGTGCAGATCGCTGCGGTGCGAGCGGCAACGGTGGCGTCCTGCTCGGTCTTTGTCTGCAGTCCGGGGGAACGGCGTCGATCCAGCGCAGGCCAGCCATAGGCGTCATAATGATTGACTTCGGTATCGGTGTTGCCGTCCGTCATAAAGATCATGTGCCGGGCGATCGTACCGCCATTGGCGGCTATGGAATTTTCATCCGCGAAAATGCCGGTTGGCGACAATAGCCGCGCGCCCCAGATCAGGCCGATATCATGATAGGTCTGTCCGGAAGGCTTCAGATTGCCGAGATAGGTGGCGATTTCCGTGGATGTCCGCTGCTTCAACTTGGACGCGCTATATGGGCATACCGCATAGGTGCCGGCAAAATAATCGCCGACATTCTGATAATTGGTTGTCGTTCGGATGATGGGATTAATCGTATAGCTCGTCATCGACGTCCGCGCGAAAACTAGCTGCGGCAGCGCCGGCCTCCATCGTGTTTTCGGATCGTTGGTGGGCAGCAGGTCGATGTCCATGTCATAGGCATTGGTATAATCAGTGCCGGTGACCGTATCCCGCTCCTCGATACAGCCCGCCCAGGTCACCTGACGACTGGAGTGATTATTGCCGATCGTTGCGGTTATCTTACCGCCCGCCATGAGGTTGGAAGCTAGATTTCCCTTAAGGGGCGTCACATCATATTCGATCGGCCCATAATCCCAATAATAACGGGTGGATGTAGACGTCGTCGTCGATCCTACCGGGATCGTCGTCTCCGTCCACTTATCGACATATACGGTGTAACGGGTCTCGGTAAGAACGCACTGGCCACCCGACATCGCTACGCTGAAACTGCTGCCGTCGCGGGTGCGCTGCTTGTCGACTTCCGTCTGCGTACCGCCGGATGGATAAGGGCTCGTCCGCGTCGCCATATTCACCGTCGTGGTCTTGAGCGTGCTTGCAGGGGCCGCACAGTCCTCCAGCGGCAGTGTGGATTTAATGGTCTCCACTTTACCGGAAACATATTCCACGGCGCTGTTTGTCTTCGTGCTGGTCGTCGTAGTGGTCGTTTCCACCGGTTCAGGCACGCCATTGGGCCGACGCGACTGATAAGTCCATTTATCCACCATCCAGTCGCGCTTCAGCAGAAGGCCGACATTCACACTCTCCGAATAGGGCACAAAACCATAGCGGATGATCGAGCCGGATGTCCGTGCATTTTCCAGCGTCTGGTAGAATGATTCCACCGCCGAACGCATTGCGATTATGCGTGTCGTGGGATCTCCCGGATTGGTCTCGGCCATCGATCCGGTGGTGTCCAGCACGAACATGATATCCGAATTGGGCAGTTGCAACTCTGCCTTGCACGTTACTGCGATCGCCTTTTCATTGAAGCCGAGCACGTGCATCAATGTCATGGGAAGTACGGTCGATGCGTTCGCCGTGATCGCTCCCGTCCCGCTGGCGCTATAGCGCAGGTTGACATTCTGCGTGCCCAACGTCCCGTCGGGGAAATTCGTATGGTAGAAGCGGCTGGCGAGCGCCTCGTCATTGCTTGTCCACGACAATCCAACCATCGCTCGCCGCCCCGCGAGTACGGATGCGTCACACGCCTGCTGCATCCGCGACCGGACCAGGTACACGCGGCTCATATCCAGGCCGCTGCCCAATATTCCAATGATCGGAATCATCGACGCCGCAATGATCGATAATGTATTGC
Organism: Sphingobium sp. TomTYG65; assembly: GCF_055395525.1. Taxonomy (NCBI): domain Bacteria; kingdom Pseudomonadati; phylum Pseudomonadota; class Alphaproteobacteria; order Sphingomonadales; family Sphingobiaceae; genus Sphingobium; species Sphingobium sp. TomTYG65. The sequence continues at coordinate 1,137,789 of NZ_AP027331.1, read as the reverse complement.
CTGCCTCGCTCCTGGCGAGCCGCTTCAAAAAGGAAGATCGATTGCGGAGCAAAACAACACCCCCCTTAATTTGTTATTTTCAACTTGCCTCCTTGAATAAGATTTACTTCGTAAAACAACACTTAAGCTAACTTAGCCTTAATTTTGATGCAGATTAAGAAATCAGACCAATTATATTTATCTAGATTAAATATCAGCTCGGAGTCGCGCTAAAACTAAATGAACAGGCGAATCTCCGCGAAGTCAGACGACATGCGTCACCTGACTTCACCGGAACCCTATCAGTAACAGTGTGCGATCTTCAGCCTTGCGAGGATTTCGACCCACTCAGATATTTGCGGCGCAGCACTGCGATGTCCAATGCGGACAAGCCCAGTCCGTCGCGCGCATAGGCTTCCATGGAACCATATTTGCGATCGACCTCATCGAAGGCGCTCTGCAGATATTCGGGCCGGACCGTCAGCACCGGTTCCAGAAAGGCGGGGTTTATTCCCGCGCCCGACGCTGCGAGCGCCTTCATCGTCGCGTCATTCTTGGCCTGCAGATACGCATTGCTCCGCAGATAATCCGCCATCACCGTCTCGCGCGGCACGCCCAGCAGCGTCAGGATCACCGCCGTTGCCCAACCGGTGCGATCCTTGCCCGCAGTGCAGTGATAGATGACCGGCTCCTGCCCGCCGTCGATCAGGCGGCGCAGCAGAGCGGCGTAAGCGGCACGCGCGCTTGGCAGCGTTACGAAGTCGCGATTGGCGCTGATCAGCATTTCCGCGCCCTTGCCCGACGCGATCGCCGCCTGCGCCTGGCGCATGTCTCCGCCCAGCGTCCCGCTCGCATCGGCCGCCACGTCCAGCACCAGCGGCCGGCCGCGCGGCGGAATGCGGTCCGGCTCGCGATCCCGTTCCGACTGCGTGCGCAGATCCACGACCAGGGACGGCCCAAGCGCGTCGATGGCGGCCAGATCCTTGTCGCTCAGCCGGTTGAGCTGATCGGACCGGAAGATGAGCCCCGGCTTCACCCACTGACCATCGGCCGTCCGATATCCGCCAACATCCCGAAAGTTCGGCGCGGTCGCCAGATGCAGCCCCTGATCCGCAACGGTCAGCGTTGCGCCGCGATCCGGGACCAGCGTGAAATACCAGCGCTTGCCCGCATCCAGACCACTGATGACTGCGCTGCCTTCCGCGCCGCCCTCTGCTGAGACAGCGCCGCTCGCGGTGCCCGCCGGGTCAGCCCCCGCATAGACGCGAACGCGTCCGGTAGCTGGAGCCCGCCAGGCGACCCGATAGCTCCCGTCCGCGCCCTTCTCGACCGACGCAGCCTTGAACGGACTTTGCGCGACCTGCGCGACGGCAGCATTGGGCGCGCTCGCCAGCTGCCGTTCTCCTACCGGCGCACAACCGGCGAGCATCGCCGCAATTATTGTCAGGACAAAGTCGCGCTTCATGATCAACCTCGCTGGGATGAGATATTGCCGCCGTCCACCACCACTTCGCTGGCGGTGATATAGCTTGCTTCATCGGACAGGAGGAAGCGCACCACGCGACCTATTTCCATAGGATCGCCAATCCGTTCAAGTAATATGCGCTTTTCAAAGAAGCCTTGCGGAAGCGCATCGATCGCGGGCTGCATCATCGGCGTCAATATCTGTCCGGGCGACACTGAGTTGATGCGGATACCATCGCGCGCCAGCCGGTCCGCGAACGACCGCACCAGCGACAGCATGCCACCCTTCGCCGCCGAGTAGATCGGGTTCATCGCATTGCCCAGCGTCGCATTGATCGAGGCAATGGCAACAATCGCCGACCCCGGCTGCGCAGCTAGGTCCGCATGGATCGCCTGCGTCACAAAGGCGAAGGACCGCAGATGCACCGCCATTCCCGCGTCCCAGCTTTCGACGGTCAGCCCGTCGATCGAGGCTGTATCGACCGTCCCGGCCGCATGCACCAGCCCGCCCAAAGCACCCACGGCACCCCGGCTCGCCTCCAGGGCCGGACCGATGGCAGCAGGATCGCGCAGGTCCACCCGGACCCCGACTGCCTTCACCCCATATTCCCCAGCAATGCGTGCGGCCGCAGCTTCCGCCGCCTCGCCATTAATGTCCCACAGCGCGACCCCGCGGCCGACCGCCGCCAGCGCTTCGGCGCAGGCCAGCCCAATGCCCGACGCGCCGCCAGTCACGACGACGGCGGTTCCGGGACTTCCCAAAGCAGGAGAAACAGTCATCGCACATATCCTCTTTTCAAAATTCAGGGCCGTGGAGCCGGTCGCGCAAGCCCTTCCTTCGGGAGGAAGCCGTCCAGCCTTATGTTGGTGATACTGGGCGCGCCCTTCGCGACCGACACCCACATGACATGGTCGAGCACCGCCGGATCGCCTGCCTGCCCGCCCGGCATGCCCCCGGTCACGCCCAGCTGCACATAGTCATGCCCGTCGCGCAGCTGATGCTCATATTTATGGAAGTGCCCCGCCAGCACCGTGTAGTCGCGCCCGCGCAGCATCCCCTCAATCTCGTGGAACGCCGCAGAATCAACCTTCCACGCAGGCCGGTGCATCAGCAGGAAAGTCCAGCGCACATCCCGGTTGCGCGCCAGCGCCGCCCGCACCATCGCGACCTGCGCCGCGCTGAAGGCGACATTTTCCGACGCCTTCACCTTGCCCGCCAGCTCACCGATCCGCGCATCCCGCGCGAACAGCGCCTTCGCTTCCTCCGGATCGCCCTGCAAAGCCTTCAGCGCCCTGCCCATCGCCTCCGCGCCATATTCACGCAGCAGCCTGCTCCGTGCGATCTTGGGCTGCGGCGGGTCTTCCGTGTTCAGCACCAGGAACAGCACATTCTTGTAGGTGAAGCTGTAATAGTCCGCCCCGATCCGCCTGCGCCATTCTTTCAACTGCACATCATTGGTCAGGTCATGATTGCCGGGAACATAGAAGAAAGGCATGTCCAGCCCAGCCGTCGCGCCCTCCACCTCTTTCCATTCCACATCGATCTGGCCAAGATCTTCGCTATTGCCTTCGATCAGGTCACCGATGTTGATGACGAAGTCGGGCCGCAGCCCGTTCACCTTGCGCAGCGCATCCTCGAACACGCCGGGCCGGTGCTGGCCCGTCCGGTCCCCGATAACGGCGAAGCGGAACTCTTGCCCGCCCCCCGCAAAGTCCTTCGCCGTCCACGCCACATCAGGAGCGCCCGGCCGATACTCTCCAGCCGGAGCCCCCGCGCCGCATAGCAGCAGCGCGAGCGCTCCGGTCAGCAAGGCGCGGTGCTTCATCCCCGCCTCCTCTTTTAAAATTCGACGCTCAGGTCGATACCATAGGTGCGCGGCTCGCCGAAGATCGCGCCGGGGCGGCCGATGTTGAACTGCATCAGATAATATTCCTTATCCGCCAGGTTGCGGCCCCACACAGCCGCCCGCACCCCCGGCAGTCCCGGAATATCGCTCAGCCCCAGCCGCGCATTGATCAGGCCATAGTCGCCGACGATATATTTGCCGCCGCTGATCGTCGCATTGGTAAACTTGTCGCTCTGCGCCGTATAGTTGGCGTTGGCGGTCAGCTGACCAATCGGCAGTCGTGGCAAGTCATAGGTGACGTCCAGCGCGAACGTATGTTCAGGCGCATTGGTAAATCGGTAGTTGCTGGAAATATCCGCACCCGTCGCGCTGATGATGCTGTCGTATCGCGCCTTTAGATAGCTGTAGTTGGCGGTGACACGCAGCGCTCGGGTCGGCGCGATGGTCAGGTCCATCTCGACCCCCTTCACAGTCGCGCTACCGGCGTTCAGCACGTCGGTGATGCGCGCATTGGTCGGGTCGGACTGCACATTGACCTGAATGTCGCGATATTTGGAAATGAAGCCCGCAACGTTGAAGCGCAGGCGATTGTCGAGCCACTGGCTCTTCATCCCCGCTTCATAGGACCACAGCGTCTCAGGCGCGAAGCCTTCATTGAACCGCGCGATAGAGCTGGCGCGGATATTGAAGCCGCCGCTCTTATACCCCTTCACCGCCTTGGCGTAGAGATGCACGTCGCGCGAAGCGTCAAAGCCGATCACGAAGCTCGGGCTGAAATCCTTGAAGGTGCGGCTGCCATCTCCAACGCCCGGCACGGTGGTGATCGGCCCGCCTGCAATCTGCGTCTGCCGCGCCAGCGTCGCTTCGCGCTTGTCCCAGCTCTGACGCACGCCGACCGTGAAGTGCAGCCGTTTGTCCAGCCAATCGGGCGTCACCGTCGCCTGCCCGAACACCGCATAGGACCGGTTCTTGATCGTGGCCGTGGTGAAGCTGCGCGTCAGCGTGGGAGGGCTATAGCTGTTGCTGAAATTGCTGCCCTCTTCGGTGAAGTAATAAAGCCCCGCGACATATTGCACCAGATCGTCGAACGCATTGCCGACCAGTTGCAATTCCTCGCTCCACTGGTCCTGCTTGGTCCGGCTGCTATTCTTCTGCAGCGGATTGGGGCCGGTGACGCCGGTCAGATAATCCTGGTTCTGGAAATTGAAGAGCTTGCGATAGCCGGTGATGGACCGGACCGTCAGCGTATCGGAAGGTTCCCATTCGCCGATCAGGCTGTGCCCCTGCGATACGATGTCGTTGGGCAGAACGTCGCGCACGAACGGACTGCCCGCCTTGGGTCGCGCCGCGACGCGCGGGAACAGCGGGGACACCGCCACATAAGCGGGCGTGTCGCCAATTTCGGTGCGGTCATAGCTGTAGCGCAGGTTGAACCTATCGGACGGCTGCCACAGCACATCGGCGCGCATCGCCTGCCGATCCTCGTCGCCCCAGCGCTTGATGCCCGTCCCCGGATTGCGGATGAAGCCGTCCTGCTGCTGGTTCACATAGGAAAAGCGCGCCGCGATGGTCTGACCGATCGGCACATTGACCGCCGCCTTGAACCGCCGATGGTCATAATTGCCCAGCGTTGCCTGCCCCTTGAAGCCGAAATCGCCGAGGTCAGGCTTGCGGGTGATGAAATTGATCGCACCCCCGGTCGCATTGCGCCCGTAAAGCGTACCCTGCGGCCCGCGCAGCACCTCGATCCGCTCCAGATCGGCGACTTCCACCGCCAGCCCCTGGCTGCGTGCGATATAGACGCCGTCCATGTAAACCGCGACGCCGCCATCCTGCGTGATCTGGTCATCCGACAGGCCAACGCCGCGCATGAAGATCTGCGTCGTCGCGGCATTGTTCGGGAAAGGCGTCAGCTGCAACGCCGGAACGTTGGCGCGCAAATCGGTCAGGCCGCTAATCCCCTTCGCCTCCAGATCCTTCGCGCTGAACGCCGCGATGGAAACCGGCGTGTCCTGCAGCGACTCCTCGCGCTTCTGCGCGGTGACGACGATTTCCTCAATGCCCTCGGGCGCACTGCTCTGCGCCAGCGCGGGAAGCGCCACCGATGCGAGCAGCGGCGTGAGAATGGCGTAGGCGACAAAATGATTCGGCATATTCTCTCCCTCAAAATCAGGCTTTTCGCCACATCCATGCGCGGCTTATCTACCTTCTGGTAGATTTCCTACCTACATGACGGTAGAATATCAAGATTGAAGATTGCATTTCCTGTTCGGCTTGCCCGATAGGGACAGCAGGATGGCCGCGATGGGCGGCAAAGGAGCAATGGTGGCGGACGCAAACAGGCAGGTGGCGCGGCAGCCGCGCGGAGACGCCACCCGGCAATCGATCCTGGATGCGGCGGAACAGGTGTTCGCTGACCTCGGCTATGCGGCGGCGCGGCTAGAGGATGTCGCGCAGGCGGTCGGCATCCGCCGTCCATCGATCGTCTATTATTTTCCGGGCAAGCAGCAGCTTTACGACGAAGTGGAATCCGACATCTTCGCGTCGATGCACGATTTTGTGCTGAAGCGGGTGGCGGACGTCGATGATCCCATGGCCCGGCTGCTCGCGCTGCTCGACGCCTGGCTCGATTTCCTTGTTTCCCGCCCCACGGCGGCCCGGATCATCCAGCGGCTCATCGCCGATTTCCGCCCGCGCGGCGACAATCCCGTCCGCTTTTCCGAAACGTCCCTGCGCGACATAGAGATGGTGATCGCGGCCGGCGTCAGTTCAGGCGCATTCCGCCCCGTCTCAGCCATGCACATATTGAACAGCGTCGCGGGCGGCGCGCTCTTCTATGTCTGCAATGGCGGCCAAATCGGCGAAGAACGCGCCTATAATCCGGCCGACCCCGCCGAACTGGAAAGCTTCCGCGCACTCATCCACAAGCTGGCGAGGGCAGCGGTAAGCTGAATCCCTTCCGTGCTGGATGGGTCTTGGATTTTTAATTGCTCTGTTCGCCTCGACCTTGTCACACGCACATCGTTTTCCTGCGAAGGCAGGAGCCTAGCTCAGACGGCAGAACTGGGTTCCTGCCTCCGCAGGAACATGATTCAACCCCAACAGTGAAACCCCGCCCTGTTCGCCCTGAGCTTGTCGAAGGGCGCGCTCAGCCCCCAATCACCCCTCAAAATTCTGCTCAAGCATATCAATCAGCTTCCGCTTGGTCGGCACCACCCACTCCTGCTTCAACTGAGGATCAAGCAACCCCGCTTCCTCCAACTCGTCACACAGTTTCATCTGGTGCGCGAGGTCGAACAGATCATATTGCGACGAAAATTTCCCGCCCCCGCCATAGGTGATGAAGGACACCCCCTTGGTCTCATAATAGCTGCCGTCCGGACGCTGCCCCGGCCCCCGATTGACCCAATAGCTGATGATCCGGTCGCCATTGATCGCCCAGTCCAGGATGGGGAAGCTCCACCCCGCCCAGCCCGATCCCACGTCCATGTCGCGGCCATAATGCGTCCGCCGGATCGCCTCGCGCCCTTCCGCCACCACCGGCATCGCGCCTGCATAGGGGCAGATATAGACGCAATCCTCATGATAGAGCTCATCGGCGATCCACGCCCAGCTATTGCGCTTCTCCGCTTCGACGAAGGCTTCCTTCAGGCGGATGATCGACGCTTCGACTTCCTCATGCGGGTAGGTCATGTCAGGCTCCTAAATCCTTGTGCCAATAGCTGCCGTGGTGTTTCTCCCACGATCCGATCTCATGCGCCCATGCTTCGGGCGGCAGCATTTCCGCGGCATATTTGGTATCGGGATATTCGCGGACGTGCAGGATGCGGCCATCCCGCACGACCATCACATAGCAATAGCGGTTATTATAGGTGCCGCCGTCCGGCTTGGGGGAGATGCTCTCCACCTCCAGCAGCACCGTGTCTCCCTCGGCAAGGACGCCATGCAGGACGAAGCGCATCGGCATGATGCGCATGATTTCCGTGCCCGACTGCTTGAAACTCGTCATGGGCACGGCGGTGCGCGGGCCGACATTCCACCAGCTGCCCCCGTCATCGAGCAGCGCCATCGCATCATCCACCCGCCGGTCATTCAGCAGGTCGAAAAAGGACCGCGCAGTCACCTTGACCCGCGCCAGCGCCTCCGCATCAGTCGGCATTGTCATAGGCGTCAGCGATATTGGGCACGAACAACTCCCAACCCTCTGGACAGCCGACTGAGTTTTCATCCCAGAAAGCGCGCAAATGGCTGAGCTTGCCCTCATCGTTCAGCTGCGCATGCTCGATGATGGACAGGTTCAGGCCCTTGCCCTCCTCCGGCAGGCGCACTTCCATGGTGAAGCGCAAGATGCCCTGATCGCCGCAGGCCCGTATCTCTTCCAAACGCGGCGTGATCTGGCGCGTGCTGTCGGACAGCGCAAAGTCCCAGAATTTGCCGATGCCTTCATGCCCGCGAAAGGGCGGCGTGCCCACCGGGTCCTCCAGCACCGCATCCTCCGCGAACAGGGAAAGCAGCAGAGCCTTGTCCTTGATCGTCCAGGCGCGGATATAATCCTGCAGCACCTGGCGAACCTGTTCCGCTGTCGCCGTCATCATCCTCTCCTTGTTATTTAATCTCCGCTTTTATCTAACCTCCGTTCGCCCTGAGCCTGTCTGGCCGGAGGCGACCGAAGGTCAACGGCGCGCACGATGGCAAAGATCAGCCCGCCGTCTGCGCGCCATCCACCGGCAGCGCGATGCCGCTGACGCTACGCGCATCTTCAGAGCCGAGATAAGCGATAGCGCCCGCCACCTCTTCCGCATCGATCATGTCGCCCATCTTGGACGCGTTGCGCATCAGCAGCGATACGTCGACGCCTTCCGGGAAAGCGCCCGACGTCATCGGCGTCTTCACCCCCGTCGGGCAGATGGCGTTCACCCGCACGCCCGCGCTGGCGAACTCGATGGCGAGCGATTTGGTCAGGCCGATCACCCCATGTTTCGCCGCGCAATAGGCGGTCGTATAGGCGATCCCGACCAGGCCCGCGGCCGAACTGATATTGACGATATTCCCCTTGGTCGCGACCAGATGCGGCATCACGGCCTGGCACAGATAGAAATGGCTGGACAGGTTGACCCGCATCATCCTTTCCCACCGCTCCTCGGTGAACTGGTCGAGCGGCGCCCAGTCCATGATCCCGGCGATGTTGCACAGCATGTCGATCCGCCCGGCCTTCTCCGCCGCCTCGGCGATGAAAGCGCGGCAACTCGCCGCATTGCCCGCATCGAATCCGGCAACGACATGATCGTTGCGTTCACGCAACAAATCCGCCGTGGCCTGCGCCCCCTCCACATTGACGTCGCCCAGCACCAGCCGCGCCCCTTCCGCAGCCAGGCGCTGGGCGGTCGCCTTCCCGATGCCGGATGCAGCACCGGTGACGATCACAACCTTGTTCTGAAAACGCATTTTATTCGCCTCTTCATTCATGAATTTGCACGGCTCGGCCGGATTGTCCCCAAATCCCGGCCATGGCATGTCAGGTTTCCGACCAGATCATTCCCCATCCGCCGCTCGACAAAGCGCCAGACGCCGTCGACCTTTTCCACGACGTCGCGATAATCGCCGCCGATCACCGGCTGCAGCGGCAGCGCGTCGGTCTGCTGGAACACCATGACATAGGAACTGACGACCGCCCGCTCCGGCCCTTCCGGACGGATGATCACATTGGCCAGGAAATGCCGAGTCCGCGGCGTCCCGTCGGGATAGGTGACGACCCAGTCGCGAAAGGACGCGGCCATAGCGGCGGGGTCCTTGTCCGCCAGAACAGCGCCTCCGCTATGGACCGTGGCATGGCGGAACAGCTCGCCGACGCCGTCGAAATCCCCCGAGTCCAGCAGATAGGGGTAGGAAAAGAGCAGGTTCTGGATCGCGAAATAATCATCGCCGGTCATGCGCATCTCTCCATTCATGTGACTGGCTGCCGTCAAACGGGCCGTCCTTCTTCGTTGAAACCAGTAGAGCCCTTGTGCTCATTTACGCGCCTCCTCTATTTGGATGAGGCGCACGCATTTAGGCTCAGCCATGCTCCAAAAGGAAGCCGGCGCAGGACCGGCAAATATGGAGAAGATGCATGAGCCTAGCGGGGAAGTCCGCGCTTGTAACGGGCGGTGGGTCAGGCATCGGCGCCGCTGCCGCGATGCGCTTGGCGGCCGAAGGATGCCGCGTCGCGATCGTCGATATCCGGTTGGAGGATGCCGAACGTGTCGCAGCCTTGATCGAAAGCAGCGGTGGCAAGGCGCTGGCGATCGCTGGCGACATTTCACTGGAAGCCGACAATAGCCATTTCTTCGATAAGGCGGAGGCAGCTTTGAATGGCCTCGACCTCGCCTTCCTCAACGCCGGTGCGATCCAGCGCTATGGCCCCTTCGACCAGATGAGCGTCGAAGAATTCGACCGCATGATCGCCATCAACCTGCGCGGCCCCTTCCTCGGCTTGCGGGAAGCGCAGCGGCGGCTGCGTCCTGGCGGTGCGGCGGTGGTCACGGCGTCGGCCGCAGGGCTGACCGGCTTTGCCGATGCGGCAGGATACAGCAGCGCCAAGCACGGCGTCGTGGGGCTGGTCCGTTCAGCCGCCCGCGACTTTGCGCAGCGCGGGCTCAGGGTCAACGCCATCTGCCCCGGCGCGGTGGCGACGCCGCTTGTCGGCGCAGCACGGCAGGACAGCATCGTGCCGCCCTCGGACCTGGGCACGCCCGCTTATCGTGGCGAACTAAGCCCGCAAATGGTCGCGGAGGTCGCGCTGTTCCTGCTCGGCCCGGCATCGGCCGCGATCAACGGTCAGGCGCAGCTCGTGGACGCAGCCCTACTGTCGGCTTTTCCCCCCGCACCCGCCCAATAATCCGGAGACGTCAGATCATGGATGCCAAAACCAGCTACGACCCGGCCAATGTCGTCACATCGGAAAAGGTCATTATCGAAGCGTCGCCTTCGCTCGTCTGGGAAATCCTGACCGACCTTGATCGCTACGGCGAATGGAACCCCTTTTGCGTGAGCGCCAGTTCCACGCTGAAAATGGGGGCGCCCGTGCATATGAGCCTCGTCAATTATCCCAATCCCGGCTCTCTGCTGCAGGGATGCGAATATATCTGCGCGCTCGAGCCGGAACGGCAATTGTCCTGGGAAGCGCGCTGGCATGAAGACTGGCCCTATGCGGCGCGCCGCGACCAGTTCATCGAACCGGTTGACGGGGGCCATTGCCGCTATTGGTCGACCGACGCCTTCCTCGGCGAAAATGGCGTCCATGTCATGCGCTTCTGCGGCCCGTGGGTGAAGCGCGCATTCGACGACACCGCCCATGCGCTCAAGGCGCGGGCGGAGACGCTGCACGTCCAACGGCTGGGACGATGATGGGCAGCCTCAGCATGTCTTCCCACCAAGCGCCACAGGACATACCCGCGCGGCCCGGCTTCTTGGGATGGCGCATGGTCGCGATCGCGGCGGTGACGCAGAATGTCGCCGTGGGCCTTACCTTTGGCTCCTTCGGCACTTTGGTTCTCGCCATCGAGCAGCGGTTCGCGACCACTCGGACCCTCTCCGCACTTGGCATCTCGCTCGTCATCCTCATTTATTCGCTCAGCGCCCCGCTGATCAGTCCGCTGATCGCCCGCACGTCGATCCGCCGGGTGCTGACGATCGGGTCGTTGCTCGGCGCGGCAGGATATTGCCTGCTGCCGCTCGCCGCCAGCATCGGTCAGTTCCTCGCGATCTTCGCGCTGCTCATCTCTCCGGCCTTCCTGCTGCTGGGTGTGCTGCCTTCCAATATCCTCGCCAGCAACTGGTTCGTCCGGCATCAGGGGCGGGCGCTCGGCTTCGTCACGATGCCAGTCTTCGTCATGCTGGTGCCGATGATCAGCGCCTGGGCGCTGCATCATTATGGCCTCAGCGCCGTGCTGGTCGGGGTCGGCCTCGCCCATTTGCTCGTCCTGCCGCTCATGCCCTTCGTCATCGACCGTCCTGAACAAGTTGGCCAGCAGCCGCTCGGTTATGAGGACGCGGCATCGCGCGGCGAGCCGGAACCGATGCTGCCCTGGAAGACGCTGCTCAGCCGTCCGGCGCTCTGGTTCGTCACCATCGCCGTGGGGATCGCGGTCGGCGGGGGCGTGCTGAAGGCGGCGCATATGGTTCCGTTGATCATGGGCCAGGGCTGGAGCCTGGAGGAAGCATCTTTCCTCTTCGCGGTTTCGGGTGGCACCGGCATCCTCGGCGCGCTCGCGTTCGGTTGGCTCGCCGACCGGCTGGGACCCGGTACGGCGCTGGCGATCAACAGCATCGTGCAGGGACTTGTCTGGTTCATCTTCCTGCAGCCCGCGCCCTATTGGCTGCTGGTGGTCGACGCGGTGATCGTCGGCGCCTGCGGCGGCGGCATCGCGGCGGCTCAGGGCGTTCTGCTCACGCGCCTGTTTGGCCCCCGTAACTTCGCACAGGTGATGGGCCTTGTGACGCTGTTCACCGTGCCCTTCACCTTTGGCGCAGCGCCCCTCGCCAGCGCCCTGTTCGATGCAAGCGGCAGCTACTGGACACCAATCGCCATGCAAATCGCGGGCTTCGCCCTCTCCGCGATCATCTTCCTGATCCTGGAGCGGCGCAGCGCCCGCATATCGAAAATGGAGAGACTGAAGTGATATTGAAGGACAAGGTCATCATCGTGTCGGGCATCGGCCCCGGCCTGGGTCAGGAACTCTCCGCGCTCGCCGCAGCCGAAGGCGCTCATGTCGTCCTGGCCGCGCGCACGGCGTCGAAGCTTGACGCAGCCGAAGCCATGATCCGAGACGCGGGGCATGACGTAACCGTGCTCAAGGTCCCCACCGACATTTCCAGCCGGGATGATGTGGATCGGCTAGTCGGCGCGACCATGGAGCGCTTCGGCCGCATCGACGGCCTCGTCAACAGCGCCTACATCCCCGGCGCCTTCACCGATGTGGTCGATGCTGATCTCGACGAATGGCGGCGGACCTTCGACGTCAACCTGTTCGGCACGGTAGGTCTTTGCCAGTCGGTCATCCGCCAGATGCGTGAGACCGGGGGGGGCTCGATCGTCAACGTCAATACGCAGGTGACGCGCAAGCCTTGGGTGCAGCAGGCCGCCTATGCGACGTCGAAGGCGGCGCTCGCCATGGCGACGGTGCAGATGGCGACGGAAGTCGGCCAGTGGAACATCCGCGTCAACTCCACTTTCATGGGTTGGATGTGGGGCCATTCGGTCGAGCAGGCGTTCGATTATATGTCGAAGGAAAGCGGCAAGAGCGTCGCTGAACTAAAAGCTGCACAGGAACAGAATATCGCGCTCCGCCGTATGCCCACTGACCGCGAATGTGCACGGCCTATCATCATGCTGCTGTCGGACTATTGCTCCGTGGTGACGGGCGCGAGCCTGGACATCAACGGCGGCGAATTCATGCCCGGCTGAAGGAGAGCAAGATGATGCAAGCCACCATGCGCGTCGCGGACTTTATCGATCCGGGACAGATCGCCGCCCGCAGCGATGCGACGCCGCCGACGCCTGCGCCGGGCGAAGTGATCGTTGGGGTCGCGGCCTGCGGCATTTGCGGGTCGGACCTGCACATGTTCCGCAACGGCAGCTATCGCGACCAGCTCGTCCGCGCGACGCCGGAGGGCTATCATGTGCCCGGCCATGAATTTGCCGGGACGATCGCGGCGGTCGGCGAAGGCGTAGAGGGCTGGGCGGTCGGCGACCGGGTCGTAGGCGTCACCGGCTTTGGCGGCGGCATGGCCGATTATGTTGCCGTTCCTGTAAATCCCTTCCAGCTGGTGCGCGTTCCTGATGGCGTCAGCATGGTCGAGGCGGCAACCACGGAACAGCTCGCCGACGGCCTGCAGATGGTACGAAAGGCAGCCATCCAGCCCGGCGAGAATGTCGTCATCTTCGGCGTCGGCATCATCGGCCTCAGCGTCATTCAAGCCATCCATGCACGCGGCATCCAGGCCGGTGAGATAATCGCCGTCGATGTGCATCAGGCACGGCTCGACGCTGCGCTGGCGCAAGGCGCAACGAAAGCGGTCAACGCCCGCAACGGGGATGTGTTCGATCAGATCGCGGCGATAACCGGCACCGAAGAAGGCTATCAGGGCGTTTCGGCCCGCATCGGCGCGGTGATCGACTGCGCCGGCTATATCAAGCATATGGCAGGACCGCCCCCGCTGGAAACCGCGCTGCGCCTGATCGATCTCAAGGAAGGCAGAATCGTATGCTTCGGCGCCTATGAAGGTCCGATGACTATCGATTTCGGGCCGATGATCGAGAAGCAGCCCACCATCATGGGATCGAACGGCTATGCGGCGGAGGAACTGGTTGAGGCGCTGTCCTATATGGCGCAGCGGAAAGTCGATCGCACTGCGCTGATTTCTCACCGCTTCCCCATTTCGCAAGCGCCTGAGGCATTCGACGCCCAATGCGCACCCGAAGCGATCAAGGTGATGTTGACGATGGAGAGGGACTGACCGGATGGACGCATTTGACGAGGAAGTTGACGTCCTGGTGGTCGGATCGGGGGCGGCGGCGCTGACCGCCGCCATCGTCGCCGCAGACAATCGCGCCAATGTCGCCATCATCGAAAAGAGTGACCAGTTTGGCGGCACGTCGGCAACGTCGGGCGGCGTCATCTGGATTCCCGCGAGCCATCTGGCGAAAGCGGCAGGCGCGGACGACAGTCCGGAAGAGGCGGCCAGCTACATCTCCGCGCTCGCCGGAAGCGACGCGGAACCCGATCGCATCCGCGCCTTCGTCGATAATGCACCACGCATGCTCTCCTACATGGAGGAGCGGACGGAGGTGCGCTACGCGTCCATCCCCTACACCGACTATCATGCCGAACTGCCGGGCGGCAAAATGGGATGGCGCAGCCACGACCCCCAACCGATCGATGGCCGCCGCCTGGGCGCTGATCTGGCAAGGCTGCGCCCGACTCATCCCGCCGGCATGTTGTTCGGCCGGATCAGCTGGACCGCGGCCGAAGCAGCGCCGATGATCACGCGCATGGCCGGATGGCAGCGCATGCTAGCCCGCGCGCTGTGGCGGCATTATTCGGACATCGGCCAGCGCCTGCGGTCGAAGCGCAGCCGTTTTCTCACTTCCGGCAATGCGCTCCTCGCCCGGCTCAAACTGTCGCTCGACGCGCGGCAGGTGAAGATCCGCTACGGCCATTCCCTTGCCTCCCTCATCGAGCAGGATGGCCGAGTACGCGGCGCAGTCGTCCAGACACCCTCGGGCGTCCGCCGCATCGGCGCGCGGCACGGCGTGATCCTGGCGGCGGGTGGGTTCGAACGCGACCCGCAGATGCGGGGTAAGCATCTGACGGGATCGCCCGATCCCCGCTGGTCCGGCAGCCAGAGCGGCAATACCGGCGATGCCATCCGGGCGGCGCAGCAGGTCGGCGCGGCCACTGTCCGTATGGATTCGGCGTGGTGGGCGCCCACCATCAAGGTGCCGGACGAAGATCGCGCCCGCCCTCTCTTCTTCGAGCGGTCCCTGCCCGGATCGATCATCGTCGATGCGGCCGGGCGACGCTTCCTCAACGAAGCGGCCTCCTATCACAAGGCAGGCGAAGCCATGCGCGACGCTGGAGGCGGCCAGGCATGGGTGATCCTCGATTCCCGCTTCAAGTGGCGATATCCCATGGGGCCGCTGATGCCGATGATCCCCGCCTGGATGCACCCCCCAGCGGTGCGCCGGATACTCCGCAAGGCCAGCAGCATCGAACAATTGGCCCGGCAGATTGGTGTGGACCCTGCTGTTCTCAAGGATACCGTCACTCGCTTCAACCATCATGCGCGGCAAGGCGACGACCCGGATTTCGGACGCGGGCAGCAGCCCTATGACCGCTATTATGGCGATCCCAAGGTCACGCCGAATCCCAATCTGCTGCCGCTGGAAAAAGCGCCCTTTTATGCGTTGCCGGTCCAGGCGGGCGATATCGGCACCAATGGCGGACTGGCGACCGACGCATATGCGCGTGTCGTGGATGAGACGGGCCAGCCGCTCGAAGGGCTCTACGCCATCGGCAACAGCGCCGCGTCGGTCACTGGCCGCTCCTATCCCGGAGCGGGATCGACGATCGGCCCCGCCATGACCTTCGGCTATATCGCCGCGCGCCATGCGACCGGTGCCAACTGACGTCCTTTAAATCGAGTAATCGCGCCTCGTCATGCTCCGCTATCTTCAAAGAAAAGGAGAGGATCATGACGAGTAGCGCGAACCGGGATCTGTTTGTAACGATGTTGAACGCGCTCGGGCGTAAGGATTTCGATGCGGTCGAACCCTGCCTGGCCGAAGATATATTGTTCGAATGGCCCTTCCCGGTGATGGAGGGCTTTCCTGTCGAGCATAGGGGGGCACGCTGGTTCCGCGAGGCGATGGAGAACAGCTGGCAGGATTTCGACGACTATGCCTACCGCATAGAGGCGATCCACGATCTGGCGGCGGACGACCGCCTGATCGCGGAATATAGCTCGCACAGCCGCTACCTGCCGACGGGCGCGCCCTATTCGAACCGCTACATCAGTGTGTTTGACTTCGCCGATGGGCGGATCACCCGCTGGCGCGAATATGTGAACCCGCAAATTGTGGCGCAAACCGTGGGTGAAGGCGCGTCCTGGAGCGAAGACCGCGGCGCGCAGCGTCAGGTTTGACCGGCGACGTCGGGCCTGAACCACCCCCCTCCGTTCGGGCTGAGTTTGTCGAAGCCCGCGCAGACCCTTCGACAGGCTCAGTTGAACGGGGTTGAGCAATACGCTCGAACCTAATCGATTTCGACGTATCGGGATGGCTGTCCCGACGCCACCCTGCGGCAAAGATCAAGGAGAGCGATGATGGCGCGCACAGCAGAATATGGGCTGGGCGAATACACCTACCCGCGCGGCTGGTTCATGGTGGCCGAAGCGGCCGAGGTGACCAGCAAGCCAACCACGGTTCACTATTTCGGGCAGGACTTCGTCCTCTACCGGGGCGAGAGCGGAACGGCCTATATGGTCGACGCCTACTGCCCGCACATGGGCGCGCATCTTGCGAAGAATGCGACCAGCTATATCGTGCGAGACGGTGAGCAGATCGAAGGAGAATCGATCCGCTGTCCCTTCCACGGCTGGCAGTTCGGCCCCGACGGCGCGTGCAAGAACATTCCTTATTCAGACTTCATCCCCAAGACGGCCAAGCTCAAAACCTATCCGATCGTCGAGCGGGCAGGCATCATCTGGTTCTGGCATGACCCTGAGGGGCTGGAGCCCGACATCGATCTGCCGCCCTTTGCCGAATGGGATGATCCAAGCTGGGTCCGCTGGAAGATCGATCATCTGGGGATCATCGACTGCCATCCGCAGGAGATCCTCGATAACATGGCCGACGCTCCGCACATGGTCCCGGTACATGGTTCGACCGAATGCACCTATTTCACCAACAGCTTTGAAGGCGCCATCCTCTGGCAGAAGTTCGGGGCCGGGCACCGCACGCTGGTCGGCAGCGAGGCGATGCTGGAAACGGATACCTGGTACACCGGCCCCGCCATTCTCCAGTCGCGCCTCACCGGCTCCTACCCCTCGCTCATGCTGATCTGCCACACGCCGGTCGAGGATGGCGTGGTGATGGTCTGGCACGCTCTCATGTCCAAGGCAGCGAACACGCCGCCAACGCCCGAAGACATCGCGGCGGCGGAGGCTTATGCCGAAACCGGACGTCTCGCGCTGGCGCAGGATTTTGAGATCTGGGGCAACAAGCGCCCCTGCTTCAATCCGCTTCAGATCCCGGCTGACGGGCCGACCCACAAGGTCCGCATCTGGTATCGGCAATTCTACAATCCCCGCGACCGCGCGGGCGAATTTCAGCGGCGGGTGGAAGGTCAGGTGACCACCTATGACAGCCGCCCGCAACAATCCGCCGCCTGACGGCGCATAACAAAAGAAGAAGAGAGATGATGGACAAGGCACTTTTCCCGGCGGGCGCTACTCTGGTGTTCGGCGGCAGTGGCGGCATTGGCCGCAGCGTGGCGCAATGTTTTGCGGAATCCGGATCGGACGTGGCGATCGGCTATCATTCAAAGGTCGATGCGGCGCAGTCGCTGGCTGGTGAGATAGAGAAGCTGGGCCGCAAGGCGTCGGTCCATGGCGGCGACGTGCGCGACCCGGCGCAGGTGGAAGCGACAATGAAGGCCGCGGTGGAAGCGCATGGCCGCATTCATACAGTTGTCTGGGGCGCGGGACCGCTCGTCGATCAGGTCATGCTGAGCGAAATGACGCATGAGCAATGGCGGCGGGCGATCGATACCGAAGTGCACGGCTTCTTCAACGCGGTGCAGGCGGCCCTGCCCCATTTTCGCGAACAGGGCGGCGGCTCCTTCGTGACGCTGGGTTCGGCGGGCCATATGCGCTGGCCGGACAAGGATGGCCTGTCCGTCGCGCCCAAGGCGAGCAATGAATCGCTCGTGCGTGGCATCGCCAAGGAGGAAGGGCGCAACAACATCCGCGCCAACAGCGTGCTGGTCGGCGTGATCGAGGCGGGCATGTTCCTCGAACTTACTCGTCAGGGCGTGTTCGACGCCGCCTGGGTGGCCGAAGTGCAGAAGGGTCTGGCCCTCAAGCGCTGGGGTCAGCCGGAGGAGATCGGCCACGCCGCCGTGTTCCTGGCGTCCAAACGCGCTGCCTATGTGACGGGACAGCAGATCAACGTGTCCGGCGGCTACGGCATCTGACGGGAAAACGGAACATGTCCTACCGCCATCTGCTCTCCCCCGGCCGTATCGGGTCGATGCCGCTGCGCAACCGCATCTTCATGACGCCGATGGGGTCGAACCTTGCGGATGAGGACGGCATCACCGGCGATCGCCTGCGCGCTTATTATGAGGCGCGGGCGAAAGGCGGCGCGGCGCTGATCACCATGGGTTCGGTGTCGATCGGCTATCCCGAAGGTTCGGGCAACTGGCGCAACGAGGCGATATCGGACGAGCGGCATGTTCCGGGCGTCAAGGCGCTCGCCGATGCGGTGCATGCGCATGGGGCGAAGCTGGCGATGCAGTTGCAGCATGCCGGGCTGGTCGCGATGAACGACATGCTTGCCGGGCGGCCGATCTGGACGCCTTCCATCCCGGCTGTCGGCAAGAGCGACGGCGACATGATGGACGGATTCCTGGAGGATGAACTGGCGATCTTCACTGCGCCCTTCGCCGCGATGGGGGAGCCGAACTACAAGGTGATGACGGCGCAGGATATCGAACATCTGGTGCAGATGTTCGCCAGTGCCGCAGAACGGGCGAAACGGGCCGGGGTCGATGCGGTGGAGATCCATGCGGGGCATGGATATCTGATTTCCTCTTTCCTGAATCCATTAATGAATCAGCGAAAAGATGAATATGGCGGATCGATCGAGAACCGGGCGCGATTACTTTGTGAGATCATTCATGGGATCAGGCAGGCGGTCGGCCCGGACATGCCGATCTGGCCGCGTCTCGACAGCCAGCACTTCCTGATCGACGGCGGCATCACGGTCGAGGATGCAGCGACCACGGCACGGCTCGCCCAGGAAGCGGGGGCCGACGCGATCCATATTTCCGCCGATGGCCATCCTGGACGCGGGCTCACCTATTCGACCGGTCACGCCACCGACATGCGCAACGGCTTTGTCGAGGCGGCGGCGCGCATCAAGGGGCGGGTGGACATTCCCGTCATCTGCCCAGGCCGCATCGAGCCCGAAGATGCCGACCGCTTCATCGCATCAGGCAAGCTGGACTTCGTGACGATGGGGCGCAAGCTGCTGGCCGATCCAGCGTTGCCCAACAAGCTGAAGGCGGGAAAACGCGAGGAAGTTCGTCCCTGCGTCTATTGCTATACCTGCATCAGCCAGATCTTCTTCAGCCGCCCGGTCAAATGCGCGGTCAATCCGGAAACCGGGTTCGAGCGCGAGCGCGCCCTTCTGCCCGCCACCAAGGCCCGCCATGTCGCCGTCATCGGCGGCGGCCCGGCGGGCATGGAAGCGGCGCGGCGAGCAGCGGAGCGCGGCCATCGCGTGACGCTGATCGAAGCGACGGGCGGGCTCGGCGGCACGGCGCGCTTCGCCTCCATCGCCTATGCACCCAATCAGGGCATCGTCGATTGGCTGAAACGCGAGGTGAAAGGCCATGCCAATATCACCATCCGCCTCAATAGCCGCGCCACGCCAGAATGGCTGAAGCAGCTGGCCCCTGACGAAGTGATCGTCGCAACCGGCGCGCGGCGTGAACTGCCGCCTATTCCGGGCGCGGACCGGGACAATGTGTTCAGCGGCGATGAAATGCGCAGCCTGATGCTGGCGCAGGATCTGGATCAGCTGGACGGCAAGATCGACGGCAAAACCCGGCTGATGATGCGCGCGGGCAAGGTGACGGGCCTTACCGCCCGCCCCGGCTTCGTTCGCACGGCCAGCGAATATTGGATGCCCTTCGGCAAGCAGGTCGTGATCATCGGCGGCGAGTTGGTGGGGCTGGAACTGGCCGAGTTCCTCGCCAAGCGTGGCCGCCGCGTTGTCGTGGTGGACGAAGCGCAGCGCATGGGTGCGGGGCTGCAGGTCGTGCGGCGTTGGCGCGTGCTGGATGAACTCAAGCATCTGGACGTCAAACTGCTGCCAGGCGTCAGCGATATCGAGATCGGCGAACATAAGGTCAGCTACGCAAACGGCTTTGGCCAGCGCAGGACTGTCGCAGCGGATCAGGTGATCATCGCCAAGGGTGCGCAGGGGGACCACCGCCTGGCGGACAGGTTGCGCGAAGCGGGCTTTCAGGTGCAGAGCATCGGCGACGCCAATGGCGTCGGCTATATTGAGGGCGCGATGCAGGATGCGGCTGACGCCGCCATCGCGATCGGATGAAGGGTAAGGCGATGTTCGACTTCACGGGACGCCATGTGCTGGTGACGGGCGGCAGTAGTGGCATCGGCGGGGGCATCGCCACCGCCTTCATC
The DNA here is from genome assembly GCF_055395525.1 of Sphingobium sp. TomTYG65. Classification (NCBI taxonomy): domain Bacteria; kingdom Pseudomonadati; phylum Pseudomonadota; class Alphaproteobacteria; order Sphingomonadales; family Sphingobiaceae; genus Sphingobium; species Sphingobium sp. TomTYG65. The sequence continues at coordinate 1,117,525 of NZ_AP027331.1, read as the reverse complement.
GAAGCGGGGGCGCGCGTCACCATCACCGGCACGCGCGACGAAGTGCAGGCGGACGCTGTTCCGGCAGGAGCCGACTATCGGCCGCTGCGGCTGCATGACCGGGAAAGCATCCACGCGCTCGCCAGCGAGCTCGATCGCCTCGACATATTGGTGAACAATGCGGGCGGCACCTCCATGCCGGAGGATTTCGACGCCGCGATCGACGCGAACCTGAAAGGGGTTCATGCGCTCACTACCGCCTGCCTGCCGCTGCTGGAGCGGAGCGAGCATGACGGCGGCGGCGCGGTGGTGACGATCGCGTCGATGATGGCGGTGTTCGGCAACTCCATTTTCCCCGGCTACAGCGCAGCCAAGGCAGGATTGCTGCTGCTGACCAAATCGCTGGCGCAGCAATGGGGGGCGAAGGGCGTGCGCCTGAACGCGGTGGCGCCGGGGCCAGTGCGGACACGGATGACGGAACGCTATGCCGATGATCCTGTCTATGGTCCCGCGACGGCGCAACGGATGGCGCTCGGCCGCTGGGGGACGCCAGAGGATATTGCGGGGCCCACGCTGTTCCTGGCGAGCCCTGCGGCGCGCTTCATCACCGGCGAATGTCTGATCGCCAGTGGCGGCTACATGATCGCGGAAGCCTGAACGGCTGTCGCAATTTGCAATGTCCATGCAAGCCTCTACCATGCTGAGAAGGGTCGAACAGGACCGGTGCAGGAGAGGCACGGACATGAATGATGATGCAGGCAGGCTGGCGGAATTTTCGAGCCTGGTGCTGGCGCTCAACAACGGCCTGCTGGGCGATGATCCGTGGCGCGAATTCCTGTTGATGTTGCGGGACCAGACCAATGCGCGCTACGGCACGCTGATCCTGACGCCGCCGGACCTGTCGCTTTCGACGATGATCACGCCGACCGCCCCGAACGAGTCCATCCAGCGCTATCTTGACCGCTACCTGGAAATCGACCCGTTTGTGAACCTGCCGGAGGGCAAGGTCATGACGCTTTACGAATATGTGGGCGAGGCGGCGCTCAAGAACAGCACCTATTACAAGGAGTGGGTTGAATCGATGGACGGCTCCCATGTGCTGGGCGTCGATCTGCGCATGAGCGGTGGGTTCGAGGCGCGCCTGCGGCTGACCCGTGCACCGAGCGGCGATCCGTTCAACCGGGAAGAAGTGCGGCATGTCGAAGAGATCGTGCCGCATCTGAGACAAGCGATCGAACTGTATCAAAGGCTGGAAACGTCCCGGTCGGAACAGGCGGTGATGATCGGCGCGATCGAACAGTTCGCCGTGGGAACGGTAATATTGGACCATAATCTGAAGGTCCTGAAGATGAACGAGGTCGCCGCGTCGATCCTGGCGGATTCAGATGGCATCAGCCTGGTGGGCGGACGCGTTGCGCTGACCAATCCCACACGCGATGCGGAGTTTCGCAAGCGGTTGAAGGCAGCGGTATCCGAATGCGGCAATGGCGGCGGTCGTTCGGTCTTCCTGGCAGAGCGGCCTTCGGGGCATCGCGACATCGGCATCGTCGTGCAGCCGGTGCAGATACCCGGGTTCATGCACACGGGGACTTCACCCGCCCTCGCGCTGTTTCTGGGCGATCCGGAGCGCCAATGCGTCGTGACGGCGGACGCGGTGCGGAAACTGTTCAACTTCACGCCGACCGAGGCGGCGATCTCCGCTTCCCTGGCGAACGGCGTCTCGGTGATCGACACCGCGCACCGGCTGGGGATCGCGGAGAATACGGTGCGCGCGCATTTGCGGTCGATCTTTGCGAAGACCGGGGTGGCTCGACAGTCGCAGCTGGTACATCTGATCCACACGAGTTTGCCGGAACTGACGCTGCAGCGGGGCTAGAGGCGGCTTCACACGGCGTCTTTTCTGAACCCAACTAATGCCCTTCGACAAGCTCAGGGCGAAGGGGGGGGGGGGTGGGCCCAGCCACATCGCAATAGCCGTCATCCTGAACTTGTTTCAGGATGACGCTGTTTTTTCAGGCGGGCGACCTCTCAATCCCTACCAATTCACCTAATTGATTTGAAGGTATCGCCCGAACGCGCTCCGCGCGATGCTCTTCCTCGACGATCTGCTGAAGCAGACGCGTGGAGAGGATGGATGGTCAGACAATGCCTGCAAAAGATGGGTTGGCGCCGATCCCTTACTCCCGCGACATGGCCAGTCTCGCCGCTTCGTCAGGCGCTGGCATGAGAATGGGGAGGACCAACATGTCTCGATTTATCTGCCGCGCGCTGCTCGGATGCGCCGCGCCGGCCGCCTTGATGACCGGCATCGCCCACGCACAGGAGGCGACACCCGCCCCTGCGGCACAGAGCGGGCTGGGTGATATCATCGTTACCGCGCGCAAGCGTGCGGAAAGTCTGCAGGATGTTCCGACCGCCGTGACGGCGATGGACGCGAAGATGATCGCGGACCTGCAGATCGAAAGCTTCCAGGACGTCGGCAAGACCGCGCCGAACGTCTTGATCCAGAAGCAGGCAGGATCACCGACCGCGCCGCAGTTCAACATTCGCGGCGTATCTTCGGGCTCCATCAACTTCCAGATCGATTCCGGCGTCGCCCTTTATGTCGATGGCGTCTATCTTGGCCGTCCCGGCAACTCGGCGTTCGACCTTGCCGACATCGAGCGGATCGAAGTGCTGCGCGGGCCGCAGGGCACGCTGTTCGGGCGCAACTCGACCGGCGGCGCGATCAGCTTCGTGACGACGGCGCCCACTGGCGAGTTCGGCGTCATCGCTGAGGCCACGATCGGCAACTACCAGCGGCGGCGCGCACGCATCACGGTCAACACGCCCGAATGGCATGGCCTGTCGGCGCGCGTCACCTATGCGCATGATGAAAATACCGGCTATGTGAAGAATAGCGGCCCGCGCCGCACCTATCTCTATCCCGCACCCTTCGGCCCGCAGACCAGCGCGGACAGCTTCGGCGCGAACAATAATGAAGCCGTCTTCGCAGCGGTACGCTATGCGGGCATCGATGGCCTGACGCTCGATTACCGTTTCGACTATGCCGATCTGGTGACGACGCTGGACGCCATGCAGTTGCTGCACAGCGGCGCGGCTTTCAATGCGATCACCAATTTCCCGAACCAGCCCGCGCTGGGCGGCACCGCTGTTGAGAGCCTGAAGCGGCTGAGCAGCGTGCCGATCGACGGGCTTTCGCCCGCCACCCAGAAGACTTGGGGGCACAGCCTGACAGCGGTCTATGACCTCAATGATGCGATCAGCATCAAATATATCGGGGCGCTGCGCGGCTTTAAGGTGAACAGCTCATCCGATCTGGACGGCAATGCGCTGGTCGATCCCTATGGCGGCACGGGCGGCTATTACCAGGCGCTGGCCGCCGTGCGCTATGCCAAGCAGCGGCAATGGTCGCATGAACTGCAGTTGCTCGGCCATATGGACCGGCTCGATTTCGTCGGTGGGCTTTTCTATTATCGCGAGAAGGCTTTCCTCAACAGTCCGGTGATCTTCGGCCTGGTGACGCAGCCTGGGCAGCCCATCCCCATCGTCAACCCGGACAGCTATCTCGCCGGCGGCGATTTGCTCAAGGTGCTGAACAAGTCCTATGCGGCCTATGCCCACGTCGATTTCCGCCTGACCGATGAACTGGAAATCAGCGGCGGCACCCGCTATTCCAAGGACGACCGGACGGAAAATGACCTGCTCGCCGCACCGCGCACGCCGACCGTGCCGCGCGGCAGCTTCAGCGCCAAGCAGGGCCGGTTCGATTATGACGCGTCGATCCGCTACAAATTCGCACAGGACAGCAGCGTCTATGCGAAGTTCACCACCGGCTTCGTGTCGGGCGGTATCTTCCATGGCGCCGAGTTCGATCCGGAGACGATCAAATCCTATGAAGTGGGCCTGAAGTCCGAGTTCCTCGACCGGCGCGTTCGCCTGAACGTCGCGCTGTTCCAGGCGGATCGCAAGGCGTTGCAGGTGACGGGCTTCGACCCCAATCAGGGCGGCAACATCCTGCTCAACACCGGCACCGAGCGGGCGCGCGGCGTGGAAGTGGAATCGACCTTCGTTCCGGCGGACGGCCTGACGCTGACGGCCAATTACGGCTTTACCGACGTGAAGCCCAAGGCGGAAACGTCCAATCCTCTGGCGACACCGGTGCGGACATATCAGCCACGGCATACCGCCTATCTGGCCGCCAATTATGAAGCTGCCGCTTTCCCTGACGGCACGAAGCTCAGCTTCCGCATAGACGGCCAATATGAGGGCAAGCATTACCGGCTGCAGTGCCCGATCGGTTCGCTCCAGTCGCCGACCGAAGGCTGTCTGGGTGCCGGCGATGCGGCGCTGGACCGCCAGCTGGTCATCCCGTCCAGTTGGGAGATTGGCGCGCGCATGACCTTTGCCGAGATTCCGGTAGGGAATGTCAAAGGCCGCATTTCACTGTGGGGCAAGAACCTCAACAATTCCAACAAGCCGGAATTCCTGTTCCCCATCTTCGACACCTGGGCCCTGGGCACCTTCCAGGCTCCGCGCACCTATGGCGTCGACTTCGGAGTGGAATTCTAAAAAGGGATGTGGGGGCGGCACGATCCGCCCCCGCTTTCCATCTAGCGGTCCTCTGACCACTGGCGCGCCTGCACCACCGCTCCGCGCATCGGGCGCAGGCCAAGCGTGAGGGCAGTGATGGCAAGCGGCAGGATGATAGCCGCCGCCGTGGCAATCGCCCAGCCGAGCATCGCATCGTCCCGATAGACGAAGGTCGTAATGGCACCGACCAGCGTGGGGCCAAGGCCAATGCCCAGCAGTGTGAAGACGAAGAGATAGACAGCCGAAACCTGCCCGCGATACTCGTTGGGGGTCGCGATCTGCAACGCGGCGACGGCCGCCCCTGTGTAGGAGGCGAGCAACATCGCGCAGCCGTTGAGCAGGAGAAATAGCGGCAGCGAGTCCACCGCCGCCGCGCAAAAGAGGATGGCGATCTGCAAGGCGGCGCAGAAGATGTAGAAGCGCAGGTGGATGTCGGTCCGGCCGCGGGCAAAGAGCCGGTCGATGATCCAACCGCTCAGCACCGTTCCGCCCATGCCGAAGACAAGCACCAGACCCGAGGTCGAAAGCCCGACCAGCGCGATCGGCAGGTCGAACTTGCGGATGAGATAGGTGGGCGTCCACGCGCCGAAGCCATAGGCATTGGCAGCGAGCAACCCGAAACCGGTGAAGTGGCACGCGAACAGCCGCCATCTGGCCTGCATGAAGCGAAGGGCGTCAGTGAGGCTGGCGGCTTTGTCGGACTGCTTTTCCTGACGCGGGGGATCGATGACTGCCCACACCAGGAAGGCGATCAACAATCCGGGCAGGCCAACGGCGATCATCGCTATGCGCCAGGGACGCAGATGGCCGACCAGCGGCAGCACGATCCCATCGGACGGTATGGCCCCGATCAGCAACGCGCCGAGCGCCACGGCCAACGCGCCGCCCAAATAGCTGCCCGATCCGAATACGGACAGAGCGACGGCGCGGCGATGCTTTGGGAAGCTGTCGCCGATGATGGAATAGGCGGCCGGGTTGAGCGCCGCTTCACCAGCGCCTACGCCAAAGCGAGCGCCCAGGAACTGACCGAAATTCCGGGCAAATCCACAAGCGGCGGTGGCAAGCGACCAGAAGAGAACGCCGAAGAAGATGATGGAACGGCGCGGGTAACGATCGACCGCCCAGCCGAACAACAGTCCGAAGGTCACATAGAAGAGCGCGAAGGCGAGGCCGTGAAGCAGGCCCATCTGAAAATCGCTGATGCCCAGGTCCGCCCTGATGTCGGTGACGAGCAGCGTAACGAGCTGACGATCCATCAGCGACAGCGAATAGAGCAGCGTCAATATGATGACGGAGCGCCAAGCCGTGCGTGCAGACGGGAAAGGTACGCGGGCTATGTCGATGGCCGTAGCCGGATCAACTTCCCGCGCGGGCATAGGGGTTGTCCACGCATGCTGGTTCACATCGCTCTCCTACCAAGCGGTTTGAATTTCAACCATCTTTGGCAGGATCGGCATAGCGGGGCGCGCTGCCCGGCACATAGTCCGGCGGGACTAAGCGCGTCCGCATCCGCGCCTATTGCAAGAGCTGCGCTTCGGGTTCCAGCGGCGGAAGTTCGTCAGGGTTTTCAAGCGCGATAGCGCTCACCCCGGCGAGGATGGAATAGACCAGTTCGGCATGCGAGCTGACGCCGATCTTGGCGTAGATCGACCGCAGGTGAGCCCGCATTGTGTTGTGGCGAATGCCGAAGCGCGCTTCGACCTCCTCCGCGCTCAGGCCATTGGCCAGGTGGATGGTGACGGCCGCTTCCGTATCAGTCAGTCCATAAAGATCGCGCAGGGCGTTGCGGGAGTGAATGGTCTGCTGTTCCGGATCGCGCAACAGGATGCGCAGACCGCTGCGCATGACGCCGGGCTTTGGCGGCGGGCGCAATATGAGGAGGTTGAGATCAGCCTTTCCGGACGGACGGCCGACGCACAATGCGCCCTGCGGCACCGCGCCGGAGAGCGCGATGTTGCAAATATCCCGGAAAGCCTTTTGATCGGCCGGGAAAGCAAGGGCGACCTTGCCCGCGACCAGACTGACCCCGTCCCCCGCCTGCAGCATTTCCGACGCGATGCGATTGGCCGCGATGGGACGGCCGTTGGGAAAGATCGTCATGACGCCGATCGACAGACGGTCAAGGCCGCTGTTGAAGACATCCCCTATCCGGCGCGTTTCGACCAGCTTGGCGCGGAAGGTCCTGGCGCGCTGGATATGGCGGACGAGAGCATCGAACTGGTTGCGCCTCAACGGGCTTAGATCATCTGCACCCGACCACCGAGCCAGCAGGACGGGAGCCTGCTCCACGCTCTCGCCATCGATGGCGGCGAGATTCATCAGCACCGAGCCCCCGGCGCTTGCAACCAGTTGTTCGGGGTCCAAGAGATCCAGGCTGAGCGCTCCCAGCCATTCACGCGCCATCGCCAGAGCGCGCGGCGTGATGCGCACGCGGACAAAATCATCATAAATGGCGTCCAGAACAGCGATCGGTGGCTCGCAATCCGGCAGATGGTCAGGCGGATATGGCATGCGCCTGCACCTCCCCTGCCCCTTGACCCGGTCTGCCGAGCGAGGCCGGGCTGTTGACGACCATGTGCACCAGATCGGCGCGGCTGGAAAAGCCGCTCTTGGCAAAGATGGAGCGGAAATGCGCCCGCACAGTATTGTAACGGATGCCCAAGTCCCTGGCGATTTCATGAGCGCTGCGGCCGTCAGCCGCGGCACGCGCGACCAGCGCCTCCGCCTCCGTCAACCCGAACAGGTCCTGAAGCAGGCCAGCCTCTAGCGCATTGGCAGGCCCCATGGTCCTGTCGCGCAGATAGAGCACGACGGAGCCGTCGCTAGGCACGCCGGGAGGTTGCGGCAGAGCATCGATAACCAGTTGGTAATTGGGCTGGCCGGAGGGCCGCTCGATCGACAGGGCGGTCCCGCCCCTTTTCCAATCGGATGACCCGGCGCGGCGCAGCAGTGCCTGGAGACGTCGATTATCGGCATTGCAACTGGCCGCGAGGCGGGGCGAGGACAGCAGGCCATCCTTTGCGGCCAAAATGCCTTCCGCGATGGGGCTTACCTCCACCAACTGGCCGCAGGCGTCGATGACGATGACGCCGATGCCCAGCCGGTCCAGCCCCGCCCCGCAACTTTCGGCCAGTCTTTGCGATACGACGAGACGAGTGCGCGCGCGCAGGGCGGATCGGAAATGGGGTATCAGCGCCTCCATCCACGCCAGTTCCCGATCTCCAAAGGCTGGCTGTCCCGGCGAACGGGCGACGAACAGCACATAGCGCCAGTCATGGATGATGAGGCAGGGAGAAAGCATGGCATGGCGCAGGCCGATATGCGCGAAATAGGACCGCAGCTCGCCACCTGGCCCCTCTGCAGGAAGACAGGCTTCGAAATCGAGGACGCGGATCGCCGCTTCCGTAGGCAGGGGAAAAGTCTCCCCCATCTTGCCCGCTATTTCCCTGCTGAGCGACCTGATCCGGTCATCGACCTGAGGACGCGCGTCGAAGCCGGAATGGACCAGATATTCGTAGCGGAAGGATGATCCGAGAGGCGCAGCCTGCAACCCCGCCGTAGCCGCATCGACCCCGGTCCTAAACATCTTCATCGCGGTGCTGTCGGGGCGGATCTTGCAGAAATCCCGATAGATCTGATCTATCACGGCGTTTAGCGAAACGGCATCATCCATGTTCATCGCCATGCCTCTCCTCCAGCGTGGCGATGTACCGCGCCCGCTTCATAGGGTTCAGGCTCTTACGACCCGTAACCCTGCTGATAGTGCTAATCCGACTATCACATCATGACAACAGCCACCGGCCAGCATAGCCGCGTGCGACGGCGCCATCATAGTCCCGCAGGACTATTCCCCGTTTCAGACGAGCCAAACGCATATGGTCCTGCAGGACGATGCCGGGTGGAAAGGCGCATCCTAGCAAATGGCGCATTGACGAGCAGATAAGAGAGGATCGTTCCGTGCAGATCATGTCCTTGCCCAAGGGCCCTTTCCCCACCGCCACTACGGATCGCGACCAGGTGAAGGCGGACGTCGCCAAATTCGGCTATGGCATCGTCAAGGATGCGCTGACCCCCGAACAGGTCAGATCGATGCGCGCCGTCCTGAGCGCCGAGATCGAGAAGGAGGAGAAGGCAGGCAATATCAAGGAATCCTACACCGACCGCGATTCCGCCAACCGGCGTCTGTCCATCCTGATGGACCGGCATCCCTGTTTTCGCGACCTGGTCGAAGACCCGATGGCGCTCGACATGGCGAGCTTCATTCTGGGCCCCAGCTATCTGAACGAGCCTTTTCTGCTCCATGGCCTCAGCGCCAATGTGACGCGGCCGGGCAGCCGGGACATGGGCATCCATGGCGATACAGACTATATCCTTCCCCATTATGACGCGCCACTTTTCGCCCGCGTCATATGGTTCCTGGACGATTTCGACGAAGAGGTCGGCGCGACCCGCGTGGTTCCGGGGAGCCATCGGCTGGGCCATCTGCCGGTCAAGGATGGTTCGGTCAAATATGAAAGCGTCGCGGCGGAGGGGCCCGCCGGTTCGGCGTTGATTTACGACGGCCGCCTTTATCATGGCACCGGCGCGAACAGCAGCAAGGACCGGGAGCGGGCGGGCGTGATCGCCGGCTATATCCACCCCTGGATGCGGCCGATGGCATTCTACCCGCTGCTCCTCAATCCAGAGATGATGGCGGGCGCTTCGGAGCGTACGCGCCAGCTGCTGGGCTACAGCACCGTCAACATGGGATTTGACCTCCCCTGGAAATATGCCCCGCGCGACATAGAGGCGCTGCGGATCGGTCAGCGGCGATCGACCGAGGATCTGCGGAGGCAGGTGCGCCAGGACGAGAAGGTGTGACCCGCTACACTTCGATCTTGTAAGCTGCCGGGCACGACTTACCATGGCCGGCAGCATATAAGGGCGGAGAGGTCATGCGCGGGAAAGGGAACAAGCTTCGGCTGCACGGAAGCCGTGCAGCCGAAGAGTCGAGGGATGGATATCGATCTCGGAACCGTCCGCGATCAAACATCGCAGGACATAATCTAGCGCGCACTTCACAAGGCGGCATCAACACAGCGGCGAAGGGGATCATCTGGTGAGCCCCGCACCTCCGTCCAACGACCCTTTCGGCATGGAACATGAACTGCTGCTGGCAGCACTGCGGCGGAGGCTGCGCGCGGCGGGGCTGACGCAGGCCGATGTCGCGAAAAAGCTGGAGGTTGGGACGGCAACCGTGAAGCGTTGGCTGCACGGCCGGGGGCTGGGTTTGCGGACATTGTCGCAGCTTTGCGCGCTGGCCGATACGACGCTGACCGAAATCGCCGAGGAAGCGGCGGTGCGCGACCGATCGTCCGACAAGCTGACGCTGGCGCAGGAAAAGGCGCTGACCAGCAGCCCGGAGCTGTCCACCATCTTCTTCATCATCGTCACCGGCTGGCCGGTTTCGGAGGCCGAAGAGGGCTTTGGCATACCGGCCGATCATATCGCCCAGCATGTCGAGCGGCTGGAGCGGCTGGCGCTGATCGACCGACTGCCCGGCGGAAGGCTCCGCGCACGGCTGGACCCGGCCCATGTGTGGCAGCGCGAGCCGATGCGGCGGCATTTCGAACAGCATATGAAGCATTTGTTCTTCACGCTCGACTATGGCGATCCGGACACGATCTTTGGCGTGGAGACGGTGAAATTGTCGCCTGTCGGGGTAGCCCGCGTCGCTGAGAGGATCGAGCGTTTCCGGGCCGAACTGCGGGAAATCGCGCAGGCGGACCGCCGCACATCCGCGCTGCCGGGCGAATGGCACGCCATATTGGCCGTGGCCTGCCCGGTCTCACCGCTCAAATCGCGTTGATTGCGGATCGCGCTTGACGAAGGGATCATTTCAAGACACGCTGCGCGCAAAGAAGGTAGCCCGGACCGAGGCCATGAGCAGTGGCCGGAGCTATTAGGAGAGGATGCAGAAAGGGATCGCGGACATGCGCCGCGGGTCAAGCTGCATCGTGAAGACAATAATGGCGGCAAACCGCCAGACGTCCGTGATTGGGCGCGTTTGAACGCGTGCGAAAGCGGGCGGGGATCAGGCTCTTGAAAGAGCCTGGCCCGTACCGAGGGATGGCCATCGCCCGACGAAAGGAAGGGGATTGCCATGCGTTCATCTATTGCCGTTGCGTTAGCGGGCATATCATCGTTCGCCACGACAGCGGCTCTGGCACAGACTGCCGACCCGGCCCCGCAGGCCGCGGCTCAGGGACAGCTGGCCGACATTATCGTGACGGCGCAGCGCCGCGAGGAAAGCCTGCAAAAGGTGCCCGTGGCCGTGACCGCTATAGGCGCGGAACAGCTGGACCAGCTGCGCGTGACCAATGTCCGCAACCTCGCCGGCCTCGCGCCCAGCCTTCAGATCAACACGCAGGGCCTGCAGTCCAATCCCACGATCATCATCCGCGGTGTTGCGTCGGGTACATCGAACAACGCCGTCGATCCCAAGGTCGGCATCTATCTCGACGGCGTCTATATCGGCCGCACGGTGGGGTCGATCTTCGACCTGTCCGACATTCAGCGGGTGGAGGTGCTGCGCGGTCCGCAGGGCACGCTGTTCGGGCGCAATGCGACCAGCGGCGCGATCAGCCTTGTCACCGCAGCACCGTCCGGCGAGTTTGGTGTTCGCGGATCGGTTTCCTACGGCAATTATGATGCGAAGCGCGCCAAGGTGTCGGTCGATCTGCCCGCGTTCGGGCCGCTGTCGCTCAAATTCTCCTATCTGCACGACGAGATAGAGGGCGATTACAAGAACCTGCTGGGCGGCCGCACGATCGACCTGCGTCAGCGTGATCCGGCCTTCGGGGTGCAGCGCATCGCCGACCGGCTGGGTGAACGCAATGTGGATGGCGTGGGCGTGGCGGCACGGCTGGAGCTGGGCGACCTGACCGCCGATTATCGCTTCGACTATACCGATGCGCGCGCGACGGGCCGCATGGTGCAAAGCTTTGGCGTGTTACCCGATGCGTCCGGGCAGTTGCTGGGGCCGATCATCGCCTTGCAACCGCTGTTCGGCGGGATCACCAACATCTCGACCGACCGATTGACGACCGTCGCCAACGCCAGCAGCACCGAACATGTGGTGACACAGGGGCACAGCCTGACGCTGACCTATCCTTTGAGCGATGCGATCACGCTCAAAAGCATCAGCGCCTATCGCAAGTTCCGGCAGGACCCGAACATCTATGACCTTGCGGCGTCCGGCGGCCTGCGCTTTACGACGGCACAGCTGCAGGCGTTGCTGGCTGGCAACGTGCCGGGCGTGCTGAATCCAGCCAATGCACCGGGGCCGAACGACTCCTTCTTCTCCCTGCTGACGTCACGCTCGACAAGCCAGAAGCAGTTCAGCCAGGAATTCCAGCTCCAACTAACCTCCGACGCCATCGACCTGACGACGGGGCTATTCTACTTCCACGAAAATTCCCCGGCGACGGATATATTGGGGATTTTCCAGCCCGTGGCGAATGGCGTGGTGGTCGATACTTCCACCGTCGGCGTCATTCCGGGCCTCCCTGTCGGGCAGCTGCCGTTCGATATAAACGGGGACGGCGTCGTGAATGCAGCGGACAGCAACCCCTCGCTCGACAGCATCTTTGGCAGCGGCATCACGCGCACGCGGGCGATCAACGACAGCTATGCCGCCTATGGCCAGCTGACCTACCATCTGACCGACACCATCGATCTGACCGGCGGCATCCGCTACACGATCGACAAGCGCGAAAACCGCATCAGCGCGATTGCCGGGGGACAAGGCGGGCAGCTGGGCATTGGTGACTATAAGGTCGATTACAAGAAGGCGACCTGGGCCGCGATTGCCACTTGGCGACCGAGCGACCGGTTGACCGCTTATGGCAAGGTATCGACCGGCTATGTCGCCGGCGGCATCTTGAGCGGCATCCCCTACAAGCCGGAGACGCTGACCGCCTATGAATTGGGGCTGAAAACGCAAAGCTGGGGCAACCGGCTGCGGGCCAATGTCGCGGTCTATTATAGCGACTATAAGGACCTGCAGACGCAGAACTTCATCAACGGCCGTCAATTCTTCGACAATGCGGGCAAGGCGAGCATCAAGGGCTTCGAAGCCGAGGTCGATCTCGTACCGGTCCGCGGCCTGACGCTCAGCGGCAACCTCAGCTACACCGACTTCAACTACAAGACGTTCATCCTGAACGGGGTCGATGTCGCGGATGTCGCCCGCACCACCTATGCCTCCAAATGGCAGGGGCGTGCATCGGCCCAATATGACAGCGAGGAGTTGGGCGTGGGAGGCCATGTGTCCGCACGCGTGGACGCCCGTTATCGCAGCAAGGCGCCACTGGTTTCAACGCCCCCTCGGGACCTTTCCGGTAATATAGCCACGCTGGAGAACTATGCCTTCACCAAAGCCTATTGGCTGGTCGATGGCCGTATCGGGTGGGTGGACATGCCGCTTGGCGGCGGGAAGGTCTCGCTTTCGGTATTCGGGCAGAACCTGTTCAACGAACATTATAATCCGTTCGGAGCTCCAGTGCTGCAACTGGTGACGAGCTATGAGCGCGGACGGACCTACGGGGTGGAACTCGGCTTCAACTTCTGAAAAGACATGAAGGAGAGAGATGATGGAAAACGAAATTTCAGCGCGGGTGAGCAGCGCGGATTTTGCCTATTACAATGGATCGGGACCGCCGATCACGACGGAAAGCTCTGTCCTGATCAGTTCTTCGCCCTATCTCAACCATCCGCAACTTCGCGCGCTGATCGCGCAGGAAATGCTGCGGCGGAACGGGGCCGAGCTACCCAACACCGCCTATATCCCCGATGTGGTGAAGATATTGATGGAGCTGGAGGATTGGCCGCGCATCTTCCAGCTGTTCGAGGAGGAAAAGGCGCGCCTGCCCGAGTTCAAAAGCTGGCTCGACGGCAAAAAGGTTTCGCTGTTCAAGAATGAAGAACTGGCGGGCGCGGATCCAGGTACGCTGCGCGCCGTGATCTATGATTTCGTCGTCAACAGCGGCTATAACATGGATCACTTCTTCCAGGGTATGGAAATCAAGACCGACTTCGACTTCTATATGAAGGAGCGGACTCATACCCATGACATCGAACATATGATCACGGGTTTTGAGACAAATCATGCTGGTGAAGTCGCCCTGCTCGCAGCGAACATGCGTGCGCTCTACAAATATTTCGTGCCGGAACTGGCGTCTTTCTTCAATCGGGTGAGTTCCTATCTGAAGGCCAAGACGGTCATGAAGAGCGGGCTATTCTATCCTGAGGCGGTGAAGATAGAACTGGACGCAGAGGATATCGGGGCGGCGCAGGGCCGCAACTGGAAGCATCCGCTGTTCCTCATCCCCTATCGCGATTATCTGGATTGGCAGGTGCAGGATATTCGCGAGGAGTTCGGCATTACCGAACCGCCAGCGCCGGGCATCTGGTCGTGGACCAACACGGTGAGTGAGGACCCGAGGCCCAGTCATCAGGGTCTGACGTCCATGGCGGCGGAGTGAGGTCTCTTACGGGAGGGGGACCAGTGCCCCCTTCCCTCTGCTCGTCATCCTAAAACAAGTTCCGGATGACGTTTGTGTTTTGGGATGAAGGTTGTGCCTTCGTGGCAGTTACGCCACCCTCTCACGCAGCCGCGAAGTCGATCACTGTTACAGGATCGCCCCCATCCCAATCCCGTGCGGCCGCGATGCCCGCTTCGCACATGGCGCGCATGTCCGCGCCGCAGATGAATTCGAACAGCTGCCCCGGATCGCCCGGCACCTGCAGATAGGCAACGCGGGTCGCGGGGTTTTGCGCGGTGAACAGCACTTCCATGCCGCCCGCCACGGCGTCATTCACCGCAGCGTCAAGGTCATCGACGATATGCGCAAGATGGTGGAGGCCAAGCAAAGGCCGTCCGTCATCGCTGCGATAGGGTGACGGCGCATCATTGGTGACCTGGATCAGCTCGATCTGCATCTCGCCCTGATAGGAAAGACCCACATCCATGGTGACGACGGTGGGCTCACCGCGGTAGCGGCCGTCCAGTCTTACATTGCGAAAGACAGTCCATGGTCCCACGCCCGAATGAGCGATCCAGCGGGCGATGGCGGCGTCCAGGTCCTGAACCAATATGCCCGTCTGATCGATCGCACCAAATTTGGCCAAGGCGACATCCCCGCGTTAATAAAAAAAAAGAGGAGCGGGCGGCGTGAACCGCCCGCTCCTTTCCGACCTTATTCCGCCGCTTCGAGGGACGTCAGCGCGTCGTTCGCCGCCGCCGTGGGAACAAGATATTCGCCTGGCCGTGCGCCGGTATAGCTCTTGCCGTCGAACGTCTTGATCCCGTTCACCAGCGTCAGCCGCATAGGCGCAGCCGGGCGGGTGAAGCGCCAGGTAGTGCCGCCGTCGCCATCCGGCACGTCAAACCGCTTTTCCATGTTGCGATATTCGACTTCGTCCAGATTGAAGACCGCAATGTCCGCGCGGCGGCCAACCTTGATCTCGCCCGTATCGTGCAGGCCGAAGAAGTTGGCGAGCTTGCCCGTCTTCACATGAATGGCCTGCTCCAGGGTCAGCAAGCCTTCGCGCACATATTTGGTGAAGAGCAGGATATTCTCGCCCCCACCGCACAGCATCTGAAGATGCGCGCCCGCGTCGGAGATGTTGCCGACAGTCTTTGGGTCGAGCATCAGCTGGATGGTCAGGTCCTCATCCTTGGGGAAGGGCGCCATGTGCACGGTGGACTTGGTGCCATTCTCCAGGATCCACTGCGCCATCGCGTCCGATCGATGAAGACCGCGCGCGTCAGCGAACTCCTTGAGCGTGCCGCCGACGGGGCCCGCGCCATTCTCGCTGTCCAGCAGGTAAAGGTCCTGCGGGTTGTTCATCGGCGAATGGGGCCAGGCCTTCGTATCCCAGCTTTCCCGCGCCCGCGCCCGCCAGTCGGGATCGGCGAGCAACCGCGCCTTTTCCTCATGCGTTTCGGCCAGCACGACTTCATGCCACACATAGTCGTTGGACTGAGCGAAGATCAGAGACTTGACGAGGCTCAACGTGCTGGTGGGCGACACATGGGCGTAGCCCGGCCAGATGTCGACGCCTTCCGCCTTCAGTTTCGCAATCGTGTCCTGCAGCCGGGGAAGAATATCCTTCTGGAACTCCAGCGTCGGCACGGCGCCTGCGACCTGGATGCGGATCGCGCGGGCCTTGAGCAGGCGACCAAGTCGCTCCAGGCTCTCCGGCCCGGTCTTGCGCATGAAGGTGTCGATGATCACCTGATAGGTGGTTCCCGGGTAGCGTTCCATTACAGCGAACAGCGCTTCGAATTCGGCGTCATCGGCGAGCAGCGTCGGGATGGCGCGATCATCGCCGTCATGGTCGTGCAGATTGTCCGACATGCCCAGCGCACCAGCCGCCAACGCATCGTCCAGCAGTTCGGCCATGCGTGAGATTTCTTGCGGAGTGGCGGCGCGGTCCCATGCCTCGATTCCCATGGCCGCGAGACGAAGGGCAATATGGCCGACAAAGGCGGAATAGTTGGCCGGCAGGCTGATGTTGCGCGCCATCGACGCCTTATATTCCGACCATTTCTCCCAGTCCCAGGGGACGTTCTGAAGGAAGGGTTTCAGCGGAATATCCTCGAAGAAGGAGAAGATCTTGATCATCTCCAGCTGCGCGGCCCTTTCCTTCGACAGCGGGGCGGCGGAGAAGCCGCAATTGCCCAGGATCACCGTGGTCGCGCCATTGCCGGGCAACGGATCAAGGTCCGGCTGCCACCACATGGTCGCGTCATAATGGGTGTGGCTCTCGATAAAACCGGGGGTCACGTAGCAACCGCTGGCGTCCACCACCTCCTCACCGGCGGCGGCGGTCAGCCCCGCGCCGATCTCAGTGATCTTGCCTCCTGCCACGCGCACGTCGGCGGCATAGCCGGGCGCACCCGTGCCATCGACCACCGTGCCGCCGCGGATCAGCATGTCCGTCATCTCTCTCTCCTCTTGAAGGCTTGTTGTCCCTCGAGGCCGAAGCCTTGCATCTGTGTCGCCTGTTTGCCGGCGATCGTGCTGAAGGAAAGCTATCGCGAGGGGTCAGGGCACCGCAAGTTCGGTAAAGGGCAAGTGGCGGGCGGGATCATGGAGTGACCCATCGAAGGGTTGAAGGATGATCCTGCTGCTATGGGGTGAGCAGCCGATCACTCTGCTCCGTTCGCCCTGAGCCTGTCGAAGGGCTTCACCGCTCTCCAGGAAGAGAAAGGCTTCGACAAGCTCGGCCCCAACGGAGTTTGTCGGAAGGTTGGATTGCCCTAGGAAGACTCGGTCAGCATCGATCGGATGCGCGTTGCCAGCGCCTCCATGGCGAAGGGCTTGGTGATCATCTCCATCCCCGGTTCAAGGAAGCCCGACGCGAGCGCGGCATTTTCCGCATAGCCCGTCATGAACAAAATCTTGAGCGAAGGCCGCAGCTCCCGCGCGGCGTCCGCGAGCTGCCGCCCGTTCAGGCCGGGCAAGCCTATGTCCGTGATCAGAAGGTCGATGCGCCGTTTCGACCGCAGCATCTCCAATCCGCTCGCGCCATCAACCGCCTCCAGCGCCGCATAGCCAAGTTCATGCAGTTCCTCGAGGATCAGGCCACGCACCACGGACTCATCCTCGACCACCAGCACGACTTCGCCTTCTTCGGCCTGTTGCATGGCGCTTGGCGGCGTCGGCTCGTCCTCTTCCTCCGCACTGCCGCGATAGCGAGGCAGATAGAGTTTGAAGGTCGTTCCTTGCCCCAGCTCGCTGTAAATTTTCGCATAGCCTTCGGACTGCTGCGCAAAGCCGTAGATCATCGACAGGCCCAGACCCGTACCCTGGCCGATCGGCTTGGTCGTGAAAAAGGGTTCGAACGCCTTGCTGATCGTGTCCTGGCTCATGCCGATGCCGGTGTCGCTGACGCACAGGCACACATATTGTCCCGGCCGTACGCCCCGCTGCCGCGCGACATAGGCCCGATCGAGATGGGCGTTGCAGGTCTCGATGGTCAGCTTGCCCCCATCGGGCATGGCGTCGCGCGCATTGATCACCAGATTGAGAATGGCGCTTTCCAGCTGGTTGGGGTCGCATTTGGTGACCCACAGCCCGCCCGCCAGGACGAGCTCCAGGTCGATCTTTTCCCCGATGGTCCGGCGCAGCAGATCCTCCATCGATGAAACCAGGGCATTGGAGCGAACTGGTTTTGGATCGAGCGGCTGACGGCGGGAAAATGCGAGCAGGCGATGCGTCAGGGCCGCGGCGCGGTTGGCGGCGGTCGATGCGCCGTTGATGAAGCGATCCAACTCGTCCAGCCGGCCCTGCGCCACCCGCCGCTGTACGATCTCCAGGCTGCCGGTGATCCCCTGCAACAGATTGTTGAAGTCGTGCGCGATGCCGCCGGTCAGCTGTCCGACCGCCTCCATCTTCTGCGATTGGCGCAGTGCAGCCTCCGCGTCGGCGAGGGCGGCCGCCGCCTCTATTTCGGCCGTTACGTCGCGCCCGAAGCCATAGAAGGTGTCGTTTTCCGGGACGGTCGTCCATTGAACGGTGCGATGATCGCCATTTTTGGCGCGCAGCGTCGTGCGGTAATCGAGCAACGGCGTGCCCCCGCGCAATGTGGCGACACGCTCGTGCCAGCCCGCCTCATCGTCCACCATGAAATCGGTGCTGCGGCGGCCCAGCGTTTCCTCCCGCGACCAGCCGAGCTTGTCCGTCCAGGACGGATTTACGTCGGTGATATAGCCATGCGTGTCGGTCACGACCTTCAACACCGGCGACAGGTTCCAGATGCGGTCGCGGTCGCGGGCAAGATGCCGCTCCTCCGTGATATCGCGCCCGACAGCATGGACGCGCCCGGCGTCGGGGACCGCCGTCCATGCAAGCAGGCGATAGCCGCCCTCCCGCGTGCGATAGCGGTTTTCGAACGCGAGCGTGCTGATGCCCTCGCCCAGACTGGTCATCTCGCCGCTGGTGCGGTCGAGATCGGCGGGATGGATGAATTCGGCCAGGTTATGACCGACCATTTCCTCCTCCGCCCACCCCAGCATGCGCGTCGCTGACGGATTGACTGCCGTGATCGTCCCATCCAGCGTGCAGACAAGCAGCAGATCGCGAGAAATAGACCAGAGCCGGTTCCGGTCGTCCTGAAGTCGGCGGCTGGCCAGCACCTTTTCCGTCGTTTCAATAACGATCGCCACCACACCGATCGGCGTGCCGCCCTCATCCAGCACCGGGGAATATTCAAGGTCGGTCCACAGCTGCTTGGGCGTGCCGTCGCGGATCAGCGTCAGTTCCTGATCCTTGTAGGACAGCGTTCCCCCTTCGCGATAAACCTTCTGCATCACGTTCGCGTTGAAGTCCGCGACCTCATGCCAGCCCTCCAGCACATTGGTGCCGAGCAGCGCGGGATGACGGCCGCCTGCGAAGGAGCGATAGGCGTCATTGTAGATCATGACGCCCTTGTCGCCCCACAATGTCACGATCGGGACTGGGGAATGCAGCACAAAGCCGAGCATGCTCTTCATCGCGCCGCACCAGCTGTCGATCGGGCCGATGCTGGTTGTGGACCAGTCGAAAAGGGCGATCAGGTCACCCATCTCTCCGCCGCCGCTCAGAAAATCATGATAGTCGCCCTCTGCGTTCCGGTCCGAAATCGTCACACTTTGCACACCTTCTAGACCGGAACTCATGTTGAGCGGGATGCGGTCGCTCCGCCCGACCGAAACTCCCCATTACAAAAAGCGGTTCCCTTTCGCCTTCGCCAGCGAATATGCGGCAACTTCGGTCAAGCTGTAATGAATTCGGCCGCGCGCTCCGCGATCATATAGGCCATCGCGGTCGTATTGCCATTGACGAGCAGGGGCGCGACGGAAGTATCGGCGATACGCAAGGCGGAGACGCCCCGCACTCGCAGGGACGTATCGACGACCGCGCCCGCATCGCTGCCCATGCGGCATGTGCCGACCATGTGATAATAGGCTCCGACATAGCGGTGGATGGTGGAGGCGAGCGCTTCGACATCCTCTTGCTGCGCGAAGCGGCTCAGCAGCTGGGGCTCGGCTCCGCCTGCGGCCGGGAAGCCTGACCGGACGATCGCCTTGGCACGGCTCACTGCATGGGCGAGAGTCATCCGATCTGCGGGGTGCTGAAGAAAGCCGTTATGGATCAGCGGGGGATCGAACGGGTTGGCGGAGCGGAGCGCTATACTGCCCCGGCTTTGCGGCCGTCCCTGATTCACCATCAGCATGAAGCCAGGCATGTTCGACAGCACCGCCCTCCACCCGGTCCCCCGCCCCGGCAAGCCGCCGCCCAGGATGATCTGCGTATCGGGGCCGTCACCCTCCCCGGCGTGGATCAGCGCTCCGGCGGGCGTGGGCAGTTCGGACAGCAGACCCCGGCGGCCGATCAGATATTGCGCGGCTGCCTTCAGCGCACCGGCTCCGCGCAACTGGTCCGTGGCGGTGAGCCCGGCATCCAGGCCGAACTGCAGCGTGGCTGCCACGTGGTTCTGGAGGTTCGCGCCAACTTCGGGCGCGTCGGCATGGACGGCTATGCCGTGGCGCAGCAGGTCGTCAGCAGGACCGATGCCCGAGAGCATCAGCAGCTGGGTCGTGTTGACGCAACCGGATGCGAGAAGAATTTCCTGCGCGGCTTCGACGCGGCATGGCTTTCCTTTGCGGACATAGCGCACGGCAACCGCGCGGCCCTGGACAATGTCGACGCCCGTCACATGGCATCCCGTAAGGATGGTCAACTGCCGCGGGTCGGCCACCCGGCTTAAATAATCGCGCGCGGTCGAACGGAGGCCGTTGCGGATCATGCCGTCATAATAGCCCGCCCCTTCGCTGCTAAGGGCATTGAGGTCATCGGCACGCGGCAGGCCGCTCCGTTCGCAGGCGTCGAGAAAGGCTTCGGCTATAGGCAGCGACGAACCGCCCCTGCTGGTCCCGACCGGTCCTGCGTCGCCATGCAGGGCGCTGGCGCCGCGATCGCTGGCCTCGGTGCGACGGAAGAAGGGGAGCAGATCGGCATAGCCCCAGCCGGGACATCCCGCCTCGTCGCGCCAACGGTCATAATCTGCGGGCTGGCCACGCAGATACATCATGCCGTTGATGCCGGTCCCGCCTCCCAACATCCGCCCGGCGAGCAGTCCCGATGGGCGATCATCCTCCGCGCCTGCTTCGGTATCATAGCGCCAGGCATAACGCGGGTTGCGCATCGTGAACACAGCTGCGGCGGGCACCCGCAGCCATGGACTGCGTCCGATGCCGCCCGCCTCCAGCAGCAGGACGCGGCATCCCGCCATCCGCGACAGGCGCGCCGCCACCGCGCATCCCGCCGCGCCTCCGCCTACGACGACAAAGTCATAGCCCTTGGCGGCCTCGCCATCACCGCGAAAGATCATGGGTGCGCTCGTTCAGGTCCGCGCCACGGACTCGATCGTCTGCGCATAGGCACGCAGGCCGGACCATGCCGCCGCGGCCGCCAGCAGCGTCGCGCAGACACCTACAGTCGCCAGCGCCGGACCGATCTGCCCATCGCCTCCGAAGAAGGCCCTGTCGATGAGCGGCACGATCGCGGTGCCGAGAGACAAACCGACAAGGCTGTTGGCGAGCAGGAAGAGCGCCGCGCCGGTCGCCCGCATCCGGGGCGGCGTCGCCAACTGGATCGCCGCCAGCGAACAACCGAAATAGCCGTTGAAGAAGAGCGTGAGCAGCGCGAAGAAGATGAGCAGCAGTGTGTGCGAAGGCATCAGCGGCGCGAGCAGTGCGGGGAGCAGGCACAGCAAGGCGACGATCATCACGACCCGCAGGTTCGCGTCCCGCACGCCCCGCAGTGACAGCCGCTCCGCCGTATAGCCGCCCGCCAGCGATCCGATGCTGCCGAGCAGCAGATAGATGAGTCCGAGCCGGAGCGAAGCCTGTCCCGGCGTCAGGCCGAAAGTACGGATCAGCAAAGTCGGATACCAGGCGGTGAGGCCGTAGCCCATGATCGAAAGCAGCGTCGAATTGGCGTAAATCGCAATGAACGCCCGCTTATAATCGCGCAGGTGAGCCAGAGCCGCGCGGAGGGGCATCCCGGCCGCCGAGTGGGCGCGCCGTGCGGGTTCGCGAGCGACGAAGACCAGCGCAGCCACCAGCGCGCCAGGAAGCGCCACCAGCAGGAAAGCCGCGCGCCAGGTTGGCATCGCTCCGACCAGCGGCAGGACGAGCGCCCCGCTCTGCGCCACCATATCGACCACCGCACCGCCCACCAGCAGCGCCAGGCCGCCGCCGATGGTGATACCAAGATTATAGATCGCCATGGCACGGGAGAGCTGCGCGGGCGGATAGGCGTCGCTCAGCCAGCTATGCGCCGACGGCGACAAGGACGCTTCGCCAAGGCCAACGCCCATGCGCGCCATAAAGAGATGGGCATAGCTGCCCGCAAAGCCGCACGCAGCGGTGCAGGCGCTCCAGAACAGCACGCCCACCGCGATGATCCGTCGACGGCTGATCCGGTCCGCCAGCATGCCGATGGGGATGCCGACCACCGCATAGAGCATGGCAAAGGCCAGCCCCTGCAGCAGGCCGACCTGAAGGTCGCTCAGCCCCAGGTCCTGCTTGATCGGCTCGACCATCAGGCTGAGGATCTGCCGGTCAACAAAAGACAGGATATAGGCGACGAGGAATATGCCCAGCGCGATATGGGCCTGCCGCAGGCTGGCCTTTTCGCTGACGCCGATAGGGTGTTCGATGGTCAATTCCTCGTCGCCGCGTGCCATGATCAGAATTTCTGCCCGATAGAAACGTAGATCACCCGTCCCCTCGGATCGTGGACGATGGGATCATAGCCAAGATTGAGCTGCGCCAGCGGCGGGTCGCGATCGGAGATATTGATCGCACCCACGGTCAGACGCGTGCTCTTTCCAACTACCCCGTCGAGATCGAGTATATATTGCAGGTCGAACGTGTTCCACGACTTGATCTTCCGTTCCGTAATGCCGGTGCGGTCGTTCGTATAGCCGCTGACATAATGGCCAAGCACATTGACGCTGTGGCGGCCGCTGGACCAGTTGACGCCATATTCGACGCGGTCACGCGGCAGCGAACGGCCAAGATTGTTGAAGTTGACGCTGCCCGCCCCGTCGATCACCGCCGATCCCGGCGCGATCAGGATGCGATAATTGATGATGTGGTTCCACTGGGCATTGAGGCCGATATGCCCAAGGCCGGTATCGAAACCCGCATTTGCGGCAAGATCGAGCCCCTTGGTCTTCACCGCCGAAGCGTTGATGAAGTTGATCTTCACCAAGCGCAGCGCACCCAGTGGATCGCGCACCACCCGCTGCTGCGCAGGGGTGTTGGTGAGGCCAGCGGCTGTGTCGGCCCGTTCCTGATTGATGAAGATCTGCGGATTTTCCTTCACGATCAGGTCCTGATAGTCGAAGGAATAATAATCGAGGGACAGGTCGATCTGGCGAGCCGGTTTGACGGTGAAGCCCAGATTATAGTTGGTCGATTTTTCCGGGCGCAGGTTCGGGTCGCCCCGGGCCTGGGTATTGACGAAGACGAAGGTGCCGCCATCGCTGACGGACGGCTGCGAACTCTGCACCGCCACCGTCTGGTAGATGGACGGGGCACGGAACGCCTTCCCATATGAACCACGCAGCGACAGCCAGTCGGTCGGACGCGCCAACAGCGCGAATTTGGGGCTGAAGTTGCTGAAGCTCGACTTGTATTTTTCATAGCGGCCGGAAATCTGCGCCTCGACCTGTTCGCCAAAGGGAATGCGCAATTCGCCAAAGGCCGAATAGACATCCTGCCGCCCTGAGAAATCGGGCGCCTGCCCCACGGTGATCAACTCTCCGGCGTTGACCAGGTCGCTCCAATTGTGGCGGAAGGTGCTGCCCCGATATTGGACGCCAAAGGCACCCTCGACTG
The DNA here is from genome assembly GCF_055395525.1 of Sphingobium sp. TomTYG65. Taxonomy (NCBI): domain Bacteria; kingdom Pseudomonadati; phylum Pseudomonadota; class Alphaproteobacteria; order Sphingomonadales; family Sphingobiaceae; genus Sphingobium; species Sphingobium sp. TomTYG65. Next base: position 1,094,013 of record NZ_AP027331.1, on the reverse strand, counting down.
TGCCGCCGCTATATTGGAAGATGTCGCCGCTCAGCACGCCTTCGGCGGTTACAAGCGAACTCTTGCCATGCATGCCGGTCGAACCGAACAGCCATTCCATCAGCTGCGGGCTGTTCGCCTGTGCCGGGTTGAGGATAGCCGTGCCAAAAGGATTATAATATTGGCATGCGCCCACCCCGGCCGTGCCCGTCGTGGCATTGCAACCCGGTCCGCCAAAGCCGTTCAGCGCAGAGGTCAAGCGCGATGCGATCGTGTCGGGCTTGTCGTAAAGCACCGTCTGCTGGCTGTAGGTCGCAGCCGTGGTCCAGCGCCAGCTCTCGCTCAGCTTTCCTTCCAGCGCCGCCGCGAGGCGGAAGGTGTTGTAGCGGTTGATGGTGATGGTCGGGCCGAACTCCGCACCCCGGGTACGGCCGCGGAACAGCACATTTTCGCCGAAGGGGTTGTAGGGATTGCTCGCGGGAACCACCGGGCTGATCGACAGGATCGGGAAGGACGGCGAAGAGGTGGTTTCCGAATTGGTATAGGCATAGGCGCCCTCCAGCGTCAGCGTCATGCTGTCGCCAAGATCGGCATTGTAGGACGCAAACGCCTGCGCCCGCTGTTCCTTGGGCACCAGGTCGTAGAAATCGGAAAAGTCGAAGCGGCAGAAGGTATCGGCGGGCGAATTGCGATAGCTGTCTGGAAAGGCCGCGTTGGTGCAGTTCGGGTCCGGCACGAACCTGTTCTGGCTGGGCACGAAATAGGAACCGGGCTGGCCATAGCTGGACACCGAATGCCAGCTGGGACGGCCAAAGGTCCGCGCGCGGCTGAATGACCGTTCGTAGCTGGCGAGCCGCGTGCTTTCATAATAGGATGCAGCCAGCACCAGATCGCCGCCGCCAAGTTTGAAGCCGGTCAGTCCCTCGATCGAATATTGCTGCGCGCCATCCATGAAATAGGCGCGGGCGTTCATCTCAAGACCATCGACCGACTTGCGCGTGATGAAGTTCACCACGCCCGCCACAGCGTCCGACCCATAGGTGGCCGCGCCGCCATCCTTGACCGTTTCAATCCGCTGGATCGCGATCAGCGGAACGAGCGAGTTGATATCGACAAAGGTGCTGCCGTCGATGGAAGCGACGGCGCTCAGCGTCTGGCGGCGGCCGTTCAGCAGCACGAGCGTGGAGCCGAGGCCAAGGTTGCGCAGGTTGAACTGCGCCGTACCGGCCGTCAGCGTCTGGTTGAGGGAATCGACCTGCGATTCAGACCCGGCATTCGCGGCGACGGCACGCACCAGTTCGGACGCGTTGACGATGCCGCGCGCCTCGATCGTCTGCGCGCTGACGACGTCGGTGGGGGATGGCGTGGACGATTGTTTGATCAGCGATCCGGTGACGACAATCTCGCCATCCGCCTCATCCGCGGGTTGAGCTACGCCTTGTGCGGGTTGCGCCGCCAGAGCAGACAGAGGCATGGCGACGGTACTGCCGAGCAGCAGCATGGCGGCCTTTCGGCAGGCCGAATTTCCCTTCAGTTTCATGATTTTCCCCTCTCTTTTTTTGGCATCATTCTTTTGTGTGCCGGATTTATCCTTACCCAAATTTCTCCCCGGCGAAAGCCTTTCCAAGCGTGCGGGCGTAATGATTAGGGGCGATCTGCGCCCCTTCCCCCAGCCCCAGCTTTTCCCGCAGCGAGCCGGGCCGATAGGCAGTCTTATATGCCCCACGCTCCTGCAGACGCGGGATGACGAGGCGCACGAAATCCTCGATCGAATCCGGCATCAGCACGCGGGCGAGGTTGAAGCCGTCAATGCCCGTCTGATCGACGATAGCGATCATCTCTTCCGCGACATGCTCCGCATCGCCGACGATCAGCAGGTTGCGCGAGGATATCGACATGCTGTCCGCCACCTGCCGGATGGTGAAGCGGCTGCCATCCGGGCCGCGCGTCAGATTTTCCATCAATGTGCGGTTGGCGTCCGTCTCGCTATATTCAATCTCGCTGTCATAGGGGTAGCGGGACAAGTCCACGCCCAGCCCTCCAGAAGCGTGGACCAGCGTCGCTTCCGCGCTTGCCGCCGCCTTGTAGGCTTCATGCTTTTCGCGGGCCTGTTCCGCCGTATCGCCGACGATCACCGTCAGCCCTGCGAGGATGCGCACCTGATCGCGCCTGCGCCCCTGCTGTTCCAGCGCGCCCTTCATGTCCGCCACTGCGCGGGCGAGCGAGGAACGGGACGTGCCGTTCACGAACATGCACTCGGCATGACGCGCGGCGAAGAGCTTGCCCCTGCCCGAGGCGCCCGCCTGGAACAGCACAGGCGTGCGCTGGGGTGACGGCGCAGCCAGATGGATGCCCGACATGTGCAGGTGATCGCCATCGAAGCTGACCTCATGCACCTTGGCGGGATCGGCATAGCGACGCTGCGCCCGGTCCTCCAGAACCGCGCCGTCCTCCCAGCTATGCTCCCAAAGGCGATAGACGATCTCCATGAACTCGTCGCCAAAGTCATAGCGTTCGTCATGGCCCATAAGATTGCGGCCGAACGCGCGCGCGCCGCTGGCGAGGATGCCGGTCACGATGTTCCAGCCCACCCGGCCGCCGCTCAGATGATCGAGCGTCGAAAGGCGGCGGGCGAAGAGATAAGGCGGCTCGTAGAGCAGGTTCCCGGTCGCCGCCAGGCCAAGATTGGTAGTGGTTCCGGCCAGCGCGGATATCAGCACGAACGGGTCGTTGATCGGCACCTGGACGCCCAGCCGCAACGCGGCGTCGCGCGATCCGCCGAACACATCATAGACGCCGATCGTGTCGGCCAGGAACAGCAGATCGAACAACCCGCGCTCAAGCAGGCGGGCATAATCGGTCCAATAGCTCAGCTGATTAAAGCCAGCCGTCCGGTCTGCCGGATGGGCCCACATGCCCTGCGCCAGAAAGCCGGGGGTGAAGCAGTCGAGCGCCCCAAGGATGATCTGCTTGCCCACGCTTGTCATATCAGCATCATGCCTGCGCGCAAGCGGGGCGTGGCGCGGACGATCCGCGCAGGATTCCGGGGCGGAATGCGGCCCAAAGTCTCTCTCCTAATTGGCCTGGTAAGCCAGCCTCTTTGTCCGATGTTGTGACCAAGCGACGCGGCGCAGTCCAATAGCGATGTGCGTGGACGCCATCTTGAAATGAGATAGAGTGGCGCGAGGAGAGGGAGGACACTGAATGTCCCTGCACAAGTTGAGATACTTCATCGCGGTCGCGGAGCATCAAAGTTTCAGCCGCGCAGCGGCAGCGTTGAACGTCGCTCAATCCGCCCTGTCGCGCCACATCGCCGAGCTGGAGGAAAGCGTCGGCGCACCCCTGCTCGAACGATCTGCCAGCGGCGTTCACATGACGCCTGTCGGCCGCGTCTTCTTCGACGATTGCCGCGGTGCGGTGGCGCAGGTCGATAATGCCTTCAATCAGGCGCGCATGGCCGCCGCAGGATCTCTGGGTTCATTGACGATCGGCGTCAACGAATTGGCCGTGCGCCATCCTACGGTGGTCGGGGCGCTCACCGAGTTTGTCCGGCTTCATCCCGCCGTGCAGCTCAAGGCGATGATGATGACCTCGATCGAGCAGTTCCGCGCCCTGCGCAATCGGCAGATCGATGCGGGCTGCGTGATCGAACGGCCAGGCGCCATGACCGAACTCGACCATCTGCCGATCGCGCGCGACGATTTCGTGGTGGCGCTGCACAGGGATCATCCCCTGGCGGCGCAGCGGACGGTGTCCGTCGCCGACATCATGGACGAGCCCTTCGTCGCCATATCCGCCGATCGGCACTGGCTGTCGCAGAGCAAGCTGGCGGCCCGATGCCATGCCAGCGGCTTCACGCCCCGGCCGGTGATACAAGTCGATTCCGAACGGCTCCAGATCGCACTGGTACGGCAGGGGCTCGGGCTGGGCCTGGTCAACGCGTCGGTGCGCTTCACCCTGCCAGCCGAAGTGACGCTGCGCCGCGTGCGCGAGTTCCGGGTGGGCCTTGACCTTGATCTGGTATGGATGCGGCAAAATGGCGGCGGGCTGCTCGCCGCGTTCCGCGACCTTGTCTCTCAGTGGAGCAAGCGGCGTCCGGTCATGCAGGAACAGGCGGGTTGAGCGCCAGAGCGGAATTGCGGAAGCGTGGATCGTCGGTCACTTCCCGCCCCGCCCATGCGGGCAGAACCAACGGCTCGTCCGGCGACGGCAGTTCGACTTCGGCCATCACCAGCCCCTCGGCGCGACCGGCGAACACATCGACCTCCCATATCCTCCCGCCGTGCGGAACGCGATAGCGTGTCTTCTCAATGATCGGACCGGGACATAATTTGTTCAGCATGTCGCGGGCGTCGGCGCGGGAAATCTCATATTCGAATTCATCGCGCACCATGCCCGCCCGCGCGCTCTTCAACGTCAGCCAGGCGCGCTCGGCTGACAGGCGAACCCGGACGCTCGCATGCTCCTCCTGGGCGACATAGGCTTGCTGCAGCACCTGCCCGGGCCCGGCGGAATGTCGCCAGCTATCATTGATGACGAGGAATTTGCGCTCGATCTCAACCGGCATGAAAATCCTCGATGTTGGATCGCCAGAAGAGAGGCGAGCTTATCCATGTTAATGTCTGCTCTTCACCGATGCGAGTCCTCAAACGGTTCAGCGGAGCGATTCCATCGCCTCAACCGCACGGTCAGGCGCGTCAGGCGGCGGACTGCAGCTTGATATCGTCATCCTCGTCCGCATAGGGTTTGGGAACGGGACGCCTTTCCGGCTCCAACATCAATTCGACAAATTGCCACCAGGCGGGAGCCTGGGGGCGCAGCGGCAGCAGTTGCCCGGTGCGCCGAACAGCCACCCAGCGGTTGCCGTCGCGTTCATATTTCCAGACCGGGTCACAATTCAGCGGGACCTGTTCAAATTCCACCGGGCCATGGGATTGCTGCATTGATATCATGCGAAGCTGACCGGGAACTTCGCGGCACTCGCCGTCGGGAAACTCGACGAAAACAGACATAGTTCGCTCCAAGCAGGCAGCAGATCGGCCGCCGCCTTGTCTCAACGCACAGCAAGTGATTGAGTTCTGGTCAGAAGGAGCGAGTGGAAGATTTAAACGCAAAGAGCGGCGGGAATCCGATCCCGCCGCTCTCACGCATTATCAATTGCGGTCAGTGATCAGCCGACATTCTCGATCACAAGGGCGATGCCCTGCCCGCCACCGATGCACATGGTGATCAGGGCATAGCGGCCGCCGGTCCGCTTCAACTCATAGGCCGCCTTGATCGTCAGGATCGCGCCGGTCGCGCCGACCGGATGACCCAGAGCAATACCCGATCCATTGGGGTTGAGCTTTTCACGATCGAAACCCAGCGTGTTGGCGACGGCCAGCGCCTGCGCGGCGAAAGCTTCATTCGCCTCGATCACGTCCATCTGCTCCAGCGTCAAGCCCGCGCGCTTGAGCGCCACCGGAGCAGCCTTGATCGGCCCTTCACCCATATATTCGGGTTCGACGCCCGCATGGCCCCAGGCGAGGATTTTCGCCAGCGGCTTCAGCCCGCGCTTTTCGACTTCGCTACCGGTCGCCAACACCACGGCCGCCGCCCCGTCATTGATGCCCGACGCATTACCGGCCGTGACGCTGCCATCCTTCTTGAAGGCGGGGCGCATCGCAGCCAGCGTCTCGGCGTTGGTGTCGGCACGCGGATGTTCGTCGGTGTCGAAGATGGTGACGCCCTTGCGGGTCTTGATTTCGACGGGAACGATCTGCTCCTTAAAGCGGCCCTCGGCGATCGCCCGCACCGCGCGCTGATGCCCCTCGACGGCGAGCGCGTCCTGCTGTTCGCGAGTAATGCCATGGCGCTCGGCGCAATTTTCAGCGGTAACGCCCATATGATAGCCGCCGCTCGCATCCTGCAGGCCGCAAACCAGCGCGTCCTCGGCCACATTGTCGCCCATCTTGCGGCCCCAGCGCAGGCCATGGTCATGATAGGGCACGTTGGACATCGATTCCGCACCACCTGCGACGGTGATGTCCGCCTCGCCCAGCTTCATCATCTGCGCCGCGGATACGATCGCCTGGACGCCCGACCCGCAAAGCCGGTTGAGGGTCAGGGCAGGAACCTCCATCGGCACACCCGCCTGCAGGGCGATGGTCCGCGACAGCATGCCGTCGCGCGCGCTGGTCGGCATTACCTGGCCGATGACGACATGACCGACATCGCTCGCCGGAACACCGGCGCGCGACAGCGCTTCCTTCACCACGATGCTGCCCAGCTCCGAAGGCTTGAAGGGCTTCAGCGAGCCGCCAAAGTCGCCGATGGCAGTGCGAGCGCCGCTGACGATATAGATATCTTCCATCTCATGGTCCTTTGAACGATCGGCCGGGCCCGCGCCCCTCGCCGGAAAAATTTGAAGCTGCTCATGCGCCGCCGTGCGGAACTGTCAAGGGCGATGCGCGCGTTCTGACAAATTGGATAGGTGGCGCCTATCCGCCCTTCGCCTTGTCCGCCACCATGCGTTCAAGCGCGCCGATCAAGCTGTCATAACCCATCGTCACAATCTCTTCCCGCCTGATGGTGGGAAGATAGTGCCGCCGTTCCATATCGCAACGTTCCGCCTCGCTCGACGCCGATGCCAGATCGAGTTCGAAGTCTCCGGCGATCGCGCGGTTCAGCGCCGAATGATATTCGATCAGCAGCATGCCCGTGACCTGCCCTTCGAACCAGGCATGAAGAAGCGTCAACTCCCGCCCCGAATAGCCAAGGCCATAGAGAACATCCAGCAGCGGCGCACGGACGTTGATCCAGGCCGAAGACGCCTGGCTGTTGGTCGCCATCACCCGGAACGCCACCGGATTGCGATCAAAGAAGCGGTCGATTTCATCGAGCCAGGCGCGCAGCCGCTGCTGCCAAGGCGCGTCCGGTCCTGGATCGTCGAAATGGAAGCTTGCAAAAACATCCGCCGCGACGGCAGCGAGCAGCGCTTCGCGGTTGGGGAAATAATTGTAGACAGATGAACTGGGCACGCGCAGTTCCCGCCCCAGCATCGCGAAGGTAATCTCCTCCGGCTGCTTCACCAGCAGCATTTCGCGAGCCTTGGCGACGATCAACGCTGCCGTAATTTTGGCGGGACGCCCCCGCCCGGCGCGCACCGGCGCGGCCAATTGCTGCAAGTCAGAATCCATTACGCCATGACCGGCCAAACGCCCATTTTGTCAAGCCGCAGATCCGGTCTTTCCGTATTTTAGGAATAGATGCCAAAAATTTCTTGTCCCGCTCGCGTGGCGGGTGCAACAATCGGGACCAGCAATGCACTAAAGAGGGAGAGGAAATTATGGCAGACAGCGCCAGGACGGGTTTCAGTTTCACCAAGCTGATCGTGTCCGACGTCGATAATCTTTACAGCTTCTACAATCGGGTCTTCGGCCTGGTTGAAAAGGCGCGCGTCCGGCAGGGCGAAGGCGAGCATGAATTGGACGAAATCATCATGGGCGCCGATGAGGCGGGCTATTCCAGCCCAACTCTGGTCATCCAGCGTTTTCCCAACCGTCCCATCCCGGACCGGGGCGAAGTGACGCTCGGCTTCGTGGTCGATGATGTCGATGCCACCGTGGAAAAGGCTTGGGCCGAAGGCGGCAGCGTCTATCGCGCCGCCCATGCACAGCCGCAGCATGGCGTCAAGGTAGCCTTCATCAAGGACAGCGACGGGCACCTGATCGAAGTCGTGGAGATGCTTTGATCACCAGTCAGAGTCGCCGGCATAGGATTGAAAACCCGGCGGCATGCAGGAGAGGCAAATGAAAACAGATTTGGCAGACACGTTCCGCCCTGTTGCGGAACCGCAAATCGTCGATAACGTCTATAGCGACGACCAATATCGGCGGTTGATCGGGGTGGTGCGCGATCATGGCCCCTGGCCGATGATCCTGGCGCATCATTTCAAAACGCCCGAAGAAGTCATCGCGACCAGTTCGGGCGAAGTTCCTGAAGAAGGAACGCTGACCTGGGAACCGTTCCTGAACCCGGTGTTCCGCGGATACCTCGCGCGCGGCGGCGTGTGCCTCTATCCAGAGATAGAGGATTGCTACACAAATCCGGCATTTCTGGACAAGGCGCGCGCTTATTATGGCGCGAGATATGCGCAGCCTGAATCCATGCTGTTCAATATTTCGGGTCCCTGCGGCGGCGGCGGATCGCCCCATGTCGATGGCACGCGCTTTCGCGGCCTAAACCTCGACAGTTCGCCCGTCTGGCTGCTGAACATCATGGCCAAGTCGGGCCTGTTCAAGCGCTGGCAGGCGAAGAAGGCGCAGGTCATAGCCTGGTATTATCGCGGCAAGGTGGGCGGCAGCTTCACCTATTGGCCCGATGGTCCGCGCAATGCGCCCAAGCAGCTCAAGGCGCCGATGTGGGGCAAGGGCGTCGTCGTCGAAAATGAAATGATGTACCACACGGCTGAAGCGAACGGGCCTTCGGCGCTGCGCCGGCCCGAAGGACTGGCCTATGAAAGCCGGATCGGCGCGGGCGCGGATGGCTGGCAGATCACCACCGGCGACCGCGTGATCCAGCAAATTCCCGATGAGGAAATCCGCTTCCTGGTCCATTGGGGCGCGCAGCTTTTCATGGACTATGACGAACTCAAGGTAACCATGGATCATAGCGACGACCTGACGGTCGAACGCGCCATCGGCATGTTGATCGCGGACCTGCGCGCACGCGGCGAGACATTCGAGGAACCGACCGATCCGCTGAACGATCGCGCGTTCGTCCGCCTGCTGATCCGCGCCTATGACCTCGGCAAGCCCGTAATCTTCCCGCCCGAACCGATCGAAGAACTGGCCGCCTGAGCCACGCTTCGGGCAAAAAGGGGGCCGCCGGGAATGTCCGGGCGGCCCCTTTTTCTGTTTCCAGCTAGAGCGATTTAGCTGCGCTGGCCTTTGGCCCCAAGCGGTCGGAACCGGCCGCTCAGCGTTCCCCGAAGCTGTAACGCAGCTTGACGCCATACATGCGCGGTTCGCCATAAAGCGACGAGAAGATGCCAAGGCCGTTATAGCTGTTGGCGTTCGCAACACGGTACAGCTTGTTCGTCGCATTGGTGACAAACAGGCTCGCGTCCAGGCCAGTCTGACGAATGTTCCGCCAGTCGAGCGACATATTCAGCAGGCCATAGGCTTCCAGCATGGATCCCGGCTCGAAAGACGGGTCACCCGTGGGTGACGTGTGCTGTTTGGAGAAGTGCGAATAGCTGATGAGATAGGACAGCTCGCCCAGATCCTCACCCATCGGCAGCTTCGCGGTTGCGTGGATATTGTAGATGTAAGGCGTCACGAACTGGAACGGCAAGCAGCTCGCATCCACGGTGCCGCCGAACGGAACCCTCGCAAAGCCGCCGCCCGGAAGGCACGTGCGATCCGATCCGAGCGAGGTGAACTGGTACTTCTTGTAATCGGCGTCCGTGTGGCTGAACGTACCGCCAATCTCCAGTCCCTCGAACGGACGGATCGATGCTTCCGCCTCGACACCCTGGATGGTCGCGGTCGCCGACAGGATCTTGGCGCCGCCAGCAAAGGTCGTCAGGTTGAAGTCGGAGCCTGGACGCTGGATGTTCTTATAATCCGAATAGAAATAGGTGACGTTCAGGCGGCCTGGCATTGAACCGATGCGCCAGTCGGACTTGAAGCCAGCTTCGTAGCTGGTCAGTTTTTCCGGCTCAAACGTACGGAACTGCGGATTGACCGCCACCGAGTTGAAACCGCCCGCCTTATAGCCGCGCGTGACCTTGCCGTAGACCATCAGACCGGAGAAAGGCTTATAATCCAATCCCACGGTCCAGGTCGGAGCCTTGGTCTTGAGTGTCGCATCAAAGCGGCAATCATCGCCCGTGGCCCGGATCGTATTGTCAACTGAACAACGCACGGTGCCGTTCGCCAGAGGCGACCATGACGCGGAGAAGCCCTTCACCGTGTCCCAGGTATAGCGATAGCCCGCCGTGAAGCGCAGATTCTCCAACGCCTCGGAGAACGCACCGAAATCCAGCGTGCCTTGGCCGTAGAGCGCCTTGGACTTGTTCGTGACGCCCGCTCTGCCACGCGATCCGGCGCAAGTAACAGGATTGCCGGTATTGATGGGCGAGCAGAACTGCACCGCAGCGGACTCCCACAGACCTGCTGGCTTGGTGTCGATGTAGAACCCGCCAACGGTATAGGTCAGGTGATTGTCCAACATGTTGCCCTGAAGCTGCAGTTCCTCGGTGATCTGCTCCAGATAGTCACGCGGATGGGCCAACCTGACCTCATTATTATAACCCGCGACAGGGATCCCGAACTCATCCGTCAGGCCTGGGATGGGGAAGTCCGGGAAATTCGCGTTCTGGCTGATCTGATACCCCTGCAGCGGCGTACCGTCATTGTCATTGCCATAATCCGACTTCAGCTTCTGATAGCTGACAATGTTTCGCAGCTTCAACTCGTCGGTCAGTTCCAGGTCAGTAGTGTTGATCGCCCCCCATGCGTCGATGTTGGAATAGCTATCGGCGTCGTTGCGCGTCTTGCGGGGGCCGATCTGCTGTGAAATCTGGGTCTGTCGATTGTAGATCGCGATACATTGGGGTGTGCCGCAATTGCCGGTGACCAGACTGGGAATACGGAACCCACGGTTGATGTAGCCTGCGCCATTATTCCGGGACTTCGATCCATAGACCATCAGGTTGTTCGACAGCCGATCGGTCGGCGTCGCCAGGATGCTGACACGGCCGGTGTACCAATGCTGGTTATCGCGATCCTTGTTCCAGACAATATCCTGCGTGTAGCCGGTGCGGTCATAATAAGCCCCCGCCACGCGGATCGCGAGCTTGTCCTCGATCAGCGGGACGTTGAGCGCCCCTTCGATATTGACCAGGTCGTAATTGCCGTACGAACCCTGGATATAGGCTTCCACATGGTCGGTCGAAGGCTTGTGCGCCGACAGCAGCACCGCGCCGCCAGTCGTGTTGCGGCCGAACAGAGTGCCTTGCGGACCCGAAAGCACCTGCACATTTTCCAGATCGACGAACTGGCCGGGGCCGCCCTGCAGGCTGAGGCTGATCGACGCCACCAGCGGCACTTCGTTCATATAGGTCGCCACTGAAGGCAGCGCGAGAAAGCCGGTCGATTGCCCACGGATCGAGAAGCTCTGCACGTCGCGGCTCGCCTGGCCTTGGGTACCGACCACCAGCGACGGGACGTTACCGTAGAGCTTCTGCGGTTCGGTAATGTTCAGTTCGCGGATTCTCTCCGGCGAAAAGGCGCTGATGACGATCGGCACGTCCTGCGCGCGTTCCTCGCGCCGCTGCGCCGTCACGATGATGTCGCTGATCTGTGAATTTTGAGCGGGTTCAGCCTGCGGAGCCGTCTGCGCTTGCGCCGGGCTCATCACGCCAAGAAATGCGGCACTCGCCAGCAGCGATGCGGCATAGCCCCTTTTAAAACTGTCCATCCTCTCTCCTCCTCATTTTCGAATGAGATTTGAATTTTATTTGAAGAGGGTGTATAGAGATGACCGGCGGTTCCCCCGCCTTGTGATTGTACCCCTGCACCTCCCCTTGCGCTTTGGGCGCAGGCAGATGATGACGCACTATCCGGCGGTAAACGCAGGTGATCCGCATGCTTCCGGATATGTGGAGCAACTATCCCTTCGTCACGCTCATCAGCCAGGATCGGTTATCGATCGATAACCAGCCATGGCCAAAGCCTTTCCGTCCCGCTACGGTGCGGTCATGACCAGCACAGTGCAGAGCCCGATGAGCGAACCATCCCTGCCCCGGACGAGCAAGGGTCAGCGAACTGCCGACCGGCTGATGGACACGGCCGAACTCCTCTTCGCTCAGCAAGGCTATGACGCGACATCGCTGCGCGACATCGCGGCGGCGGCGAATATTCAGCAGCCGGGCCTCTACAAGCATTTTGAGAGCAAGGATGCACTCTACCGCCGCGTGCTGCAGCGCGCGCTGCAACCACTGGCGGACGAGATGGAAGAGACCATTCTGCGCTCCCCGCAGGAGCTGTCCTTCCGCACCCTATCTTCTCGCTTGATCGATGTGCTGGCGCAGCATCCCAATGTGCCGATGCTGCTCATCCGGTCGTTGCTGTCGCCGCCCTCGCATCGGGACGAGATCGGCATGGCTTGGGTTGACCGGCTGGCCGATTACGGACGGCGGATCACGCGCGCGTCAGAATTCGAGCCCGCGCCGGAGGACCTGATCCTGCAGATTATCGCGATCTTCAATCTCATGTTCGGCTATTTCTGGGCGGCGCCCCTGGCGCGCGGCTTGTCAGGCGCGGACCCGCTGTCTCCGGAGATGATCGACCGGCAGAAACAATTGCTGAGCCGCTTCATCGAATCCATCGAACAAGGATCACAACCGGCAAGATGAAGGGCGCTCCGCCTATACCGCGCATGTGATTGCCTTGTTTCTCCTGCGTAAATGCCTAAGCTGCGCCCCTGTCCTTCCCGGAGCGTTCGTCTGGCAACGAACTGCCCGAACCTCTGCCTTTTCCCGGAGTGATATTCCCGCCGATGTCAGCCACCCGCCTTTCCAGCGCCGGCCGCCGCGCCTCCATCATCGCCGCGGCGAAGGCGGTCTTTGCCCGGCACGGGCTGGAAGGCGCACGCACGCAGCAGATCGCCAAGGCCGCGGGCATTTCCGAAGCGCTGCTTTTCCGTCATTTCTCCTCCAAGACGCATATTTACCGGGCGGTGCTGCGCGAGGTCATCGCCGACCAGAACGCCACCTTCCAAATGCACGGTGTGGCAGCGCCCAGCACCGAAGGACTTCTGGAGATATTAAAGCGCACGATCAGCTACGCGATGCAGGGCATGAAAGCTGCCAATGCCGAAGGCATGCGGATGGTGGTCGGTAGCCTCGCAGGCGACGGCGGTTATGCGCGGCTTGTCTATCGCCGCGCCATGCGCCTCACGCTTCCCGATCTTGAGATCGCGCTGAAGGCCGCGCGCGCCGATGGGGGCCTTACCGGACAGATGATGTCGGCCGCCAATGCCGCGATGTTCGTGGAAAATATCAGCACGATGCTGATGATGGCGCGGTGCCACGATAAAATGGTCATCCCCTATGATGAGGATGATAACCGCACCTTGCGCGAAGCGATCCTCTTCTGCGCTCGCGGCATAGGCATCGCCGAAGAGCGGATAGCCCGCTTCCTCGATCAGATGGAACCCGCAGCAGAGGGAGACCGGTAGCCGCCGGCCTCCCTGCCGCCGTTCAGCCCTGGGGCCGCAAGTGCCGCAGGAAATGGTCGCACATCACCCCGATCGCTTCCTGCGCTTCGGGGAGATGGAACATATACCAGTGCGCGTGCGGCATGGCTTCGAACACGAACAGGTCCGCTTCAGCGCCAGCACGGCGCAGCGCTCGGTGAAAACTCGCGGTCGCGCTCAACACGGCGTCCCGCGTGCCGCTCATCAGCAACGTGGGCGGGAAGCGCGACAGGTCCCCATGAATTGGCGAAACCTCCGGGCTTTTCGGGTCCGCACCACCCAGATAGGCGCGAATTTCGCTGATCTCGTGATCGGTCGGCAGGATCAGGTCGCCCCAAAATCCCATCAGCGTGAATATCTTCGCCGTGTCGCCAAGATCGCTCAGATCGCCGCCAGCGGTGAAAATGCCGCAACAAGCCGGCAGGGGAAGCCCTTCCCGTTCCAGCCGGATGATCGTCTGCCCGGTCAGGAACCCGCCCGCCGATGACCCATAGATGCCGATCTGATCGGGCCGATGATATTCCAGCATCGTCCGATAGACGGCGACCGCGTCATCGACTGCCGCCGGATAGGGGTGCTCGGGCGCCAGGCGATAATCGACGGCGATCACCGGCACTTTGGCCTGATGCGCGATCGGAATGGCTTCAACCAGCGATCCCGACCCCATCACGAAACCCCCGCCATGCAGGTTCATCAGGGTCAGGCCCTTATTCTCCTCCGGAATGTCGTGCGGCTTGACCAGATGGCATCGCACTCCGGCGATCTCGATTTCCTGCACTTCGACCGGATATTGCTGCAGCGCTGCTTCGCCGCCCAATTTCATCTGTTCGTCGACAAAGGAACGGAGCGCCCACATGGGCAGGCGTTCCGCATCGGGGTCGGGCGGCTGCGCCCATGGCGGCGTCGCCAGAAATGCCTGCGCCTCCACGCTCACCGTACGCGGCACCGGCACGACCGCCTTGCCCAGCTGTACCGATCCGTCTGCATCGATCTGATAGGTCATGACTTTCCCTTTCTTGTTCAGATAATCACAGGTCTGCGGCCGGCACCTGGCGGCCAGTGCGCGCCATGGCGAAAAAGATCAGGGCCATGACGGCGCAGCCGCCGATGATGATCATCACGACGGGCGCATAACCCCCGGCCATGTCGCGCAGCACGCCCGCGAGCGGCGGCAGGAAAAAGGTCAGCGGCAGCGTCACCAGACCGAACAGGCCGATGACGCGCGGCAGCGACTCCTGGCCGAACAGGCGGCCCGAAAGCATGCTAACGGCCGGGAAAACGCCTGCCCCGCCTGCGCCCAGCATCAACGACGCCAAGGCCATCAGCGGGAAGGAGGTCGTGCCGAGCAACGCCAGCCAACTGACCGCCAGTCCAGCAGCGATCAGCCCAAGCGAAAATGGCGCGCCCAGGCGGCCGCAGAGAAAACCGATCACCAGCGAGCCGATCACTGCAGCGCCGCCCATGATCGACAGCAGACCGGCTGCCTCGCCAGCCGCCACGCCCCGTTCAGCGACGAAGGCGACAAGGTGCGACACGCCCGTGATGCCCACCGCATTCAGATAACCAGCGCCCAGGCTCATGACCCAGAAGGCCGGGCTGCGAAGCAGCGCACGGGCAGCGATCATCGCCCCACCACCATGGCCGTGCGGATGGCCTGCCTGATGCCCCGCGTCGGCCGGTGCGTCAGACACACCCAGCATGATAGGCAGCAGCGCCACGTGCAACGCCGCCAGGGTCAGGTAGAAGGCGGCCAGCCCATGATCACGGATCACGATCAGCCCGATCACTGGCAGCAAGGCAACGAACAAAGGCGTATTCGCCACGCCCAGCGCGGGGCCGGGATTATGCCGATACCAGTTGCTGGCGAGGACGCTGGCCGGAAAGGGGCCGAACATCGCCAGCCCGACGCCGATCGGCAGCGCGTAGAGCAACAACACCACCGGCATGCTGGGCGCGATGGCCAGCAACGCGTAACCCGCGCCGGAAATCAGTGTGCCGATCGTCATAGTCCAACGCAGGCCGATGCGGCCGATCAGCGTGCCGATCAACGGGCTGACAAGCCCCAGCACCAGCACGCACAAGGCAAGCGACAATGTCGTCGTGCCCCGGCTGGCTCCGTAAAGCTGTTGCAGCGGCAGGACGGACACCCCGAAACCGCCAAAGGCGCAGCCCACCGCCACATTCTGCGCCAGGAACGCGCGTGCCACCATCATGCGGCTCTGCCCGGCATGTTCGATCGGCGCGGCGCCGGCCACGGCGGCCCCAGTCAATCCATTCATTCGGTCGTCTCCTGTTCGCGCCGGGCTATGGCGAGGCGTGATCAGCCTTGTTCCTGGTCGTATCCGGCCCATCCGCTGGTGATCTGAACCAGCTCGATGCGCGTCCCGTCCGGGTCCGCGCAGAAGATGAGCTTGCCATAACCAAGGTCGGACAGCGTTCCGTCCAGCTTGGAACCGCCGAATTCCACGATGCGCGCGGCGACCTGTTCCAGATCATCCACCAGGAAGCATAGATGAGGACGGCCAGGCAGGTTGGCTGGCCGAGGATCGGCAACGCCGGCGGGCGGCCTGTCCTCCACCGTCCACAATTCCATCCGCATGCCTTGCTCATGCCGGATGAACTGCGTGCGTATCATTGCGCCCGGCATCTCCAGCAGCGGCCCCGGCGCGTCAGTGCGTCCATTTTCCTGCGGCTCGAAACCCAGCCCTTCGACATAGAAACGCGTCGAAAGCGCGATGTCAGCCACATAGATGCCGAAATGGGGAAAGCCTTTGATCATGTCATCCTCATCATGCGAACCCAACCTCGCCTTTTCTTCACCTGGACATGCGGAATTCACGGTGGCGAAATCGCCCATTCCGGTCGGACTTGGTGAAGCAACGACGCTGAACCCGCTCCTCAATACTGCTGTTCGAATCGGACTCGGATTTTCTTTTCTGGCCCGTTCGACTTCATTCATGTCTGAAATGCGTAGCGACTGGACGCAAGCAGGAATTAAAAATACGCGCTTCAGAAGCCCGGCAAGCCGCTCAATCTTATCGCTTCCGAATAGGCGGATGGACCATGAGCGAAGAGGCGCGTAAAATTACGAAGCATGAAATTCCGCACAGCAAAAGCGGATGAACAAGGAGAGAGCGATGAGCTTGGTGATCGATGTCGACGCGCATTTTGAACCGGGACCTGAATGGCTCGTCAATTACCCCGATCTCGCTAAGCGGCTGCCTGATCTCGACGGCGGCGCCTTGGCCGTGAAGGTGATCTGCGGCGATCTGGTGCGATCCATCCCCGAAGACCGCCGTCCCTCCATGGAGGAACTGACCCCGCCCGGCCTCCTCACCCTCTTCGCCAAGGAAAAGGAGGATGAAAAGGGACGCCGCGCCGAATTTGAAGGCAAGAACCAGATGGAGGTCGCCAATACCAAGGCGCGCATCAAATGGATGGATAGCCAGGGCATCGACCTGCAAAATGTCATCTGCCTGTCGGGCATCACCTATCAGACATTCATCGAAGACCTCGGGCTACGGCAGGAAACCATCCGCACCGCCAATGACTGGCTGGCGGACACCTGCGATGAAGGCGGCGGACGGCTGCTGCCGGTGACTGCGCTCGACTATGAGGATCTGGACTGGGCGATCGCCGAACTCAAACGGATGCGCCGCCGTGGCAGCCGCATCGTCCTGATCCCTGGCGCCCCGGTCGCGGGCAAGTCGATCGTCCATCCCGATTGGGACCCGTTCTGGCGAGCGGTGACCGACAACGGCATGATGGCGATGCTGCACACGGGCTTTGAGCGCATGTCCTATGATCCCGGCTGGTCGAACATGGCGGCCGATCCCACGCTGCTACGGCAATTTGGCGGCGGGTTCCGCCATGTGACCGCAATGATGAACATCAACGCGATGGTCTTTTCAGGACTGTTCGAACGGCATCCGACGCTGACCGTCACGATCGCGGAACTGGGTATCGGCTGGATGCCCTTCGTCCTCAACGACATTGACGAACGCGCCACGCCTACGGCCGAACTGTTCCTGGGCAAGTGGAAATATGCGATGAAGCCCAGCGATTATATCCGCCGCAACGTACGCGGCACGCCGCTCAACTGCGGAAGCGACAATCCGCTGGACCTGATCATGGAACAATTGCCTGAGGAGATGCTGATGTTCTCCTCCGACTTCCCCCATTTTGAAGGCTTCAGCGACCCGGCCGGTCATTATCGCGAATTCTTCGACAAGCACGCAGGCCGCTTCCCGGCGCGCCGCCGCGAATTGTTCATGGGCGGCAATTTCTTGTCGGCCCTTGAGCGGACAGGCGATCCGCTGATCGTCCCGGCCCGCAGCGAAACGCTGGCTGTCTGATCAATAGAGAGGGGGCGGAAACCTTCCGCCCCCTGCCCATCAGCGCCCCGTTTCGACCAGCCGCCGCAGCTTGCGCACCGCCATTTGCGGGGTCGTCAGAACCGGCTCGGATCGGATTTCCCGGACCAACGGAGCGACGCGGGCCATCGAAAATTGACCTACGACAATCACGTCCACTGGCGGCATCGCTTCGGCAGCCGCTGTGCTCAAACGGTCATGCTCGTCCGCATCGCCCGCCTGCAGCGCCTCCAAAGCGCCAGTCGCCACGGCGGGGACGATCAGCGGCCGCGCCTGACCGATCGCGTCCGCCATCGCGTGGATTTCGCCTTCCAGCGGCGCGACCGACCCCTGGAAGGTCAGCAGCAGGCCAACCCGCCCGCCCCCTTCTTTGCCCTTGCACAACGCCAAGGCCTCGTCGAACGCGCCTTCATTGGGGGTGACAACCGGGATGGAAAGATCCGCTTTCACCCGTTCGATGGCGGGGCGGAAGGCCGAACAGGTAAAGAGGATGCCCGCCGTCTCCGCCTTTCCGTCATTGGCTCCGGCGGCATAGCGGCCAAGCGCCTGGAAGCGGTCGTGGATCGCCGGACTGATTTCACCGATTGTGGCGAAGTCCGATGCCAGAGAGTCGTCGATGAGATTATGGACCGCCGCCTCGGGCCATTCTTCGCGCATCGCGGCCATGGCGGGTCCCGGCGATTGCGCCAGGGCGCTGATCATCATGATACGCGGCGCATTGCTCATCCTGCTCTCCGTCCCAAAAGTTGCCACGCCGCAATGACGGTGCCATCAGCGCAGGGCAAGGGTGAATCGCTACGCAAAAGGGAGTGTTGAACATGTTGAGACTGGACGGACGCGTCGCGATCGTGACCGGCTGCGGCAGTTCCGCACCCGGCTGGGGCAATGGCAAGGCCATCGCCACGCTCCTCGCGCGGCAGGGGGCCACCGTCTATGGTGTCGACCTCAGCCTGGAAGCAGCCGAAGCGACGCGGGACATCGTCGAGGGTGAAGGCAACAGCATGCATGCCGCCGCCTGCGACGTCACCAATTCCGCGCAGGTCGATGCCCTGGTCGCCGATTGCGTTGCGCGCTTCGGCCGGTTGGACATCCTGATCAACAATGTCGGCCGGTCCGAACCCGGCACACCGGAAACGATGGACGAGCAGGTGTGGAAGGACCAGCTGGACCTCAATCTCACCAGCGCCTTCCTGACCAGCAAGGCGGCGCTGCCCGTCATGGCCGATCAGGGCGCAGGAGCGATCGTCAACATATCCTCCATCGCGGGCATGCGCTGGGTCGGCAAGGATCAGGTGGGCTATGCCGCGGCGAAGGCGGGCCTGGTCCAGTTCACCAAGGTGACGGCAGTGGCCTATGCGGCAAGGGGCGTGCGGCTCAACTGCGTCGTGCCCGGGCTGATGTTCACCCCCCTCGTCGAGCGGCTGGCGCAGCGCTACAATCAGGGCGACTATGAAGGCATGGTCGCCAAGCGTCACAAACAGGTGCCGATGGGGCGGATGGGCGATGCCTGGGACGTAGCCCATGCCGCGCTGTTCCTCAGCTCCGATGAGGCGCGCTACATCACCGGCACCGAACTGGTGGTCGATGGCGGGATCACAGCCTTCACCGGCTTGCCCGGCTGAACGCCAGCGTCAAAGCAGACTGATAAAGCCGTTCAGGAAGATGCCGGCGGCGCGCTCTGCATAGCGCCGCCTCTCCTGCCCTGACACCGGATGCCCACCAGCGAACATACGGTTGCCGCGTAGCGCCAGCACCAACAGCTGGCGCGCATGCCACTCGCTGCCCTGCCGCACCCCGATGCTGTGCAGCCAGGGGACGAGGCCCCGCACCCAAGGCGCGCGCAAAGCCATATAGACGTCGCGTGACAGGGCCGGATCGCGGCGAGATTGGCTGATGACGACCCGGTGCAGCTGGATCGACGTAGCGGAGGCAAGGACCGCAAGGGCAGCTTCGACATAGGCCGTCAACACTTCCAGGTCGGCTCGCCCTTCAGGCATCGCGGGCGGCGCTGCTTCCTGCGCGCACGCCTGGGCCAGCGCCCGCATGGTCGCTGCAAACAGCCCCGCCTTGCTGGAGAAATGGCGATAAAGCGTGCCGCGCCCCACCCGCGCCTCTTCGCCGATCAGGTGCAGATTGGCGCTTTCATAACCCTGGCCCAGGAAATGGCGTCCCGCTACATCAAGCAGCGTGCGGATATGCGACGGCGGTGCCTCGAATGGCTCGGGGGCGACCGACGGCAACGCGTCGGGCATAGGCAAAGCGGGCTCGATCGCGCTGCCTATGCCCTGCGCGAACAGGGCGGCGACATGATGCGCGATGCGGTCGCGCGCTTCAGGCGGTGCAGGCGGAAAGCCCATCAGCACCACCGGCCCTTCGACCGCCAATGATCCGAAATCCAGCGCCAGTTCCAAAGGCACGGGACGATCCATGCCCTTTTCCCGCGCATAATCTTGCAGCGCCTGTCGCACCGGCTCCAGCCGCATGCCCTGGCCATTCTGCAACGCCGAAGCGAGGTCGGGCATCTTGTGCGCCACGCCCGCCGCGACCCACAACGCGCTGAACATGCCTTGATCGAGCGCCGAATCCAGTATCGCGCGGGCGAGCCCTGCCAACTCCGACCCGCCACTCGCTGCGCTTTCATGCACGGCCGCCGCGCGCGCGATGAACTCTGCGCCCTGCGCATCCAGAGCCGCGCGGAACAGCGCCTCCTTGTCGGCGAAGTGGCGATAGATGGTTTCCTTGCTCACACCCGCCGTGCGCGCGATGGCGTCGATACTCACCCCGTCAAAGCCGCGCTCGACAAATTGGGCGCGCGCGGACGCCAAAAGGTGCCGGACGCGCGGCGACGCCAGTTCCGTCCTCACCTCTGCTGCATCTTTCATCCGGCATAACTGCTAAACATTGGTGCGCTATATCAGCACGGCGCGAGGATGCACCCATGCTTCTTGACGACAACCGAACGGTTCGATACCGTTCGGGAAGATAATCTGCTTTGGGAGAGCGACTCATGGACAGCCCATGGACGGAACGGCCGCTTGCGCCGTTCGGCATGGAAATCGGCATCAGGCTGCAATGGCCGCTGCCAGAAGGCTTCGAACAGCGCATGGTCGAATTGTTCGATCGCCATAAGCTGCTGGTTTTCAGGAACCAGCAATTGGCCGAATCCGATCAGGTGAAGCTGCTCGAAAATTTCGGGCGGGTGCTTGGCTCGCATGGCGAATATCGCGAAATTTCCACCGATGGCGGGCTTGGTTCAGGCCCCCTCACTTGGCACAGCGATCTGGCGTTCACTGAAGAACCGTTCAAGGTCATTTCTCTGCACGCCGTCGCCGTGAATGACGGGCAGAGCTATACCGATTTCGTGAACGGCGCCGACACCGCCGCCGCGTTGCCTGCGGACCTCAAGGCCAAGGTGGCCGATCGGGAAGCCATGACCATGATCGCGCCGATCCAGACGCACCGCACGGTCGGCTATGACAGTTCCGACGAAATGCCGCATCAGCTGCGCCCGCTGATCATCCCCCATCCCCGCACTGGCGAGCCTGTCCTCTATATCAGCGACATGCAGACGGCGCGCGTCATGGGGATGGATCGGGAAGAAAGCGACGCGACGCTCGACGCGCTGTTCGCCGAACTTTACCGCGATGACCGAATCTATCGCCACCGCTGGAACAATGGCGACATCGTCATCTGGGACAATATTGCTCTCCAGCATGCCCGCGGCGACCTGACCGGCATGAGCCCGCGCAAGCTGCAGCGCATCGTGGTCGCCGACAAAAGCTTCTTCGACCTGCTCCCGCAATTCGAGGTGGGGGACAAACGGATCAGCGCCTGGGGTTCAGGCGGCAAACAACTGGTGCTTGACTGAAGGAAAACAGACCATGGCTGACATTCCCTATCTGATGCGCGGCGTGATGCCCGTCGAAACCGAAAGCAGCATCCTCATCTCCTCGTCCAAATATCTCAACAACCCGCGCCTGCGCGAATGGCTGGCGATGATCCTGCTGCGGAAGAATGGCGCGGACATGCCTGCGCCTGCGGAAATGTACGAATTCCTGCCTATTCTCGATTCCCTGCGCGACTATGACGCTATCGAGCAAATGTTCACCGAAGAGCGCAAGGTGAACCCGGAACTGGACGCCTGGTTCAGCGAAGGCTTCATCTCCACCTACAAAATCGAGGATTTCGCCCAATATGCGCCCGGATCGCTGGGCGGCATCTTCTACAGCCAAATGACCGCGGGCGATTATGAAATCCAGATCACGCCGTGGAAAGAGCCCAGGACCCAGCTTGAATATTACAACCTGCGCTCCGGTCAGACGCATGATTTCGAACATATTCTTACCGGCGGCGGCTTCAACTTCATGGGCGAGCTGGTCCCCTACTGGTATCGCCTGACCAACGTGCCCAAACATATGCACAACCCGCATCTGGCGGCCGAAGTGAACATGATCCACATCTTCGGATCGCTCCGCTACACCGTGCGCACCATGCTGCACTATCCCGAAGTGTGGCCGACCTGCGTCAACGCGATCCAGCGCGGCATGAAGGTGGGGCAGCAGAGCGACGCGCTTTTCATGAAGAAGCTGGAGACCGCATTCCACCTGCCGTTGGCCGAAGCGCGCGAGGCGTTGGGCGTACGCGGCGTGGAGGATGTCGATACCTCGCGCGAAGGCGCTTTCTGGGCGTCGGATGGCAAGGTTCCACTCGACCCGATTGCGAGGGCGGCGGAATGACTAAGGTTTGCGATCTGCTCATCCGCGGCGGGACGATCGTCGATGGCGGGGGCGGTGAGCCCTTCACCGGCGACATTGCCGTGCGGGACGGCCGCATCATCAGCGTCGGCCCCTTCAGCGGAGAGGCGAAGGAGGTGATCGACGCGACGGGCCTCACCGTCACGCCGGGCTTCGTCGATATCCACACCCATTATGATGGCCAGGCCGTCTGGTCGGAAGAACTCTCCCCCTCTTCCTCCCACGGCGTGACCACTGTCGTGATCGGCAATTGCGGCGTCGGCTTCGCGCCTTGCCGCGCTACCGATCACGACCGTCTGATCCGAGTGATGGAGGGCGTGGAGGACATCCCTGGCGTCGTCATGGCCGAAGGGCTCAGCTGGGATTGGGAAAGCTTCCCCGATTATCTCAACGCGCTGGATGCACGCCGCCGCGACATCGACGTCGCAGCGCTGCTCCCGCACAGCCCGCTCCGCGTATTCGTCATGGGAGAGCGCGGCGCGCAACGCGAGCCTGCGCAGGCCGAAGACCTGGAACAGATGCGCGCGATCGCACGTGAAGCGCTCGACGCAGGCGCCATTGGCTTTGCGACCTCCCGCCTGCTCATCCACCGCACCAAGGCGGGCGAGAATATCCCGAGCTACCAGGCCGATGTCGAGGAACTGAAAGCGATCGCGGGCGCTATGCGAGAGGCGGGCACCGGCGTGCTGCAGATGGTGCTGGATGCGCCTTTCCAAAGCTGGTCAGATGAGCTGTCGCACCTTTTGGCGGTGGCCGAAACGGCGGGCAGGCCCGCCACCTTCACGCTCGGCACCTCCAATGGGGGTGAGCCGGTGTGGGAAGAAGCCTTGCGCATTTGCGAGGAAGCCAATGAAAAGGGCATGGAGATCAGTCCGCAGGTGCTGCCGCGCCCGGTCGGCATGATCTGCGGCTTTGAGCTGTCCAGCCATCCCTTCTCCCTCTGCCCCACCTATGAGGCGATTTCCGGTCTGCCGCTGGAGGACCAGCTGGTGCATCTGCGCGATCCCGCCTTCCGCGCAAAGCTGATCGCCGAAGCGCCGCATGAGGGCAACCCGCTGGCGATGATGACGCGCAATTGGAACTGGATCTTCCCGCTGTCGGACCCGCCCAATTACGAGCCGCCCGCCGAAAGCAGCATTGGCGCGCAGGCCCGCAGCCTGAATGTCGCGCCCGAAGAAGTCGCCTATGATCTGCTGATGAACGGCGGCGACGGGCGCGGGATGCTCTATGCCACGCTCGGCAACTATTATCGCAACCGGCTGGACACGATCCATGACCTCATCAACCATCCGGCGACCGTGATGGGGCTGGGCGATGGCGGAGCCCATTATGCCGCGATCTGCGACGCCAGCTATCCGACCTTCCTGCTGACCTACTGGACGCGTGACCGCAACGGTCCGAAGCTAAGCGTTGCAAAGGCCGTGCAGGCATTGTCGTCGCGGCCCGCCGAAACCATGGGACTGCGGGACCGCGGCCGGATCGCGCCGGGATATAAGGCGGACATCAACATCATCGACATGGACGCGCTTCATCTCCACGCACCCTATGTGCGCTACGACCTGCCGGGCGGCGGGCGCAGGCTCGATCAAAAGGCGACAGGCTTTGTCGCGACGATCGTGTCGGGCGAGGTGATCCGCCGCAGCGACGCTGCAACAGGCGCGCGCCCCGGCCGCCTCGTCCGTGGCGCACAGGCGGTGCCCGCTTAGAGACCCGCTCCACCCCCCTTCGCCCTGAGCCTGTCGGAGAGCGCTTCGACAGGCTCAGGGCGAACTGTTCTTGTTCAGCGCTTGTCTTATGACATTGCGGTCCGTTTGGGTCATGCTGGATTGCCCGGGCCGGGGTGGCCACCCCGGCCCGGGCGGAAGGGGACGGATCGTGAAAGCGCCGGTCGTTGTGGGACCGGGTTAGAGTAGGATCGCCCCTTTCTTTTCCATCAGGCCCGAACGGATACCGGGGTTTTGGACCCGGATGACAAGCATGGGACAGCGGAAAAGATGAGCGACAATCTACCACAGACGATCGGCATCGACATCTCCAAAGCGAGCCTCGACTGCCATGTCCACCCTGCCGGCGCCGAGCGCCAGTTCGCCAACACCGCCAAGGGCCACAAGGCGCTGATCGCCTGGCTGCGACAATGGCCGGTCGAGCGGATCGCCTATGAGGCAACCGCAACCTACCATCGGGCGCTGGAGGCGGCTCTGGCTGCCTGGCCCTGCGTGAAGCTCAACCCGGAGCGCGCCCGGCGCTTCGCCCAGGCGACTGGCATTCTGGCCAAGACCGATCGCATCGATGCCATGTTGCTGGCCCGTATGGCGGCCACCTTGCAGCCGCCGGTCAGACCCGCTCGAAGCGCACAGCAGGCGCAGATGGCGGAGCTCATCAATGCCCGAGACGGCCTCGTGCGCGATCGCACCGCGCTCAAGAATCGCGAGAAGAACCTCACCATCGCCTTCCTCAAGCGCCAGTGCCGGCAGCGGCTCGAGCAGATCGATCGGCATATCGAGGCGCTCGATACCGAGATCGCCAACCTGATCGCCGCCGATGCCGCGCTCGCCCGCCGGCATGAGATCCTCACCAGCATCGCCGGCGTCGGAACGCTGACCGCCAACCAGCTCATCGCCACCATGCCCGAACTCGGCAGCCTCGAGAACAAGCAGGCCGCATCCCTCGCCGGCCTCGCCCCCGTCGCTCGACAGTCCGGACAATGGAAAGGCAAGAGCTTCATCCGTGGCGGACGCGCCAACGTGCGGCAGGCTCTCTATATGCCGGCCCTCGTCGCCGCCCGGTACAATCCCGATCTCAAGGCAAAATATCAGCAGCTCGTTACTGCCGGGAAGCCCGCCAAGATCGCCATCACCGCCGTCATGCGAAAGCTCGTCGTCACCGCGAACGCCCTGCTCAAAGCCGATCGATGCTGGACGCAATCTCCAGCTTGATCATCACGGATACTCTAACGGGGCGCAGACGCCCCCACTCCCTCCAACGAAACGCTGCCGCTCCCAGCTTCGCGCCGCGCGATCAGCGCGAACAGCATGGCGACGACGGAGCAGGTGCAGACGATCGCCGCCATCACCGGCTGATAGTCGCCAGCCATATCATGCAGCCATCCAGCGGCAGGCGGCAGGAAGAAGGTCAGCGGCACGCTGAACATGCCGAACAGCGCGACCGCGCGCGCCATGGCGGCAGGACCGAAACTGTGCGCGAACAGCAGGCTGACGCTGGGGAAAACGCCCGGACCGCTCGCCCCGATCAACAGGATGGCCAGCGTCATCGGCGGCAGCGATCCGGTCAGGCCGATGATCGTCCAGCCAAGCGCAAGGCCGCTCGCGACCACCGCCAGCGACCGTGCGCCGCCCAGATGATCGCACAGCCAGCCGATCGCGACCGCGCCCAACACACTCGCCCCGCCCATCAACGAGGCGAGCAAGGCCGCCTGCGCCATCGGCAGGCCGCGCTCCACCGACACCGCGACCATATGCACCGATCCGACGATGCCGGTCGCGTTGAGCAGTCCGGCCCCCACCATCGCCAACCAGAATAGCGGGTGAGAAAGCAGGCCCCGCGCCCGCCCCGCCGCTCCGTCCTGATGGACGTCACCCGCCGCTACCGGCGCGATCGGCGCTTCCCTAACACCCAGCAGCAGCGGCACCGTCAGCAGATGCAACGCGGACAATGCCAGATAGAGGCCGGGCAGGCCGAAATTCTGGATCAGCGCCAATCCGGCCATGGGCGCTGCGGCCAGCACCACCGGCATTGTCGTAAGGCCGATCGCGCGGCCCCGCGCTTCGGGGAACCAGCCGCTCGCCAGAAGGCTGGCGGGCAAGGTACCGGAAAGCCCGACGCCCGGCCCGACCAGCAACGCATAAGCTGCGAGCACGACCGTCATGTTCCATGCAACGCTAAGCAAGGCGTAGCCCGCACAGCACAGCAGTGCGCCCGCCACCATGATGGAGCGCAGGCCGAACCGCCTTGCCAGCGACGCGACCAGCGGCCCGCAGAGTGCCGTCATCAGCACCACCAGCGACAATCCAGCGGAAACGGTCGCGCGGTTCGCGTCGAACCTGTCCTGCAACGGAAGGATGCTGACCCCGAACCCCCCATAGGCGCAGCCCACCGCGCAATTCTGCGCGACAAAGGCGCGCAACAGCATCGAACGGCGCAGAGAAGGATCGAGGGCGGAGCCCGCCAGGTCAAAACGAATCATGCCGAGGCGGTAGCAGCAGGCGAAGCCGCTATTCCAGCGCCCCCGATCTTGTTCCCCGCTGGCGGAAATGGCCTTTACCTCCTCCTTTCAAAAATAAATGAATGGGCGCTCGTAAATTATTGACTGGCGCACGCCTCCGGATAAAAAGGATGTGACGCAGCAAAGCCGGAACCGCGATTCCGGCACGATTGTGACAGGAGAGCCAGCATGCGGATCATCGACGTCGACAGCCATTTCAACGAGCCGACCGATTGGTTCGCAAAGGCCAATCCCACGCTCGCCGCAAAGCTGCCGAAGATGACGGCCGCCGAACAGCTGATCGACATTCTGGTCGGCGACCTCTTCTCCTCCGTCCCCCCGGCCCTGCGTCCCGACCCGCTCACCCTCATCCCGCCCGTCGTGGTGGACGCCTATGAACGGTCTTTGGCAGGTGGCGACCCGCCGCAGATCGCGATCGACTCCGGCTCCTTCTCGCCCGAAGCCTATCAGCCCGAACCGCGCATCAAATGGATGGATCAGCGCGGCATCGACAAGCAGATCCTTCTGCCCTCCAACGGCTATCACCCCTACCGGCATGCGATGCGCAATGCGCCGGAACTCGCACTCGCGACGCTGGAAACCTATAATCGCTGGTCCACCGAGCAGCTGGCTGGCTATACCGACCGCTTGATCCCCGCCACGGTCGTTGATCTGATGGACGTCGAATGGTCGATCGCGCAGGTCGTCGCCGGTCGCGAACGGGGCGCCCGCGCCGTATTCGTGAAGGCCGATCCGCACGGGGGCAAGGCGCTCAACCATCCGGACTTCGAGCCATTCTGGGCGACATGCGAGGATCTGGGCGTCGCCATCCTCTTCCATGTCGGCGGCGGCCGGGCGGCCATGCACCCGGGCTGGGCGAATAATGGCGGCGACATCGCGGCCTTCTATCGCCTTGCCAATCTGTCGCGCCGTTTGGTGCCGCAACTCGCCGTCGCCTCGCTCATCTTCGGCGGCGTGCTGGAGCGTTATCCGCGTCTCGCCGTCATCGTGTCGGAACTGGGAATCGACTGGCTCCCCGATTTCCTGGAAGCGATCGATTTGGAAGCCGATGACAAGCGCCCGCGCATGTTGAGCTTCGCGCCTTACAGCTATCCGCTCAAGCCCAGCGAATATGTGCAGCGCCAGGTGCGCGTGTCGGTGGTCCACCAGCAGGACATGCTGCGCCCGACGATCGAACGCGTGCCGGAAGGCATCATCGTCTTTTCCTCCGACTTCCCGCATGTCGAGGGACATCAGGAAGCCGTCGCCCTTTACGACGCACAATTGGAGGGCCTGCCCCAGTCCACGCGTGAAAGCTTCTTCGGCAAGTCGGCCGCCGACCTGCTCGGCATCTGATGCCGCGACGGTGCAAGGGAGGGCAAGGGCAGTGATCAAGGCTTATGCGTTCACCAAGATCATCGTCGCCGATCTGGCGGCGATGGAGCGCTTCTATGTCGACGTTCTTGGCCTGTCAGTGCGAACGCGGATCGCGGTGGACAAGCCAGGCTATGCGATACGCGAAACGGTGCTGGTCGTGGGCCAGTCCGAAACATTGCTCAACCTGGTGCAATATCTGGACCGCCCCTGCCCGACGCCGGGTGAAGCGGTCGTCGGTCTAGCCGTCGATGACATGGACGCTGTGATCGCGGCGGCGACCGGCGCGGGGGGATCAGTGATAACCCCGCCGGTCGATGTTCCCGACCACCAGCTGAAGGTCGCCTATATCGCCGATCCGGAAGGGCATTTGCTGGAACTGCTCCAACCGCTCGATTGATGAAGAGGCGGGGGAGGATCGCAACAGACGATCCTCCCAGGCGCGCCCTCCACCTCTGATCAGGCCGACGGCAACCGGCTCGCGCCCGCCACCGCTCCGCTACCTTCCCTGCCGCGCCAGCAGATGACGAGGATCGACAGCGCATGCCCCAGCGCTGGCCCGACCGCGAAGAACAGGTGCATGCCCGCCAGCCCCTCTGTCCCCGAAGATCGCGGGTCAAAGCCGAGCAGGCCAATGACCGGCAGCGCAATCCCCACCGCCACGGCATAGGCCGCATTGGTGGTGACGTTGAAGACGGACGAGAACAGCCCGGCCCGCTCGATCCCGCTGCTTTCCCGATGGCGGTCCGCCACATCGTAGATCATCGACCGCAGCATCAGATTGCCCGACCCTTGCGTCAGCCCCTGCCCCACGATCAGCAGCACGAACAGCCACATTCGGTCCGGCGTCAGCAACAGCACCATCAGGTTGATCGCCACCTGCACCGCCTCCGCCATCACCAGCGTGCGCAGCCGCCCGAAGCGGTAGCTGATGCGCGCCCACAATGGCGCCGCGATGATGCCGAAGGCATATTGCAGCATCAGCAGCAGGGCTGGCGACGCCATGCCCATGTAGCGCGTGACGAAAAACAGAAAGACGGCGGTGCGGAACCCCTGCCCCAGCGCGACGAAGAAGTCCGACGCGACGATCCGCCAGAGCGCCCTGTCGCGCAGCACGGCGCTTATCCCCTGCCGCCAGTTCACCGCGACGGACGGCCGCGACGGAACAGCCGGCTCACGGAACAGCAGCGCGATCAGCAGCATGCCCACAGCCAGCACCGCCGCCACCAGCGCGCCCATCGATCCCACCCGTATCTCCGGATTGCCGCGCCCCATCGCGTCGAGCAGCGCAGGCAGGACGAGGACCAGAAAGATGCCGATCGACGATCCCGTCTGGATATAGGCCTGCACGCGCGCACGCTCGACGGGTGACGCCGCCATCTCCCCGCCCCAGGCGTAAAGCGGCGTCGAAGTGGCGGTCCAGCCCAGGCACAGCAGCAACAGCCAGCCGCCCAGATAGAGCGGGCTCGCCCCAACGGGCGGCGAAAATACCGCGAAGAGCGACAGCAGGAACAGCAGCCCGCCACCCAATATCCACGGCTTGCGCCTGCCCATCTTCGTGCGCGTATGATCCGACGCCCATCCGATTATCGGATCGGCAGCTGCGCTCCAAAGGCGGCTGATCATGAAGACCAGCCCCACGGTCGCCAGGTCCATGCCGATGGCGGTCGCGTAAAAGGCCGGCAGATAGGTCTGGAGCGGAATATTGAACCCGCCGGTCGCGATGCTGGTGACGGAAAAGGCCGCCAGCCTCGGCCCCGATTCGCGCGCCTGGTCCGTCATGATGCCAAAATGCCCCTCTATTTTACCGTCCGCGCGTTCCAGATGACGATTATGAAATCCGCTCAGGCGCTAATTTCCGAACAATCTTCCGAATTGCATATTTTGCAACGACGGATGTCTTTATTATTTGCTGTTCCACATGCTATCGGCCCCCCATTCCATTTTCAAAGGGGATCATCATGAAGTTTTCTTTCGCTTTTGCAGCGGCTTTGTCGCTTGCTCTTCCCGCTGCCGCCATCGCCGCCGACGCACCCGTCATCAAGGACCGCGCCCTGGTGAAGACCGTTGACGGCCGCAAGGTCGGCTTCATCGACCGCGTGCTGAAGAATGCCGCTGGCGAACCGACCGGCGTGCAGATCATCTACAGCGGCCGCTTCGTCGTCATCCCCGCCACCACGCTCAGCGCGGCGGAAAAGGGTCTGGTGACCAGCCTGACCGCCAAGGAAGTCAACAAGCTCTGATTTCGATACGCATGGCCGCTCCGGCGGCCATGCTATTGCCGTTGCGAGTTGATGTTGCCGCCATCGACGATGATTTCCGCCGCTGTCATGTAGCTCGCCTCGTCCGACAGCAAAAAGCGGATGACGCGACCCAATTCCTCCGGCGCGCCATAGCGGCCCATCATGATCCTGCGCTCATAATGGCCGGGCAGGGCCGCCTTCGTCCCCGCCATGATCGGCGTGTCGATCATCCCGGGACTCACCGCATTGATGCGCACGCCATCGGCTGACAGTTCGTCGGCCATCGAGCGGACGAGCGAGATCACCGCCCCCTTCGCCGCGCTGTAGATCGGGATCATGCCGTTGCCCAACGTTGCGTTGATCGACGACAGCGCCACGATCGCGCTGCCCGGCAGGCTGCGCAAATCCTCCCGAAAAGCCTGTGTCATCAGCACGATGGACCGGACATGCAGTGCGATCCCGGCGTCCCAATTTTCCGGCGTCACGCCATCGATGCCCGTCGTCTCCGCCGTTCCCGCGCAATGAACGATCCCGCCCACCGGTCCGATCGCCTCCCGCGTCGCGATGGCGGCGGGGGTCACCGCCTGCGGGTTGCGCAGATCGACGCTGAACCCAACCGCACGCACGCCATAACGCTGGCTGATGATATCCGCCGCGCCTGCCGCGCCATCCGCATTGATATCCCACAGCGCCACCGGACGCCCCACTGCGGCAAGAGCATGGGCCGCAGCCAGGCCGATGCCCGACGCGCCGCCGGTGATCACCACACCGGTCGCGGGTGAACCGAGCTGCGGCGAGAAATCAGCCTGATTGTCCAATACCGCCACGAACCTCTCCCTTCACCGCTCGACAATTTTAAATCGATCCGCCTTCTTCCGTTCGTTTCGAGCGAACGGATCACCCTCAAACCACCGCGCCCAAGATGCTCTATCGCCGCTCCAGGTCGCGGTAGGCCGCCGCAACAATGTCGGGCCGCATGGCGCCGTTCAGCCAGCTTGGCCAATATTGCGCGAGGTAGAGTAGGAAGAAGCGGCGCTCCGGGTCCATCCAGCACGCCGTGCCCGCCGCCCCCGGCCAGCCGAACACGCCAGCAGGCACATCGCCCGGCCAATCGAACATGCCGCCGGTCCGCTCGCTGCGCGTCAGGGAAACGGACATGCCCGCGCCAAAGCCGACGCCCGACAGCGTCTGGCCGATGGGCAGGTCCACATGGGTGACAGCCTCGGGCAACAGGTTGGACCGGGCCAGCCGCACCGTCTCTGGCTTCAGCACCCGCACGCCGTCCAGCTCGCCGTCGTTCAGCAACATGGTGGCGAAGCGCACATAATCTTGCGCCGTCGACACCAGCCCGCCACCGCCCGCCGGATAATAGGGCCGCGCATAGAAGCTGTCGGACGCATCATCGGCCAGCGCCCATTTCCCGTCCTTCTTCTCGGGCAAGTCGGCGAAGCGCGCGACCTGGTCGGGCCGGATCGAAAAGCCGGTGTCCACCATGCCTAGCGGTTCGAACAGGCGGCGCTGCAGGAAGGTTTCGAACGGCATGCCCGACGCGACTTCAATGACCAGTCCCAGCACATCAAGCGCCACGCTGTAGTCGAAGCGGGTGCCCGGATCCGTCGCCAGCGGCAGGGCGGCGATCCGCTCGCCCAGTTCGGCGAGCGATGTCGGCGTCGGCAGCTCGCCCGGCCCCGCAATGCGTTCGCGCGTACCGGGCGCCACCCCATGCTTCATGTAGAGTGCGCCCAGCGTCATGCCCGCCATGCCAAATCCGGCGGTGTGGGTCAGCAAATGCCGCACGGTGATTGGACGCGCGGCGGGACGCGTCACTTCCGGATCGTCGCCTTCCATCACCCGCATGTCTGCGAAGGCGGGCAGGATTTCGCTGATTGGCTGATCCAGCGCGATCACGCCATCCTCGATCAGCATCATCGCGGCGATGCCGGTAATCGGCTTCGTCTGGGAATAGATGCGGAAGACGGAG
Source organism: Sphingobium sp. TomTYG65 (assembly GCF_055395525.1). Classification (NCBI taxonomy): domain Bacteria; kingdom Pseudomonadati; phylum Pseudomonadota; class Alphaproteobacteria; order Sphingomonadales; family Sphingobiaceae; genus Sphingobium; species Sphingobium sp. TomTYG65. Next base: position 1,061,842 of record NZ_AP027331.1, on the reverse strand, counting down.
CGTTCATCAACGGCAGCGCCGCGCTCGTAACCCAGCCTTCCCTCCGAATGATAGCGGACCGGCCCACCGACCGTTCCCCATGCCAATATGCCGCCGGGGATGACGCCATCCTCAATAAATTTGTGGAGCGTAGCCTCCGTTTCCGGCAGGTCGATCATGGCCTCCAGCGTTTCGGGCATGTGCGGCTATCCTCTTCTATCTTCCGGGCGCTGTTAGACCTCGCCCATGTTCGTGCGGCGCGTTCAGCGCGGTCCCATGCGGATCGCGCCGTCCAGACGGATAACTTCGCCGTTCAACATCGGATTGTCGATGATGCTCTGCACCAATTGCGCATATTCGGATGGCTTACCCAATCGCGAAGGGTGCGGCACCTGCGTACCCAGCGAATCCTGCGTCGCCTGGGGCAGACCCTGCAGCATCGGCGTCAGGAAAATGCCCGGTGCAATCGTCATCACGCGGATACGATGTTGCGCCAGGTCGCGGGCGATCGGCAAAGTCATGCCGACGACGCCTGCCTTGGACGCTGCATAGGACGCCTGACCGATCTGTCCTTCAAACGCGGCGACCGACGCCGTGTTGACGATGACCCCCGCCTCTTCGCCTTCCACATTGGCGGCGGCGAGCCGGGCGGCGAAACGCGAGATGACGTTGAACGTGCCGATCAGGTTGATCTCGACCCCCTTGCGGAAGAGATCGAGCGAATGCGGCGCGCCGTCCTTGCCAATGACGCGCGCACCCGGAGCGACCCCGGCGCAATTCACCAAGATGCGCGGCGTGCCCAGTCGCTCGGCAGCAGCCGCCAGACCGTCATCGACGGATTCGGCGCTGGTCACATCGACGCGGTGGAAACTGCCGCCCAGCCGCTCGGCCAGCGCGCGCCCCGCCTCTTCGTTAAGGTCGAAGATCGCCACCCGCGCGCCCCGGCTCGCCAGCATTTCGGCGGTTGCCGTGCCAAGCCCCGACGCGCCGCCGGTTACGACTGCACATAGATCCTTCACATCCACAATCGCTTCTCCCTCGGGTCAGAAGTCCAGGCTTACCGCCTGATCGAACTGAACGAAGCGGCGCGCGATTTTCCACCCCTCGCCCGTCTTGACGACCGTGTCGCGTTGACGGCCGGTCACGACGATCCGCGAACCCATCGGGTTATGGCCCGCATTGACGTTCATGAAGGCATAGTCGGCAAAGACCTGCCCATTTTCCTCGCTGACGATCATGTTGAAATTATAGTGGCGGTTCTTGCCCTCAGCCTGCCGATCCGACTCCTTGGCATGTTCGACCTGCGCTTCGATGCCTTCGTAACGGATGGTGATGCCTTCCATTTCGGTGACGACATCGGGCGTATAGATCTTCGCCAGCCCCTCCCAGTCGCCGAAGTCGGAACAGCGGGTGAAGCGCGCGATCAGTTCCTGAACCGCGACCTTGTCTTCCAGCGTGATCATCTCTCTCTCCAACTATTATTGCTTGTCATACCATGGGAAGAAGGACGGCATCTGCGACGCCTTGCCCGTAAATTGCGCGGGGCGCTTTTCATTGAAGGCGCGCACGCCTTCGCGTCCATCGGCCTGGCTTGTGTAGAACACCGCAAGAGACTCGGTCAGATGCGCCTGCCATGGGTCCGGCTGCGCACTGTTGCGGTTCAGCATCTGGCGGATCAGCGCGATCGACACAGGCGAACGATCCTTCACCAGCGACCGGGCGAAGGCTTTAGCCTCATCGACCAGCGTTTCGGCCGGGAACACACCGCGCACCAGACCCTTTTCATGGGCTTCGGCCGCGTCGAAAATATCGGCCTTGTAGGCCCATTCCAGCGCCTGCTCCAACCCGACGATGCGCGGCAGGAAGAAGGACGAACAGGCTTCCAGCGTGATGCCCAGCCGCCCGAAGACGAAACCGAAGCGCGCCTTTTCCGACGCGAACCGGAAATCCATGGGCAGCAACATGGTGGACCCGATGCCGACCGCCGCGCCATTCACCGCGCCCACGATGGGCTTCAGGCAGTCATACATTGCCATCGTCACGCGGCCGCCGGTGTCGCGCACGCCCTTCAGGATCGCCGGATCGTCGCTACGCTCGCGCAGATCCTCCATGGTGGGCGTCATGCTCTCGTCCAGGCCGAAGACATTACCGCCGACCGACAGGTCCATGCCGGCGCAAAAGGCGCGGCCCTCGCCTGTCACGACGATGACGCGAACCGCATCATCCTGGCTCGCGCGGCCATAGGCGTCGATCAGCTCCTCGCACATTTCAACGGTGAAGGCGTTCAGATTGTCGGGCCGATTGAGCGTCAGCAGCAGGACGCCGTCATCCTCGACTTCATATCGGATGGTGTTGTAGCTCTTGCTCATGGTCACTCCGCAGTCAGGGCCGTGGCCCGGGCAAGCGCGTCGCGGCACTCGCCCACGATCCGCTCGATCAATTCGGCGCAGGTCGGGATGTCGTCCATCAGGCCGATGCCCAGGCCCGCCCAGACCAGGCCGCCATCGACCTCGCCGCTCTCCAGCGCCGCACGCCCGCGCGCACCGGCGACCAGCGCCTTGATATTCTCGAAGGTCGCGCCGGGCTCCCGCTCCTTGACGTTCACTTCCTCGGCGACGGCGTTGCGGAAAACGCGCGCCGTATTGCGCAGCTGGCGGAAGATCAGCGTCGTGTCGCGCTCGCTGCCCTGGACGACCGCCTGCTTGATCGCCTCATGGATCGGCGCTTCCTTCGTCAACATGAAGCGCGTTCCCATCGTCACGCCTTCGGCGCCCAGCGCCAGCGCTGCGGCCATGCTGCGGCCGGTCGCCATGCCGCCAGCGGCCAGGATGGGGATGTCGAGCGCGCGGGCGGCGGCGGGGATCAGCACCATGCCCGGAATATCGTCCTCGCCAGGATGGCCAGCAGCTTCGAACCCGTCGATGGAAACTGCATCGACGCCTGCGCGCTGCGCCGACAGCGCATGGCGGACGGCCGTGCACTTATGCACGATCTTCACCCCCGCCTGCTTGAAGCGGGCGATGAACTCCGCGGGGCTCCGGCCCGCCGTCTCGACCACGCCGACGCCCGAACCGGCGATCACCTCGCAATAGGCTTCATAGGGAACAGGCTGCGCGGTCGGCAGGATGGTCAGGTTCACGCCGAACGGCTTGTCCGTCATCGTACGGCACCGTTCGATTTCAGCCGCCAACGCCTCAGGGGTAGGCTGCGTCAACGCCGTCAGGATACCGAGCCCCCCGGCATTGGACACCGCCGAAGCCAGTTCCGCACGCCCAACCCACTGCATCCCACCCTGAATGATAGGATAGCGTGTCCCCGTAAGCTCTGTAATCCGCGTTTTCATTCATTAAATCCCCTTATGTTCAAGCCGCCTCCGCTTCGCCCCACCCCAATTTAGCGAGCAGAGGATATTGCGCCGCCAGTTCTTCTGCGTGCGCCGACGCGGCAGTGCCGCGCAATGCTCTGGCCTTGATACCATGATAAATGGCGGCAAGACGAAACAGCGCGAATGCGCGGTAAAAACCGATGTTCTCAATCCCATCCCGTCCCGTCCGGCGGCAATAGGCAGCGATATAATCCTCTTCGGGCATCAGGTTCAGCGCCGCGATGTCAACCCCGCGCAATCCGGACAGGATCTCGGGCGGCAGGCGGTACATCATGATATGATTGACGAAGTCCGCCAAGGGATGCCCCAGCGTCGACAGCTCCCAGTCGAGTACTGCCGCCACGCGCGGCTCGGTCGGGTGAAAGACCATATTGTCCGCGCGGTAGTCGCCATGCACGATCCGGCTCTCATCGCCGGCGGGAATGTTCGCCGGAAGCCATTCGATCAGCCGATCCATATTGGCGTCGCGGCCCGCGGCCTCATCGCTCAGATATTGGCGGGACCAGCGCGCGATCTGCCGCTCGAAATAATTGCCCTTCTTTCCGAAGTCGTCGAGGCCCAAGGCTGCCGGATCAAAATTGTGAAGCTGCGCCAGCGTCGCATTCATCGCTTCGAAATAAGCAGGCCGCTCTTCTGCGGGCACGGATTCGAAGCGGGAGTTCCAGAAGACCCGCCCCTCGACACATTCCATGACATAGAACCAACTGCCGATCACAGCTTCGTCAGTGCACAGGCCAAAGACTCGCGGCACCGGGAAGCCGGCCTTACCCAACGCGCTGATCACCCGCGCCTCCCGATCCACGGCATGAGCGCCCGGCACCGTCACACCCGGCGGCTTGCGCCGCATGACGAAGGAACGGCCCGGCGTGTCCAGCCGGAAGGTCGGATTGGACTGGCCGCCCTTGAACTGCCGAACGGTCAGCTCCCCTTCCGCCTCCGGCACATGATCGCGCAACCAAGCCCGCAGAGCGTCCTCATTGAAACGATGCGCCTCGCGCACATCGGTAAGGCCCGCATTCAGCTCTTCGACATTCATGACCGGCCCGATGCCTCGCGCTTGATCTTCTTGGCCAGCGACCATTTATGCACCTCGGTCGGCCCGTCATAGATCCGGAAGGCTCTAATTTCACGGAACACTTGCTCGACGATCGTGTCGTGGCTGACGCCGGTGCCGCCCATGATCTGAACACAGCGATCCGCCACACGGAACAGGGTTTCGGATACCGCGACCTTTGCCATGGAGCTTTCGGTGATCGCCTTCTCCCCGGCATCGAGCGCGTCGGCGCACCAATCGATCATCAACTCGCACTGCTTCAGGTCGATGAGGTTGTCGGCCAGCATGAAACCAACGCCTTCATGGTCGATCAGCGGCTTGCCGAACGCGTGCCGCTTGACGGCATATTCGGTCGCGATCTCATTGGCGCGCGTCGCCGCGCCCAGCCAGCGCATGCAATGGGTCAACCGCGCAGGAGCGAGGCGGATCTGCGCATAGGCAAAGCCTTCATGCGCCGCGCCGAGGATCGCCGACGCAGGCAGGCGCAGATTTTCCACCTTCACGACCGCATGGCCGCCCGGCATTGAACTGTCGATCGTGCTGATCAACCGTTCCTGCTGAAGCGCAGGGTGCGGCAGGGGGACCAGGAACATGGTCGCGGAAGGCGTGCCATCCTCCCGCTCGGTCTTCGCCATAAGGATAGCGAATTTCGCTCCGTCGAAACCCGTCGCGAACGCTTTGCGTCCGTTCACGACCCATTCGTCGCCCTGTAATTCGGCGCGCGTCTGCATCATCGATGGATCGGACCCGGTGCCCCCATCGGCCGCCGGCTCCGTCATCAGGAAGCAGGATCGGCCCTCGCCAGCCACCATGGGGTCGAGAAACTGCTGCTTCTGCTCCGGCGTCGCGACCTTCCCGAGCAGGAACATATTGCCTTCGTCGGGCGCGTTGGTGTTGCACGCCAACGGACCCAGCGGCGAAAGTCCCGACGCGCGCAGAACCCGCGCCGTCGCCCGGTGGCTGAGATGGCCGCCGTCGGGGCGGATATGCGGCGTCAGTACCCCGGCTTCACGCGCCTTGGCGCGCATTTCCTGTACCAATGAATCGAGCGGCCCATGATCGTCCCGGCGGCTGTCCGTCTCATAGGATACGACGATGTCGCGGACGAACCTTTCGACCTTTTGGGCTATAGCTCGCCCATCCTCATGATCTATGGTCGCCATCTCCGCTCCTTTCGTTTGTTGGCGCTTGCCAAGGCCAGAACCACAATGCAAGGTGTAATTAAAAGAGCCCGGCGAGCTGTGTGTGAACACGCCATAGCCGGTCGCGCCGAGAGGAACGACATCCAAATGAAGGAAGAGCATCTCCGCAAGGAATTGCACCACGGCAGGGTGGTGGACTGTTACGCGGATCGGCCGCGGGACATTTATGCGATGTTCCTGGATGCGGTGCGGCGCGCGCCTGACTCGATCGCATTGGTAGAAGGCGATGTGCGATGGACTTATGCGGCTCTTTCCGTGCGCGTGGACGCCTGCGCCGCGCGGCTGACCGCGCTCGGCCTTGCCGCTGGCGATCGGATGGGCATCCTTCTTTCCAACCGCGCTGACTACATGACCTTGCTGATGGCGGCAGCGCGGCTCGGCGTCATCGCAGTCCCGATGAACATCCGCCAACGCCCGCCCGAGACAGCCTATGCGCTGACCGATAGCGGCGCGGCGGCGATCATCTATGACGACTCGCTGGAAGACCAACTGCCCGACCGCGCCAGCCTGCCCGCGGTGCGCCATTGGCTCCCGTATCGAGCGGAAGCGGCAGCTTGGTCAGCCGCAGGGCCGGAAACGCGAGCAGACAGGCCGGATCACTCCGCAGTGGGAGAGGACGATCCTTTCTGCATCCTATATACGTCCGGCACCACCGGGCGGCCGAAGGGCGCGGTGCTGACCCATCTCGGACTCATCACCATCTGCATCGGCAGTCAAAATCATCTGCAGTTGAAAGACGGCGAGTCGATGATCCTGGCCGTCCCTGCGTCGCACGTTACCGGCATCGGCCTTGTCTTGATGCTCAGCGTCCGCGTGGCCGGCAAGGTGGTCGTGGAGGAGGCGTTCAAGGCGCGGCAGTTCCTGGAATTGGCGCAAGCCGAACGCATGAGCTTCGCCATCATGGTTCCGGCGATGTACAAGCTGTGCCTGATGGACCCCGACTTCGACAATTTCGATCTGTCGAGTTGGCGGATCGGCGCATTCGGCGGAGCGCCGATGGCCGAAGCGACGATCGAGGCGCTGGCCGAACATGTGCCGCAGCTGACGCTGGTGAACATCTACGGTTCGACGGAGACCTCGTCCCCTGCGGTGATGATGCCGCTGGGACAATGCGCATCTCATCGCGACAAGGTGGGCAAGCCACTTCCCTATGCCGATATCGTCATCATGGACGAGGATGGGCGGCAGGTGCCGCCCGGCGAGCAGGGCGAAATCTGGATTGCAGGGGCGATGACGGTCCCGCGCTACTGGAACAATCCCGAAGCGACTGAAAAAGGCTTTGCGGCCGGCTATTGGAAGTCGGGCGATATCGGCGCGATGGATGCGGACGGATATATCTGCGTACTCGATCGCATGAAGGATATGATCAATAGAGGCGGATTTAAAATCTACTCGGTCGAGGTCGAAAACACGCTGATGGCGCATGAGGCCGTGGCCGAAGCGGTTGTGGTCGGCCGCCCCTGCCCTGTTCTGGGCGAACGGGTAGAGGCGTTCGTCGTGACGAAGGAACAGGCGGACGATGCCAGCCTGCGTCAATTCTGCGCGGAGCGCCTTTCGGACTATAAGGTGCCCGATCATGTCTATATCGTGGAAGGCCCGTTGCCCCGCAATCCGAACGGAAAGCTGCTGAAAAATGCGGTGCGCGAATGGCTTCCCGCCTTGTCCGAAGGCCAGCCCGCCTAACTACATCGTTCGTTGTCATATATTGCCTTTGCCGGGCAGATGAGATAGGATCGGCATGCCGATGGGGCCTGCGCGCCGCAGTCAGGCTGCCAATCCAAACCAGTTCAACGTTCATAAGAACGAGGAGAGCATTGAATGATCACCCAATTCCGCCCCGTCGCCCCGCCCCAGATCATCGAGGGCGCCTATAGCGAAGACCAGCATCGCCGGATGCTGAACGTCGTTCGGGAAAACGGACCCTGGTCGCTGATCCTGGCGCAGCATTTCAAATCCCCCGAGGAAGTCGTCGCGACCACGTCGGGCAACATACCTGCGGGGTTCAAGCCGACCTGGGACATGTTCCTGTCGCCGGTGTTCCGCGGCTATTTCGCGCAGGGATCGACCGTCCAGCATCCCGAGATCGAGGATTGCTTCTTCAACACCAAGTTCCTCGACCTCGTGCGCGGATATTGGAAGGCGGAATATGCCCGCCCCGAAAATATGCTGTTCAACATCCAGGGGCCCTCGCGCGGCAGCGACACGCCGCACGTCGATGCGACCCGCTTCCGCGGCATCTCCATGCAGACCTCGCCAGTCTGGCTGATGAACATCATGGTGAAATCGGGCCTGTTCGAACGTTGGCGCGCGAAGAAAGCACAGGTGATCACCTGGTATTACAAGGGCAAGATCGGCGGCGGCTTCAACTATTGGCCCGACGGCCCCAAGGCGCAGCCCGCCCAGATCAAGGCGCCGATGTGGAGCCGCGCCGTCGTCGTCGAAAATGAAATGATGTACCACACGGCTGAAGCCGTCGGTCCATCGTCGATGCGCCAGCCCGAAGGCCTGGCGATCAATTCTCTGATGAGCGCGGACCCCGAAGACCCCAATGGCTGGCAGATCACCACTGACGGCAAGGTGATCCAGAAGATTCCGGAAGATGAATTCCGCTTCCTGATCCACTGGGGCGCGGACATCTTCATGGACTATACCGAACTCAAGCAGTCGCTCGATCATACCGACGACATCGGCCACGATCAGGTGTTCGACATGCTGATCGCCGACCTGCGGGCGCGCGGCCTGACGTTCGAAGTGCCGACCGATCCGCTGACCGACAAGCAGTTCATCACGCTGCTGGTCCAGACCTATGATCCGGGCAAGCCTTCGATCTTTCCGCCTGAACCGGAAGAAGTGCTGGCCGCCTGACCGACGACGATGTGCCGGCCCCGCGTTCGCGGGGCCGGCACAGACATTCAGATACAAAACAAGGGTGAGAGGATCAAAAGAGCATGTCCAACCGGCGCCGTCCCATGACTCCGATCGCGCCGCCCCGGCTGCTCCAGGATATCTTCACCAGCGAGGAAAATGCGCGGCTGTTCCACATCCTGCGCACCAAGGGACCCTGGCGGCTGATCGCCGCGATCTACTTCAAGTCCGCAGAAGAATTGCTGGCCGTGTCGAGCCCCGGCGCCAATGCGCGGCCGCGATCGCTATCCGACATGCTGACCCCCGCCTTTCGCGGCTTCTTCGGCAATAATGGCCTTCCCTATGAGGAAGAGGCGCACGAGATATTCTACAGCCGCAAGCTGCTGGACCTGGTGAAGGACATGCACGGCGCGCGCTATGGCGCGCCCTACCTGTTCCAGTTCAACATGCAGGGCCCGTCCCATGGCTATGACCCTGGCCATATTGACGGGCGCAGCTGGCGCGGTATGGACCCGACCAACATGCCGGCCTGGCTGGGCGCGGTCATGGCGAAGTCCGGCCTGTTCGACGCGTGGGAAGTCAAGGCCGGTCAGGTCATTTCCTATTACTACCCGTCTGACGTCGATGGCGGCTTCACCTATTGGCCCGATGGCCCCGATCGCGCGCCGCAGCGTATTCCAGCGCCCTTCTGGAACAGCGGGCTGCTCACCGAAAATCAGCATATGTTCCATCGCGGAGAGGCGTGCGGGCCGCGCGATCGGCGCGAAACGCCCGCGGGCATGACGCTGCAGTCGGTGCTGGAGGCTGATGGCGACGATGGCTGGCGGATTCTCGATGGCGATCGGGTCATCGCCCGCTACGCGCCGAGCGACATGCGCGTCCTGTTCCACTATAGCGCCCATGTCTTCACAGATATGGCGGACCTGAAGCGCTATTATGACCATACGGACGACCTTACCCGCGATCGCGCGTTCGACATGCTGATAACCGATCTCAAGGCGAAGGGCATCGCCTTCACGGTGCCGACCGACCCTATGACTGACCCCGCCTTCATCGCTACGCTGACCGCCGCCTATGCGATCAGCCCGACCACCTATCCCGCCGAAGCGCCGCTCGACCAGCGGGAGGCGCTGGCCGCATGACGCTTCCCAGCTTCGGCCTTGAAGGCAAGACGGCGCTCATTACCGGCGCGAGCAGCGGGATCGGCGCGCATTTCGCCCATACGCTCGCGGCGCAGGGCGTGCGCCTGATCCTGACCGCGCGGCGGAGCGATCTGCTCCAATCCCTTGCCGAATCTCTGCCGGACACACGCGCGGTAACGCTGGACGTCCAGGACGGATCGTCCATCCACAGCTTGTGGGACGAGGTGGGTGCGGTCGATATCCTGGTCAACAATGCAGGAATCGCAGGCGGCGGTCCGCTTCTGGATCAGGATGAAGCGGAATGGGACCGCATCATGGATACCAACGCGCGCGGCGCCTATCTGGTGGCGCGTGGCGCGGCACGCGCGATGGTCGCCGACGGACGCCGGGGCAGCATCATCAACATCGCATCGATCCTGGGATTGCGGCAAGCCGCTCAGGTGGGTCCCTATGCCATCTCCAAGGCAGCCGTGGTGCAGATGACCAAGGTCATGGCGCTTGAATGGGCGCGGCACGGCATCCGCGTTAATGCGCTATGTCCCGGCTATATCATGACACCAATCAACGCGCAGTTTTGGGAAATGGACGCGGGCAAGGCGATGATCGGGCGGATTCCGCAGCGGCGGCTGGGCCAGCCCGAGGATCTGGACGGCGCATTGCTTCTGCTGGCGTCGGACCTTGGCGCTTATATCACGGGCGCCGAACTGGTCGTGGACGGCGGGCATATGGTGAATTCGCTTTAGCTGTCACGCCACGATCGGCCCTGTTCACCCGTTTGAGGCGATCCCGGACAAGGATCGGATGGGCATCGACAAGCTCAGCCCGGACGAGGGTGAGTTGATAGGGCAGGAGGAAGTATTCCGCGCTGGTGGAAGGTGCAAACCGATCGATTGACCGCTATGCCGGTCCTGCTGCTTGTGCGCATTCGGAAGGAAATTGATGCGCATTCTTGTCCTCGGCGCGACCGGCTATCTCGGCTCGCATATCGCCCGTCACCTCATGGCGTCCGGTCATCAGGTCAGCGGCCTCAGCCGCAGCAGCGACCGCGATGCGGCACTGGTGACAGAGGGCGTCAGACCGCTGCGCGGCGACCTTGGCCAGCTGGACGCCGTCATCGACATGGTGCGCGAGCATGATGCGACCATCTACGCCGCCCAACTGATGCTGCAGGAGGAGTTCGACACGATCGCAGCACTGTTGAAGGCGATGGACGGCAGGTCGCATAGCTTTCTCTTCACCAGTGGCACCGGCCTGTTGTCGCAAAGGACGGACGGGGCGTGGAGCGAGGATAATTTCGCCGAAGACGATCCTTTCACACCGTCGAAATATATCGGCTATCGCCTCGTCACAGAAACGATGATCCGGCAGGCGGGAACATCGGGTAGCGTCCGCGCCATGGTGGTCCGGCCGCCGATGATCTGGGGCCATGGCGGCTGCGGCCATCTGCGCATGTTCTACACGGATGCAGGACGCAACGGCGATGTCGCCTATCTGGGTGCCGGGCTGAACCTCTATTCCAACGTCCATGTCGATGACCTGGCGGAGGTCTATCGTCTGGCGCTGGAGAAAGGCATGGCGGGCGCGCTCTACCATGCCGTCGCTGGGGAGTTGAACAACCGCATGCTGGCCGAGGCGGTAGCGCACGATCTTGGCGTCCATGCCCACAGCGTGGATTTCGCCGAAGGCGTGCGCCGCTGGGGCAAGTTCGAAACGCTGATCGGCATGGCGACCTGCAGCCGTTCGCGCAGCCCGCGAACACGACGGGAACTGGGCTGGACGCCGCGCCATCTCAACATCCTCTCCGATGTGGGCCACCCAGCCTATCGCGCGTTGGCGGGCCGGTAGCGCGACCAGCGACCTTTCCGCTGACACGGAACAGGCGCCGCCCTGCTTTGACGAAGGCTCCGCCTGCCGTTCAATCACGTCGTTCCAAAAGGAGAGATTGATGCAGACGAGCGAAGCCCTGTTCAGCAAAGCCGACATTCCTCGCGCCGACCGGCCCATCCGCCTGGGATCGCTGCTCTTCACCATGGTCGAACCGCGTCCCGGATATGAGGCGGCCTATAATCGCTGGTATGAGCGCGACCATTTCTACAGCGGCTGCATGATCGGCGCCTATACCGTCGCGGGCGGCCGCTATGTTGCCACGCGCGCGGAAAAGGCAAAGCGCTTCGGGTCCGGCAGCATGGACCTGGCCAAGGGGTCCTACCTTGCGCTCTATTGGATATTGGACGGGCATCACAAGGATTGGGACGCCTGGGCGGTAAAGCAGGTGAATGACCTGCACGCGACCGGCCGCATGTTCAAGGAACGCGACCATATCCACACCAGCTTCTACAATTTCGACGCGGAATATAATGCGCCGGGCAGCAGCATGCCGATCGAACTGGCGCTCGACCGCGCTTATGGCGGCGTGGTCGCCTTCATCGTCGACCTTAATCCCGGAAAGAGCGCGGCCGACCTTTCGGACTTCCTGCGCGCGCGTGACCTGCCGGGGGACGTGGCGCTCAGCGGATCGCCGCTGCCGCTCGATCCCACCAGTCCGAAGGATGTGCCCGTCGAGGCGAATGACCGCGCGGTGTTCCTGAGCTTCTCGATCGAAGACCCCAAGGCCGTTTGGGACAGCGCCTATGTGCCGCTCGGCCAGGCAATCGAGGAAAGTGGGATCGGCAGCATCGCCATCGCCTCACCCTTCATCCCTACCGTCGTGGGCACCGACACCTATACCGACCAGCTTTGACGGCGGGTCAGCGAACGAGGGCGGCCGCGCGAACGGCCGCCCTGCCCCCCTTTATAGCAATTCAAAGTCTTCTTTGCGCGGCCCCTGGCATTCGCTCCAGAAGTCGATGAGCCGCCATGGCCAGGACAGGAAATTCCGCTTCTTGCTATTATTGTAATAGCTGTAGGCCCGCGGGTGGCTCCAGATCATCTTGACCATCTGGGTCTCGACCTTCTTCTGCCAGGCGTCGAAGGCAGGCTTGGTGGGCTGCAGCGCCTTCTTTTCCTCGGCATTGATCCAATCGAGACATTCAATCGCGTAATTCACCTGACGCTCGGAAATCAGGTTCTGCCCAGCCGCATGGTTGGGCGCGCTGTTCGGCCCGACCGTGTGGAAATAATTGGGGAAACCGGGGATCAGCATGCCGAAATAGGCGCGCGGATCTTCCGTGCCCCATTCGCTGCGCAGATGCTTGCCGCCGATGCCGACGATTTCCAGGTTCCCCATCATGTTGGCGACGTCGAAGCCGGTAGCGCAGATCAGCACATCCAGCTCGATCTCGCGTCCATCCTTCAGCAGCAGACCCTTGGGCGTCACCTTCTCGATGCCCGTTTGCTCCAAATGGACATGCGGCTGCAGATAGGTCGGGAAATAGGGGCCGCGGTCAAGGATGATGCGCTTGGAAAAGACCGGGAAGTCCGGCGTCAGCTTTTCCCTGAGGTCCGGCCGGTCGGCGAACATCTTCTCGATATAGCCGACCGCGAACTTGCGCATGCCTTCATTGACGGCGGAAACCGACGGGGAGTCCTCCGGCCATTCGGGGTCGAGCAGCACATTGGGATAGAGCCCGTCGGCCGCGTACCAGTAGATGCGGAAGCGGAACCATTCCAGATAATGCGGAATATGCCGCATCGCGAACTTGACACCTTCGGTGACTTCATCGTCGCCCGCCGGGCTCGGCATCACCCAATGGCGGCTGCGCTGGAAGACATGCAGTTCGCTTACATCCTTGGCGATGGCGGGGATCAGCTGCGCCGCGCTGGCGCCCGTACCGATGACGCCGACGCGCTTGCCCTTCAGGTCCATCGACGTGTCCCAGGTGGCGGTGTGCAGCCGCGTGCCCTGGAAGCTGTCGAGGCCGGGAATGGCGGGCCACTTCAGCCGATTAACGGGGCCGTGGCCGTTGATCACCGCATTGGCGCGGATAACCTCTTCACTGCCGTCCTTCTTGCGGACGGTGACGTTCCAGACCGCAGCCCCTTCGTCCCACACGAGCTTTTCGACCATCGTGTTGAAGCGGATGTTCGGCCGCAGCTTGAAGTCGTCCGCCACGCGCTTGAGATAGGCGAACATGTCCGTGCCCTGCGGATGGTAATTATGCCATTCGGAATTGAGCGCGAAGGAGAAGGAGTAGAAGTGGCTGGGCGTATCGACGCCGACGCCCGGATAGCGGTTTTCCCACCAGGTGCCGCCGACTTCCTCATTCTTCTCGATGATTTCCCAATCATAACCCGCTTCGGCCAGTTTCACGCCCGCGGCAAGGCCGGTCATGCCCGCGCCGATCACCAGCACCTTGAAGCCGGCGGGCGCAGGCTTGCGGTCCTTGCGCTCGCGCCGCGGAACTTCAGGACGGAAACCGATCTGGTCGTAGAGCAGCGGCAGGAATTCGTCGGCGACTTCCTCGGCCAGGCCCACGGTCATCATGCGGTGCATCAGCGTGTCGGAGATTTCACCCTCCAGCGCCGCGCCCGGCGTGGTTAGGACATGGAGCAGTTTCTGCCGCAGCTCTTCGCTCAGCTCCGCCGGGATTTCTTCCGGAGGATAGGCATAAGGCGACTTGATATGCGGAGCGAATTTGTCGAGCATCGACTCATCGCCGCTCAGATGCACATAGGTCATCAGCAGAGTGTGGATTTCGCCTTCCGCCAGCGCCTGCCGCAATTCCGGCCTATCCTTCAGCGGCAGCTTGCGCGCCTTCAAGTCGGCGGGGGCGGTCCCCACCACATCTGCATATTGGGCAGCCATTCACTCACTCCTCAAGAAACGCTATTCTGATTGCTTGCAGGTCTATCGGGCTGCCGGGAGGAACCAAGGTTCAAACCGGCATTTCCATATCTGTGGAGCCGCCGCACCATGCCTTGCCCGGCCAGCTTCGACGGTCTTCTTTCCCAAAGACATTTACGACAGGAGCAGGACATTGGCCGTTCCACTTCATGGCCGCGCGGCCCTTATCATCAGCGAATGCCAGCGCGGGATCGTGGAACATGGCATGGGCGGCTTTGCCGGCCTGATCGGGCAGGTTGAGGAACGCCGCACCCTACCGAAGATCGCCCGTCTTGCCGAGCGGTTCAGGGCGGCGGGCCTCCCTGTATGCCACCTGATCATCGCTCACCGCCCCGACTTTGCGGATGTTCAGCCCAACAGCCTGCTCGCGGTGATGGCGCGCAAGAACCGCCTGCTGATCGCGGGGAGCCCGGAAGCAGAGATTGTAAGTGACCTCGTGCCCGCGCCGCAGGATTTCGTGGTCGCGCGCAGTTCGGGGCTGATCGGGCTTCACGGCACGGCGCTCGACGCCATGCTGCGGCGGATGCGCATAGACACGATCGTGATCACTGGCGTTTCCACCAATGTCGCTGTTGCGGGCTGCGCGATGGCTGGGGCTGATCTGGGCTATCATGTGATCATCGCAGAAGATTGCATAGCGGCAGCCGACCCCGCCACTCATGAAGTCATCATAAGGGACCAGCTGCGCATGGTCGCCCGCATCGCCAGCGCCGATGACATTGAACAAGCGCTGCAGGCGTCCGGCCCCTATTGAATGCTGATCGTCTTGCTCCGGCGGATTCCGTCATTGTAGCGGAAGATCACCGACTGCATGGCTGACAGCATCTGCCGCACATCATTGTCGCTGGAGAACAAGGGATCGCCCACGACGCCAATCGCGTAGGAGGCGACGCCATGCGGCACCCGTAGAGGCATGGCGATGGAATCGACCGGCTGCGACCGGCTGCGGCGACAGATGGAAAAGCCGCGATTGCGCGTCTGGGCGATCCGATCCACCAGATGCTTCATCAGCGTCGGCCCTTTTGGACCAAAGCCCAGCCGCTGTGTCCGGGTGGCGAGCTGAATGATATCGACATTGGATTGCTGTGCCAGCATCGCCGCCGTGAAATTGGTGCTCGGACGCCAGCTGTCGCGCTCGAAACAGACCATCTGGGCCGGATAGCTGGGCGCTACGTCCGGCGATGCTTTCCAGTCGCCCGAAACTTCAGCGATGCTTTCAGACCAGCAGTCATTCTGCTGCGTGACGAACACGGTCGCGCCGGTTTCGCGACGCATATCCTCCATGATCTCGCTAATCTGTCCGCCGCCGAAGAAGCTCTGTTCGATCGAGGAGGCGTTGGCGACGATCTTGTAGGACGGAGCGTAAAGCTTGGTCGCCTGATTGTAGGTGAGATAGCCGGTGGCCGCGAGCGTCCGCAATATCTCATCCGCGCTGGAATTGGGGATGCCGAGCGCCTCGCTGATTTCGATCGTACGCGCCGGAACGCCCGCATTCATGAAATATTCGAGGACCTCCAAAGTCCGCAGACAGGATTTTACGCTACCCCGACCACGAGACCTACCGTCCGCCTGTGAGCTAGAGCCCATTCCGCCTCCTACACACCTCGCCTTTTCGACGCCGGCCGTACCGTCCGCCGATTTATAGTAACAGCTACTATATTCTGAGCGCACGATGGATTCAAGCGTCCCAAATTCCCGCGAAACAGGGCTGTTACAGCCATGCGGAAACCAAGCTTTTCCAGGTCGCCAACCGCCGCACCCTCCTCTTTACGTTGAGGAATGCCGGAAGAAAGAAGCCGCGTCACCGCCGCCTTACAGCGCCCGTTCCTAAACAGCCGCATGCCGCTCAACCATAGCGAGTGGCCGAATCAGGGAGCGCCCATCGTCATCCTGATTCACGGGAGCCGCGATCATAGCCGCAGCTGGGATGCGATGGCGCAAGCGTTGCAGCCAAATTATCATGTCATCGCGCCGGACCTGCGTGGCCATGGCGACAGCGGCTGGTCGCAGGACGGGCGCTATGACTTCGCCGCCTATCTGTCCGATCTGGCAGCGCTGGCGCAGGAGCTTGGCCTTGGCGTGGATCGCCAAGCGGTGCTGATCGGCCATTCGCTGGGCGCACATATCGCGCTGCGGTTCAGCGCCGTTTACCCGGACAAGGTGCGCCGGGTCGTAGCGATCGAAGCGGTCGGCGCACCTCCCGCCATCGAAGCGCGCCGTCTGGGTCAGCCGATCGAAAGGAAGATAGGCGATTGGCTGGAGGAGCGGCATGCTGCTTCGCTGACGGCCCCCCGCCAGTTCGCGTCGATCGATGAAGCGGTGAACAGGATGCGGGCACGCCACGCGTTTCTGTCGGCCGCCCAGGCGCATCATCTGACGCGCCATGGCCTGAAGCGGGTGGGCGAGGCGAACTGGCAGTGGAAGCATGACCCCTATCTCGCCGTCTGGCCCTTTCCCGACATCACACCCGACGAAGCGCGCACATTGTGGCGTCACATTTCTTGCCCGGCGCTGCTGCTCTATGGCGCGCGTAGCTGGCCGTCCGGCGTGCCCGCCGACCTGCTGAGCGCAATCCCGAATGTACGGGAGGTCAGGCTGGCCGACAGCGGGCATTGGCCGCAGCATGATGCGTTCGACGCGTGCCGCGCCGCGATTGAACAGTTTCTGGCTCAATGATCGGCCGCACCATGGTTATTCGTTGCTTTTCTTCGTCGCCATGACGCGCGGATCAAAATGGTTCGCAGCCATCCATCCGCCATCGACGAACAGCGTATGTCCGGTCACATATTCGGATAGACCGGAAGCGAGGAACAGGACGGCCCCGGCGACGTCGCGCGTGGTGCCGGGCCTGCCGATCGGCAGAACGCTCGATTCCATCAGCGCGCGCGACTCCGGCGTCTCCGGCAGACGGGGGGTGGTGATGCTGCCCGGTGCAACGGCATTGGCGCGGATGCCCTGACGCCCCCATTCCGCCGCCATGGACTTCACCAGATGCATAAGACCGGCTTTGGCCGCGCCATAGGGCGCGTGCATGGGCGAACCGACAGCGCCGTCCACCGATCCGATGCAGATCAGCGAGCCGGGCACGCCGCGTGCGATCATCGATTGTGCAACAGCGCGACCGGTCACGAAGAAATAGCGGAGGTTGCGGGATTGGTCATAATCCCATTCCTCCAGCGTCACGTCCAGCAGCGGCTTGAACAAAGCCTGCCCGACAATCGTGACCAATATGTCGAGGCCGCCAAGCGCCGCCTCCGCATCGGCCAGCGCCTGCTTGACCGAAGTTTCGTCCAATATGTCCGCTTCGATCGGGATGCCCGCGCGGCCCAGCGCCCGCACTTCCTTCGCGACCTGCTCGGCCCTTTCAAGCACGCTGTCCAGCACGGCGATGTCGCATCCGGCTTCCGCCAGCAACAGGGCGCTTGCTTCGCCCATGCCGCGGCCGCCACCGACGATCAGCGCCTTCTTTCCTTCCAGACCCAGCAATGACACGGTCATTTTCTCATCCTCTCAGGCCGCGTCGGCCATGAACATCTTCTTCACATCGTTCAGGCTGACCTTCAGCGACGGCGTGCGCGGCAGAGCGTCGACGATGCGGATTTCCACCGGCACATGGGTAGGCGGCAATTCGGCGCGCAGATGCGCCAGCAGCGCCTGCTCATCGACCGTCCCGGCGCTCTGGCTCAATTCGACCGCCGCGACCGGGACCGCGCCCAGGCGGGCGTCGGGAATCCCGACGACAGAGGCATCGACCACCGCAGGATGCTGGCGCAACACATCGACCACGCGCTCAGGCAGAATCTTGAAGCCGCCACGCACGATGGCGCCGTCGAACCTCCCGCGGTGAAAGACGTAGCCGTCCTCATCGATCATCACCAGATCAGTGGTGCGCACCCAGTCCGGACGAACGGATGGGCAATGGACCTCGAGCAGCCCTTCGGCGCCACGCGGCACTTCGGCGCCGCTTTCCGGATCGATCGCGCGGATTTCGACGCCGGGCATCGGTAGGCCGGTGCTGCCGCGCTTGCTGTCGCCTTTTTCCGCCCGCATCTGCGGCGTCCAGCGGACGATGGTGCCGCAAAACTCCGTTGCGCCCATGCCCCAAAGGATCGGCAGATTGTAACGCTTTTCGAACCGGTCCTGCAGGTCCGGGTCGAGATAGGCCGAGCCGCCCGAGACGCTTTTCACGCTCTCCATGTCTTCCTGCGACACGTTGGCGTCCATGATCATGGCGATCGCGGTGGGATTGAGACCCAGCGTGTCGGGCCGGTGACGGCGTAGCGCATCCACCAGGCCATCGACGGTGAACCGCTCCATCAGCACCAGCGGCGTATTGTTGACCGCCGCGCCCGTCAGCAGGCACACGCCGCCCACCCCGCCCAGCGGCCAGATGTTGATCTGCACCGGGGGAGCCTTGCCCGACTCCGCACCCGGCGCGCTCATCACCGCCCGTTCCAACAGCTTGAGCGGCATCGGGATGCGCTTGGGCGTGCCGGTGGTGCCGCTCGACAGCACTTCGATGCCGCCGTCGGGCAAGGCATCGTCGAAGCTGGTGCGCGTGCACTTCTCCAGCCCCTCCACCAGCATTGGTGCGGCATCGATGCCTGCCAGAGCAATGCCGGCACAGCCCGCTTGCTCAGCCGCCTTCCGGAAATTCGGCCAGTCCTGCTCGTCCGCCAAGATCGCGGCTGCGCCGAGACTATCGATATTGTCGGCGATCGCGGTGGCGGGAAGGAAGGGATAGACGAAGCTGATCGATCGGCGGTGCGCCAGCAATCCCACGACCGCCGCCGCATGCGCCAGGCGGTTGCGGATGATGATCCCCACCTTCGCCGATGGTGAGCAGCCGGCCGCCTCCAGCTGCGCCACGACGGCCTCGCCATAGCGCGCGACATCGCCCCAGCTGACCCAGCGGCCCTCAAATTCGATACCGCGTTCGCTGGCATGGTCGCGCAGATTGGCGCGCAGCTGTTCGATGACGTCGTGGCTCACAGCGCTTCCTTAATTCCGCACGCCTTCCAGCAGGCCCTTGAGGTTGGAAGACATGACCATTTCCTTTTCCGCCATGGAATAGCTGGTCAATTCATGAAGGAAGTCGAGAGGATGTTCGGTTCCTTCCGGATGCGGATAGTCGCTGCCGAACAGGATACGATTCACCTGCATATGTTCCTTCAACTGCCCAAAGTCGTCCTCGACAAAAGGGGTCACGAAAACATTGCGGTGAAATTGATCAACGGGATCATTCATGAATTTCTGCGGCATCTGCCCGTAAACATGCTTCAGCTGGTCGATCAGCGGGATCACCCACTTCGCGCCATTCTCCACACTGACCAGCCGGACACCCGGGAAGCGGTCGAACACGCCGCCGCAGATGATTGCCGCGATGGTGTCCGAAATCGCCCGTTCGATGATGCGCAGGCAGTTGACGAAGGGGTCGGATTCAAACGGCAGCCACTCCGCGCCGCCGGTCCACATCTCGATGAGATGGTCGTAGTCCGAATTGGACGCGTGGATCGACACGAAGATCTTGGCTTCCTCGATCCGCGCCCAGAATGCGTCGAAATCCTTGAGGCCCATCGACCGGCCGCCGCGATAGCCCGGAACGGGGGATGGACGGATGCAGATGGTGCGCGCGCCTTCCTTGATCAGCCAATCGGTTTCCGCGATCGCCCGGTCCATGTCGGCCAGCGAAACGACCGGCACGCCGAACAGCCGGTTTTCGCGCGCGAAGCCCCATTCCTCACTGGTCCACTGGTTGAGCGCATGCAGGGCGTCGTGCAGGAACTCATGATCATAGCTCATCCACTTTTCGATGACCGAAAAGAGAGTGGGGAACATGAGCGCGGCATGCACATTGTGGCCGTCCAGCACCGCCAGACGCTCCTTGCCCGTGCGCCAGGATTCCGGGGGGGCGATCGGCTTTCCGGTCATCTGACGCATGGTCAGACCCTCGGGGTTGTTCGCCTTATAATAATTGACGTGGGTGCCCGGAGCCGCGACGCGCTCGAACGTGGGGTTCGGAATATAGTCCGAAATCTGTCCCTTGATCGCCAGCCGCTTGCGGCCATCGACTTCCACGAAACGGAAATCCTTGTGCCACTTCTTGGGCAGATGACGGAACAGCGCGTCTTCCGGTTCATAAAAATGATTGTCCGCATCATAGACGGGGAAGGGCAGGCTGGGCGTGGTCATTGTGACGTCTCTCGATAGAAATAATGGTCTGCTTGTCGGTCAGTCCCGGCGGTCCGGTCAATTGAGCGAGGCGGCTTTCCGGCTACATGGAAGCGCGGGAAACTGCGGGTTTCAGGGCTTTGACAAAGGCCGCCATGGCTGCAACGGCGCCGACGGCTTCGGGCGATCCGGGCGCCATGAGCGGCCAGACATGGCCCATGCCGGGTGCGACATGCAAGGTGACGCGGCGGTCGCCGAGCGCCAGCTTTCTTGCGAAGGCAAGCGCTTCGTCCAGAAGCACTTCCGCACTGCCGGTCAGGATCAGCGTCGGCGGGAAATCGGCGGGATCGGCGTTGAGTGTGGACACCAGCGGATCGTCCGGCGCATGGCCCTGAAGATAGAGTTGCACGGAATCCAGAACCGCCGCCTTGGAAAAAAGCGGATCGCGTTCTGCGTTGCGATCGAGGCTTTCGCTTTGCGCCGTCAGGTCGAGCATCGGCGAGACCAGAATGGCCCCAGCAGGCCGCTCACCCGCCCGCGCGGCGAGGATGCAGAGCGCGGCGGTCAGGCCGCCACCGGCGGAGTCTCCGGCAATGACCGCAGACTGGCGGTCCTCCAGCGCGCGATAGACAGCGACGATGCTGTGCAGCGCGGCGGGAAAAGGATTTTCCGGTGCGAGCGGATAAAAAGGCAGGATGATCCGCCGCCCAGCTTGATCGGCTATCCCCTGCGCATAAGCGATATAAGCGACAGGCGAACCCAGCCGGTATCCACCGCCATGCAGATAGAGGATGTCGCCCTGTGCCGAGCCGTCTTGCGGCTCAACCAGCAAGCAGCGAACGCCGCCGATATGGGCTTCCTCGGGAGCGTCCCCCTCGCCCAGGCTGCCACCAGCGCGGGCACGCCGTTCCAGCAGCCCCACATCTGCAGGATGACCGTCGCGCAACGGCGGCAGATCCCAGGCGCCAGCGCCGGTCACAGCACGAACACCCCGCGCGCCAGCTTGCCTTCCTCCAGATCGTGGAAAGCCTGCTCAAAGTCGGCCAGGTCATAGCGCTGCGTCACCAGCTCATCCAGCATCAGCTTACCCTGGCGATATTGGGCGATGTAGGAGGGAATGTCACGATGCGGCCTCGATGCGCCATAGCGCGCGCCCATGACGCCCCGATCTACAAAGGCAAGCGGGGTCAGCGACACTTCGGCGGTGGTGCCCGCCGCCGTGGTGCCGACGATCACGCAGTTGCCGCCCCAGCCAAGGCTCGCCATGGCGTCGTTCAGCACGCGGGTATTGCCGACGCACTCGAACGCCCAATCGACGCCGCTGCCATGATCCGGGTTGCCGCCCGACACAATGTCCTTGATCCGCTGCGGCGTGTCGCCCTGCGACGCGTCGATGAAATCGGTCGCGCCGAACTCGCGCGCCTTCTCCTCACGCGAAGCGAGCAGGTCGATGGCGATGATGCGGCTCGCTCCAGCAAGGCGCAGGCCCTGCAGCACGTTGAGGCCGATGCCGCCAATGCCGAACACCGCCGCCGTCTCGCCCGGCTGCACCCGCGCGCGGTTGACGACGGAGCCCACGCCGGTCAGCACGCCGCAGCCCACGACGCAGGCGGTGTCCAGTGGCACAGTTGGGTCGATCTTCACCGCCTGATTGGACTTCACCACCGTCTTTTCGACGAAGGTCGATGTTGCCGCGAAGCTGGAGACGGGCTCCCCATTGCGCATGAAGGGCTGCGAGCGGTTGCCGTAGGACTGGCGGCAATGGGTGGGTTTTCCGCTTTCACAGGGGCCGCAGCGGCCGCAATTGGCGAGCGTATGGAGCGCGACATGATCGCCGACCGCCAGATCGTTGACCCCGGGACCAAGTTTTTCGACCACACCTGCCCCTTCATGGCCCAGCACGGCGGGCGCGGGCCAGTCGATCGTGCCGTTGATGACGGAGATATCGGAATGGCAGATGCCGCTGGCCGCGATGCGCACCAGCACTTCGCCCGCTTCGGGCTCACGCACCTCCACATCCTCGACATAACGGATTTTGCCGGGACCTTCATAGATCAGCGCACGCATTCAGCTTCTCCCAATATGTTCTGATTTTCCGTCGAGGCGGCGCGGCAGTAACGGCCGATCGCCTCACCCAGCGTGGCGATGCGCGACAGAGACAAGGGCCGGTCGAACCCGAACAGCGACAGGGTGCACAACACCGCACCATCGTGGCCAAAGACCGGGGCGGAGATCATATCGACCGAATGGAGGCGATCCGCCTGCGCCTCGATCATCAGATAATCTTCGCCCATCTGGCCGATCAGTTCGGCGGCGCGCTTTTGCCGGTCGTCGGCGAGGGGTTCCTCCGCCATGTCGTGTACCGCAAGACCTGCCGCCACCTGCTCCGGGCTGCGGCGCATCACGGCGTATCCGCGCTGGCGCACCATCGCGAGCGACTGGCGCAGGCGGTCCTGCTCGATCGGTCCGGCCGCCTTGCCGAGCCAATCGTCCACTTCCCGGCTATCCGCCCAGGCAAGGAAGGGCGTGCCGAGTGGCGGGATCAATGGCACGCGCTGGCCGATGCGCAAGCCGGGGAGCCGCCCCGGTCCCTCCGACGCCAAGGCGATCAGCCGATCCCCAAGTCGCGCGGTGAGCAGGCTGTCCAGGTCAAGGTCGGCCGACATGCGGGCGATCTGGTCGCGTGCCGCCGCCACCACCGGATGGCATTGGAGCGCGGCATGGCCGATCGCGATCAGCGCAGGGCCGAGACGGTAAGTCCGCCCCCTCTCCTGCCGGACGAGGTAGCCGTCGCGCGTCATGGCGCCCAGCAGTGCGTGGCAGGACGCCGGGTTGAGATCCAGATGCCGCACCAGCTCCGTCAGCGAATAGCCCCGCATCGGGTCCGCCGCCATGAAGTTCAAAATGTCGATGGCGCGCGATGCGGCCAAGGCGGGGCGAGGCACGGCTATTCCCTCAGCTGAGTTCCAGATCGTCCCAGTTCACCACCGTGCACATGCGGTGATAATCGGGGCTGAGCCACGGCGCATTCACCTGCAGGCGGCGATGTTCGCGGTTCACATAGTAATTTTTTTCGATACCGCCCTCCGGCGTCATCTGCAGCCAGGTCTGCGCCTCTTCGTCGAGTTCGCGGTTATAGCGTTCGAACGCCTCGCGCTTCACATCGACGCGGCCTTTCCCCTCCTTCAGCATGCGCATCATGCATTGGGCGGCGTAGCTGGCCCATATGAGCCACCATTGCGGCAGGCCGGTGCCGCCGGTCAGCGGCTGCGAGTTGGGGCCGTAAAGCATGAATAAATTAGGGAATTGCGGCACCATCATGGAGAGGTAGGCGCGGGGGCCGTCGCCGGCGTCCCATGTGTCGTGCAGGTCCTGCCCTTCAAGGCCCTTGTAGCGGGCGGGCCAGAGATATTTGAGGACGTCGAAGCCGGTCGCGGCGATGACGATGTCGAAGTCGCGCTCAGTACCGTCAGCCATGACGAAGCCGGTCTTGGTGAAGCGGGCGACGGAGCCGGTCAGCAGTTCGACATTGTCGCGGGTGAGCGCGCGATACCAGCCGTTATCGACGACCGGGCGGCGGGACATGGGGGCGTAGTCGGGGATCAGCTTTTCAATGAGATCCTCCCGCCCGCCGGTTTCCTGCCGGATATAGTTGGTGAGGAAGGCGCGCATGTCGTCATTGGCCTTGCTGACCTTCCCGCCCTGCGCCTGCCACTCGCGATCGACGCGCTGCAGCCGGTCGATGTCGAACAGCGGCGCGGTGGCGGCGTAGCGGGCCCAGTTCCAGTAGCCGGGCATATTCTCGTAAAGCCAGGCGAGTTCCGGCTCGATAGGCGAGCCATATTTTTCACGCGGGCTGATCCATTGCGGGGTGCGCTGAACGACGGTGACATGAGCGGCCTTTCCCGCGACGGCGCTCAAAAGCTGCACGCCGGTCGAGCCGTTGCCGATGATGGCGACGCGCTTGCCGGTGAGGTCCAGATCCTTCGGCCAGGCGGAGGGATGGACGATCTGGCCCGCGAAGTCAGGGACGCCTTCAATGTCAGGAAGCTGGGCGTTGGCGAAGGTGCCGCAGGCGGTGATGATGACATTGGCCTCGATCTGCTGAGACCCGGCAGGCGTATCGACGTCGATCGTCCAGATGTTGCGGCCAGTGTCAAAGGACGCGCCCTTCACATCATGGTTGAAGCGGCTGTTCGCCATCACGCCATATTTGCGCGAGACATGCTGGAGATAGGCGCGCACTTCCTCGCCCCGGTTGAAATGTTCGGACCAGGGGTAGAGCTTTTCGAAGCTATATTCGTAAGTGATGGACGGCGTATCGACGCGCACATCGGGATAGCGATTGATCGTCCAGGTGCCGCCCGCTTCGGGCTGACGTTCCAAGAGGATATAGGGAAGGCCGAGCAGTTCGCACTGCACGCCCGCGACGATGCCCGCCGGGCCACTGCCGATGATGACGACGCGGAAGTCTTCTGGAATGTCGGGCTTTTCCCCCTGCCATTGGACGGCGCAGGGAAAGGGGCGGAAGGCGGGAAGGTCGCGGCGCGCCTCGAACTCGACCTCGTTCATCTCAAGGCCGGTGATCATGGTCATCAGCTTGCGCAATTCGCCTTCCGGCGGTTCGGGCAGCTCCGCGCTACCCGCATTGTCGATGAGCCAGTCTGTCGCGCGGTCGAGCAACAATGCCTTTTGTTCAGGAGTCATGCGCGCCGCGGGCGGCAGGGCGGCAATCTCTTCGTCGCCGCTATTCTGATAGAGGGCGACGCGCAGCGCATTGGGCTCCGCCAGTTCGACCGCACGCCGGATATAGTCCGTGTCGATAGCTTTTGCCGCCGTAGCCATTTCCGTCACCCCATGATTCAGCGCGACATGACAAGAGTCGCGGCCTTTGTTGTTTTTTGCAATATCGAATTTTTGGTGGTGGGTGACGGCGGATGCGCTGTATTCCGCAATAGCGGAAATGATCAGATGTCCGTCACGCTGAACTTGGTTCAGCATCCATTTGCCCCAAGGACGGCGGCTCTGCGAGGCACTTGGATCCTGAAACGAGTTCAGGATGACGGATGAGGAGATGCGGGCTCAGTAGCCCACAAATCGCGGCGGGCGGCGTGCCATGAAGGCTTTGCCTGCCTCGCTGGCGTCGTGGGACAGCAGGCTAATCTGAGCGTTGGCGACTGCTTCCTGCGCCATGGTTTCGTCGAGCGTGCCAGCCGCCGCGGCGTTGAGGTTGCGCTTCATCGCGGCATAGGCGGCGGTGGGGCCGCTCGCTAGTTTCGCCGCCAGGGCCGCGCATTCCGCGTCCAACGCCTCATCGTCGGCAAGGCGCGTGATGAGCCCTGCGGCCAGCGCCTCTTCGCCGGTCATCGGACCGTCGAGCAGGAACATCTCGCGCGCCTTCGCCGCGCCGAGCAATTGCGTCAGGAAGAAGCTGCCGCCCGGATCTCCGCAGCGTCCGGCGCTGGCGAAAGCGAGCTTGAACTTCGCCGTACGCGACGCGATGCGCAGGTCGCAAGCGGCCGCCATGACGAGGCCGCTGCCCGCTACAGGCCCACGAATGCAAGCGACAGTGGGCTTTGGCATGCGGTGGAGGAGCAGCGGGATTTCGGCGTGCAGCGTCATGCGCGCGGCCGCCTCGTCGGGGCGCATCGGCTCGGCGCGTTCCTCCTTGCCGTCTCCCGAAAGGTCATAACCGGCGCAAAAACCACGGCCTGCCCCAGCAAGCACGACGCACCGGATCGACGGGTCGATCGACCAGGTGCGCAGTGTCAGCGCGATTTCGTCCAGCATCGCTTCCGTCACCGCGTTGAGGCGATCCGGCCGGTTGAGCGTCAGATTAGCAACGCCATCCTCTACCTGCGTCAGGATGCTCATGCGTGCGACTTCACCTTGTCCATGCCCGCTACGATGAATTCGCCGGTCTGGCCAAAAGCGGACGCATGGCCGAGCTGATGAATGTCGAAGCAGCTTTGCAGAGCCGCGCTCTGGCCCATGATGTCCAGCGTCTGGTTGACGGCCCGCTTGGCCATGGCGAGCGCATGGGGGTGCATCTGCGCGATTTCGCGAGCGAGCGCGAGCGCCTCTGCATCCAGATCGGCGCGCGGCACGACGCGGTTCACCATGCCGCGCCGTTCCGCCTCAATGGCGCTGATCGGCTTGGCGGTGAAGAGCATCTCCTTCGCCTTGCGGGGGCCTAGTTCCCAGGTGTGGCCATGATATTCGACGCCGCCGATGCCCATCAGCACGACTGGATCGGAAAAGCGCGCATCGTCGGCGGCGATGATGAGGTCGCATGGCCAGGCGAGCAGCAGGCCCCCCGCGATGCACGCGCCCTGCACCGCCGCGATCGAGGGCTTGGGAATGTCGCGCCAGCGCTTCGAATAGCCGAGATAATGTTTCGCTTCCCATTCATGGATGCCGAGCAGGCCGCGTTCGGGTATCGTTTCGCGGATACGGTTGAAGGACCCGTCCCGAATGGCTTCCGGACTGACATCATGACCGGCGGAGAAATGCTTGCCTTCCGCGCGCAGCAGGATGACGCGGACGGACTCGTCCTCCGCCGCTTTCTCCCACGCTTCGTTCAGCTGATGCAGGAAGGGTTCATTCTGCGCGTTCGCCCGGTCGGCGCGATCCAGCGTGATCGTGGCGACACGGTCCTCGACAGCATAACGGATAAATTGTGCCATTTGATAAAGTCTCCTGCACCGCTGGTTGCGCGCGATCAGCGCGGCCGACATCCGTTACCCGCGCCCTTCCGCGTGACCGGAAGCGCTGCGCCGCCAAATTGACATCGCCGCCCGCAGGATGGCCAAGCATGGGAGCGCGAACAAGGTGGAAATATAGATGAACCTGGAACTGAACGAACAGCAGGTGATGATGCAGGAAGCGGCGCTCCGCTTCTTCGATCGGGAAGAGGTGGTGAAAGCAGCGCGCGCGGCCAAGGGCGGGGCCGATGCGGCGCTGTGGCGCGAAGCGGCTGACATGGGCTTCGTCGCGATGCGCGCGCCGGAGGGCAAGGGCGGCCTGGGCATGGGCCTGATGGAAGCAGCGCTGATCTGCGAGGCGGCGGGCCGGGGCGCCGCCCCCATTCCGATCGCGGACGGGATCGCCGCATGCGGCCTGCTGGGCGCGCTGGAGGGCGAAGCGGCGGCTGGATTGCTGGAGGAGGCGATGGGTACGCCGATCGGTTTCGACGCGCAGCCGGGATGCGTTCAGCTGATCTGGGACGGCGATGCCATCCATGCCGTTCGGCCGGATGGTGAAACGCAGCTTGTCGGCAGCGGCAATGCGGCGAGGCAGTTTTTCGAGGCGGCGCTGACCGAACGCGCGCTGCTGCGATCGGCCTGGCTGGTGGGCGCGGGCACGCGAGCGATCGAAATGGCCTCTGGCTATGCGACCGAGCGCAAGCAGTTCGACCAGCCGATCGGCGCTTTCCAGGGGGTCGCCTTCCCGCTGGCAGACTCGATAACTGACATGGAGGGCGGGCGGTTGCTGCTGTGGCGCAGCATCTGGGGCATTTCCCAAGGGCAGGCGCATGCGGGCGCCCTCTCCGCCATGACGAGCTGGTGGACAGCGACGACCGCACGCGCGGCGGTGCGGCGAGCGCTACGCACATTCGGCGGCTATGGCCTGTCGGACGAATATGACATTCACCTCTATTTCCTGGCGATCGATCGGGTGGCGCTGGCCGAGGGCGATCCGGAGGAGCGGCTTGTGCTGGCGGGTGACCGGCTGTGGGCGGGCGCGCATGCGGCCTTGCCCGATGCTGGCGAGACGGGTGTGGAGATGGGCTTTACGCCCGACGAACAGGCTTTCGCCGCCGAGGTTCGGCGCTTCCTGGAAACCGCCGTGACGCCTGAAGTGCGGGCGCAGGCAAGGGCATCGACGGACGGGCATATCCCTGAACTGCACCGCAAGCTCGCGGCGGCGGGCCTCGCCTATCCGGACTGGCCTAGGGAGTGGGGCGGGCAGGATCGCAGCCCGATGGAAGTCACCGCTCTGGGCCGCGTGTTCGAGGAGTTCGGCATTTCCCGCATCCCGATCGGCTGCACCAATATGGGCGCGCGCATGACAATGAAGTTCGGCTCGCCCGAGATGAAAGCGGAAGTGCTGCCGCGCCTGGCCGATGGATCGGCGCTCGGTTGCCTGGGCTTCACCGAGCCGGGTTCGGGATCGGACATGTATGCGGCGCGCACACGGGCCGTTCGCGACGGCGATGACTGGATCATCAGCGGGCAGAAGATGTTCACGACCGGAGCGCATATCTCCGATTATATCCTGATGCTGGCGCGCACCGATCCGGATGCACCCAAGCATAAGGGGATCACCATCTTCTTCTTCCCCATGAACCTGCCCGGCATCACCATCCAGCCGGTCGATACGCTGCAGGACGAACGGACCAACATCACCTTTTACGATGAGGTGCGGGTGCCGGACCGCTACCGGCTGGGCGAGGTCAATGGCGGCCTGAAGGTCATGGCGGCGGCCATGGAGATCGAGCATGGCGGCGAGGGCTATCATATCTATCACCACAGCCTGATGCAGACGGCGGTGGAATGGGCGAACAGCGCCGATGCGAAGGGCGTGCGGCCGATCGACAAGGCGACGGTGCGGGCGCGGCTGGCGCGCGTGCGCACGCACATGGAGATCGCCGACCTGATGTGCCGCCGGGTCACATGGGCGATCGAGGCAGGGCGAATGAATCGCGCGATCGGGCCGATGGCGAAGATGTTCGCGACGGAAATCTACATGGAGGATGCGGGCGACCTGGCGGCGCTGGCGGCTCCAGCAACGCTGCGGCATGAAACGCCTGCGCTGGCGAAGATCGAGGAATCCTATCGCCAGTCGATCGGCCAGACCATCTATGGCGGCACCAGCGAAGTGCATCGCGGCATCATCGCGCAGCATCATCTGGGCCTGCCGCGAGCATGAGGCGCGTGCTTCCATATGCGCGGAAAGTTGCTCGCGCGCATTGATCCTGCGGGCCAGCGGCCGATCCTGCGCCGCGATGCGCGGGACAGGATTCCCGGCGAGGGAGAGCGATGACAAATCAAGTTCCGCTGACGGCGCCCGATGGTTTTCCGGCGATGGCGGCCGATGCCCCGGCCGCAGCCGAAGGATCGATGAAGCGGCGGCGCACGGCGATGCTGCTGATGCTCGCCTTCATCTACAGCCTCAATTATCTCGACCGGCAGATCGTCATCATCCTGCAGGAGCCGATCAAGGCCGATTCCGCCTGGCCGATTGGGAGCTGGGCCTGCTGACGGGCGGGGCGTTCGGGCTATTCTATACGGCAATGGGGATTCCGATCGCGCATGTCATCGATCGCGGCGTCAATCGGGTACGGCTGATCGCGCTGTTCACGGCGAGCTGGAGCATCATGACGGCGCTGTGCGGGCTGACGCGCAGCTTCGCCCAATTTTTCGGCGCGCGCATGGGCGTCGGCCTTGCCGAAGCGGGCTTTGCCCCGGCCGCCCACTCGCTGATCTCCGACCTCTATCCGCCACGGGAGCGGTCGGCAGCGGCGGGCCTGTTCGCGATCGGCGTGCCTGTCGGGGTGATGGCCGGCCTGTCGATCGGCGGCGTCGTGGCGCAGGCGACCGACTGGCGGACGGCGCTGCTGCTCGCGGGTCTGCCGGGCATAGCGATCGCGATCATCTTTCCGCTTGTCGCGCGCGAACCGGCGCGCGGCGGCACGGAGGAAGCCGTCCATGACGGGCGGGAGGATCAACGGCCTGCGAACTTCCTTCACGGGCTGCGTATCCTCGCCGAGCGGCGCGCCTTTGTGCATGTGATCGCGGGCAGCGCCGCCATCGCCTTCGCGCAGACAGGCATATCGGCGTGGATGCCATCCTTCCTCATCCGCAACCATGGCATGAACCTGGCACAGGTCGGGCTTAGCCTGGGGCTGCTTTCCGGCCTGTGCGGTGCGCTCGGTACATGGGCGGGCGGCTGGCAGGGCACGCGCCTCAGCCGGTCTGGCCTGCATATGGCGCTATGGGTGCCGATCGCGGGCGTTCTGCTGTGCGGGCCGCTCTACATCGTCGCGCTGCTGACGGGGACCGGGCAGAGCGCGCTGCTGATGCTGATCCCCGCCATCATCCTGGGCGCGCTGTGGACCGCGCCGTCGATCGCCCTGACACAAAGCCTGGCCCCCGTCGCGATGCGCGCGCGGGCGAGCGCTGTCTATATCGTCGCCGCCAACCTGATCGGCGTGTCGATGGGGCCGCTGGTGACGGGCGTGCTGAGCGACTGGTTCGCGCAGCTGCGGGGCGGCGACGCGGCCATGGGGCTGCGCGACGCGATGATGAGCATAACGGTGCTGTTTCTGCTGGGCGCATGGCACTGGGCATTTGCGGCACGCTTGCTCCGGCGGGAAGCAGCAGCGGCTGGCGCGGGAGCCTGAGTTCGTCATGCCGCAAGCTGGGATCATCGGATCGGGCAATATCGGCAGCGCCGTGGCGGGAAGGCTGACCGCAGTGGGCTATGAGGTGATCATGGCCAATTCGCGCGGGCCGTTGTCCCTTGCCGATCATGCGCGGCGACTGGGCATCACCCCAGGGACGCTGGAGGATGCGGCAGGCGCAGCGGACTTCGTGCTGATCGCCATTCCCCAGCATGCCGTCGCGAAGCTGCCGCCCCGGCTGTTCGCGAGTACCAATCCGGAAACGGTGGTGCTGGACGCGGGCAATTATTATCCTCGGCTGCGGGACGGAACGATCGCGGAGATCGATGCGGGAATGCCGGACAGCCAGTGGGTGGAACAGCAGATCGGCCGTCCGGTGATCAAGATGTTCAACACCATCCATGCAGGCCGCATCGCCGACGCGCACCGGCCTGCTGGCGCGCCGGACCGCATCTGCCTGCCGATTGCAGGGGACGACGTGGCGGCGAAGGCGCGGGCGATCGCCTTGGCGGACCTCATCGGTTTCGATGGCTTGGATGCCGGGCCGCTCGCCCAGTCATGGCGGCAGCAACCGGGCATGCCGGTCTATTGCACGCATGTGCCGCTCGACGAAGCGAAAGCCGCGCTCGCACAGGCACGGCAGGATGAGGTAGAAGCGAAGCGGCAGGATGCGCTGGACCGGGCACGGCGCTGGTCGCGGGATGGCGCGGACGTCGGCCGATTGCCGACAGAGTGAAACAATCATCAAGGCCGGATAACCCGGCCTGGCATTGAGACAGGAGATGGACATGGCCGTGGGAAACGCAAAGAAGCAGGTGACAAAGGACATGGGCGGCGGTGATACGCGCCCTGTAAAGCCGCTCGAATTCGATGGTCCGCTGCCGAAGCCTACTACAGATCGGGACCAGATCAGGGCGGACCTGGATCGTGCCGGTTATGCCATCGCGGCAGAGGTTTTCACCAAGGAAAAGGCGCGCGAGATGCGGGACTTCCTTGCGGCGGAAATCGCGCGCGAGGAAGCGATCGACGAGGAACGGGTGCGGCGTTTCTACACCGACAATGACGACCTTAACCGCCGCATGTCGGGTTCGCAGCTGGTCAACCGGCATCCTTTCTTCCGCGACATATTGGAGCATGAACTGCCGCTGCAGATCACGAAGGAACTGCTGGGGCCGCAGACGCTGAACGAATCCTATCTGGTGCACAGCTATGGCGCGAACGTCACGCGGCCCGGCAGCGCCCAGCAGGGCATCCATCGCGACCGCAGCGGCGCGGTACCCCTGATCGCAGGGGCGGCGCAGACCCGCTTCATCTGGTGCCTGGATGACTTCGTCGAGGAAAATGGCGCGACCCGCGTGGTGCCCGGCAGTCATC
Source organism: Sphingobium sp. TomTYG65 (assembly GCF_055395525.1). Lineage (NCBI taxonomy): Bacteria > Pseudomonadati > Pseudomonadota > Alphaproteobacteria > Sphingomonadales > Sphingobiaceae > Sphingobium > Sphingobium sp. TomTYG65. The sequence continues at coordinate 1,029,482 of NZ_AP027331.1, read as the reverse complement.
GCGATACCGAACCGCAATCCTGGACGGTGCAATATGAATCGGTCCCCGCCGAAGCACCCGCCGGGTCGGTGCTGATCTATACCGACCTGCTGCTGCACGGCACTGGGGCCAATGTCTCGTCCAATCTGGAACGTGCAGGGGTCATCATCGGCTACTGCCCGCCCTGGTGGAAGCCGATGATCAACTTCCCGATGACGACCAATCCCGAAGTGATGAAGGGTTCTTCCAAGGTGCTGCGCCAGTTGATGGGCTATAGCTCGGTCTCGGTGGGATTCGACGAGCCCTGGACTTACGCGCCCGACGCGGTGAAGGAACTGGTCGTTCCGCCCGAAATGGAGTGGTGAGGGTGCAGGGCACAGGAATGCCTCATCATGTCGCAGGACCGGCATGGACCTGCAACTGACGGGAAAGCGCGCGCTGGTGACCGGATCGAGTTCCGGCATCGGCGCGGGCATCGCGGCCGAACTGGCGCAGGAGGGTGCGCTGGTCATCGTCCATGGCCGTCATGAAGGCCGGGCAGAGGCCATCGCTCGCGCCATTCGGGACGGCGGCGGGACTGCCGCAGTGGCGATCGGCGACCTTTCGACCGACGAGGGGGCTGACGCCGTCGCGGCTGCGGCGCTTGCCGCCTTTGGCGGCATCGACATATTGGTGAACAATGCTGGCGGCCGATCAGGTGGCGACGGCGCTGCGGACTGGATGAGCGCGTCCGCGCAGGATTGGGCGGATACCTACCAGAAAAATACCATCGCGACGCTGCGCATGATTCATCGCCTTGCGCCGGCGATGAAGGAACGGGGCTGGGGCCGGCTGATCCAGTTCGCGTCCTCCGCCGCCAATTCGCCCAGCTCCGCCGTCCCGCATTATGCGGCGTCCAAGGCCGCGATCATCAACCTGACGGTCGGACTTTCCAAGGCGTTCGCCAATAGTGGCGTAACGGCGAATACCGTAAGCCCCGGCATGATCGCGACGCCATCTGTGGATGAATGGTTCGAGCAGATCGCCGCAGAAAAAGGCTGGACCGGCGCCGGCGCGGCGAAGCAAGCCGAAGCCTGGGCGATGGAGCATATCGTTCACCAGACCGTCTCACGCGTAGGGCGCGTGCGCGACATAGCGGCGCTGACAGCATTCCTCTGCAGCCCGCTCGCCGACTTCATCAACGGCGCGAATTTTCGGAGTGACGGCGGCCGGTCGCCAGCCATCAATTAAAGTAGCGACGCTTCGCTTCCAGATTGAAAACCAGTCATTTTCCGAATTGGTGGAATAAACATAGGTAAGATTGGCAGATAGCTGCAAGTCCAGCATGTCTGCCGCGCTCATCGCCGCGCCTAATCGGCGGCAGAGCCCAGAAGAGCCGCCGACAATCGGTCAGAGCGGACACAGCTACATTATGGGGAGATGAAATTGCACTACGGGAAATCCCTTATCCTGTCTGCGTCCGTGTTGGGCATAGGCGCAAGCCTTGCCGTGGCAGCGCCCGAAGCCGCATTTGCGCAGGCTGCAGCTGATCCGGCCGGTCCGGGCATCGCCGACATCATCGTGACGGCGAACCGCCGCGAAGAAGGCATGCAGAAGGTCGCGACCGCGGTGACCGCGCTTAGTTCCGAAACGCTGCGCGAACAGAATATCTCGTCCGCGAGCGACCTGCTGGGCCGCATCCCGTCCCTGAACGTCACCACCAACGGTCAGCAGCGTGAATCGGAAACGATCACCATCCGCGGTCAGGGCCAGACCTATCTCGCACCCACAGGCGTCGTCACCTATTTCGCCGAAGTGCCGTTGATCGCCGGGTCGATCATCGGCAACCAAGGCGGCCCCGGCACGATGTTCGACATTGAATCGCTGCAGGTGCTGCGCGGTCCCCAGGGCACGCTGTTCGGCAAGAACACGACGGGCGGCGCGCTGCTTGTCGGACCCAAAAAGCCCACCGACAAGTTGGAAGGCTGGCTGTCGGCGCAGTTCGGCAATTATAACGATCGCGAGTTCGAAGCCGTCGTCAACATGCCGCTGATCGCCGACAAGCTGGCGGTGCGCGTATCGTTCAAGAAGGTTGATCGAGACGGCTATACCCGAGACGTCGGCACCGGCGACCTACCGGTTTCGCTGCCTTTCCAAGGACCGGGCTTCACGCCCATCGTCTATAATAATTCAGGCCGCGTGCTGCCGGGCTATGGCCCCAACACCGGCGTGCGCGGCCTGCCCGGCGTCAATGACGTGCGGCAGGATTTCCGGGGCAAGGATTATGACGACCGCCATTATTGGGTCGGCCGCATCGGCGTCCTGTTCAATCCGACCGACACCATCGAAAATTATCTGGTGGTCAACTATGCCAAGTCGCACAATAACGGCACGGGTCAGGTCATCCGCGCCGTTGCTACGGATCACCCGACGCTGACCAATCTGGTCGCCAATTCCTATGGCAACAGCTTCGGCCCCGGTGCGCCCGCGGCCTTTACCTCGGCGAACTCCACCATCGCCCAGGCGGTGGTCGCGCGCCAGCAGGCGCTTGGGCCGCGCCGCGTTTCGCTTAACCAGGACCAGTTTTATCGCCTGGAAACCTACAGCCTGGTCGATACGCTGAGCGTCCAATTGTCGGATGCACTGACCTTCCGCAACATCTTCGGTTATCAGCGGATGAAGCAGGATTATAGCTGGGATCTCGACGGCAGTTACCTGCCCATCCTGTCGCAGGTGCCCAATGTCGTGACGGCAGCAACCGCCGCCCGCTTCCCCGAACTGACCGCAGGCAAGCGGGCCGATGTCACCAACCTCAGCCTGCTGACCGTAGAGCCCCAGCTTCAGGGCAATTTTCTGGACGGCAATCTGAATGGCGTGATCGGCCTCTTCTATTCCAAGTCGAAACCGGAAGGATTGCAGGGCACCGGCAGTTACAATGCGGCTACCTATGGCGGCGGCTATTTCTGGATCACGACCAAGAGCACGGCGGCCTATGCGCAGGGTACGCTGAACCTGGGGGCATTCTCGCCGTCACTCGACGGGCTGAAGGTGACTGGCGGCATCCGCTACACCAAGGACGAGTTTGACGGACGCCGCATCTCGCCCAACTATGTGGTGCTGCCGGTCGCGGCCGCGAGCGATACCTACAAGAAGACGACCTGGACGCTCGGCCTCGATTATCAGATGCAGCATGCTCTGCTCTACGCTAAGGTTACCAAGGGCTATAAGGCGGGTGGTTTCAACTATGCGGGCGTGCGACCCGACGGTCTGACCTTTGCGCCCGAATATGTGAAAAGCTATGAAATCGGCGCAAAGACCGACTTCAACGTGGGCGCGGTGCCGGTCCGCTTCAACGTGTCGGCCTATCGCCTGGACTATGAGGGCATCCAGCGCGCTGCGGGCGATAATTACCCCAATGGATGCCCGAACGCGGCCAACCCCTTCTGCAACACGACGGGGCTGGACCAGGGCGCAATCACCTATAATGCGGGTACTGCGCGTGTGCACGGCATCGAACTGGAAACGACCGCGCGGCTCTTCCCCGGATTTGAAGTGTCGGGCAGCTATTCCTACACCAAGGGCAAATATCTCGATTATCAGCTCACCCTGCCGCCAGATCCGCCGACCGGCGCCAGCAGCGGTGTGCGCCAGACCTGCACCGGCCCCGTCACCGTTCCCAAGGGGATTGGCGTGCCCGGCGCGGTACTGGACCTGAGCTGCGCACCCTTCCCCTTCATCCCGCGCAACCAGTTCGCCATCAATGTACGTTATTCGCATGAGCTGGAAGGCGACCTTGGGACGCTGGTCCTGTCGGGCAACTACTCCCATGCGGACAAGAATTGGACGGCGGTCACCACCCTGCCCCAGGAACAGCCGGGCGGTTATGTCGATGCGTATAATCTGTTTAACGCATCGATCGACTGGAACGGCGTGGGCGGGACGAGCGTCGATTTACGTGCGTTCGTCACCAACCTGACCAACTCGACATTCCTGGTCAGCAATACCGCGTCCAGCCTGAGCAGCTCTACAGGCTTTGACGATTCCGTTTACAATGAGCCGCGGATGTTCGGCTTCCAGATCCGCTATCGCTTCGGATCGGAATAAAGCCATGGGCCTGGCCGGGTATGTGCCCGGCCAGGCTTAACCTGTTGGGACGGGTGGGCATTGACGCCAGGAGGCGCGGAGTTCAGGATTGCCGCCACTCATGTCCTCTTCTCCACCTATCGCCCGTGTGGTGGCCGTGCTCAATTTCCTTGGCGGTCACGCGGGACAGGCCTTCACCCTTACCGAGATCGCCAAGTCGCTGCGCATCAGCGGCGCGACCTGCCACAGCCTGCTCAGCGCGCTGGCGGAGGCGGGATATGTCTATCGGACAGCCGCCAAATCCTATGTGATCGGTCCGGCCCTCAGCCAGATCGCTCAGCCCCGCTTGACCATGCAGACGCTGATGCAGGTCGTGCGGCCGGAAATGCGCCTGCTTGCCGATGAATTCGATGTCGTCTGCTCCGCGTCCTTTCTGGAGGGCGAGGATGTCATCGTTCATGAGCGGGCGGCATCCGTGTCGAACATCGCCTGGAACGCCAAGGCGCTGACGGCGCACAAGGCGACGGCTCCTGCGGGCAGCGTCTTCATGGCATGGAGCAGCAGCGAGATCATCGAGCGCTGGCTTGAGCTCGCGGAGCCGCCGCTCGACGCCACAGGCCGAGAGGCGGCATTGCGGACGGTCGAGTTTCTCCGGCGCAACGGCTTCACCTTTGGCGTGCGGCTTGCGCCGCTCGATAGTCCGGAACATGCGCTGGCCTTGCAGAGCCGCCGCGATATGACGGATTATTCCGTGGCGGAACTGAAGCCGGGCGCAAGCTATAATCTCGCCTTCATCTCCGTTCCGATATTCGGCCGTGGCGGCGAGGTGGCGTTCAGCCTGAACCTGCTGGGCTTCAGCCATCCGGCGAAGGGTCAGGAGATAGCGGCCATGAGCGACCGGCTACGTGCAGCCTGCGGCCGCATCAGCGCCTTCATCGCCGGGCGCGAGTTAGTTCGGACCGACGCCCTTTCCAGGGCAACCATCCTCCAGAAGTAAAAAGCGCGCCCTGGCTGCGACGCATGCCGAAGGCGTGCTTGGTTCGTCGCGCCCTTTTCCGGCTATCCGGCAGGATGGCGGACGATATGGAATGATTCTTTGAAATATCGAATAATCTTTCATCATCCCGTTTCGGATTAAGGGTCATGACAGAACAGACATTCGATCTAATCATCACTGGTGGTCTCGTGATCGACGGCACGGGGCTGCCGCGCCGCCGCGTGGACATCGGCGTGAAGGACGGCCGGGTTGCCACCTTCGGCCATTTGGAGGGCGCGGCCGCACAGCGGCGGATCGACGCCACCGGTATGATCGTCGCGCCGGGCATCGTCGATCCGCATACCCATTATGATCCGCAGATCACCTTTGACCCCTATGCCACCATGTCGTGCTTTCATGGGGTGACCACAGTGCTGGCAGGCAATTGCGGCTTTTCCGCTGCCCCGGTGCGTAGCGACGATCGCGAGTTCCTGACCGACATTTTCGCGAGCGTCGAGGACATGAATCCCATCGCCCTGTCCGGCGTACCATGGGACAATTTTGAGACCTTTCCAGAATATCTCACATCGTTGAAGGGCAAGCTGGGCGTCAATTTCGCCTGCTATGTCGGCCATTCCAACGTGCGCCGCTGGGTCATGGGAGAAGCGGCCTATGATCGTGATGCGACGGACGAGGAGATCGGCGCCATGCAGGCGATCGTCGATAACGCGATCCGGGCAGGGGCGGCGGGCCTCTCCTCCTCTGCGGCGCCGACGCATCTGGATATCAAGGGACGGCCTGTGCCCTCGCGTCAGGCGAGCCGGGAGGAATTGCTGGCCCTTTGCGAAACCGCTGGCCAGGCGCGGCCGGGCACCATCTGCTACCTGCCTGCCAGCGCGATCGGCGGCATGACGCAGGAGGATTATGACCTGCTGCTGGAAATGGGCGCGGCGTCGGGCCTGCCTGTCATCATCCAGGGGATCGGCGGCCGCAGCAAGGTCGATGTGCCGACGGCGGGATGGGAGGCGGCGTCGCGCTTCCTGGATCAGGCGACAGCGCGGGGCACGCCCATCTATTCCCTGCTGATGAGCCGCCCGTTCGACCGCACTGTCGAAATCGGGCCGAATAATGTTCACTATAAAGCCTGCTTCGACTTCAACGCCCTGCTGAACCTGCCGGAAGAGGAACGGCGCGCAGCGCTCCGCGATACGCTTTGGCGCGACCGGGTGCGCCACGCGGTCGAAAACTGCAATCGCGACCCGGCCAAGGGCACCACCCTGCCCCCGCCGCAATGGCGGGACGTTTATGTCGTTCAGGTTGCCGAGGAGCGCAACCGGTTGGTGGAGGGCAAGTCCATCGCCGCCCTGGCGGAAGAATGGCGTGTCGCGCCAATGGACGCCATGCTGGACCTGGCGCTGGACGAGGACCTGCGCACCAGCTTTCGCTGGCGTACCGAAAGCCCGGAATGGGCTGCCGCCGTCGATGTGGCGCAAGGGCATCCCAACATGATCGTCGGCGTGTCCGACGGCGGCGCGCATCTGCACAAGGACGATGGCGCGGACTGGAGTTCCTATTTCCTGCGGTCCTGGGTGCTGGACCGCAAGCGCTGGACGCTGGAGGAAGGCATCCGCCAGATCACGCAGGTTCCCGCAGCGATGCTGGGCTTTGCCGATCGGGGAACGCTGCGCATCGGCGGCTGGGCCGATATCATGATCTTTGACCCTGAAACGATCGGCCCTTGGCGCAAGGAATTCATCCACGACCTGCCGGGCGGCATCGGCCGTTGGAAGGCGCTGGGCACCGGGGTCAAGGCCACGATCGTCAATGGCGAGCCGATCGTGCTGAATGGCGAACTGACGGGCGCGATGCCGGGCCATGTGGTGTCGCCGGGCGCCGCACTGGATGCGGCCTGAGCCGCTGGAGGAAAGATCATGATCGAAGTGAAGAAGCTGACCGGAACGATCGGCGCGGAAATCAGAGGCGTGGACCTGTCGGGCCAATTGCCGCCCGAAACCATCGCCGCGATACAGGACGCGCTGTTCGACAATTATGTCGTGTTTTTCCGCGATCAGAAACCGCTGTCGGAAGAAGAGCATATGCGCGCCGGGCGTCATTTCGGGACGCTCGACATCTCGGAAATCCAGCCCAAGCCATCGGCCAACCGCGAAGTGCTGTGGATGGAAAGCGAGTCCGCCAAGGGCAAGGGCGCGGAATATTGGCATCGCGACCGCACCTATCTGGAAGCGCCGCCGATGGGATCGCTGCTGCAATGTATGGTGAAGCCCGAGGTAGGCGGCGACACATGCTGGACGAGTTCGGTCGCCGCCTATGATGCGCTGTCCGAACCCATTCGCAAACTGATCGACGGCCTTTCTGCACTGCATTCGATCCGACCGCTGGCCGCACGCAGCGAACCGATAAGGGAAGCACTGGGCGAAAGGCTGCACAGCTTTCCGACCGCCATCCACCCCCTTGTCGAGGTCCACCCCGTGAGCGGGCGCAAGGCGTTGAACGTCAACGCCAATTGGACGACGGAGATCGTCGGCGTTTCCCAGGAGGAGAGCCGCATGCTCCTCGATTTCCTGCTCAATCATGTGAAGCGGCCTGAATTTCAGGTGCGCTTTTCCTGGAATGTCGGCGACGTCGCCTTCTGGGACAATCGGTCGACGCAGCATTGCGCCATCGCGGACTATGATACGCGCCGCGTGATGAAACGGGTCGCGCTGGTCGGTCATCCGCCCAAGGGGCCTGCCGCAAACGCCCTCTGACGGGATACCGCCCGCTCCGCACTGGCGGATTCTGTTGTTAGCGGCTTGCGCCGGAAGGGCGGCGCGGCCATCCCTGCGAAGTGCGGCGTCGCCGTTGCCAAAATATCTGAGGGAGAGAGAAATGCTGCCAAGCGAGGAGCGGCCCGCGCGTCCGGCATATGCGCTGTATATTCTGGTCCTGCTGCTGGCGATCAACGCGCTCAGCTATGCCGACCGGCATGTGTTTTCGGTACTGATCCCTTCGATCAAGGCGGAGTTTGGGGCGACGGACTCGCTGCTGGGGCTTATCGGCGGGCCCGGCTTTATCGTCAGCTATGTGCTGTTCAGCATGCCCCTCGCCCGCCTGGCCGACCGCTGGTCGCGGCGCGGGGTACTGACGCTGTCGGCAACGCTGTGGAGCGCGGCGACGGCTGCGTGCGGCGCTGCGGGCGGCATGGCGCAACTGGCCTTATCCCGGCTGGTCGTCGGCATTGGTGAGGCGGGCGGATTGCCGCCGGCGCAGTCGATGCTGGCGGACCTGTATGACGAGCGACGCCGGTCTGGCGCGATGGGCGTCCTGTCGTCGGCCACCTATGTCGGCGTGGTTTTGGGTCTGACCGGCGGTGCTGCGGTTGCGGCCTTGTGGGGTTGGCGCTGGGCCTTCTATGCTCTTGCGATCCCTGGTTTCCCTTTGGCGTTGCTGCTGTGGCTGACCGGCCCGCGACGAGTGAGGGCCGCTCCGACCGCCAAGGCCGCCCCGAGTGAAAGCCTGTGGGCATCGACCCGCCGTTTCTGGGCCATTCCGTCGCTGCGCCTGCTGGCGATCGGTGTCGGGACCTTCAACATCTTCGGCTATGCCGCTGCCGTATGGAAGCCCGCCTTCTTCATGCGATCGCATGGGATGACGATGGTGGAAGCAGGATCATGGCTGGGCATCGGCGCGGCCATCGGCGGCATCACGGGCAGCATGTTGAGCGGCTTCATTGTCGATCGGGTGCGCGTCCGTGGGGAGATCTGGCAATTGCGGGTTCCTGCCATCGCCTTCCTGCTCGCCTTCCCCCTATTCATGATCATGTATCTGCTGCCGGGCGGAGCGGCCGTTGATCTGGGCGGCTTCCGCATTCCCGGCGTGGCGCTGCTGTCGATCCTGACAGGCATGATGTCGGCGATGTGGGCCGGCCCTGCCTTCGGCGCTGCAGCCCGTCTGGTGCTGCCCAACCAAAGGGCGCAAGCGACCGCGATGCTGGTGGTCATCATCAATGTGATCGGCAGTGCGCTTGGCCCGGTGCTGGGCGGCGTGGTGAGCGATCTGCTGACCGGCCGGTTCGGCGCGGAATCGCTGCGCATCAGCCTGATGTCGATGTCGGTGCTGACGGTGCTGGGTGGATGGCTGTTCTGGCGCGCGGCGAGCCATTATCCCGCCGATCTGGCGCGCGCGGCCCGACCGCAGACGGAGGCCGCGGCCGGTTATGGAAGCATGGTGGGGAAAGCGACGCTTAAGGAGGCCTGAGCCGTACCGGCTGACGGTATGACCTTACCTCCTCAGTTAGGGCTGAGCCTGTCGAAGCCGCTTCTCCAGCGCAGCAAAGCCGTCGACAAGCTCAAGGCGAACGGTGACCGAGCGTCGCCGTTCAAGCCCTAGCCGCTTCTTCCTTGACGATTTCCAGGAACAGCGGCCGTTCGCCGCCGCCATGCACTTCGAGCTTCGCGCCACTGACATAGGCGGCGGCGGGGGAGCCCAGAAACACGACCGCTTCGGCGATGTCGCTGCCCCGGCCCATCCGGCCGAGCGGCAGCGACGCGGCGATGCGTTCCTGCGCCGCCTGCGTGCCGTAGGTCATCTCCGCCGTCTCCGTTTCGATAAGGCCGACGATGATCGCGTTCACGCGAACCTCCGGCCCCCATTCCTGCGCCAGGCTGGTGGTGAGGCTGAGCAGCCCGGCCTTCGCCGCGCCGTAAATCGCCGTATCGGGCGAAGGCCGCGCGCCCGATACGCTGGCGATGTTGACGATGGAGCCGCCCACCGCCTTCAGATGCGGATAGGCCGCCTGCGCGACATGCAGCGGCGCCAGCAGGTTCAATTGCAGGATACGCTCGGAAAAGCGTGGGCTGGCGGTCGCCGCTTCCGCCTGCGGCGATCCGCCGGCATTGTTGACGACCAGGTCGATCCGACCATGACGCGCCACCAGCGCCTGAACCCAGTCCGCCACTGCTGCGGGATCACGAATGTCGCACGCTTCAAACTCGGCGGCGCGCCCGTCGATTCCGATCGGCTCGTCAGGCGCAGTGCGTCCGCATGTCGCCACCGCATAGCCTTCCGCCAACAGCCGTCGCACAATCGCCGCGCCGATTCCGCGCGTGCCGCCCGTGACGATCGCTACCTTGCCAATACCCGTATCGCCCACAGCTCAATCCTTTCCTTCATGATGCGCAGCGAGCGCATCACCACAGAAAGGCTCCATACTCAATCCATGCCCTTATTCGCCAGTGATTATGCAGCCACCATTGCAGATTGTTACGCAGATCGGGTATAGGGAGGCATAACAAGCGCAAATTGCGTCATCAGATGGAGAGGTTCATGGCTTACACCCTGCAGCAGCTGAGCGACCTGGAAGATATCCGTACCCTGAAGCACCGCTATTTCCGGGGCATCGACACGGCGAATATCGAATTGCTGAGCGGCCTGTTCACCGAAGACCTTCGCGTGGATTATCGCGGCGGCACCTACCGGGTCCGTTTGCAGGGCCGCGACAACATGCTGGAATTCCTGGCCAACAGCTTTCATTCGGGCGCTGTCGCCATGCACCATGGCCATATGCCGGAGATCACTCTGACCGGCGAAGACAGCGCGGAGGGCCTCTGGTATCTGGAAGACATCTTCATCAATACCGAGATGCGCAGCCACACGATCGGCAGCGCCATCTATCGCGACATCTACCGGCGCGAAGGTGGCGTGTGGAAAATCGCCAGCACCGAATATGATCGCGTGTTCGAAATGATCCGGCCGCTCGCCGCTGACGCGCAAATCACATCCCATCATCTTGCAACGGCAGGCCGCAAGCCCGAAGAACGCAGCGACATCAGCCATCTGATCGAGTGGGAAGCCGCCTGACGCATCGGAAGTGGGGCGTATGAACGGACAAGAGATCGCTGACCGGCTCGCCATACATGAGCTGCTGGCCAGATATTGCCATGCGATCGATCAACACCGGTGGAACGACCTACGGCGTTATTCGCGGATGATGCGCAGGTCGATTTCACCGCGTTCGGCGGTCCGAAGGGTGATGCGGACATGCTCGTCGCCTTTCTACAGCCGGTGGTGGAGGGGCTGGCGGGCAGTTATCATTCCACCGCCAGCATCATATGCGACCTTGACGGAGACAGGGCGTCCGTCCGTTCAGCGGCGCATGTCGTCATGACAGCCAGGGGGCCGGACGGAAGCGAGCAGAACAATCATATCGGCCTCTGGTACGAGGACGAACTTACGCGCACTGCCGCCGGATGGCGTTTCGCCCGAAGAGTGCAGAAGCGGGCCTGGGTGGACGCCGCCGCGCCCTGATGATGATGCGCGGACGCAACAGCGGCTGCATTTTTGCAGCGGCCTGCTGGAGAATGGGAATGGCGGCGTTATAGTCGCTCGCAAAATAAAACGGTTTTTGGGGAGGAAACCATGCGCAAGACGCTTTATCCGATAGTATCACTCATCGCCCTTGCAGCACCGGGGCTGGCCCTGGCGCAGACCAGTGCGCCCGGAGCAGCCACTTCAGAGGGCAGCGACATCGTCGTCACCGCTCGCCGCCGCGAAGAGCGGCTGCAGGATGTGCCGATCGCGGTCAGCGCGGTCGATGCGTCTGCGCTCGACAGCCGCGGTCTCGACAATGTGACGCAGGTCAGCCAGATCGCGCCCAATATCCAGTTCACGCCGGGCCAGGGCGGCAACAGCGGCGGCATCGCGCCGTTCATTCGCGGCGTCGGTGAAAATGACTTCATCATCACGTCCGACCCGGCGGTGGGTGTCTATATTGACGGCGTCTATGTCGCGCGCACCTTTGGCGCGACGACCGAGTTGCTGGGCATTGACCGGATCGAAGTGCTGCGCGGACCGCAGGGCACGCTGTTCGGGAAAAACACCGTGGGCGGCGCTATCAACATCGTGTCGGCCATCCCGGGGCGCGACCAGAAGATCGAAGCCGACCTGCGTTATGGGTCGTTCAATACGGTGCGCGGGCGCGTTTATGCCGAAACGCCGCTGTCCGACACCTGGTCGTTGGGCGTCGCGGCGCTGGGCGAGTTCGGCGAGGGTTGGCAGAAGATCCCATCGGGCAAGAATCTGGGCAACCGCAATGTCGTCGCGGGCAAGGTGGCGCTGCATTATGACGGCGAGGGACTGGATGCCGTGCTGCAGGTCGATGGGCTGCACCGGCGGCAGCACAGCGCGCCGCACAGCATGATCGCCTTCACGCCGACCTTCTTTTCCATCCTGCAATCGACCTTCCTTGGTCCCTGCTGCACGGTGCCCGGCGACATAGACCGGACGGACAGCACGCCCGCGCTGAACAAGGACCAGACGGACGCGGTCAACGCATCGCTGACGTTGACCAAGGAACTTGGCGGCGCGACGCTGAAATCCATCACCGCTTACCGCTACGTCGATGCCCTTTTCGGGCGTGATGGCGACGCGTCGGCTACGATCAACTATGCGGGCGACATCCATGACGAACGCGCGAGGCAGATCAGCCAGGAACTGCAGCTTTCGCTCGACCTGGGCGGGCGCGGCACATTGCTGCTGGGAGCGTTCGCCTATCGCGAGAAGACGCGCGACAATACCAGGCTGATCGTGGCGGATGGGCTCTACCCGGCGCTGGTCGCGGCGGGGCTGGACCCCTTCCCCATCGCGCCCGGCTTCGCCATCCCGGCCTCCTCACTCGACTTCAACATCGACTTCCGCAACCGCCAGCGCACCGACAATCTCGCGATTTTCGCCAACGGCAACTATGAGCTGGTGGACGGCCTCTCGCTGGAACTGGGTGCGCGCTATACCTGGGAGCAGAAGAAGTTTTTCCAGTCGGCGATGCGCATTTATTCGGGCCAACCGCTGCTGGCGGGTACGCCGAGCTATACACTTGAAAAGAGCTGGGACGCCTTCACGCCTCGCGCGTCGCTTTCCTACAAGTTCCGGCCGAACCTGATGGCCTATGCCTCTTATTCGCGCGGCTTCCGGTCGGGCGGGTTCAACGGGCGGCCGACTTCGGTCGAGGAAATCGGCTCCTATGATCCGGAATATCTGACCGCTTATGAGGCGGGTCTGAAGGCCGGCTTCGGCGGCATCGCCACAATCAACCTCGCCGTGTTCCGCAACGAATATCGCGATCAGCAGATACTGGTCTCGACGGTCAGCCCGACCACCGGCCTGATCGTCGTTCGCAATGAGAATGCCGGCCGGTCGCGCATCCAGGGCATCGAGCTGGAAGGCGCGTTCAAGGTCTCGCCGCGCTTCACCGTGACGGGCGCGCTCGGCTTGCTCGACGCCAAATATCTGGACTATGTGTCGGTGATCAACGGCGTGCCGACGGACGTCAGCAACCGCAAGCTGAAGCAGGCGCCCGACATCACCGCCAATGCGAGCGCGGTTTATCAGGCGCCGCTGAGCGAAAATGTGGAGGCGGTCTTCCGGCTCGACGCCGCCTATAAGAGCCAGGTCTTTGTTGATGCGGAAAATACGCCGCTGCTGCGGCAGCCCGACCACGCCATCCTCAACGCGAGCGCCGAATTGCGCTTTGCGGACAGCGGTCTGTCGGTCCGGGCGGGGGTCGATAACATCACCGATCGCCGCATCATCACGGCGGGTTATGACGCTTCCACCAGCTTCGGCTTTACCGAAGCCTATTATTCGCCGCCGCGCCGTTACAGCATCACGCTGGCCCTGCGGCGCTGACCCGGGAGCAGAGCCGCGACGGCGCAACCCGCCGTCGCGGCCAAGGCGGATGATCTGATCGATGAGCGACGACACTGCCTTCGCCGACCTGCTCGAAACCCTCTATGGCGGACTGACCCGATCACCGCCCTGGGAAGATTTCCTGCGCGCGCTCGCGGCCGCAACCGATACAACCTTCGCCACGCTGCTCATCGGCCGCGGGCATGCCGGCATCGACGCACATGTGACGCCCGGCGCTGACCCGGAACGGACTCAGGAATATCAAAAAATATCGCAGGCCGACCCCTTTGTTGGCCTGCCCGAAGGACAGGTCGTGTCCTTCCGCGACTTTGTCAGCCATATCCCTGCGCGATTCCGCGACTGGTTGAATGTGGCGCATAGTGTGGAGATATTGGGCGTCGACCTTCACCGGCCGCCCGATGTCGCCGTCCGCCTGCGCCTGACGCGGGATGATGATCAGGGCGAGTTTGGCGATACCGAACGGGCGGTACTCACCCGCCTGATCCCGCATCTGCGCATCGCGTTGGACTTGCACGCCCGCCTCACCACCACTCAGGCGGAAAGTCAGCTGTTCAGCAGCGCCATGGCGGGCCTGGCTGTCGCCACGCTGATCCTGGACCGTGAAGGCCGTATCCTGCGGCGTAATGCGGTCGCCATGAGGATGCTGGAGGAAGCCGATGTCGTGGCAGAGCAGAGCGGAAAGCTGCAACCCCGGACGGGGTCCGCCGCCGCCACGATCAACCGCATTCTCGCGTCTCCCCCACCAGCGGGCGAGGAGATATTGTTCGAAGTCGCCAAGGGCGACGGGCAGCCGCTCCATGCCCGCGCCCGCGCGGTTCCTTCCTCGGCCTATGGGGATGGAGCATGGCTCGCCCTGTTCATCGCCGATCCGAGCAGGCCGGGAGGGCTGTCCGAAGAAACGCTGCGCGAACGATTTCAGCTAACTCGCGCCGAGGCGGGGCTGGCGCTCCTTCTGGCACAGGGCGCATCGCTCACCGACGCGGCGGTTGCGCTCGACATCGCCTATAATACTGCCCGATCCCACCTGCGCGCCATATTCGCGAAGACCGGCACCCATCGCCAGGTCCAGCTCATCACATTGCTTAGGGCTGCCGGCAGCGAATATGAAATCTGATCCATTTGGATGATGCGGCCACCTGGCGCCGAGCATAGCCTTGCTCCACGACAAGAAAATTGTGGAGAAGATGATGAAATTCTCGATCATTTACGAAGCGCAGATGGCCGATACGTCGCGCGCGAATGAACAGCAGGTATTCCGCGACATCGTCGAACAGTCCATCTACGCCGAGGAAATGGGCTTCGACACGATCTGGGCGGTCGAACATACCGCGCTGACCCAATATGCCCATATGTCGGCGCCAGAAACCTTCCTGGCCTATCTCGCCGGCCGCACCTCGCGCATCGGCATCGGCCATGGCGTGGTCTGCCTGCCGCCCGCGATGAACCATCCCGTAAAGGTCGCCGAACGTATCGCAACGCTCGACATCCTGTCCAACGGCCGCGTGCACTTCGGCATGGGCAAGGGCGGAACGCAGCAGGAAGCCGGCACCTTCGGCTATAATCTCGAAGACCTGCCGCCGATGATTGACGAGTCCATGTATCTGATCCCCAAGATCTTGAAGCATGGCGAGATCGAACATGACGGCCAGTTCGTTAAGATCCCCTTCCGTCCCATCCACCCGAGCCCGATGCAGGACCCGCATCCGCCGATCTACATGGCCTGCACCCGCGCCGACACGCTGGTCACCGCCGGTTCGCGCGGCATCGGTGCGCTGGTTTTGGGCTTTGCGGGGCCTGAGGATATTGCGAAGAAGAACGCCATTTATCGCGAGGCTTTCGCCAACCGGAAAGCTGAAGATCAGGTCGGTTACCGTCCGACCCAGCATCTTGCCGCGCTCTGCCCTGCGGTCGTGCTGGAAGATCGCGAAAAGGCCCGCCGCATCGGCCTGCGCGGACAGCGTTTCTTCGTTGAATCGCTCGGTCACTGGTATTCGGGCGGCCCCGCCCCCGACGTCGAGGACCTGGACGCCAGCGAAAGCCTGGCCGCGCTGCAACGCCACAAGGAAGAGACCGTAGCCTGGCTGTCGGAAGAAAAGATCGCCGTTGGCGGCCATCATACCGAAAGCTTCGAAGTGGTCGATGACGCCTATGGCACGCCGGAGGACTGCATCCGGCAGATCAAGCGCCTTCAGGATGCCGGCGCCGACGAAATCCTTTTCATGTTCCAGATGGGCGGCATTCCGCATGACGTAATCATGGAAACGATCCGCAACATCGGTGAGAAGGTGATCCCCTACTTTCGCGAACAGACGACGCTGGCGGCGGAGTAAGTAGGACGAACCGGGCGGAGAGAGTCTCTCCGCCCGTCAGGCCGCGGCGTAAAGTTTCAGCATCGACTGCATCAGGAGCGCCGCGCGCTCATGCGGTTGATCCCCGCGATGCGCGCGCGACGGCGCTTCGACCGCGATCAGCGCATGCTCAGGCAGCAAGGGAAGAAGCGACCTGAGGTCGAATTCCCCCTGCCCCGGCAATTGCCGGTCGAAGACAGCTTCGTTCACCCTATCATGCGGTGCTGCGAGTGGTCCGTCGTTCAACTGAACGTGGCGGATGCGTTCTGGTGGCAGTGCGGCGACGTCGTCCCAGTTGCCGCCGCTGCGGATGACGTGCAGCGTATCGATGCACAGGCCCACCTCCGGACCCAATGCCTGCGCGAAGCCCAGCGCCTGAGCGGGTGAGCGGATCGCGGAAAGCGGATAGGCTTCGATGATGGCGGGAACCTGCGTTCTCCGACAGATATCCGCCATCCGCCCCAGCGACTCCCGCAGCCGCGCATGATCCTCGTCCACGCCCAGGATATTGACAGTGCCGCCAAGCTCGGCCGTCAGTTCAGCGCTGCGTTCCAGCAGAAGCCAGTCAGGGTCAGCGTCGAGCATGAAGGGTTCGACGATCCCGACCTTCAAGCCCGTTTCACGTAAGGCAGCGACCACCGCCTTCCGCGCAGCCTTATCCATGACAAGATCATGCGTCGGGCTGATCGGAATGGGTGTGACGAACAGGCTGACGGCGGCGAAGCCCGCATGGGCCGCCGCATCGATCACCGTCAGCGCATCCAGATCGACAAGCGACAGATGATCGAGGCAGAAGGCGGCCGCAACGGACGTCATGGCCGGCGACCCGCTGCGAACCTTACAGCATCAGGCGTGAACGCCCCCATCGACACGCACGATTGCGCCATTCATGTGCCCTCCATCCTCACTCGCCAACATGGCGATGACGCCCGCGATCTTGTCCGGGACGGCAAAACCGTTGATCGGGCTGAGATGATTATACAACTCCCAATCGGCGCCTTCCACCATGGCGGTTTGCACGCTGCTCGCCAGCGGGGTTTCGATGCCGCCAGGAGCCACCGCATTCACCCGTACGCCCCGCTTCACATATTCCCAGGCGAGGCTTTGCGTATAGGCGGATACGGCGCCCTTGCTGGCGGCGTATCCCGTCAGGAAGGGGTGGCCGAAATGGCTTGAGGTGGACGCGGCGTTGACGATGTTGCCGCCGGTCTTTTCCAGATGCGGCAAGGCTTCGCGGCACATGAGGAATGTGCTGCCCAGGTTGACCGCGATGATGGACATGAAGGCATCATAATCTGTCGAGGCGGCGTGGCTCGACCGGATGATCCCGGCCATGTTGACCAGGACGTCCAGTTGGCCCGCCTCCTCGACCCATTGGGCGACGATGGAACGGGCCGTCGCTTCATCAGCGACGGAGCCGGCGCGGGTGGCGATGCCGGGCTGTTCCTGTCGGAGCGTGTCCAACCCCTTTTCATCCAGATCGACCGCCAGCACTCGCCCGCCTTCTGCTGCGAGGCGGAGCGCAGTCGCGCGGCCTATGCCCGACGCGCCGCCGGTGACGATAATCGACTTGCCTGCAAACCGGCGGCCCAGGTCCATCGACGCTCCCCTCAGGCCACGATCGCAGGATGCGGAATACGGGGGTCGCCCAGCATTGCACGGTAGGAGGGTGGCGTACGGCCGCCCGCTTCGGTGATGCCGTAGCGCTGCGCGATTTCCGCCGTGATCAGCGTCTGACCGTTCAGCTCGTCGCGGTTCGGATCATCATGGATCGCCGCAATCACGCGGCCGTTGAACTCCGGCGTTTCCGCGTCGGCCATGAACTTCTCATATTGCTCAGGATGCTCCGACAGCGTGCGTGCGCTGCGTTCGGTGAGCAGAGGTCCCATCCAGAGCGCGATGGCGGTAACGCCAGTGCCGCGGAAATCCACACCCATGTCGGCGGCGAACTTGTCCACGCCCGCCTTCTGCGCCCCATAGGCTGCGCCGTGCATGTAGCAGACGGAACCGAAGGAAGAAGTGAAGGCGATGAGGCCGCTTCCGGCGGGAACCATCATGCGCGCCGCATGCCAGCTTGCCAAATAATGGGAGCGCAGGCCCACATTCAGAATGTCGGCAAGGCCTGTCGATTTTTCCCAGAAGGGACCGGGCTTCACCAGATCATCGTTCAAGGCGGCGACGTTGTTGACCAATATGTCGAGCCGGCCGCTTTCCTCGCGCACCCGGTCGAACAGCGCAGCGACCGCACCGTCATCGGCATGGTCCACCTGAACCGCGCGGCCTTCTCCTCCCGCCTTATCCACCTGGGCAGCGGTTGCGCCGATGGTGCCGGGCAGTTCCGCATCGCCTTCGCGGATGGACCGGCCGGTGACATAGACGCGGTAGCCCTTTTCGCCCAGCGCAACTGCGATGCCGCGGCCTGCACCACGGCTGGCACCGGTAACGATGGCTACCGGACGTTCACTTCTCTCCATATCTTTTTCTCCTTCAGGCGGCCTGTGTGGAGTTACGCTTGTCGAGCGTCACATGCAGGCCGTTGGTGCGCTTGTGCAGGTCGGGGGTCTTGTCGCGGGGGTTGTAGAACTGCTTGTACCAGGTGCGGACCTTGCCATAGGGGCCATCGCTCGGGATCACGAGCGGGTTGAGGCAGGCCTTCTTGTTCTGCCAGATCTCCACGTCCTGGGCGAAGGCGAGGCGGCTGCCTTCCTGATATTGCAGCGCTGCTTCGCGCAGGTCATCGGTGACGGGCGCGCTGCCGTCATTCACCTGCACCATCAGGCCGTGCCAGACGCGGATCTTGCCATCCTCGATCGGCGTGTGGGTGATGAGGATGAAGCTGTTGAACGTCCCCTCCATCTCCGACTGCAGGATGGACGGGCCGGTGTACCAGGTGTCGAGCGTCAGCACGTCATCCGGATTGGTCACCAGCGTGCGGTGCCCGGCGGCATAATATTGATGGACGATGTGGTCCTTGAACTCGTTGGCGAAATAGACAAAGTCCTTCGCCCCATGGATGGGCACGAAATGGCCAAAGTCGGCCATATTGTCCACGACCTCGATCGGGTGGATGTCAAGATCGCCCATATAGTCGATCTTCCAGTTGACCCAGCCCGGCGCATCATAATGGCCGCCAAAGTCAGGCAGGTCGAAATTGGGTTCCAGGCCCTCGGGATCATGCCAGATCCACACCGTCCCTGCGCGTTCCACCACCGGGAAGGTTTTGAGCTTCGCCGCCTTGGGCACGAAGTCGGAATAGGGGATGTTCTTGCACGCGCCGTCCGGCCCGAACTGCCAGCCATGGAAGGGGCAGCGGATCGAATCGCCCTCGATCTGCTCGCCGTCGCGCACGATATAGCTCGTCGTGTTCTTCGCCAGATGCGCGCCCATGTGCGGGCAATAGGCCTCCGTCACATAGACCTTGCCGCTCTCGCCACGGTACATCACCATGTCCTGGCCCAGATAACGCATCGCCTTGGGCACATTCGTCGCTTCCGCGCTCTCGCCCACCATGAACCAGCCACGGGGAAACTCAAATTCTCCCAGACGATAGTCCGACGATTTGGCCATGCTATAATCCTCTCGCTGCCAGACCGATTAGCATCAAGCGCGGCGAGTCACCAGCCTGCACCAATCGTCCGAACCTTCAAATCTGCATCCTACTACGCAAAACGACAGACAAAGTGCAAGTTCATATGTTAAATGCGCGGTGTCTCCCTATTATCACCGCTTCAGCATGAGGTAGCCTAATGACCGAGCCAGCCGCTCAAGCGGTCCTCCCCAGCCAGGCGCAAATGCGAGCCACGCTTCAAGCCTATGCCGACAGGATCAATCAAGGAGACCGCGACGGTGTGCTAGCGCTGTTCGCGCCGGGGGCGGTGATCGAGGACCCCGTCGGTTCGCCGCCGAAAAGCGGAGATGACCTCCCTGCGTGGTTCAGCGATACCGTCGCTTTCAAGACGAAGATCCGGCCCGTCGCACCGATCCGGGGGTCGCACGCCAACGCCGCCGTGCTGGTATTCGACGTCACATTCCAGCCGCCCGAAGGCCCGCGCCTGCTGATCCGCTCGCTCGACGTGTGCACATTCGATGCCGAAGGGCGGATCACCAGTTTGAAAGCCTATTGGGGACCCGAAGACGTGGAACCGGCGTCGGATTGACGCAAAAGAAAAGGGCGCCGGAATGCGGCGCCCCTTCCATTTCTGCCGGTCAGGTCAGGCCGCGACCATCTCGCGCGGCGCTTCGACCGGATATTCGGCCGGACCACCATAGTCATAGGCGTCGTTCAGCGCCTTGATGAAGGCGGGGTCGTTCAGCGGATCGGTCGGCGTTTCGATCTGGATACCACGCGAGCGGACATCCTTGATCAGCGTGTCGAACACCTGATCGTAGGTCAGATTGTCCGAACCATCCATGTTCTTCTTCAGTTCGGCATAGTCTTCGAAGACTTCCGCCGACCAGTGAACGAGGAAGCGCAGATCGTCGGTGTGATAGCGCTCGATGACCTGATCGCCGGTCTTGACCAGCCAGCCGTCGGGGTTGCCCGGTTCGCCGCTGAACAGCGAGTCGAAGCCGAGGCCCTTCGGGTTCTGGCGCTCCAGCGGACCATTGGCCTCGCCACGATGCACCAGCATTTCATTCTGCACGAGTACGCCGCGGTTATAGACCGGCGGCTGCAGACGGGCGGGCTTTTCCAGCGGACCCTTGGGCCAGTAGGTGAAGCCGCTGTTGGGATCATGGCTGAACCAGGTGATGACCTGCGCCATCTTGATCAGATAGTCCTGGAACAGGCCCGAACGGCCCATGATCGAGCACAACCAGGTCGGCGAGTTTTCATAGCGCACACCGCGGAAGCTGGGCGAATCCAGATGGCCCGGATCCTTGTTGCCGCACGGGCCGTTCACATTGAACAGCATCATCTGCGGCTTGGCATAATCTGCATTCCAATAGGACTTCGCATATTCCAGGAAGGTCGGATTGTAGAAGGTGTCCTGGATTTCCGGGAACATGCAGGTCGAATAATTGGCGTAGAAGCCGCGGAAGGTCGGCGTCAGGAACATGTCCAACGTCGGTTCGAACCCTTCGGGGAAACCGCCAGCAAAAGTGGCGATCAGCGCCTCGGCATTCGGGAAATGCTGCGCGATGATCAGCTTCCAGGCGCCGCTGTGCACCACATCCAGCAAACGGCGGCGCTGATCTTCGGTGTAAACATTGTGCAGCTCGCGCGGGGGCGAAACCGGCTGCAGAATATTGGACAGATGGCGCTTCTGCGCATCGGTAAGCATGACTTCCTTACTCCTCTCACGGGCGAGCGACTCGTGCCGCCCACAGGGCAGCAGCGCTATCGACCATGGAAAGTTATCAATCTATAACTTTCCGGTCAATCCCGTTCGATTAGTTCGGCCGATCCGCTGCCTTAAAGTCGTTCTGCCGGACGCAACGCTAGTCTCCACCACAGCGCTATGGTTCGTGGTTTATCTCCGCCTATTTGACTTCGTTCATCTCGCCAGCTTGCTTCGTACGAAACTATTCCGTACAAGAAACTGAACGGATGGAGTGGATGAGCAATGCGAAAACGGTCAGCGCTGAATGTTCGAGCGGGATTCCTGGCCCTCATGCTGGGCAGCACAGCGCCGGTCGCCGCGCAGACCGTGCTGCCACGTACGCCCGAGCCGTTTGCGGGAAAGATCGGCGAGACTTATGCCGATTCTACTCCCGCCTTCCCCAAGCCCGTCACTGCTCCTGCCGGGGCGCCCAATGTGCTGCTGATCCTCACCGATGATGTGGGCTTTGGCGCGGCGTCAACCTTTGGCGGGCCGATCCCAACGCCTAACCTCGATCGGCTGGCGGCACGCGGCCTTGTCTATAACCGCTTTCACACCACGGCCATGTGTTCGCCCACGCGCGCATCGCTGCTGACCGGACGCAACCATCATGCGGTGGGCAATGCCGTGGTCAGCGATATCGCGACGGGCTATCCCGGCTATTGGTCGATGATCCCGCGCAGCGCGGCGACCGTCGCCGAGGTGCTTCGCCAGAATGGCTACAACACCGCGATGTTCGGGAAACATCATAATGTCCCGGCGCAGCAGGGCTCCATCGCCGGTCCATTCGACCAATGGCCGACGGGCCTCGGCTTCGAACAATTTTACGGGTTCCTGGGCGGCGATACGGAGCAATGGACCCCCAAACTCTATCGCGGCAATGCGCCCGCCGAACAGAAATATGACAAGGACCCGACCTATATCCTCGACCGGGACCTCGCGGACGAGGCGATAGGCTATATCCACGCGCAGAAGGCGGCCGCGCCCGAAAAGCCCTTCTTCCTCTATTACGCCCCCGGCACCGCGCACGCGCCGCATCAGGCGCCAGCCGACTGGATCGCGAAGTTCAAGGGCCAGTTCGACAAGGGCTGGGACGCGGTGCGCGCAGAAACATTGAAGCGCCAGATCGCGATGAAGATCGCCCCGGCCGGCACAAAGGCGACACCGCGCATCAAGGATATTCCCGCCTGGGACAGCCTGAACCCAGATCAGAAGCGCGTCTATGCGCGAATGATGGAAGTCTATGCAGGCATGCTCGCCTATCAGGATGCGCAGATCGGCCGCCTGCTGGACGAGCTGGATCGCATGGGCGAGAGCGGCAAGACGCTGGTCATGTTTATCGAGGGCGACAACGGCGCTTCATCCGAGGGCGGGATGCAGGGCAGCACCAATGAACTGGGCACCTTCGCCAATGGTGCGACGGAGGACATGGCCTGGCTGAATAGCATGATCGACAAGTTCGGCGGCAAGGACAGTTACGGCCATTTCCCGGTGGGCTGGGCGTGGGCGACCAACGGCCCCTTCCCTTGGATGAAGCAGATCGCCTCTCATCTGGGCGGCACCCGCAACGGCATGGTCGTTTCATGGCCCGACCATATCAAGGCGCGCGGCATCCGATCGCAGTTCACCCATGTGAACGACGTGATGCCGACCATTTTGGAAGCGGCCGGGATTCAGGCGCCGGAGAGCGTCAACGGCGTCGCGCAACAGCGGATCGATGGCGTCAGCTTCGCCTACAGCTTCGACGCGCCCAAAGCTCCAGAGCGGCACGACACCCAATATTTCGAGATGATCGGCACCCGCGCCATCTATCACAAGGGCTGGATGGCCAGCACCACGCCTGTGCGCATGCCGTGGAAGATGGGGTCGTTCGACACCTCCCCTATGGATTATGATTGGGAACTCTATGATCTGGACAAGGATTTCGCGCAGTCCCGCAATCTGGCGGCGCGCTATCCGGAGAAGTTGAAGGAACTTCAGGCGCTCTGGACCGCGGAGGCGCAGAAGAACAACGTCTTCCCGCTGGACGGCCGCCAGACGCTCGACCGCTCCTCCGCTTCGAAAATCGCCTTCATGCCGCGCCGCAAGAACTTCACCTATTGGGGCAAGGGCATCAGCGTCGCCGAAGGCGCGGCTCCGATGATCCGTGGACGCTCCTTCGAGATTGTCGCCGATGTCGAGATACCGTCGGGCGGCGGCAACGGCCCGCTGATCGCGCAGGGCAGCAAGTTTGGCGGCTGGAGCTTCTACCTGAAGGATGGGAAGCCCGCCGCCCATATGGCGCTGACGCAGCAGCCAAGCCACCAATGGGACGTCGTGGCCGCTGCGCCGGTGGCAGCGGGTCCGGCCCGGATCAGCTATGCGTTCGACTATGACGGCGGTGGCTTCGGCCGCGGCGGAATGATGCGCATCAGCGTCAATGGGAGCGAAGTCGCACGCGGGCGCATTGACCGTACATTCCTGATCCCTGCCGGGCTCGGCGAAACCTTCGACGTTGGGGACGACACCGGGGCAACGGTGATCGATTATCCGAACGGCCATTCATTCGACGGAGACATCCGGAAGACCGAGGTATTGCTGAAATGAGAAAAATGCTTGCCGCAGCTCTGCTCGCGAGCGCGTCCCCGCTTGCCGCGCAAACGGTTTTGCCGGCCCCGGCAGCCCCGTTTGCCGGTAAGATCGGTCAGACTTATGCCGATTCAACACCCGCCTTTCCCAAGCCTGTTACCGCTCCCGCAGGAGCGCCCAATGTGCTGTTGATCCTGACCGACGATGTGGGTTTTGGCGCGGCGTCCACCTTTGGGGGACCGATTCCGACGCCCAATCTGGATCGGCTGGCGGCGCGTGGCTTGGTGTATAACCGGTTCCACACCACGGCCATGTGTTCGCCGACGCGCGCGTCGCTGCTGACCGGGCGCAATCATCATGCGGTTGGCAATGGCATCGTCGCCAATCTGTCGACGGGCTTCCCCGGCTATACCAACATATTGCCGAAGAGCGCCGCGACGGTGGCGGAGGTGCTGCGTCAGAATGGCTATAATACGGCGATGGTGGGCAAGCACCATAATGCGCCGGAAGCTGATGTCTCGCCTGCGGGACCGTTCGACATGTGGCCGACGGGCCTTGGCTTCGAACATTTCTACGGGTTCATGTCGGCCGAGACCAATCAGTTCACGCCTGCGCTTTATCGTGACACCAGCTCCATACCCACGCTGAAGGAAGGAGTGCTCGACAAAGCTCTGGCCGACGAGGCGATCCAGTGGATCCATAATCAGAAGGCATCAGCGCCGGACAAGCCGTTCTTCCTCTATTATGCAACCGGGTCGGCGCACGCCCCGCTCCAGGCCCCGGCGGACTGGATTGCGAAGTTCAAGGGCCAGTTCGACAAGGGATGGGATGCGGTGCGCGCTGACACAGTTGGCCGCCAGAAGCGGCTCGGCATCATTCCCGCCAACACCAAGGATACGGCCCGGCCTGAAGGCCTGATGGCGTGGAGCGAACTCACTCCGGACCAGCGCCGGATCAATGCGCGGTTCATGGAAGTCTATGCGGCGATGCTCGCCTATCAGGATGCGCAGATCGGCCGGGTCCTCGACGAACTCGACCGCATGGGCGAGAGCGGTAATACGCTGGTGATGTTCATCGAAGGCGACAATGGTTCCGCCGCCGAAGGGGGAGCAAATGGCAGCTCCAACCCCATGTCCGCCTTCGCCAATGCGATGCAGGAGGATGACAGGCTGCTACTGGCCAATCTCGACAAGATCGGTGGCCCCGACGCGGTAGGCAATTGGGGCTATGGCTGGGCCTGGGCGACGAACGCGCCCTTCCCCTGGTTCAAGCAATATGCCTCTCACCTGGGCGGTACGCGCAATGGATTGGTCGTATCCTGGCCCGATCATATCAAGGCGCGCGGCATCCGGTCGCAATTCACCCATGTGACCGATGTGATGCCGACCATATTGGAAGCGGCTGGCCTGAAGGCTCCAGACAGCGTCAATGGCGTCGCGCAGCAGCGGATCGATGGGGTCAGTTTCGCCTACAGCTTCGATGCCCCCAAAGCCCCTGAGCGGCACGAGACGCAATATTTCGAGATGATGGGCAACCATGCCATCTATCATCAGGGCTGGCTGGCCAGCACCACGCCGATCAATCTGCCATGGAAGCGCGGCGACGGCTCTGTCCTGCCGAGCCAATATAAGTGGGAATTGTACGATCTGCGGAAGGACTTCTCGCAGGCGCATGATCTGGCGGGAACGCAGTCTGCGAGGTTGAAGGAGATGCAGGCGCTCTTTCGGAAGGAAGCGGAGCAGAACCAGGTTCTGCCGCTTGACGACCGGATGACGCTGGCCCGCTTCCAGGCGGCGGAGAGCCAACGGCCGCATCGTTCGACCTACAGCTATTGGGGTGCTGGTATCAGCATTCCGTCCGTCAGCGCCGCTCCGCTATTAGCGCGGAGTTTCCGCATCACTGCGGACATCGACATGCCGAAGGAGCCTGCGACCGGGGTGCTGGTCGCGCTCGGCGGCAAGTTTGGCGGATGGAGCTTCTATCTGAAGGACGGCCGTCCGGTGGCCCTGATCGCGGCATCACAACTGCCGGGCGACCAATCGCAGGTCGCTGCGGCGCAACCGCTCGCGGCTGGGCAGAACCGGTTGGTGTTCGACTTCCGCTATGATGGCGGCGCGAATGCCGGGGGCGAGATGATCATCAGCGCCAATGGCAACATGGTCGCACAGGGGCGGGTCGCGCGGACCATCTCGAAGCTGCCGGAAATGAGCGACACGCTCGATATCGGCTTCGACGCCGACACGCCGGTAACATCCGATTATGTTGCAGGCGGTCGCTTCCCCGGGCAGATCAAGAAGGTTGATATAGTGGTGGGAAAGCCGGGGGCCGCCGGTACGGCGCCCTGAGCGGACCTGTTCCAATGCCTGCGGCCTTCATGCCGCAGGCATTGCATGCACTTTTCGGCTTTGCCCGTTGACGTCTCGCCTCATACGGCCACTAAGATGAATTTGCATGGTCGAAATTACCTCTCTACCCATCCCCACCGAGCGTGACAGCAGGGCGCAAATCCTGAATGCGGCGGGCGAAGTCTTTCTAGCCGAGGGCTTCGAGCGAGCGAGCGTCGACAGGATTGCCGCCGTCGCGCATATGAGCAAGCAGAGCATATATGAGCTTTACCCCAGCAAGCTCGCCCTGTTCGAAGCTGCCGTCCGGAGCAAATTGAGTGGCGCATGGCTCAACCTCACCACCATCGATAGTGACGCGAATGCGGAAGACACGCTGACACGCTATGCGATGCGCCTTTTCGAAGGCTTTGCCGAGCCGGTGAATTTCGGCCTGTTCCGGGCCAATATCGCAGCGGCCAACCATGTTCCGGAACTGGCGGCGGAATTGCACGAAAAGCGCCTGGCCTCTTCCGAGCCCCTCGCCCGCTATCTCCAGAAGCTGATCGATGACGGCACGATCATCGCCTGCGACCCGCTCGCCATGGCCATTCGTTTCGGCGGCACTGCGGTGGAGGGCGCGCGCTATTTTCTGGGCATGCAACTGCCTGGCAAGGCTGCGCAACGACAGATTGTCGACAAGGCTGTGCACCTGTTTCTGGACGGCTACCGCAGCGTGGAAGACGGCGGCGGGGAACAGGCCCCATTTCCGTTGATCGAGCCGCCAGTTCGGGAAGGCGTTACCGCATTGCGGCTTTCCGCAGAAAAGCTGTTCGCGCTGTTGGATGCGGCCACATCCGAATTTCTGGAACATGGCTATCGGCGTGCCAGCATCGACAGGATCGCGGCAGCGGTGCAGGTCAGCAAGGCAACCATATACCGCCAGTTCGGTAACAAGGAAAATCTGCTGCGCTACATCATCCAGCGCGACATTTACGAAGCAAGCCGGAAGCCGTTCGAGTCAGTCGCTGCCAGTAGCGACCCTGAGGCTGCGCTCGTCGCCCTAGCCCGAGAGGCGCTGGACCGGCATCTGGAAACGGCCAGCATCCGAATGCACCGGCTGCTCGTCGTGGAAGCTGATTTCATCCCCGATCTCGCCCGGCTCTTTTATGAAGGGCGAGTGCGTTGCCTGGGGACGGCGCTGGAAAGTCAATTGGAAACGCTTGGCCTACCCCGGCCGAGCCAGTCTGCTACCCGCATCTTCTACACGCTGGCGACCTTTGCCGTGCGGTTCTTCACTGCCATGACTGCGCCCGCGGAAGAAGACCGGGATGTTTACGCGAGAGAGTGCGCATTCCTGTTTCTGCACGGGCTGCGAGCGCGCAAGGATCGTTGACGGGTGAAGGGGTGGGCGGGCCCACCCCGTCGCTTCAATTGGAATAGATCTTGATATCCTTGACGATCATGTCGCCCGACCCGTCGGCATAATCGCCGGTTGTTTTCACTGCCACATCCATGATCGGATACCAGCGAAAGCCCGCGAAGGGATTGACCGCCTGGTAGGTTTCCTTGCCGTCGATGAACCAGGTTATGTAATCGGGCTGGATATCGACAGCAAAGCTGTGGAAGCCCTTGGTGAACCCGCCGATGCCGTAAACCTCTTCGGTGTTCATGAATATCCCTTGCTGAAAAGTGCGCGTGATGTTGGCACCTCCATGCAAGGTGTTGGCGGTGTAACGATCGAAATCCCACCAGCTTTCGAAACCGAAGCCTTCGTAAATATCTATCTCCGGCGGCCAACCAGCTGTCGAAATCAGCCAGAAGGCGGGCCAGGAACCGCGCCGGTCAGGCATTTTGGCGGTGAACTCATATTGACCATAGCCGATCTGGACAGGCTTGGTGTTATGACCGCTGAGGACGACGGATCCATAATTATAGGCCACGCCATCCCACTCCAGCGGCTGTTTCAGCTTCTGGCTGTGCATGACGAGCCCTTCGTCAGTGTAACGCAGGGGGGCCTCTATCCCCGCGTCACGATACAACCAGCCGTCGAGATAAATTCCGGTTTCCTGATTGCCGGGCTGCGCCCTGCCGTTCGGCAGCTTGGTCGACCAAGCTTTGTCATGACCTGCATCGGACCATTTCAGCGTATCCCGGCTCATCCGCCATTGAAGCGTTCCGCTCGGCGTGAAGCTTCGCGGCTCCCGGCCCGCTGTCTGCGCAGGCGTGGGCTCCTTCTGAAAATCGCACTGCACATAGGCGCGATCGGTGCCCATCTTCCCGCCCCAAGGCGCCTCTACGAACCTGACGATGAAGTCGGCCTGAGGCACCCCGAGGATGATCGGCACTTCAACGGTCTTGGTGAGCGGATCGCCCGGCCGAAAGATGACGGATTTATAGATGGGCTGGTAGTTCACGCCCGCGACGCCGCGCACCAATCCCGTGCCATCTTCTGTCATGACCCTGGCGATGACGGTATTCGGCGTCGGGCGGTCCAGGGAGATCGGGACATAAGCTACCGTGGCGGCAGGCCGGTAGGTGGCGGGACCAACGGACGCGGTGGCCTGATCCGGATAGCGGGTGCCGCCTGCGAAATCGAAATTGGCGAAGTCGCCTGAGCCTTCCGACGAGGGGGATGAAGCAACAGCAGCGTCGGAACTGGCGAACTGCTGAATGGATGCGGATTCTATTGCGGAGCGCAGGAAATCCGACGTGCCGAACTCGGCAACAGCAGTTGATGTTGCCGGCGGCGAGGTGGGTTTATCGGGATCAGAAAAGCTGGCGTTCGAGGTCAAGCCCCAAGCGCTGACACAAACCAGAAAGAAGCAGACGAACAGAGCGCCCGCAAGCGAGCGCGAGATCGATGATTTTGTCATGATGCAACCCCTGTTGTTTTCTGTGGCAGGCTAATTGGCTTTAGGCTTTCTCCTTCCATGCTCAGAGCGCTACCCGCGACGCGTTCCACTGCGACGTGAGTCTAACACATTGATTATGTTGTATTTTGCACAACCGAAACGACCTTTTTTCTTCTCCTCGTCGGCTTCGCGGCACGTTTCGCCGCGACTGCTCGGCAGCCGGTGCGGACGCCGGCTCTATGAAGAGGCGGCGATGGCGATCGGGATGCGAGGCGTTCACCGACGTGCGGACGCCTTTTGCGTCACACAGGAAGGATAATGGCACGGGATCGACAGAAGAAAGGCTGGCACCCGGGCCTGAGCGATGGCACCTTCCCCGCATCAAAATAGGAAGAGGATGCGCCGCGATGGCTGACGCGCTCAGAGAAGCAAGGGACATGAATGAGGCCGAGGCGCGTGCGGCGCAGAGGCTGCTTTCGGGGCAATCCTGGGACGATTTCTGCGACGTCCTGAAGGTCGCGGGTCGGATGATCGACCGTTTCGGCGACGATCCTTCCGACCTGGACCGAGCGGAATGGTATCGTTTCCTCACTCGCCTCGCCCGGTCAGGTTTCGAGCGGCTGATCGAAAATGCCGAACCGACCCGGCCTCGGCTGCGCGACATGGTGTGGCGGCAGTCGATCAACGTGCAGACGGTCGATCAGGACCATCTGATGTGCCAGTTCGACGAGGCGCGCGATTATCGCATCATCGGCAAACGCGGCACGATTCCTTATTTCGTTTTAGCGCTGCTGACAGCGCCCGCGCCGGAGGATGCGGGTGCGCGCGACTGGGCGCCGCTGGGGGTCGATGGCCTCAAGCAATTCGACCCTGCCAACCTCAAGACCACCGGCTTTCTGGGGAGTCAGCAGCTTCACATCGAAGACGATGGGACGTTCGAGATCATCCTGTCGCAAAAGGATCCGGGCGAAGGCAAGAACTGGCTGAAGCTGCAGCCTGACACGAATTGCATCCTCATCCGCCTGGTCTGGAGCGACCGCGAAAAGGAAATCGCGCCTGATATGCGCATCGAGCGGCTGGACGGCGCAGCGCCGGAGCCGGTCACGCCCGCGCTGATGGCCAACAACCTGGCTTGGGCAGCCCAGAATGTTCTGGGCTATGCCGAACTGGTCCGCAACTGGTGGAACGGCACGCAGGGCAATTTCGCCGCGAAGCTCAACCGATTGGACTACAGCCGCGCTCAATATCTGTCGAACGGCGGCGTGCCTGACCGCCATGTTGCCTTTGGCGGGTGGGAAAAGCGGCTGGACGAAGCGCTGGTGCTGGAATTTGTGCCGCCCAACTGCGAATATTGGAACTTCCAGATCTGCAACATCTGGCAGGAAAATCTCGACACGTTCGAAGACGGCAATGGATGGGTGAATAATTACCGCTTCGCCGCCGAGCCGGACGGACGCGTGCGCATCATCATCGCCGAGCATGATCCGGGCCTGGGCGGCAATTGGGTGAATTCCTACGCGCATGAAAAAGGCATCTGGGGTCTGCGGCTGGTGCGAACCGAAAGCACCGCGGCGGTTAACCTGTGGCGCCTGCCTCTGGCGCAGTTGGAGGTTGAAGGACTGACGGCACTCAAGCCGGAGGCTGCGACCGCCACCGGCCAGTTCGTGGACTGACCCCATGGCCGTGAAAAGTCTTGACCATGTGAATATCCGCACAGCCGATGTACCCGGCACGGCGGCCTTTTTCCGCGATGTCCTGGGCCTGCGGGCGGAGGCTGCGCCTGGCTCACCTTCCATCGATCAAGGCTGCTGGATCCACGATCCGGACGGGCGCGCGATCGTGCATATCGGTCCAGTCGACGCCGCTTACCCCAGCGACGATGCGCTGCCTTTCACCCCCGCGCGGGGCAGCGGAGCGGTGCATCATGTCGCGCTGGAATGCGATGACCTGCCCACCATGCTCGCGCGGCTGGACGGCGCTGGGCTTTTCGTGGTGCGAAAGGATTATCCGCCCGCCAACCTCTGCCAATTGTTCGTCGAAGAGCGGAACGGGATCATTCTGGAGTTGAATTTCCGGCTGGAGGCGGCGTGACAGACGATCTGCCGCTCGTTCTGTCCGGCCCGCCCTTCGTACATGTGCCGCTGTTGGAACGGCTCGCCCCTGCGCGTGAGGCGGGCTTTGCGGGCATATCGTTGATGCCGGTCGACGTCTGGTCGCTGGAAGAAGCGGGGATGAAGGCGTCCGAGATCGCGGCGCGGATCGCCGATCATGGCCTGACGGTGATGGAGATCGATTGCACCGCTTGCTGGTTGCCCAGCCATCGCCGCGTGGGGGACGGCACACCTTTGGCCGGATTGCTCCAGTCGCTGACAGCCGAGCGCGTGGTGGAAACCGCTGCGCGGATCGGCGCGCCATCGGTTACGGCCGTGGAGATGATGGGGGTTTCCCCGTCTCTGGATGAGGCGGCCGAAGCCTTCGCGCATCTGTGCGATCTAGCGGCGCCCCATGGTCTTAAAGCACATATTGAATTCCTGCCCTTTGGCGGCATCCCTGATCTGGCGAGCGCATGGACGATCGTGCAGGCGGCGGGACGGCCGAACGGCGGGCTGACGGTCGATAGCTGGCACTTCTTCCGCAGCGGGTCGAGCTTCGACCTGTTGGAGAAGATACCAGGATCGCGCATTCATACAGTGCAGATCAATGATGCCCCTGCAGAGCCGGACGCTGACCTGCTGCACGAAACAATGACCGGCCGGCTGGTTCCTGGCGAGGGAAGCTTTGACCTGACGCGCTTCATCCGCACGCTGGATCAGATCGGTAGCACAGCCCCCTTCTCCGTCGAGGTCTTCTCCAAGGACGTAAGCGGAATGCCGATGGCGCAGGCCATCGCTTCATGGGCGCCAGCCGCCCGCGACATCATCAGAAAGGCTAGAGAGACAAAATGACCGGCAAGGAAGCGCCCATCGGCGCAGTCGTCGTAGGCACAGGCTTTGGCCTGTTCACGCATGTTCGCGCACTGCGCGACGCTGGTTTCGAGGTGCGCGCCATCGTCGGACGTGACCGGGAGCGCACCGCACAGCGCGCGGCTCCGCTCAATATCCCGCTTGCATCGAATAATCTGGAGCAGGTGCTGGCCGACGACCCCGCCATCCAGCTCGTCACCGTAGCCACGCCGCCGCACGCCCACTATACGCCCGTCATGCAGGCGATCGCAGCAGGCCGCCATGTCATGTGCGAAAAACCCTTTGCGCGCGACTTGGCCCAGGCACGCGAAATGCTGGCCGCGGCCGAAAAGGCCGGGATCGTCCACGCGCTGGGCGCAGAGTTCCGGTTCGACAGCGCGCAGGCATTGCTGCGCCGGGTGGTGCAGGACGGCCTGATCGGCGATCCGCTGATGTTCAGCCGCATTTATCAGCAGCCGGGAAGCGGAGAGGAAGAACCGCTCGCCGACTGGTGGACCGATGCCGCGCAAGGCGGCGGCTTCCTGGGCGCGTTCGGCACACATATGATCGATCAGGTCCGCTCCACTCTCGGGGAGATCGTCGCGGTCAACGCGATCCTGCGCAAGCTGACCACCACGCGCCCCGCGATGACCTCGGATGATTATTACAACGTCCAGTTCCGCACCCAACGCGGTTGCCTCGGCGTGATCGAGGCGGCGATGAGCTTTCCCGGCCCGTTCGTCATGGCCACCAAGGTGGCGGGGACGAAAGGCGCGGCCTGGATCCAGTCCGGCAGCGCCTTTGGCGACCCGGAGGAAGTCTGGATCAAAGATGCTGACGGCGAGCGGCAGATTCCGATGCCGGCCGAACTTGTGAACCCTGTGCCCGAACCGTTCGCCATCGAGGAGCTAATCCAGACGGAAATGGACCGCTGGCACACCCAGGGCTTCGATGTCGCGCCCTATGCCAAGCTGTTCGCCCAGATGAAGGCCAAGATCGAAGGCCGGGCACCGCCCCTGCCCGACCCGGCGGGCGATTTCCGTGACGCCGCGGCGGGGCAGGCAGTGCTGGACGCCGCGCGCCTGTCCGCGGCGGAAGGCCGCTGGGTGGAAGTGGAGGCTATATGATGACGAACCCATCCTATGATTTTTCCGGGGCGCATGTGCTTGTGACCGGCGGCACCAGCGGCATCGGCGCGGCGACGGCGGCGGCCTATAGCGAAGCAGGCGCGGATGTGACCATCACCGGCACGCGCGGTGATGCTGCCGATTATGACGCTGATCTGTCGGACTATCGCTATCTGCGGATGGACGTAGAGGATGGCGAGAGCATCGATGCGGTGGCGGCCAGCGTTCCGAAGCTCGACATACTCGTGAACAATGCCGGGATGGCGCTGCCAAGCCTGGGCCTCGACGAATATGAGCCGGATGTGTTCGCGCGGGCCGTCAACATGCTATTGATCGGCGCATTCCGCATGGCCCGACGCAGCGCCGACCTTCTCGCACAAAGCCGTATCGCGGGAGGGCCGAGCATCATCGGCATCGCGTCGATGAGCAGCTATTTCGGCATACCGATCGTGCCCGGTTATGGCGCGGCCAAGACCGGCCTTGTCGGCCTGACCCGCACCCTGGCGGTGAAATGGGGCGAACGGGGCATCCGCGTCAACGCCGTCGCCGCCGGGCTGACGCGCAGCCGCATGACCGAAGGCACCTTCGCGCAGGAAGATTGGATGGCGCCCACGCTGGCGCGCACTCCCTTGGGACGGCCCGGCGAACCCGAGGACATCGCCAACGCCATTCTCTTTCTGTCGAGCCCCGGCGCGGCGTGGATCACAGGTCAGACGCTGGCGGTGGACGGGGGATACACGGTTTCCGGCTGAGCATCGGCCCGCTCACGCACGTTCACCTCCGCCTTTTGTGCTGAGTGAAGTCGTGGCGCGCTATTTGCGAGACTTCTCGACTGCGCCCGAAGCGAGCGGACGTCGAGTTGATACAAACCCGCAAATGATGCCTCTTAAACAGTGAGAGCCGGCCCTTCCGGACCGGCTCTCACCTGTTATCGATCCATCGAAGCTGCTCAATGCAGTTCGAAATTTTCCTTCACAGGCCCGCGGGTCTGGTTCCACAGGTCCACAAGACGCCACGGCCAAGACAGGAAGACGCGGCCCTTCGAGTTGTTGTAGTAGCTGTTCGCCCGCGGGTGGGTCCAAATCATATTCTTCATCTGTTCATCGACCTGGCGGTTCCAGGTCTCGAACGCTTCCTGCTTTGGCTCCACGGCGCGCGCGCCGCTGGCGTTGATCCAATCGAGGCATTCGATGATGTAGTTCACCTGCGCTTCGGAGATCAGGTTCTGGCCCGCCGCATGGTTCGGCGCGCTGTTCGGGCCCACCGTCATGAAGTAGTTCGGATAGCCCGGCACGGTCACGCCCAGATAGGAGCGCGGATCGTCCTTGCCCCATTCATCGCGCAGCGACCGACCGCCCTTGCCGTGGATTTCCAGCTTGCCCATCATGTTGGCGACGTCGAAGCCGGTGGCGCAGATGATGATGTCGAATTCATACTCCGTCCCGTCCTTCAGGCGGATGCCCTTGGGGGTGAAGCATTCGATGCCGCCCTGCTCCAGCGTGACGTTGGGCTGCTTGAGCGCGTCGAGCCAGCCCGCGTCCAGAATGATGCGCTTGGAAAAGATCGGGAAGTCCGGCGTCATCTTTTCCTTGAGATCGGGGCGGTCGTGGAACTTCGCCTCAAGATGGGCGAGCGCCCACTGCCGCGCGCCTTCGTTCATGGCGGAGACCGACGGACTGTCCACTGGCCATTCCGGGTCCTTCACGACGTTCGCATAGAGGCCGTCGGCCGCGAACCAGTAAACGCGGAAACGGAACCATTCACGGAAGTGCGGGATATAGCGCAAGGCGAACTTCATGCCCGGCGACACTTCATGATTGATCTCGGGATTGTAGATCGTCCAGTAGCGGGTGCGCTGGAACACGGTCAGTTCGCTGACCTGATCGGCGATCGCGCCGATCAGCTGCGCGGCGCTTGCGCCCGTGCCGATGATGCCGACGCGCTTGCCTTCAAGCCGTGTGGCCGGGTCCCAATTAGCCGTGTGCATGATCTTGCCCTGGAAATCCTCGCGGCCAGGGATGTCGGGCCATTTCCAACGGTTGACCGGACCATGAGCATTGATCACGGCGTTCGCGCGGATCACTTCCTCACTGCCATCCTTGCCACGGACCGTTACGTTCCAGACAGCCTCTGCATCATCATAGCGCAGGGCGACAACTTCGGTGTTGAAGCGAATGTTGCGGCGCAGTTCATATTTATCGGCGACGTGCAGCAGATATTTCTGCATGTCCACGCCCTTGGGATGGTAGTGCGTCCATTCCGGCGTGATTTCGAAGGAATAGGAATAGAAGTGGCTCGGCGTGTCGACGCCGACGCCCGGATAGCGATTTTCGTACCAGGTGCCGCCAACTTCCGGGTTCTTTTCGATCACGATATGCTCGTAGCCGGCTTCCTCCAGCTTGAGCGAAGCGGCAAGGCCGGTCATGCCCGCGCCTATCACCAGCACCTTGAAATCGGACTTCGGCGCAGGGCGCCCTTCGATTTCCTTGCGGGGCTTGGGCAGCTTCAAGCCGATCTGGTCAAACAGCAGCGGCAGAAATTCATCGGCCACTTCTTCGCCGACGCCGACGCTCATCATCCGCTGTATCAGCGCGTCGGATGGATCATCCTCTCGCGCGGCACCCGGAGTGGTCAGAACATGCAGCAGTTTTGAGCGCAACTCCTGCAGATATTCGGCCGGAATTTCGGTGCCGGGCACAGCGAAGGGCGGTTTGATATAGTTGCTGAAAATATCCAGCATCACTGCATCATGGGTAAGATGCACATAGACCATCAGCAACGTCTGGATGTTCGCTTCTTCCAGGGCGTTGCGCAATTCTTCGGTGTCGGCGAGCGGCAGGCTACGGTCGTGCCAATCCCTTGCAATCACCGCGCCCTCAGCATGTTCAGCCATTTTCTTCCTCTCCGACTCAAAAAACAACTAAGTAAGTAAACACTCACTTTTAATAGCAACAGCGGTTGTGCCGGTCAAGCCGCCGCCGCTGCGCGGGAATCTTCCTCTCTCCACGCAGAAAGGTGCGTACCGCCAGATCGACATGCAGCTTGCATTCCTGCTCATCGGGCAGCGCATCGTCGATCAATAGCGCGTTGTGCACCGGCGCCAAAATCATCGACAACAGGAGCATGGCCGCGCGTCCGCTGTCCGTGCGCGCCACGCCCGCCCGCTCCAGATAATCAGCGAGCGGCTCGGCCAGATAATCGTCCCTGCTACGCCGGATCAGCGGTCCGAACTCAGCAAATTCATGCGCCTCCCGCATCAGCAGCCGGGCCATTCCGACGGTCGATGGCCGGATGAATTCCCGTAACAGTTCCGTGCCAAAGGCGCGAAGGTCGGCCTCTGGCGCGGCGGCATCGCTAAACTGCGGCAGCGGAAAGCGCTCCACCCCCGCGTTCAGGCAAGCGCGAAACAGCGCCGCCTTATCCTCATGCCACAGATAGAGCGTGCGCTTGGACACGCCCGCCGCCTGGGCGATCGCGTCCATGGTGACGGCGCGATAGCCCTGCCGGATGAACTCCTCACGCGCTATCTGCAGCAGGCGGCGCTTTTTCGCGAGCGTCTGGTCGGCACGGCCGACTGGAGCAACGGCAGAATTGCTATCGGCCGTCATCTCAGTCCTCATGCCGCACAGGGAAGCGCTCATAATAGAAGGCGAAGCGTTCGCGGGCGGCCGCTTCGTTCAGCCCGAAGACGCCTTCCAGATCATAGATCACCTTGCCATGTTTATTGCGGGGGTTTTCGTCGAGATAGCCGAGCAGCTGCGCCTCGACGTCCGGTGTCAGTTCCAGCCCAGCCAGATCATAGACCTGCCGCATAACGCGTTCCTGATCGGACATATATTCGTGGAACAGGATGTCGGCCGATTGATCCGGACCCCATGCGCCGCGCTGATCGACGCAGGCGCGCAGCAGCCTTTCGATACGGTCGAGCCAAAGGCGGGCGAGCGCGGGCGGGTCCACTGGATCGCGGCGGATACGGTCGCTATAGCCCAGCATCGTGGTCAACGACCGCAGGACCGCGATCGGATCGCGATGGGTGATGACCATGGTGGCGTCGGGGAACACCGTCTTGATCGCCGCCAGATTTTCCATGTGCTGTGGTGATTTCAGCAGCCAGCGGTTGGGTCCGCGGTGCCAGGTCAGGACCTGCAGCACCTTCTTTTCATAGGCGTAGCTGGCTGTGCGATCATGCGCGAAATAATAGTCGGTCCACCGGGGAATCCGGGACTGAAACTCCCAACTGTAGCAATTGAGATCCATGTAGAGCAGTTCATTATCCTCATGGATCGAAGCCGCGTCCATGCCGTGCATGGCGGCCATGTGCGGCAGCATCGCTTCAAACGCGCCCCAAATCTCCGCGCTGCGAAGCTCGCGGGGATCGACCTCGCCGGGTGCCAGTTCGCGCAACTGAACCGGCTCCTCCGACTCCCACAGAGTCAGCGATCGCAGCCGCTCGTCGCGGGCGAGCCAGTTGACGAGATGCGTGGTGCCAGAACGCGGCAGGCCGGCGATGAACAGCGGCCGGTCGATCTTAATCTCCAATATCTCCGGGTGCCGCTTGACCAGATCCTCAATGCGCAGGCGGTTGACCATCACGCGCACCAGATGGTTCAGCAGCGTGATCCGCCCCCCACGGGCAAGGCCTTCGTCTTCCTCCCAAGCCTGCAGCGTCACCGCCATGCGCTCGCGAAAACTTTGGTCCTCGCCGAAATCATCCAGGCCGTCGGCTTCGGCGACCGCACGGGCGAGCACTTCATCTACGGTCATCCGGTCAGGCTCGTTTGGCGGGCCGTTGCGGGCGGCACGGATCGCCGGGGTAATCACCGGGTCAGCCATGTCATCGATGCGGATTTCCTGCGGCTCGCGCAGCTCAACTTCACTCATTTTCCAACCCTCTCCAGCGGGACGCGGTTATGCTGCGCCTCACGCTCTTTACGAAAAAGTGACGATGACCTTGGCCGACACGTCGGCGTCGGCAGCGGTGCGGAACGCTTCATCCAGCTGGCTGAAATCCATGCGATGGCTGATCAGCGGATCGACATTCACCACCCCGTCAGCGAGCATTTTGACGCACTCGTTAAACTCCTC
Source organism: Sphingobium sp. TomTYG65 (assembly GCF_055395525.1). Classification (NCBI taxonomy): domain Bacteria; kingdom Pseudomonadati; phylum Pseudomonadota; class Alphaproteobacteria; order Sphingomonadales; family Sphingobiaceae; genus Sphingobium; species Sphingobium sp. TomTYG65. The sequence goes on along the minus strand of NZ_AP027331.1, from coordinate 991,195 downwards.
CGCCCGGCTGTCTGCAACCGATCCGGAAATACTGACTTCATTGGCCATCAGCTTCCATAGATTGATGGGCATCGGTTTCTTGTGCAGCGCGACGATGACCACGCGCGCCTGATATTTCGCCAGTTCAAGCAGTTCGCTCAAAGCCTGCTGCGATCCCGCTGCGTCGATGATGACATCGCTTCCCACGAAAGGCAGTCCGTAGCGTTCACCTGTTCCATGCGCTTTGCCGACAGCATCGCTCAGGGCCTCGCGCGACGGGTTCACGGTGACCACCGCGCCAAGCTGTCGCGCCCTTTCCAGCCGCGCATCGCAGAGGTCTGCGATCAGGATGTCGCTTACGCCGCGGTGACGAAGGCAGATGACGGTGCATAGCCCGATCGGCCCCGCTCCCAACACCGCAACCTTGTCCCCTGGCCGGACGTGGCCGATGTTCAAGCCGTGCATGGCCACTGACAATGGCTCCGCCAAAGCCGCTTTCTCCAGCGGCAAATTGTCCGGGATCGGGCAAATTTCAGAACCTATGCGCGCGTCCTTTATCAGGATGAAGGGAGCAAAGGCTCCGGGTCCCCCGCTGCCGATCAATCCTGTGTCGGGATTGACGGCGCAGCGCTGGCCCGGCGCTATGTCGCGGACCTCGCTTCCCACCTGCTCGACGGTTCCTGCAAATTCATGTCCCAGCGGCAACGGCTCGGTGAGCGGCGCGCCGCCCATATTGCCCGCCGCGATGTAGCCCAGATCGCTGCCGCAAACGCCCGTTGCACCGACCCGCACCAGCACATCGTGCGGGCCAATGGCTGGCACCTGGACCTCATCAACACGCATGTCCCCCGCGCCATGCACGCGGGCCAGCGGCATTGTGGCCGGCAGCGCTTCATTTCCGCCTACAGCCGCGCCTTGAGAATCGCTCACGACGTCCTCTCCTTCTCATTATTCTTAGGGTTGTTGGTAAACTAGGCAGTTTCCCGGTCAAGCTGAATGTTCAAGTCGCTCGGACGCACGCGGAAAGGGCCGCACTCCCATGCAGGAGTGAGCTGGGAAGGGCTGACGATGCATCGAGAGACGCCGCCCACGGCGGGGCGGGCGATTAGATAGCTTGTCCTCCGCCACCTGGGTCAGGTGCCGGAGGACCGCTGATGATAGCTAGTTCAGACGATCGCCGGAAATTCAGGCGATCTTCGCGGTCACCAGGAAGGGCCGCAGATAGGCATCCATGCCTTCGATGCCGCCTTCGGAGCCCATGCCGCTGTCACCCACGCCACCGAAGGGCGTTTCGGGCATCGCCATCGCATAATGGTTGAGGCCCAGCATGCCCGCATTGATCCGTTCGGAGATCTTGCGTTCCGTGCTCAGGCTGTTGGTGAAGGCATAGGACGCCAGGCCATAGGGCAGGCGATTGGCTTCGGTGAGCGCGGCGTCTATGTCATCGACCGGCATCACCAGCATCAGCGGGCCGAAAGGCTCCTCGTTCATTGCGTCCATTTCAGGCGTCATGCCGGACAGAACGGTGGGCTGGAAGAAATAGCCGCGATTGCCGATCCGCGACCCGCCCGTTTCTAGCTTCGCGCCGCGCTGAACGGCGTCGGCGGCCAACGCCTCGATCTTCGAAAGCTGCCCTGCGGTGGCGAGCGGACCCATTTGCGTGTCGGCATCCATCCCGTCGCCGACGCGCAGCTTGCTTGCGGCTTCGGCAACGCCCGCCACGAAATCGGCATAGAGCGGCTTTTCGACCAGGAAGCGGGTCGGCGACACGCATACCTGGCCGCCGTTGCGGAACTTGAATTCGGCCGCGAGCGGGACAACGGTGTTCAGGTCAACATCGCGGGCAATGATCACGGGATTATGGCCGCCCAGTTCCATCGTCACCTTCTTGAGGTGCTGCCCGGCTGCGCTCGCCAGGATGCGGCCTACGCGGGTCGAGCCGGTCAGCGTCACCTTGTGGATTTCGGGCGCAGCGCACAAAGCGGCGGAAATGGCGGGCGCATCGCCCCAGATGACGCTCAAGGCGCGCGGCGGCAGCCCGGCGGCCAGTAGCGCGCGTCCGATGCGGTAGCCGGAACTGGGCGTCTCTTCAGCCGGCTTCAGCACGACCGAGCAGCCCGCGGCCAGTGCCGGGGCGACCTTCTGCATCACTGTCCAGGCAGGGAAATTCCAGGGGGTGAAGGCCGCGACCGGGCCAACCGGGCGGCGATGCACGGCCCAGCGCATGTCGCTCGCGCGAGTGGGGATCAGGCGGCCATAGGCGCGGCGTCCCTCTTCGGCGAACCAGTCGAGGAGATCGGCCGAAGCCATCCATTCGCCCCGCGCCTGCACCAGCGGCTTGCCGCATTCGCGCGTGATCTCAGCGGCCGCTTCCTCGACCTCCGCACGCATCTGGTCGGCGGCGCGGCGCATGATCTTGCTGCGGTCGAATGGCGCAATAGCGGACCATTGGGCGAAGCCTTCCACCGAAAGGCGGGCAGCCTCAAGCGCTTCTTCCGCCCCGCAGCTCGGGATGTTCGCGATCACTTCTTCGGTCGATGGATTGACCAGCGGAATCGTGCCGAGCGAGCCCTGCTTGCGCTCCTGACCGTCGATGATGAGATAGGGCGTCGAATTGGTCATGGGATATGGTCCTTTACCTCAGGCGCTGCGCCGCACGGATCATCTGCCCCGGGCGCAGCCAGGGCTGCTGGCTGCGCCTCTTAGCGCTCAAGACCGACGCGCGACAACCCCTAGCCTCGGAAGATTGCCGATCAGGCGCCCCGGATGAAGTCAGCGGTCGGTTTGGCAGGTTCGGCCATGCGCAAGTCGCCCAGGACTCCCGCCCAATAGCCTTCCGACCCGTCCGCTAGACGCCAGCCGTGCAGACGGCGCGTCAGCAGTTGCAGGTCGTATTCCTCGCTGATGCCGATCGCGCCATGAACGGCATGCGCAATTGCGGCGACCTGCCCTGCGGCAAGGCTCGCGCCATGTTTGGCGATGGCCGCGTCGGCGAGCTTGGGCTGCACGCCCGCACGAGCGCCGATAGCGGCGGCGATACGGGCGGCGACGGCTTGTTCCGCCAGGACGGACAGCTGTTGCTGCACCGCCTGCTGCTTGCCGATCGGCTTGCCGAACTGGACGCGTTCATTGGCGTAGGAGACGGTCATTTCCAACACGCGCTCCGCCGCGCCGGAGATCAGCAGGGCGCGCAGCACGGCAGCGATCGGGCGCAGGGCCTTGCCGTCAATCCCGCTCACATAAGCGCCGCCGTCATGCGGCACGCCGGTCGGCTCGACGCTGGCGGCAGTCACTACGGGCGCGTCCGGCGTGCCGGACAGGATATGCGAAACCACGGCCGCGAAGGGCGCGGGCCCCGCCCCCGTTGCGATGGCAATCGGCCCTTCGGGTGCTTCGACGCCAGCAGCTGCGAGCAGCGCCCGGGCGACCATCGTGTCCCCGACAGGCAGCGGCACGGCATGGCGGCCGAGCAGGGCGATCAGCGGGGCGGCGTCGCTGAGCGACAGGCCAGCGCCCCCCGATTCCTCAGCGACCAAGGCATCGAGGAAGCCGGATTCGAGGAAAGCGCTCCACATCGCGGCGGTGTCGCCGCCCTGCTCGATCTCGCGGATCGCGGCGGGGGTGCAGATATCTTCGATCAGGCGAGCGAAGGGATCGATCAGTTCGGACATGTCCATGGAATGGCTCCCTTCAGCGCAGGCCAAGGCCGCGGGCGATGATGCCGCGCAGGATTTCACGCGTGCCGCCGCGCAGCGAGAAGCTGGGCGCGGCATAGGTCACATACAGCAAGGTGCGGTAGAGTTCGGGATCGACCGGCTCATCCGGATTGGCGGCCAGGTCATCGCCGATCAGCTGCGGCACCGCCTGTTCGAAACTGGTGCCGAGGTCCTTCATCAGCGACGCTTCGACGACCGGGCTCTCGCCCGCGACGAGGCGGGCGGTGACGGCGAGCGACATTTCGCGCAACACCGCCTGCTGCGCCATCAGCGATCCGACGAGGCGCAGCGTGGCGCTGTCCTTCCGCCCAACCGCTTCCAGGTGACGGACCCAAGCGTCGATCAGCACGACGGAGGAGTAGATGCGTTCCGGCCCGCTGCGTTCAAAGGCGAGTTCGGCGGTGACCTGTTTCCACCCCTGCCCTTCCGAACCGATCAGCGCGTCGGGGGCCAGGCGGACATCTTCGAAGAAGACTTCGGCAAAATGCGCGTCGCCGGTCAGATCCACGATCGGGCGGATGGTGACGCCGGGCGCCTTCAGCGGCACGATCAGCTGAGAGAGGCCCTGCTGCCGGTCGGCGCTGGTGCCCGAGGTGCGGACCAAGGCGATCATGTAATCGCCGTGCATCGCGTTGGTGGTCCAGATCTTCTGGCCGTTCAGCAGCCAGCTGCCGTCCGCCTGCTGCTCTGCGCGGGTGCGGACGCTGGCGAGGTCGGAACCGGAGCCGGGTTCGCTCATGCCGATGCAGAAGAGCGCTTCGCCCTTCGAGATGCGGGGCAGGTAGAAATTGCGCTGCTCTTCGGTGCCATAATGCAAGATCAGCGGGCCGCTCTGGCGGTCGGCGATCCAGTGGGCGGCGACCGGAGCGCCAGCGGAGAGCAGTTCTTCGACCACGACGAAGCGGGTGAAGGGGCCGCGGCCCATGCCGCCATATTCCTTGGGCAGGGAGAGGCCGAGATAACCGGCCTGGCCGAGCTTGCGGCTGAAAGAGGCGTCGAAACCCTGCCAGGAACGGGCGCGGCGGTGTACCGGCAGTTCGGCGATGGCTTCGGCGATCAGCGCGCGCAGGGCGGGGCGGATCGCCTCATCCTCGGGCGGCAGGGCGGAAAGGGTGAGTGTTTCGAACAAGCCGGCCTCGTGAAACCAAGAAGGAAGTGGCGAGTAAATCGCGTTTTGAGAATGGATAGTCCAATATCGAATTAGGCCATTTCGATACTCAAGGGCTATCAGACGCAATGGCAGCGAAGTTTCGCGCGAGCGGACTGGGCGTGTCGCGGGGCAGAGCGACGCCGGTGAGGACAGGGACGCGACTGGCGAGACGGACAAGGCGCACGCCCTGCGGCACCGATCCTGCGGCGCGGGAGGGGACAAGCGCCACGCCGAGCCCGGAGCGGACGAGCGCTAGGACGGCGCTGAGCTGCGCGGCCTCCTGCGCGACGATCGGCATGAAGCCGGCCTTTTGACATGCCGTGAGCGTGATCGAATGAAGGACGCTGATGCGGCTTTGCAGGATGAAGGGCTGCTCGGCCAGATCGCTCAGTTCAACGCTGTCGGCGTCGGCGAAGGGACTGCCCTCAGGAAGCGCGGCATGCAGTTCATCGGGGTCGATCACCTGCGTATCCACCGCCGCGATCTGCAACAGCGGCAGGCGCACGAGGCCAACGTCCAATTCCGCAGCAGCGAGCTTTCGCGCGATTTCCGCGCTGGTCGCTTCCTCCAGCACCAGTTCGACCGCAGGGTAGCGGCGGCGATATTCGGCGATGAGGCGCGGGAGCAGTTCGAAGGTCGCCGAACCGACGAAGCCCACGCGCAGCCGCCCCCTCTCCCCCGCCGCCCCTTCGCGCGCGGCTTCGCGGAAGCGGTCGGCCTGGGCCAGCGTCGCCCGCGCCATTTCCAGCGAGGCCCGGCCCGCCGCCGTCAGCGTCACCCCGCGCGCGCTACGGGCGAACAGCGCCGCGCCCAATTCCTCCTCCAGCTTGCGGATGGCGACGGTCAGCGGGGGCTGCGACATGTGCAGCCGTTCCGCCGCACGGTGGAAATTGCCGGTTTCGGCGAGCATGACGAAGTAGCGGAGCTGACGCAGTTCCATGATAGCTTCCATATATCGGATCTTCGAAAATCAATATTAGCTTGAGCGAAGGTCCGCGCCTAGCGTGCCGCGTCTTTTATACTGCCCTGGGAGAGTCCCGCTTGGATCCGTTCCTTCTCGTCGAGCGCGACGGCCCCGTCGTCATCGCCCGTTTCAACCGCCCCGATGAGCGCAACACCATCACCGAAGTCGCCCATAGCGAGGAAATCGTCGATTTCTGCCGCCAGATGGTGCGCGACACATCGGTGCGGGCGATCGTCCTGACCGGCAACGGCAAGGCATTCAGCGCGGGCGGCAACGTCAAATATATGGCCGAACGCAGCGGCATGTTTGGCGGCACGCCCTATGAAATCCGCAACGCCTATCGCACCAGCGTGCAGATGATCGGCCCGGCGATCCACGAACTGGAAGTGCCGATCATCGCCGCGATCAACGGCCCGGCGATCGGCCTGGGCCTCGACATCAGCTGCATGTGCGACATCCGCCTGATGGCCGACACGGCCGTGGTCGCGGAAAGCTATGTGAAGCTGGGCATCATTCCGGGCGGCGGCGGCGGATGGCTGCTGCCGCGCCTGATCGGGCCGCAGCGCGCCAGCATCATGACGCTGACCGGCGATGCGATCGATGCGAAGACCGCGCTGGAATATGGGTTGGTGGCCGAAGTGCTGCCCGCCGACAAGCTGATGGACCGGGCGCTGGAACTGGCGGGCAAGATCGCCGCCAATCCGGGCCATTCCACGCGCATGGCCAAGCGGCTGATGCGCGAAGGGGCGGACATGAAACTGACGACGCTGCTGGAAATGGCGGCAGGCTATCAGTCGCTCGCCCATTTTACCGAAGACCATCATGAAGCGATCGCCGCTTTCCTGGGCAAGCGCGCGCCGGAGTTCAAGAACAAGTGAGCGACAAGCAGACGCCGACCGGCCCGCTGGCCGGGATCAAGGTCCTCGATCTGTCCCGCGTGCTGGCGGGGCCGTGGACGACGCAGATATTGGGCGACCTGGGCGCGGAGGTCATCAAGATCGAACAGCCCGGCCAGGGCGACGATACCCGCCGCTGGGGGCCGCCCTTCCTGCAGGACGGGTCGAAGGACGCGGCCTATTATCTGTGCGCCAACCGCAACAAGCAGTCGGTCGCGATCAACCTGGCCGACCCGCGCGGCGCGGAACTGATCCGGCAGATCGCGGTGGATTGCGACATCGTCGTGGAGAATTTCCGCGTCGGCGGGCTCAACAAATATGGGCTGGACTATGCGTCGCTGTCGGCGGTCAACCCGAAGCTGATCTATTGTTCGATCACCGGCTTCGGGCAGGATGGCCCCTACAAGGATCGCGGCGGATACGACTTCCTGATCCAGGGGATGAGCGGCCTCATGTCGATCACCGGCCGTCCCGACGACGAGCCGGGCGGCGGGCCTATGAAGGTCGGTATTCCGATCAGCGATCTGGTGACGGGCCTTTATTCGGCCATCTCCATCCTCGCCGCGCTCGCCCATCGCGACCGCACCGGGGAAGGCCAGCATATCGACATGTCCCTGCTGGATACGCAGGTGTCGCTGCTCGCCAACCAGGCATCCAACTATCTGAACGGCGGCATGATCCCCCGGCGTTTGGGCAATGAGCATCCCAATACCGTGCCCTATCAGGATTTCTCCTGTTCCGACGGGGACATATTGGTGGCGCTGGGCAATGACCGCCAGTTCCGCAGCTTTTGCGAACTGATCGGCCGTCCCGACCTGCCCGACGATCCGCGCTTCATCGACAATGGCCACCGTTCGCCCAACCGCAAGGCGTTGCAGGACGAAATGCGGCCCGCAATCGCGAAGTGGAAGTCGGACGATCTGATCGCAGCGATGGAGGCGGCCAAGCTGCCCGGCGGGCGCGTCAACGAAATCCCCGACATATTGGCCGACGAGCATATCGCGGCGCGCGGCGTCATCAAGGACATGGTCCGGTCGGACGGCACGCCGGTCAAGGTGCTGGGCTATCCGGGCAAGTTTTCCAAAACTCCGGCGGATTATCGCCGTGCGCCGCCGCGTTCGGGCGAAGATACGCGCGATGTGCTGACCGACGTGCTGGGTTTGTCGGAAGGACAGATCGCGGCGCTTGTGGAGGCGGGGGTTATCGCGGAAAAGCTGCATTGATTTTGCGCGCAGAGGCGCGGGGGGCGCGGGGAAGGTGCCGACGGCACAGTTCCTCGTCACCCCGGACTTGATTCGGGGTCCCGCTGCCTCCACCGCGCCGTAAAAAGAAGAGAGACCCCGGATCAAGTCCGGGGTGACGGATGTAGCTACTGGTTCATCGTGCCGGGACCGCCCGGCCCAAGATTTGAGAGGAAGTTAGAATGACCACGAAGATCGGCTTCATCGGCCTGGGCGCGATGGGCCTGCCCATGTCATCGAACCTGCAGCGCAAGGGCTTTGCCGTCACCGTCTATGACATTGACGATGCGAAGATGAGCAAGGTCGCCGAGCTGGGCGCGAAGAAGGCCGCGAATGTCGCCGAGGCGAGCCGGGGCCAGGACATCGTCATCACCGTGCTGCCCGCGACGCAGCATGTCGAGGCGGTAGTGCTGGGCGAGGATGGCGTGCTGGCCAATATCGACGCCGGCGCGTTGCTGATGGACCTTTCCACCATCGACGCCAAGGGCACCGATCGGGTGGCGGAAGCCTGCCGCGCCAAGGGCATTTCCTTCGTGGATGCACCGATCGGCCGCCTTGCGCTGCACGCAGAGCGCGGAGAGTCGCTGTTCATGGTGGGTGCCGAAGACGCCGATTTCGCGCGCGTCGAACCGGCGCTGAAGGCGATGGGCACCGACATCTTCCGCTGCGGCAAGCCCGGCATGGGGAGCCGCATGAAGGTGATCAACAATTTCATGCTGCTGTCCACCGCGCAGATCGTGGCGGAATCGATCGCGCTGGGCACGAAGCTCGGCCTCGACATTCAGACCATCCATGATGTGACCGGCAACACCACCGCGCGCAACGGCCAGTTCCATGTGCTGATGGTGAACAAGGTGCTGAAGGGCGATGTGGAGCCGGGCTTCACCATCGACCTCGCCTTCAAGGACCTGAGCCTGGCCATGAACGCGGCGGCGGAAAACCGCGTCGGCCTGCCCATGGGCGCGGCTGCTCATGCCGTGTTCGGCGGCGCGCGGGCGGGCGATTATGCGACGAAGGATTATTCGGCGCTGCTCGACTATGCGTGCCGCAATGCGGGCATCGAACCGCCGCGGATGGACTGACCGGAGCGGCCGGATGAGCGCGCCGCAGCTGATCGCGACCTGCTGGACGACGGCCGGCGACGTGCGCGCCGACCGGCGCGACAATCTCGGCCGCTTTCCGCTGGAAGACCGGATCGAGGCAGCGGCGCGGGCAGGCTATGCCGGAACGGGCTTCTGGTGGCGCGACCTGGTCGCCTGGCAGGATAGCGGTCGCGATTATGCGGCGTTGAGGCGGCATCTGGCCGATGCTGGGCAGCAGCTGGTCGAGCTGGAGTTCCTGAACGACTGGTTCGCCACGGGCGATCGGCGGGCGCGGTCGGACAGGGCGCGGGCTGAAATGTTCCGCGCCGCCGACGCGTTGGAGGCGCGGCATGTGAAGGTGATCCCGCCCTTCCGCACTGATGATCCGCAAGGCGCGGATCTGGCCGCCGAATTCGCCGCCCTGTGCGACGAGGCGGCGGGGCATGGCTTGATGGTCGGGCTGGAAATGCTGCCCTTTTCCACGCTGCCCAATCTGGACGCCGCGCTGGACATGGTGGCGGCGGCGGACGCGCCCAATGGCGGGCTGCTGATCGACATATGGCATGTCGTGCGATCGGGCGGCGCGGTGGCGGATGTCACGCAGGTCCCTGCCCGCTTCATCATCGCGGCCGAACTGTGCGACGCCATGATGGCGATGCAGGACAGCATCACCGAAGATACGATGTGTCATCGCAAGCTGTGCGGTGAGGGCGAGTTCGATGTGCCGGGCTTCATCCGCGCGATGGGCGAGGCGGGCTATGACGGCCCCTATGGCGTCGAGATTTTGTCCGACGATTTCCGCCAGCTCCCACTGGAGGAGGCGGCGCGGCGCAGTTTCGAGACGAGCGCGGCGCAGTTCGGGCGCTGAACCGGCGCAGGGCGGATTGCCGTCGGCGCATGCGCAATTGCACATAAAGCTCTTTCCGTTTGCGCCAAACTTGCCATAGGGGCGCACCGTGGCGGCGTGAGGGCAGCCATGCTGAGGGACGCGAACTTTCATGGCGGTGATGATCTTCGGCGCGCTGATGCCGGTCTTCGGGTTGATCCTGATCGGCTATATTTGCGGGCGCTACGACATATTGGGCGACCGCGCGTTCGAGGTGCTCAACCGCTTCGTCATCGCGATCACGCTGCCGGTTCTGACCTTCCGTTCGATCGCGCATATGGACCCGCGCAACCTGGCCGTGCCGGGCATGTTCGCCGCCGTCATACTGGGCGCGCTGGTCACTTATGGCCTCGCCTTCGCCGTGGCGCGCTGGTTCGGGCGGTCGGGATCGAATGCGAACATCGCGGCTTTGTGCGCCTGCTTCAGTAACACCGGCTTCATCGGCCTGCCGGTCGCGACGCTCGCCTGGGGGCCGGAGGCGGTGGCGCCGGTGTCCGTGACGATGCTGATCTATTCGTCGATCGTCTTCACCGTCGGGCTGGTGATGAGCGAGGTGACGGCAGCGCAGGGCCATGGTCTGGCCACCGGCCTGAAGCTGGCGGCGCGATCGACCGTTCGCAGTCCGCTGATCCTGCTGTCGGTCGCAGGCTGTATCTGGTCGGTGCTGGGCCTGCCGCTGACCGGCCCGGCCGACGTGTTGATGGCGACATTGGCGCAGGCGACCGCGCCCTGCGCGCTGACGGCGATCGGCATCTTCATCGCCCTGCCCCGGCGCACCGCGACGCCCGGGCCGATCGGACGGGTGGTGGCGTTGAAGCTGCTGGCCCAGCCGGTGATCACCGCCGCGATCCTGTGGATGCTGCCGCCAATCCCGCCGCTCTGGGCCAAGGTCGCGATATTGATGGCAGCGATGCCCTGCGGCGCGTCCAGTTTCGTGCTGGCGGGCAAGGCGGGCCGGTGGGCGATGGAGCTGAGCGCTTGGGCGGTGATGCTGACGACGACGCTCGCTTCGCTGTCGCTGATCGGGGTGCTGTGGTGGCTGGGGGCGTGAGCCGCCGGGCCCATGCTTAACGGCGCGCTGACTCTGTCCTTTCACGGCCTGGAAGATGCGCCGCGCTAGCCCGGCCGCGGGGACGGTCGGAGATTTACGTGGTCAGCATCAACAGCAACGGCAATGCCTGGTCCAACTGGAACGCCAAAAATTCCACCAGCACCACCACAACCACCACGCCTGCGGCAACCACCGAACCGGCGGCGCCCAGCCCTGCGCCTACCCCTGCGCCGTCGAGTGAGACCAGCGGGACCAGCGGCACAACGACGAGCGCTCCACCCCCTATGACGGCAGCGCCAGAGGCGGCTTTAGTCTATTCGCCCCCGGCCCGGACCGATATCGGGCAAGTGTCGGCTCCGTCCCATTCGCTCGACGGGCTGCTGTCCGACGCGGGTTTCTTTTCCCGTAGCGCGGCGGTGGAGACTGCCGCCAGCGCCGCTGCGGAACAGACCGCCAGCAGCGCCATGCCCGCTGCGCTCAGCCAGGCCGAGGTCGTGGCGCGCGCGGCCTATGCGATTGTGGCGGAGGTTGGGGCGGACAGCACCACGCCCTCGCTGATCAAGCAGTTCGGATAAGGCGCAGCGGGCTCAGGTCCGCTGCAGCACATGTTCGACGCTGTCGTCGGCGGTCCCGGCCTTGCCATCGTCGCAGCCAACCTCCTTTTCCAGCGCGGCGCGGATTTCCTCCACCTCGTTCGCGCTGCGATGTTCGATGCCGATGAACTGTTCGCGCGCTGCATCAAGGGCGCGGATCACTTCGTCCAGCTTTGCCTGCATCGCCGCGGCGTCGCGGTTCTGGCTGTTCTGGATCAGGAAGACCATGAGGAAGGTGATGATCGTCGTCCCGGTGTTGATGACGAGCTGCCAAGTGTCGGAATAGTGGAATACCGGCCCGCTGAGGCCCCAGACAAGGATGAGCCCCAGCGCCAGCGCAAAGCTGAATGGTTGGCCCGCGGCGGAGGCGATCCGCGTGGCGATGGCGGTAAAGATGCGATCCATGATGTTTCTCTCGTCCATTGCCGCTGGTCGTTCGGAACCAGCAACAATTAGAAACATTCAACGAAGCGAAATGATCAAAAGTGCAGCGATAAAAGCCGCCGGATATGCGATTTCGACGCTCAGCGTGGTCCTGCTGGGCATCGTTTCATGGAAAAGCGCGCAGAAGGACCCGACGCTGGCGCTGTGCCTGGCGGCGGGGATGCTGACGTCGATCATGGGGATGGCGCTGCGTTGGCTGTCCTACCGGATCGAGGACGGGAAGAAGACAGAATCTTAACCTCTGTCATCTAACACAGGTTAGTCAAGCTGTTGAGATCGCGCGCTCTCCTTTAATCATCTGTTTCATAATTGCCGCTACTGCATGGCACTCGAAAGGGTGATCATGCCGGGCATTGACCGCAAGGTGCAGGGAGGGCGAAACCGGCCATGGTGGTGGCTGGCAGCCAGCTTTTGCATCGCTCTTGCCGGTCTGTCGCTGGCCATTCCCAAGCTCATCCTGCCCGGCGCGTTGGCGCTGATCGGCGCGGCCCTCTGCCTTGCCGCGGCCCAAAGCTTCTGGCTGATCCGCATCGGGCGATCGCTTGGCTTGCCAGGCGCTTTACCCATCGGCCGCGCGGTTCATGCGCAGGTGCTGAAACTCATCGAGGTCAACCGCTCCATCGCCCAGCGCCTGGTGCAACGCCATGGCGTGTCGGGCCTGCCCACGCGCGAAAGTCTAGTCCAGGCGATGAGCGAAGGCCCCGGCATATTGGGCATCATCGAATTTGCCGATTTCGACCGGCTGAGCGCCATCGATCCGGAAAAGGCCGATCAGGTTCTTGCCGAGATCGCGCAGCGGATCACCCGCATGGCAGGCACAACGCGGATCGCCGCCCATGTCGATCGGGCGCATTTCGCGCTCTGGTTCGCGGACGCGTCCGAAGGCGAAGCGGCCCCCGCGCTGCAGGCGATCACCTATGCGTTGCAGGACCGCATGCTGATCGGCGGCGAGGAACTGCTGCCCGTCATCCGGATGGGCCATATGCCGTGTGACCCGCAAACCGCTCCGGCGGAAAAGCTGCTCTCCCGCGCCTTTTCGGCGCTGGCCGCGCGGCACAGCGGTTCGCTGGGGCCAACGCAAACGATGCTGTCGCAGGCGGCGGGATGCGACTTTGCGCTGGAGCAGGATTTGCGCCGCGCCATCACGGGCGGCGAGTTCGAATTATGGTTCCAGCCCTTTCTCGACGGACGCAGCCAATCGGTGTGCGGCGCGGAAGCCCTGATCCGCTGGCGTCATCCGGTTCGTGGGCTGGTTTCCCCCGCCGAGTTCATCCCGCTGGCCGAAGCGGCCGGATTAGCTGGCGAGATCGGCACATGGGTTTTGGACGCCGCCTGCCGCGCGGCGCGCAGCTGGTCGGCGACGGGCCTGCCCAGCGTCAGGATCGCGGTCAATGTATCGGGTCATCAGCTGGAACGCGACGGCTTTGACCTTTTGGTCGAACGGACGCTCAGTCGCCACGGACTGCCGCCGCGCCTGCTGGAGCTGGAGCTGACCGAGACGATCGCCATGGCGGATTCCCGCACGGCCGCCCTGCTGTTCGAACGCATCCGGGCGCTGGGCGTGGCGATTTCCATCGACGATTTCGGCACCGGCTATTCCAGCCTCAGCTATTTGAAGAAGCTGTCGTTCGACAAGCTGAAGATCGACCGCGAGTTCGTGACCGATGTGGACAGCCGCCGCGATTGCCAGGCGATTTGCCAGTCCATCATCGCGCTGGGCCGAGGACTTGGCATCAGCGTCCTGGCCGAGGGCGTGGAACGTGCCGAAGAAATGATGTGGCTGCGCCGTCATGGGTGCCAACTGTTCCAGGGATTTCATTTCGCCCGCCCGATGCCCGAACCTGATTTCCTGGCCTTTGCCCGCGACGGGCAGGCCATCACCAACCTGTTCACCCCCAACACCCTGCCCTTTCCCGGCAGAAAAGCCCCGCACGCAAGGATCGCCGGATGAGGATTTTCGCACCAGCTCTTTTACTTCTGGCGGTGGGCCTTGCCGGTTGCGCGTCCAAGCCGGGCGGCAGCGCGCCCCGGCCCGCCATGGTGCAGCAGGTCAGCAACGCGCAGGAACTGGGCGATGTCGTCTCCCTGCTCAATCAGGGCGAGGAAAAGGCCGCGCGCAAGAAACTGGACATGATGCTGAAGCGCGATCCCACGGACACCCGTTCGCGCGCGCTGCTCGACAGCCTCAGCGCCGATCCGGTCGCGACGCTGGGGGCGCAGTCCTTCGCCTACCGCGTCGAGGCAGGTGACACGATGCAGGGCATCGCTCAGCGTTTCCTGGGCGACGGCATGAAATTCTACCTGCTGGCCCGCTATAATCAGGTGGCCGTGCCCGCTTCGCTGAAGCCGGGCCAGACGATCCGCGTGCCCGGCGTCCGGCCGAAGGAAACGCCAGCCCCCGCGCCCCGGCCGCGCCCTGAACCAGCGCCCGCCCCTGCGCCGAAGCCCGCGCCCTCCGCCAGCGCACCGGGCCCCGCCCCCGCGCCGCGCACCACGGATCCCCGCCGCGCCGCACAGCTGCGCTCGGCCGGGCTCACCGCGCTTAACAAGGGGCAGGTCGGCAACGCGGTCGGCCTGCTGAGCCAGGCCCTGCGGCTCGACCCAGGCAATGCGCTGATCCAGCGCGACCTGGATCGCGCCAAGCGGCTCCAGGCGATGGTGAGGGCGCGGCGATGAACAGCCAGAATGGACCCGAAGAGATGAGCTGGATCGGACGATATCGGATCGACGAACCGATTGGCGAAGGGGCGATGGCGCATGTCCATCGCGCGCATGACCCGAGCATCGACCGGCCGATCGCGATCAAGCTGCTGAAGCCCGAATTCCGGTCGGACAGCGAAGTGGCGCGCCGTTTCCTGAGCGAATCCCGCGCGGCGGGCATGCTGAGCCATGCCAATATCGTCACCATCTATGATGTGGGGGAGGCCGACGGGACGCCTTATATCGCGATGGAATATGTCGATGGCGTGCCGCTGGACGATCTGCTGGCGGCCAACGGGCGCATGACGGCGGACAAGGTCGCGATGCTGGGCGCGCAGATCGCCAGCGCGCTCGCCTATGCCCATGCGCAGGGGGTGGTTCATCGCGACATCAAGCCGTCCAACATCCTGATCTGCGACAATGGCAGGACGGCCAAGCTGCTCGACTTCGGCATCGCCCGCATCGACGCACGCGATGCCGCCGCGTCGCAGCGCCATGCTTCGCGGACGCAGGTGGGCGCAGTGCTGGGCACGCCGCGTTATATGAGCCCGGAACAGGCGCTGGGCCTGCCGGTCGATGGGCGTTCCGACCTGTTCTCGCTGGGCGTCGTCCTCTATGAAATGGTGACGGGGAAGATCGCTTTTACCGGCACCGGGCTTGCCACGCTCGCCATCCAGATCGCCCAGGAACAGCCGCTGGAAATTGCGCGCCATGTGCCCGACTGCCCCAAGGGGCTGCGCTTCCTGATCGGCAAGCTGCTGGCCAAGAAGCCGGACCAGCGCTTCGCCGACGCTGCGCAGGTGGCGCAGGCGCTGCGCCGCGAATTTGACGCGGCGACGGGCGAACTGGACCAGCAGCAGGAAGGCGTGATCCAGCGGTATCGCATGCCGCTGCTGCTGGGGGTATCGACGCTGCTGGCCCTTGGCACCGGCGTCGATTTCGTCGTGCAGCGGGAAAAGGCGGTCATGCAGGACATGGCGCTGACCTCCGGCTCCTCGATCGCGTCATTCGTCGCGCGCAACGCGGCGCTGCATGTCGCGGAAAATGCCGGGCGTCCGGCCGCCGAACAGGATTGGGCCCCGCTGCAGGCTTTCGCCGTCGCAGCGGCGAGCGACCCCAGGCTGCGCAATCTGGTCATTGCGGATGAACGCAACATCATCCGCGCGTCCAGCAACCCCCGCCTGCTGGGCAAGCGCTATAACGCCGTCGAGCCGGCCGTCACGCAGACGCGGAGCGGTTTCCGCTTCGTGCAGCCGGTCCGTTATGCCGGCGTTCCGTTCGGCAAGGTGGATGTCATCATCGAGCGCGGATCGCTGGACGCGGCGCAGCGCACCGCCACCCTGCTGCTCGCCGGTTTCGCGATCTTCGTGACGCTGGTGCTCGCCATTTGCAGCACCGCCGCGGTGCGCATCTGGAGCCGCCCGCTTCGCCGCCTGCGGCGTGCACTGGACGATGTGACGGCGGGCAATCTGTCCTTCCGCATATCGCACCGGCGCAAGGACGAGATTGGCGGCCTGTTCGATTCCATGAACCGTATGGTGGCTTCTCTCGCCGACCGGCACGACAATGTGGCGACCGCGCTGGCCGATGCGGAGCGCGCGATGCTGATGACACGGATCGAGCCGATGACGGCTGCCGATGCGGCGGCAAAGTCGCAGAAGAAGGTGGCCTGATGTATATCTTCCGCCTGTTCAACAAGGATGATGCGCTCACTCCGGTCGACGCCCGCTTCCTGGCGGAAGGCGTGCTGACGGTCGGGCGCGACCCGGCTTCCGATTGGGTGATGATCGACCCGGACCGGGAGATTTCGCGGGCGCACCTCACCATGCGGGTCGAAAACGGGCAATTGCTGCTCCATTGCACCGGCGCGAACGGCGTGTTCGATGCGGCCACCGAGGAACGCTTGCCGATCGGCGAGGATATTCCGATCGCGCCGCCCCAATCCATCCTGCTCGGCCGTTACCGCCTGGCGGCCGATCATGCGCCGCAGGCGACGGCGGGCAGCGTTGCGGAAAATGGCACATTGCTGATGACGCCCCCGCTTGGCCACCGCATCGATGTGCCGAGCGACTGGACCGATGCCCCCAGCCTGCCGCCGATCACGGCGGGGACGATGTTCGACGCCTTTTGCGAAGGGGCGGGGATAGAGGCGGCGCAGTTCAGCGCGGAAGATCCGGCGGAGATCCTGCGCCGCGCGGGCGCGGTCTATCGCCAGATGGTGCTGGGCGTAGGCGACCTGCTGGCGGAGCGCGACCGGGTGCGCGGGCAATATCAGCTCGCGCAGACGGTCATCACCAGCGCGGACAATAATCCGTTCAAATGGGCCCCTACCCAGCGGCTTGCGATCGACCTGCTGCTGGCCAGCGAGGGCAGCTTCCTGTCGGGGCCGGATGCGCTCAACGCCTCCTTCCGCGATATCAAGAAGCATCTGGTGGCGACATTCCACGGCTTTCAGAAGAGCCTTGGCGCGGCCGTCGCCAGCTTCGATCCGGCCGCCATCGCCACGGCGACGCAGGGACAAGCTTCGCTGCTGAAGGGCAAGGCGGCGGTCTGCTGGGATGAAGCGTGCAGGCGGCATGCGGCGCTGGCGGCGGAACTGGAGGGCGAGGCGGGGACGTTGAACGACGCCTTCGTCGCGGCTTATGGCGAAACCAGCGCGCGGCAGGAAGGGGACGCGCAATGAGCGCCCTGCGCGCTGCCACGCCCGGCCGCGTGGGGGAGCCGCGTCATTCGGTGGCCCGCACGCATGTGGGCAAGGTCCGGCTGCTGAATGAAGACCGCTATCTCGATGCGCCCGAACAGGGCCTTTGGGCGATCGCGGACGGCATGGGCGGGCATGATGCGGGCGATGTCGCCGCGACCATGACGGTCCGGGCGCTGGCGGCCCTGTGCGACGCCACTACGCCGATCGACCTTGGCGCGATCGGCGGGGCGCTGCAGACCGTCAACAGTGGAATCCGGGCGCATATGCGGGACCGGGGACAGCGTGGCGGCTGCACGGTCGCGGGGCTGTGGCTGGACGAAGGACGGGCCCATATCTTCTGGGCGGGGGACAGCCGCGTCTATCGGTTTCGCGATGATGAACTGGAGCGGCTGACGCACGACCATAGTCTGGTGCAGCAGCTGCTGGATGCGGGGGCGCTCAATGCCGAGCAGGCGGCGCGCCATCCGCAGGCCAATGTCATCACCCGCGCGTTGGGCGTGGATGATGCGGTGGAGGTCGAACTGTGCTCAGTCGATCTTGGCCGTGGCGACCGCTTCCTGCTCTGCTCCGACGGGATCACCACGGAACTGAGCGACGGGCAGATCGCCGCCTATATGCGCGGGCAGCCGTGCGAGGTGATGAACGCGATCATGGCGGCGGCACTGGAGGCCGGCGGGCGGGATAATCTGACGTTGATCATGGTGGAGTAGCGGCGCGGTTCTCCGTCACCCCAGCGGACGCTGGGGGTCTGAAGGCGGGTGAGCGCGGCGTAGAGGCAGGAGATCCCAGCTTTCGCTGGGATGGCCTTTCCTCCTGCTCCACTTAACAGATCAGAGTTCGACCACCGACAGGATGTGGCTGTCATAGCCCGGCCAGACATAGTCGAATTCCAGGATCAGCGTGTCGCCGATCTGACCGCTCGACAGCAGGTCGGTTTCCACGAACAGCTGCAGGCCGTTGCGGCCATAGGCGTAGCGCTTGACGTCGCCGAATGCGGGCGAGGCGTCGAGCCGTGCGTCGATTTCGGCATTGCCCAGGCGCGGGCGGTTCACCGTGACGTTCAGGCGGCCCTTGAGGTCGGGGTCATTCTTGTTCGCTTCGATGAGGTCGAGCGTCATTTTCTCGACTACTTCGAGGGAATCGACCAGCGTGCCGACATGGAAGGTATATTCCGGGTCAGCCTTCACGGCATCGCGCAGGGCCTTGACCGCCTCATGCTCGTTATCCGTGCCATAGCCCAGCGCTTCACGGGCTGCCTTGTTCACCGCCGCCTGTGCGGGAGGAAGGGCCGACACATAGAAGATGCCGTCGCCACGGCCGCTATGCTGGTTATGTACGACGAAGCGATAGAAATTGCCATTGGGGAAGGGCAGCATCTGCGTTTCGACAAAGCCGAGCAGCTTCAGCAGCTTGGCCGCGGCCGGGCCGTCTTCGGCAGTGGGATAGAAGAGGGCGACATGCCCCATCGACCGGACGCAATCCTGTGCTTCTGCTGCTAAAGTCGCCATCTTATCTCTCCTCCTCCGGCCGTCATGCACGGCATCTTGTCACGAATTCCGCTGGACCGCCGCCGGAGCAGCGGCCCTCACCCGGCGCTCAGGCAGCCTGTGTGGAGTTACGCTTGTCGAGCGTCACATGCAGGCCGTTGGTGCGCTTGTGCAGGTCGGGGGTCTTGTCGCGGGGGTTGTAGAATTGCTTGTACCAGGTGCGAACCTTGCCATAGGGGCCATCGCTCGGGATCACGAGCGGGTTGAGGCAGGCCTTCTTGTTCTGCCAGATCTCCACGTCCTGGGCGAAGGCGAGGCGGCTGCCTTCCTGATATTGCAGCGCTGCTTCGCGCAGGTCATCGGTGACGGGCGCGCTACCGTCATTCACCTGCACCATCAGGCCATGCCAGACGCGGATCTTGCCATCCTCGATCGGCGTGTGGGTGATGAGGATGAAGCTGTTGAACGTCCCCTCCATCTCCGACTGCAGGATGGACGGGCCGGTGTACCAGGTGTCGAGCGTCAGCACGTCATCCGGGTTGGTCACCAGCGTACGGTGCCCGGCGGCATAATATTGGTGGACGATGTGGTCCTTGAACTCATTGGCGAAATAGACAAAGTCCTTCGCCCCATGGATCGGCACGAAATGGCCAAAGTCGGCCATATTGTCCACGACCTCGATCGGGTGGATGTCGAGATCGCCCATATAGTCGATCTTCCAGTTGACCCAGCCCGGCGCATCATAATGGCCGCCAAAGTCAGGCAGGTCGAAATTGGGTTCCAGGCCCTCGGGATCATGCCAGATCCAGACCGTCCCTGCGCGTTCCACCACCGGGAAGGTCTTGAGCTTCGCCGCCTTGGGCACGAAGTCGGAATAGGGGATGTTCTTGCACGCGCCGTCCGGCCCGAACTGCCAGCCATGGAAGGGGCAGCGGATCGAATCGCCCTCGATCTGCTCGCCGTCGCGCACGATATAGCTCGTCGTGTTCTTCGCCAGATGCGCGCCCATGTGCGGGCAATAGGCTTCCGTCACATAGACCTTGCCGCTCTCGCCACGGTACATCACCATGTCCTGGCCCAGATAGCGCATCGCCTTGGGCACATTCGTCGCTTCCGCGCTCTCGCCCACCATGAACCAGCCACGGGGAAACTCAAATTCTCCCAGACGATAGTCCGACGATTTGGCCATTATTCCGATCCTCTCACTCGGTGCCTGCATAGCAGAAAGGGGCCGATCCCGCCATATGCCACCATATGGCGTCCAGCCCGACCGTGATAACTGATGGGCAACATTTTACGCAAAGCCACCAGCCGGTGCAAGTTACTTATCGCCAATCAGCTTGAACGGCCGCTTAACACTGCGCATTGCAACGCCGGGTTCCACACTGGCGGAAGCAGGCGTTGCGCGTACGCAAAAACCGGGCACATCCGTTCACGCCATTGCGCGCGCGGCCAATATGGTTTCGCGCAAGGTGGCGAACAAGGCGTCAAGATCAGCGTCGCTCGCTATATTGACGTCGAGCATGATGCTGCCCTTCGCCGGGCGCGCCCGGCCAATGCGCTCCCCACCGGCGAGAATTTCTATGTCGGTCGCGGCGCGCGGCCGCCGGGCGGCGGCTTCGCGCAGGCGGGACAGCACCGTCGCGGACGGCAGCATCTGCCCCTTTCCAGCCGCCCTCGCCTGCTGCTCTTCCCCGATACGGCGCGCCTCGGCGATCAGGTCGGCGCGCTGCTCGGTGCGGCGCAGCAGCGGGGTCAGCAGTTCGGAATAGCGGACCTTCAATTCCTCCTTGGTGGCGAAGGCGCCGATCACCTCCTGCGGCAATTGCGCGAGAGCGAGCAAGCGGCTGAGCTGGCTGTTCGACAGTCCCAGGGCTTGGGCCATGCGCGATTGCACCCCGCCGTAAAAACGGTCCACCGCCTGCTGATAGCTGCGCGCACGATCCAGTTCGCAGATGTCGGCCCGCTCGCGATTTTCGATATCGGCGAGGCGAAAGGCTTCCTCATCGGACAGATCGACCACCAGCGCGTTGAGCCGCAGTTCGGGGCGACCATTATGATTAAGCCAGTCGATGGCGAAGCGCCGCCTGCTGCCCACCAGTAATTGATAGGGCTGTTCCGAACCATCGGCATTGAACCGCACCAGCACGGGGATGCGATTGCCCCCTTCCGCCGCGATGGATTCGATCAGCGAACGGCAGCTATCCGGGTTCAAGCCCGGCTGATCGCGTGGATTGCCGTCCCATACCGTGCAGTCGTCGGGCCGGATCAGCATCGGCGCACGGCTATCCGTCGCGGTCTGGGCGAAGCTGGTCAGCCGCTCTTCCAATCGGCTGAGCGCCTCCTGCTCGGCGAGGATGGGACGAGCGGGCGCGCCGTCCCGAGACAAGGTCGCCAATATGTCCCGGATCAAGCCCGCCATCTTCGCCCTTCCTCCATTGCCGCCCATGCCATTAGCGCCAGATCGCATCTTTCGCCTCCGCGATTGGGTCCGTTTTGGTGGAACTGCGCGCGTCAGAAGCGCCTGCTGAGCGAGAGCGTGGCGGCGTGGGCCCGGCGGTCGCTGGAAAATTCGCCGCCATAGCCAAGACGCACGGAGGTGCGGCTGCTGTGGGTCGCGGTTATGCTGGCGCTCACCAGCGCGGCGTCGCGATCCAGACGTTCGGGCCGCAGCGAGAAGATGGGGAGGTCGCCCGCCACGAAGCGCGCCTCGATCCGGCTATCGGGCCGCTTGCGCAATTCCCGCTGCCATTGCGCCTCGATCGTCGGGCGGAGGGTCCAGGCGCCGGCCGTCACATTGGTTGAAGCGCGCGCGCCCAACGTTCCGCGCATCAGCCGGGTGCGATAGCCCGCGACCTCGATCGCCGCCGCTCCGCCGCCTTCACGCAAGCCGCCCACATCGGCATGACGAGATTGCAGCCCGGCGAAGGGCTGCACTCGCACCGCCCCCGCGCGCAGCATCGCGCCCGCCTCGCCCGACGCGGCCCAGCCGTCGCCGTCGGCCGCTGCCCGCAAGCGATCGGAAAAGCCGGTCCAGCCGACCTGCCGCCGCAGCTTATATTCCGCGAAATTATAGGCGGCCGTCGCATCGACATAGAAACGGCCTTTGTGGAAGCTGGCATAGGGGCCGATCTGGCTGTTGAAGAGGGTGATGCGGGGCCGCTGCGCCGGGTCGAGCCGGGCGTCGATCCCGTCAATGCCCAGGGTCGCGCCGACGATCAGGTCGGGGATCGGGCTCACATCGATGGCGAAGCGCAGCGAGCGGCTGTCGGATCGCGCCTCCGGCCGGTCAAACCCGGCATTATAGCGCGCCTGCTTGACCCCGCCGGTCAGCATCATGTGGATGGTGCGATCGCCGGAGACCGGCGCGTCGGCGGGTGCATCGATCGCGATGCTGCGCCGTTCGGCCAGATAGTGGCGGATCTCCCGGTCGGCGGCGTCCATGGACTGGATGGCGAGGCGCGGGAGCAGGGCATAGCTGCGCGGCGTCAGCTGGCCCAGCGCATCGGCGCGTGCGGCTGCGTCGGGCAGCGCGTCGATGCTCGCCAGCATTGCGGCGCGGTCGGCGCTGGGTGGTGCGCTGTCGAGCGATTGCGCCAGTGACGCTTCGCCCGGCGTGCTGGCATAGGGCCCATAAGATGCGGCCGATGCGGGCTGCGCCATTGTGAGCAAGGCCGCGACGGCTGTGATCGCCGCGCACCGCAAATCCGAATGAAGTTTGAACAAGGTCATATGCCCCTTTTGCTTTTTGCGTGCACGCAAAGCGGCCTTGCGCCGCCTAGCGGGAAAAGGAATGAGCGCCGCCCGATGGCGGCTGATGCAGCGCGCCGTTGAAGGCGGCGAGCGATGCGACGCTGTCGCCATAGTCCGCGTTCAGCCACCCGCGCCGGAGGCTGGGGCGGCCAAGATGCGATCCGGCGACCCACTCCGCCCCTTCCTCTGCGGCAAGGTGCAGGTGCCAGGGCGATTCCACGCCATCGACGATCACGGTCGGGCTCATCGTGCGGGCGAGCCCCAGCAGATGGCCGACGCGCAGTCGGTTGCGTTCCGATTCATAGGCGGTGTGCAGGAAGGGACCGTCGAGCTTCACCACATCGGGGGACAGCGCCATCAGCTGACCGATCGACGCGTGGCCAGACCCGAAGCGCGCGACCGAAATGCGCACGCCCAGGCTCCTCAGCGCGCGGACGAAGGCGAGGGCATCGCGGAAGCAAGGCATGCCGCTATTGTCGCTGATCTCGATCACCAGCCGCCGCGCGAGACGAGGGTCGCGCTTCAGCCGGTCCATGAGGTCGGTCCAACCCACCCCTTCGCCATGCAGGTTGAGCGACAGGCTTTGCGCTGAAATCGCGACGGATAGGCAGGCGGTGGAATCGCTTTCCAGTTCGCGCAGCACGTCGCAGACGAGCCGCCGGTCAATCAGATGGGCGAGGTTCAGCCGCTCCAGCGCGGCATAGGCATCGGCGCAGTCGATCTGCTCGCCCATATGGCCGACGCGCCGCAGCACCGCCTCATAATAGAGAATGGTTCCATTATCGCCGGGCCGGGACACCGGCCGCCAGGTGAAGAAGGTCGCGCCGCGGCGCGCCCATTTGAGCAGCGCCGCCGCCTCCGCCATGTCCTTGCGATAGAGGGCTGTGCTGTCCTGCGATCGCCCGGCGATCTGGCCGGCGGCGAGAGTGGAGGCGGCGAGGCGAAGCCGCGCCTCATTTTCCTGGACGCGGCCAAGCGGTCCTCCGGCAAAGGCATGGCCGGCCGACACCGACAGCAAGATATCGTGATCCTGATACCGGAACGGTTCGGCTGCCAGCGCGGCGCAGAGCGTGTCGACAAGCGTTTCGACCGGCAGGCATTGCATCAGCGGATAGCGCGCCAGCAGTTCGATCTCATCACGATCGACGCGGCGCACGTCGATACGGCCGAGATGCCGTTCGGCGGAGCGGCGCAGATGCTCCATGGCTCCAGTGGCGGCCTCTGCGCCGAAGGTCGTCTCTATCGCCAGAAAATTGTTGAGCCGGATGACCAGCAGATGCTCGGTCTGATGGGTTTTCGACAAAGCCATCTCCTTCCCGTAAATCAGCTTCAAAGTGCCAGGTGGGTGAGTTTGAGGAGGCGGCGGGCCTGCCGCCTCCTCTCCCTCCGCTTAGGGTGGCTCAGCGCCCTAACAGGCCCCCCAGCAGGCCGGTGACGGGCGCTGTCGGGCTGTCGCCGCCCGTCGCCGGAGCAAGGACGCCGCCGAGCAGGCCAGTGACAGGAGCCAGCGGCGACTCTCCGCCGCTGCCGCCGCCGGTCGGAAGGGCGGGAGCCAGCCCGTTCACGGCGTCGAGTACCGGCGACACGACGCTATCGACTGTCGAAGTAACGGTTGCGACCACTGGCGCGACGCCGGTCACGACCTGATCGACCGCCGCACCTGCCTCATTGCCCAGCAGGCCGCCGACAAGGTTGCCGACCGGGGCGAGGCCCGCCTCGACACCCGCGGGCGTTGTCGGCACGGCGACGTCAACGATCGTCCCCTGCGTCAGCACGTCGGCGGTCAGTAGCTGCCCTTCAGCCGGCGAGGTGGCGGACGGCAGGAGATTGACGCCGACCAGCGTGCCGCTCGTGGAAGGGCCGGTTACGGCTTCGCCGCCGACATTGGCTCCAACCAAGGGGCCGCCGAGCAAGGAGCCGGGCGCACCGCTGCCGCCATCGAGCGCGCCGGTGAGGCCGCCCGCAACGGTTTCGACCAGCCCGGTAACGGGGGCGAGCGCGCCATCGCTGCCCAGCAGCGGGCCTGTGACGGGGGCAAGCGCCCCGTTTACCGTGCCCAGCAACGGCCCCGTCACCTGATTGACGGTGGAGGTAACCGTCGTGACCGTGGGCGCAAGGCCGTCGGTCAGCTGCGTCACCGCGTTGCCCGCCTGCTCGCCCAGCAGCGTCCCGGCAAGGGTGCCGACCGGGGCCAGACCCTGCTGCACGGCTTCCGGGGTGGTCGGCAGAGCGACTTGCGCCACTGTGCCGTCGCCGGTCAGCAGATCGACGGTGGCGACGCTGCCCGTCGCGGGGGTCGAGCCCGGCAGGACATTGACGCCGACGAGTGAGCCGGGTCCTGTTGGCCCGGTCACCACCTGATCACCTACGGAAATGCCGATGAGCGAACCTGTGGTGGTGGTGCCGGGTCCCGTTGGGCCGCCGGGACCGGTTGGGCCGGTGGGACCCGTTGGGCCGGTGGGACCCGTTGGGCCAGTCGGGCCAGTCGGGCCGGTCGGGCCGCCAGGACCCGTAGGACCGCCGGGACCTGTGGGGCCGCCGGGACCGGTGGGACCTCCTGGACCGGTGGGGCCAGCTGGGCCAGTCGGACCGCCGGGTCCCGTCGGGCCATTTGGGCCACCTGGGCCGGTCGGACCACTAGGGCCGGTGGGGCCGCTCGGGCTTGTCGGCCCGGTTGGACCTGAGGGGCCGGTTGGACCTGAGGGACCTGAGGGGCCGGACGGCGTCTGCCCGCCACCCGCGCCGATGTCGAAGCCCACGCCATCCGCGCAAGCGCTCAAGAGAAAGAGCGGGATCGCCGTGGCGCACCACAGCACACGCCGACCAGACCGCATTGGTCCGACTAAGGACATTGAAGAACCTCCCTGTTTCACTGCGATCAACTCGCAACGACACAAGGCTAAGCATGGGAAATCCTTCTGGCGCGTTTTGAAATCACCGATCTGGTGAGAGTAGCGAGAGTAAGCTGTTCGGGGCGGCAGGGCCGTTCGCAAAGGGCATGTGGGAGTAAGCAAAGGCGGCATTGGGGCAGGAAATTCTCGGGATTTCCAGCCATGATGCCGGAAAAGTCCGCCCACGCTCATGGTCTCTCTGGGAAAGCAATCCTCAGTAGGTTGCTCCAGAACGGTTACGTTTGTCGCAAAATGCTGCTCATGCCGCAGCCGTCATGCTGAAACAAGTTCAGCATGACAGTGGTGGGGGGGGGGGCTTAGCGCCAGCGGGGACCTTCCACCCAGGTGACCAGGCTGCGTCGCAGCCCCTTCGTCACGGGCAGCACGCGATGCTGCAGGAAGGACGGGAAGATCAGCATGCTACCCCGGGGAGCGAAGGTCGCGCCGGGTTGCTGGACGCAGAAGAATTCGAACGCGCCACCTTCATAGTCGTCGGGGTCGGACAGTTGCACGACGACCGACAGCTTGCGGTCGAAGGGACGGGAGGATTCCAGCCACACATCCTGATGCCAGTCATATTTGTCCTGCTGCGTCCCATGATATTCGGTGAACTGCACCTCATAGGGCGCGACGATATCGACGCCGAAATTGGTGCGATTCGACGCTTCGACAAATTGCATGATGCGCTGGACGATGTCCTTTTCGCGCAGGGGATCGAACCAGCGGATGGTGGAGGATCGATAGGCGGCGTCGCTGCGGCTGCTTTCTTCAAAACCGACCGTCGCTGATTGATCGGCGTAGAAATCCGCGCGCTTGATGATCGCGTCACATTCGGCGGCCGTCAGCGCGGACGGCCAGACCTCCCACACATTGTTCATGGCTGATGTCCTTTGCGTACACGCAAAATAGCGGTCAGAAGGCCCGCCCGATCCCGAAGAAGAAGCGCGCCTTGCGGGAATCTCCGCTCTCGATGCGCTTGACCGGCACGGCTAGCTCCGCGCTGGCGCGCCATTTCGCGCCGATGCCGATGCGCACGCCGCCGCCAGCGGAAGCGAGCGAGAAATCCCGGGCGGGCAGGCTGAAAAATGGCCGGGCGACCTCATGCGCCACCGCGCCATCGACATAGGCGAACAGCGCGGCCTTCTGCAGAGGCGGGGCGCGCGCGGGCGTCCAGCTGAATTCTGCGCCGCCCGCCAGCGCCTGTTCCGCCGTGCGCGTGCCGACGCGGAACGCCATGCCCGCGCCCCGGCCACCCAATGCGAACCGCTCCGTCACCGGCAGCTTGTCCGCCGAATATTGCGCCTTCGCGGTGAGCTTGAGCGACAGCGTTTTCGAAAGGCTGCGCACGGCCACGGCCTGTGCGTTGACCTTGGTGAATTGTTTTTCCGAGAAGCCGGTAAAGGCTCGCGCGCCCAGGATGCCGACGCCCTGGCTGATAACGGCGGACAGCGCATGGCCCGATCGCGCGTCGGATTGCGACCACGATGCGCCCAGCCGGACCGCGCGCGACCGATAATCGCCGAAGCGCACGTCGAGGAAATAATTGCTGCTGTCGATGCCGTCGAGCGAGGCGTTGACGGTCACATTGCTGCGATTGGTCCGGATCAGCGCGTGGCTGACCGTCAGCCCCGCCAGTGTCGCCTCACCCTCGATCGGACGGTCACGGACGCGGCTTTCCATATGGGCGATATTGGCGGTCAGCGTCGTCCCGTTGCTGCCAATCGGCGTACTGTGGCTGAGGGAATAGAATTGATAGCGGTCGGGGTAGAAGGGGAGATAGCCTGCGACCCGCGTGCTGTCGCCTTCGCGCAGCAGGCCGTTCGCGGTCACGGACAGTTGCGCCTGCACCCCGTCGATCACATTGCTGACACCGCTATTGTCGATCAACAGGCCGATCTGCACCTGCTTGCGCTTGATGATGAGATCGAGGATCAGTTCGCCCTCGCCGCCGCTTTGCCGGACGCGCGCTTCGACGCTCTGCCCTGGAATGTCGCGCAGCAGGCCAAGCGCCCGTTGCAGCACGGACTTGCGCAACGGCGTGTCGCGCTTCACCCGCTGCATCTGCGCTTCGATCAGCTTGACCGGCATGCTGAGGGACAGTCCCGCCAGTTGATAAGCGCTCACCCGGCCTTCGAGGACGCGAACGATCAACTGGCCGCCCGCCGGAACCTGCGCGGGGATGGACACGGCGTAGAAGGCGATGTCGCTGCGGGCATAGGCATCGCCCACCGCCTTCGCGACCGCCTGCAAAGTCTCACGCGTCAACGGCCGCCCGATCAAAGGCGCAACCGCCCGGTCGAGCAGGGCGGCGAGGAGGGACGCACCCATATAATGGACCCGCGCCAGTTTGACGCCAGCGGCGGGCTCCGCCACCGGCCCCACGACAGGGGCGGGCGCGGCGGAAGGCGCGGCGGTGGCGGGCGCGATGCTGGGCGCGACCCGATCCGGCCGCTCGCGATCGATCACCGGAGCCGACGCCCCCTCGCCAGGCCCGGCCACCTGCGCCGCAACGGGAAGCGAAGCCGCGAGCAACCCTGCCGCCGCAAGTCCCTTCAGCCCCGCCATGGCCCTATCGAAAATCATCTGCCCCAATGCCGCCCTGCGCCGCCAGAAGATGGCGTTCGAAGCCTTTGGCCTAGAGCAATGTCGTTGCGATTTGCGCCGAACTGGAACCGGAACGGTGTGACCGGCCGATTCAGCCGGCCGATCAAGCGAAAATCGTCACCAGATTGGCGGGATCAGAAGCTGGCCGTCAGATTGAAGGAGGAATAGCGCGTCCATTTACGCGCTGGTGCGTTCGGCGCGTCACGCAGGAACCGGCCCTTGGCGAGCAGCAGCCCGTCATATTCGAAACGCAGCCGCGCCGGGATCAGCCAATAGCGTATCCGCCCTTCGACCTGATGCCCGGCGAATTTCCCGGACCGCCCGGTCGCGTCGCGCACGCCCGTGGTCGCGAAGCTGTCCGTCGCGGAGTCCAGCCACATGGCGCGGTAAGAGAGGAACCAGTCCAGCCGCTTGTCGGGCGTAGCCTCCACCCGGACGCCCGGCGTCACGATGTTGGCGCGGGTGATGGCGTTGTAGAGACCGGCGGGCGCAAAGTCCGCGCGGCGCATACCGAACAGCGTGTCGAACCGGCCATAGCTGCCGCCGGGCCGGTCGCCGCTCGCGCGGTCGAACTCGACGGACAGGCGCGTCTTCCACTTGTCGGACAGGGTGTAACCCGCATCGGCATGGACGAAGCTGGCGCTGACGTCCTGACGTGGGGCGGTCGGCGACAGAGAGGCGCTGACGCTACCCCACTGGTAGAAGGCTTCGACCTCATAGTCGAACTTGCCGGGCGCGGGGTCGGCCATGATCCGCCCGCCCAGCGTATCGAGCGAGCGGTCCCGCGTCGGGCGGCCCGGCATGTCGCGCTCGCCCAGATGGAAATAGCTGGCCTCCAGCATGGCGGGGCCGATCAGCTTCGCTTTGCTGACCAGCCCGCCCCACAGCACCAGGTCGAAGCTTTCCTTGTCGAGCCGGACCTTTTGATCGCGCACGCCCTCCGCATCGTCGGGTCGGCGCATCTGCGGCAGGGTGTAGATGAAGGTCGCCTTCCAGCCCTTCGCCGCTGTCAGGTCGGTGCGGATGCCGGTGTAGCCGTTGGTCGTGTTGCGATAATCATCCGCCGCCACCAGCCGCCGCGAACCGAGGTTCAACGTCATCCGGCCGAGCGTGACGCCCAGGCTGCTGCCCTTGCCAAACCGGTCCTTCCATTCGCGCGCCACATAAGCCTGGACCAGTTCCAGCGCATTCACCTCATTAGTCGAGATCGGCGTGCCGGGGTCTTCGCCCCATACCCGGCTGTCGAACAGTTCCGCACCGAGCCGCCAGCCATTATCCTGATATTCCGCCAGCAATTGCGTGCGAATGTTCGCCAGCGAATCTTCGGCGTCGAATCCGGCGCGCGCTTGCCCATCGATCGTTTCATAGCGCAGGCGAACGCTGCCGCTCAATTTGAACGCGGAACCGTCAGAGGCCGCCCAGCCCGTTCCGCTCCAGCAGAGGGCGAGGCACGCAGCGGGCAGCCGCCGTGAAGATACATATGTTTTTACCATGAAGTATGGTGATATACATGTATCTTACGATGTTCAAGCGTTGAACTGCGCCTCCGGCCCTAGCCTGTTCAACTCCTGCAAACCGCTGCCCCACGGGCTCGATTGATCCTCCGCAGCGCCCTTGCGGTTAAAACGGGAGAGCAGGAACTGGCCGAACTGCCATTCGCCAAGGCCGGAATCGGCGTTGATGTGCCCCACCTGCCCGGCATCGGCGAAACGACTGCCCCAAAATCGGGCAAGCTGCCGCGCCCGCTCGAACCGGATATAGGGATCGTCCCGGCTCGCCACGACGATCGAGGGGAAGGGCAGCAGCGCCTTGGGCGAGGGTGCAAAGCCCAGCAGCCGGGAATCGATGCTGCCGCCATCCACCTCCGGCGGTGCGACCAGCAGCGCACCTGCGATCTTGTCGCTCCATTCGCTGCATTCCAGCGCGGCCCACCAGGCGACCGCATGGCATCCCAGGCTATGCGCCGCCAGGATAAGCGGGCCGTTCACCCGCGCGATGGCATCATTGAGGTTGCTGACCCAGCTATTGCGATGCGGGCGGTTCCAGCTGCCCAGTTCGGCGCGGCGGCAATTGGGAAGCTCGGCTTCCCATATGGTCTGCCAATGGCCCGGCCCGCTGTTCATCAGGCCCGGAACGGTCAAAATGAAGGGGCGCGGCTGTGGGAGGGTGAACTGGTTTAGCATGATGAAGATCTATCCTGTGGACCTTCATCGTCTCTCTATCATATTGGTTGAGATTGCGAGCGACTAAAGCTACCAGTGGGTCAAGTGGGGCTTGCGTCTAGCTTGGGGCCTGACCGTTCATATCGAGCGAACGGATCACCCAGAGCAATCCAGTCTCAAACCGCGATCAGGGCATAGGGGCGGTCGAACTTCTCCGACACCACGAACTGCGCGCAATTATAGACGGGCACGCCGCGTGGGGTGCGGCCCTCGAACGCGCCGCGATGGGCGTGGCCGTGCACGGCAAAACGCACATTGTCGAAGCGGTCAATCGCTTCGGCCAGACGGGACGACCCTAGAAAGGGATAGATCTCCATCGGCTCGCCCTGGACCGTGTCGGCGACCGGGGCGTAGTGGAGCACCGCGACGCAGCGGTCGGTCCGCAGCGAGCGCAACGCATTTTCCAGCTTGCGGGCTTCGTTGATCGCCTCCTCGACGAAATGCTTGATCCCCGCCTCGCCGAACGCGCCCAATTCGCCCCGGCCGAAACCGCCGACAAAGCCCTTCACCCCGGCAAAGCCGACGCCCTTTATCTCCACCGCTTGGTCGTCCAGCACGGTGACGCCCGCGCCGTGCAGAATGCGCGCGACCTCTTCGGGCTGGCCACATTCATAGTCATGATTGCCCAGCACCGCGACGGTGGGAATGGTGCAGGCGCGCAAATCCTCGGCCAATATCTCCGCCTCGCGCGTCTTGCCGAAATTGGTGAGGTCGCCGCACAGCGCCAGCACATCGGCCTTCTGCGATATCTCTTCGAACATGGCGCGATAGCGATGTTCGGACATGTCGGTGACATGCAGGTCGCCGATCGCGGCGAGCGTCAGCCCGTCATGCCGCGCGGGTTCATTTGTTGCGGTCATGGCTCTCCTCAAGGCCCTTGCCGACCACATCGGCGAAGCCCCATTCGGTGATGTCGATCAGATAGTCGCGCGGGGACAGCAGCCGCCCCCGGCAGACGCGGATATTGGGCACCGGCAGCTCGGCCCGCGTCTGCAAGCGGCCAAGCAATTCCTCGAACAGCCACAGCGGAATGCAATGACGTTCGGTTGGATAGATGAAGCGGAAATTGAGCAGATGGATCAGCAGCAGTTCCCAGTGCAGTTCCATTGCGTCCAGCAGCCATTGCCAGTTGATGCGATCATGCTGGCGCAAGATCACATGCACGACATCCGCGCCGTCATAGCGATAGCGGTCCTGGATGAAGATCTTCGACAGGATGAATTCTGTCGGCGGCGTGATGCGGACGTTGATGCCATAGACTTGGGCATGATCTTCTTCGCGGAACCATTCCTCCGTCACCGGCAGGCTGGCGGAGGATATGTTGTAGATGACGTCGAAGAAGTTCTTGTCCTTCCAGACCTTGCCGATCCAGCGCTCGTCCTCGAACTCCACCTCATGCCCCAGATGCTTGAAGTAGGCGAGGATGCGCGGCGCGTCGCCCGCCTTGCAGAAGACGTCCAGGTCCTTGGTCGGCCGCACGATGCCGGTATGGCAGCCCAGAGCATAGGTGCCCGAAAGCATGAAGGGGATGCCGGATTCCACCAGATGCTGGAGGCTTTCGGTGTAGAAGGCCACGGAGTCCGGCGGCGGGTCGAAAATCGCGGGGTCGGCTGTCATTTCAGAAGGGCAACGGGTGAAGGGGGCGAGTGTTCCGCCTTCCTATGCGGCCTTATCCATCCTCCATCCGTCACCCCGGACCCGACCCGGGGTCCCGCTCAACTTGAACGCCGAGGAGGAAGAGAAGCGGGACCCCGGATCAAATCCGGGGTGACGAGCATAAAATTGGGGCGTTACGCGCCCTCCTAGACCCCCGGCACCGCCAGCAGCCGCGCCTCATCCCGCAACCTGCCGGCCTGCGCCGGATTGGCCTTCCGCGCTGCCTCGAACGCCGCCTGCGCCTTCGCAGTTTCGCCCAGCGTCATGCGGCTGCGCATCAGCATGATCCATCCATCGACATTGGTCGGGTTCGCCTTCAGCTTGGCCTCCAGCCCCGACACCATGGTTTCAATCATCGCGTCCTGCTGCCCCTTGGGAAGCTGCGCCGCAGCCTGCATCTGTTCGCGGCTGGGGCCGGGGATCGCGGCCGTGGCGATCGATCCCATATCGGGATGCGGCGCGGTGGGCTTCACCGCCGCCAGCCGCTTGCTCACGTCGATGCCATTGATCTTGCCCACCTGCTCGATGGTCCGCCGCAGGTCCGCTTCCCACGGCGCGCCGGGCGGCGTGTCGGCCAACAGCGCCAGCCAGTCGCGGATCGCGCCTTCATGATCCTTCGCCAGGTCCTTGCGCACGGCCAGGAAATAGCGGGCGCGCGGTTCCTTTGGATCGAGCTTGATCGCCTTGTCGAAGGCCTCGGCCGCTTCCTTCGGCATGGGGTCATGTTCGCTCGCCATCACCACCGCTTCGCCGAGCGAGGACCAGAAGGTCGCATTGTCGGTAGCGAGCTTCACCGCCCGGCGATAGGCGCGCGCGGCATCAGCGTGGCGGCCGTTTTCGAAATAGGCCCAGCCGAGCATCTGCCAGCCTTCGGCGTCATTGGGATTGGCGCCCACCCGATCCTGCAAGCCCCGGATGACGCTTTCAGGATCGGATGGCTGCTGCCCCGCCGCAGCGAAGGGCGCGGAAGCGGCACTTTCCTTTTCCTGCGGCCGGTCGCGCCAGACATTATAGCCGACCGACACGATCGCCAGCCCGGCCGCCCCGATCAGAGCCATGCGTCCCACGCTCAGCTTCGCCACCTTAAACACCCCCGATAATCACCAACTGCTCTCTAGCGTGACGCGACGGAATTGATAGAGTGCCCAAAGACTTGATCCGCGCATCATAAACCGGCAGGGGCATGGCCGGGGCTGCGGGTGATCTCGCAAGAGGGGGGACATAAGTGACTGACCGCGTGCGTATCGCGATCGTCGGGTCGGGACCGGCGGGGATGAGCGCGGCCGCGCGCGCGGCGCAGCTGGGCATCCCCCATCTTCTGATCGAAAAGACGGACCATCTGTCCGACACGATTTTCAAATATCAGAAGGGCAAGCATGTGATGGCGACGCCCAGTCAGCTCGTGCTGCGTTCCGATTTCGATTTCGACGCTGGCAAGCGCGAAGCGATCCTTGGCCGCTGGAACGAGCAGGCTGCAGCCCAAGGCATAAACGTCGCCTATAATGCCGAGGTGAAGGCGATCACCGGCACCGGCGATCCGATCCCCGGCAGCGTGCAGAAGATCGTGGAGCGCAAGCGCGACGGCACCACGGATACCAAGGAAATACAGCGCCTCGCCCCGCCCTACCGGCTCACGCTCAGCGACGGCCGCGAAATCATCGCGGACGCCGTCATCATGGCGATCGGCACGCAGGGCAATCCCAATCTGATGCGCGTGCCGGGCGCGGAGCTGCCCCATGTCCAATATCAGCTGGACGACCCGGCGGAATATAATGACGAACATATCTTCGTCGTGGGCACCGGGGACGCGGGGATCGAGAACGCCATGGGCCTCGCCGCCGACGAGGCGCAGGGCAATGTCGTCACCATCCTCAACCGCTCCACCGAATTCGCCAGCGCCAAGCCCGCCAACGTCAAGGGGCTGATGGCGGCCGCCGAAGCGGGTCGCCTCACCATCATGACCGAAAGCACCACGGCGAAGATCGAGCCGGGCTTCATCACGCTCGACAGCCGCGATGGCGAGGTGAAGCTGAAGTGCGACCGCATCATCGCCCGCATGGGGTCAGCCCCGCCGCGCGGCTTCGTCGAAAACTGCGGGATCGAGTTCACGAGCAATGACCGGCTCGCCTTCCCGAAGCTGTCGCCGGTGTTCGAAAGCACCGCGCCCGGCATCTTCGTCATCGGTGCGCTGGCGGGCTATCCGCTGATCAAGCACTGCATGAACCAGGGCTATGACGTTGTTGAATATATCAACGGCAATCGCGACCTGAAGCCGGCCGACGAACCTATTCTCGCCGCCAAATTCGCGGCGTTGCCGGAAAAGCGTTCGGTCGCGGAATGGCTGGAGTTCCTGCGCACCAACGTCTCCATCCTCAAGGGCTTGTCGCCGCTTCAGATGCGCGAATTCATGCTCGACAGCGAAGTCCGTGCCTACCGCGCTGGCGAAGTGATCTTCGAAAAGCATGACCCCGGCTCATCGCTTTTCGGCATTGCGGGGGGGCAGGCGCTGGTAGAGGTCGCTCCCGGAACCAACGTGCCGATCGAGGCGGGATCGATCTTCGGCGAAGTCGGCCTGATTTCCGGCCGCCGCCGCGGCTCGACCGTGCGCGCAGGCACGGACTCGGTCATGGTGGAGGTGTCGCGGACGGCGGCGCTGAAGCTCATGTCTTCCAACCCGCCCGCCAAGCGCGCCATCACCCGCATCTCGACCGAGCGGCAGTTGCTCCAGATGTTCGGTGCGGGGCTGACGCCTGCCGACTTGGCCGAAGTCCTCGACAGCGCCGAAATCCAGACGGTGAAGGCGGGCGAGGCGATCCTGACCGAAGGCGAGTTGGGCAACGACATCTATGTGATCCGCGTGGGCTCCATGATCGTGGAGAAGAAGATCGGCGGCAAGAACGTCTTCCTCTCCTACCTTCCCGCTGGGTCCTATGTCGGCGAAATGGCGCTGATCGCGGGCGGGCCGCGCACCGCCACGGTGAAGGCGACGGTCAAGTCCGAAGTCATCAAGCTCAACGGCGATGCCTTCGCTCGGCTGATGGCCGCCAAGCCCGCTTTGCTGGAGCGTGCCCGCAGGGACATGGCCGCGCGGCAGGACGTCAACGCCTTCATCGAAAGCCGCAAGGACAGCTTCTCCACCGTCGTCGACATGTATAGCGAGACGGCCAAATTCCTGGTCGATAACGGCATTGGCGAAGCGACCGACGTCCTCCTCATCGACGAGCATCTGTGCGTCGGCTGCGACAATTGCGAAAAGGCGTGCGCGGATAGTCATGAGGGCCTGTCCCGCCTCGACCGGGAAGCCGGGCGCACCTACGCGCACCTGCATGTGCCGACCAGCTGCCGCCATTGCGAGCATCCGCATTGCATGGCCGACTGCCCGCCCAACGCCATCCATCGCGGCCCGGACGGCGAAGTCTTCATCGACGAGACGTGCATCGGCTGCGGCAATTGCCAGCGCAACTGCCCCTATGGCGTGATCCGCATGGACAGCGTGCCGCCCAAGAAACCGGGCCTCTTGAGCTGGATGTTCTTCGGCGCGGGCCCCGGACCCGGCGAACCGTCCAAGAAGTGGCGCTACAAACATGCCGAGCCGGGCGTCGAAAAGCCCAAAAAGGCGATCAAATGCGACATGTGCTCCGGCATTGACGGCGGCCCCGCCTGCGTGCGCGCCTGCCCCACTGGCGCGGCCATCCGCGTGTCGCCGGAAGATTTCCTGACCGTCGCCCGCCTCGATGGGCAAGCGAATTGATGGCGACCCGCGCGTCCTCCCAACCGCGCCGCGCCAAGGGCGAAACCCTGCATGACGGCTTCCTGCGCCACGCCAATTTCCGCTGGCTGAAGATCGCGACGCTGATCTGCATCCTCGCCATCGCCAGCTATCTGATGATCGATATCACGCCGCATCATAATGGCGGCAGCTGGTATGGCTATACCATGGGCACGATCGGCGTCGGCCTGATCGTCTGGCTCACCCTGCTCGGCCTGCGCAAGCGCGCCATGACGCGCGGCCGCTGGTCGCTGAAGGCGTGGACCAGCGCGCATGTTTACCTCGGCCTCAGCCTCATCGTCATCGGCACGCTGCATACCGGATTCCAGTTGGGCTGGAACGTCCACACCCTCGCCTATGTGCTGATGATGCTGGTGATCCTTTCAGGGATTTTCGGCATCACCGTCTATGCGGCGCTCCCCACCGCACTCAGCAACAACCGCGCGGAAATGACGCAGGTGCAGATGCTCGAAGCGATCCGCGCCATCGATCGGCAGCTGCATGACACAGCTCAGCCGCTCCCGCACGATCAGGCCGCCCTCGTCCGCCTGTCCCTTGAAGACGATCCTTTCGGTGGCAGCCTGATCGCGCGCCTTTCCGGCCGCTATCCCCGCTGTGCCACCGCCGCCGCGCAGGCGAGCTTGCGGCATTGGACCGGCGATCATCCGGATACCGGCAATTCGCCACTGGAAAAGATCGACGCGCTGCTTGAACGCAAGCAGGCGATGCTCGCCCGCCTGCGCCGCCACCTGAAGCTGAAGGCGCTGCTGGAGATATGGCTCTACGTCCATGTCCCGGCCACATTCGCCCTGCTCGCCGCGCTCACCGCGCACATCGTCAGCGTCTTCTTCTACTGGTGAGCGCAATGAGCTTCATAGTCCGCCAGATCAGCCTTACCGCAGACGGACGCGAGATCGTCCGCAGCGCGACGCTCGCCAAGCCCCAGCTCTCGCTCGGCCGCGCATCGACCAACGACATCCACCTGCCCGATCTGGCGCTGGAGCCCGATCACGCACGCATTGAACAGATCGATGGGCGCACCATCCGCGTCCGCGCGACCGGCACGCTCGGCTTCGAGATAGAGGGCCGCACCACCCGCAGCGGCGAGATCGACACCGCCAAGGGCGCGGAATTGCGCTTCGGCGGCCATCGCATCACGGTCAGCCAAGAGGACGGCGCAACCGTCCTTACCATCCGCCGCGTCGATGCCGTATCGGAAGCGTCGGAAGAAAAGGAGGAGGCCCGCGTCTTCTCCCTGTCGCGGCTTGCCCCACCCAAGCGCCTGACCGCCTGGAGCCTTGTCCTCGCCATCCTGATCGGCTTCCTCGCCGTTCCGATCTACAGCTACGCCACCCGCCCCGCCGACGACACGCGCAACATCTACAGCGTGAAGGGCGACGGCGCATGGTCGTCAGGCCCCTTGAGCCAGGCGCACCACGCGCTGGAAGGCAAATGCGAGACCTGCCATCAGAAGGCGTTCGTTTCCGTCCGCGATTCCGCCTGTCAGACCTGTCACAAGTCCGTCCATGACCATGCCCCTGCCGCCCGCATCGGCATGGCGCGCGCGGAGCCGGGCATCGGCGGCCAATTCCTCAACCTCGTCGCCTTGACCTTCGGCAAGCTGCCTGAGGGCGCCTGCGTCGATTGTCACCGCGAACATGAAGGCGCTGGCCCCATGCAGCCAACGCCTCAGGCTTTCTGCACCGATTGCCATGGCAGCCTGAAGGATCGCCTGAAGGACACGAAGCTCGCGAACGCCAGCGACTTCGGCACCGCCCACCCGCAATTCACGGCGCTCGTCCAATATAATCCGGGCCAGCATCCCAGCTTCACCCGCGCCTCGCTCGACGCAAGGCCGATGGACGACAGCGGCCTTAAATTCCCGCACGATATCCACCTGTCGAAGACCGGCGGCGTCGCTCGCATGGCGCGCACGCTGGGCGGCTATGGCGATGCACTCGCCTGCAAGGATTGTCACCGCCCGACCGCTGACGGCGTGCGCTTCCTGCCGGTCGATATGGAGCGCGACTGCCAATCCTGCCACAGCCTGGCCTTTGAAACGATCGGCGGCACCGTGCGCACGCTGCGCCACGGCCAGCCCGAACAGGTGATCGCCGACCTGCGCGCTTATTACCGGTCCACCGCCCCCGCTCAGCCTTTGGCGCTCGGCGGCATGACCCGCCGCCGCCCCGGCGACTATGCGCAAGGGCGCGTCTATCACGCCTATTTCGGGGCAGCCGCCGCCCGCCCCTCCCGCGCGGACGACGCCATCCGCGCCGTGTTTTCAAAGGGCGGCGCCTGTTACGATTGCCACATCATCACCAACAATGGCAGCTGGCAGGTGACGCCGGTCCATCAACCCATGCGCTACATGATGAAGGGATGGTTCGACCATAAGGCGCACAGCACGGAGACGTGCGAAAGCTGTCACGCTGCGCCGAAATCCCACGACGCGCGCCAGCTGCTGCTGCCCGGCATCGACAGCTGCCGCACCTGCCATGGCGGCGAGAAGTCGAAGGCGGACGTGCCGTCCAGCTGCGCCATGTGCCACAGCTATCATGTCGGCGAAGGCGCTCCATGGACGCCCGCCAACAGTGCCGTCAGAAGAGAGCAGGCGGACAGGCCGCGCAGCATTGGCGGCGACAGTTGAGGGGGGAACGAAGACCATGCTGATCGCGCAGGTCACGGACATTCATCTCGGCTTTGATCCCGGCAATCCGGCCGAACTGAACCGCGAGCGGCTAGACCAGGTGCTGCGCGCGCTGATCGACGGGCCCAACCGGCCGGACCTGCTGCTGGCAACCGGCGACCTCACCGACCATGGCGACCTTGAAAGCTACAGGGCGCTGGCGGACGCCTTCAGCCAGTGCCCCTTCCCCGTTTGGCACGCCATGGGCAATCATGACGACCGCGCCAACTTTGCAGCGATCTTCCCGCATGTCCCGCAGGACGGCGGCTTCGTCCATTATGTCGTCCCGCTACAGGGCCACCGCATCATCATCCTCGATACGCTGGAACCGGGCCGCCACGGCGGCGCTTTCTGTGACGCCCGCGCCGCCTGGTTGACCGCCCGGCTCGATGAGGATGCGGACATCCCCACCCTCATCGTCATGCATCACCCGCCGGTGGAAGTGGGCATCGACTGGATGAACACGCATCCGGACGAACCCTGGGTCCAGCGCTTCGCCGCAACGATAGAGGGCCGCCCCAACATCGCCGCCCTCATCTGCGGCCACCTCCACCGCACCATCACCGCCCCGTGGAAGGGCACGACCGTCGCCATCTGCTCCTCAACCGCGCCGCAACTCGCCCTGGACCTGCGGCCGATGGATGCGGAGGCACCCGATGACCGCCCCATGATCATAGCCGACGCCCCCGCCTACGCCCTCCACCGCTGGACCGGCGCGGGCCTCGTCACCCATTTCGAAACCGCAGGCAACCGCGCGACGTTGGCCAAGTTCGACGAAAAGATGCAGCCGCTGGTGCGGATGCTGATGGGCGAAAGGCCGGAATAAGGACCGGCCCCTCACTCGGTCGCCAGGGCCGTGGCTTTCCTGGCGCCCAGAATACGAATGTCGTTATGCGCTGTCCCGCGACGCGCTTTGCGCATCTTGGGCATGATAGCTCTTCCCGCTGGTTGAAGTGCGATCCTGCCCTTTCTTGCGGCGGAGGTGAATTTATCTTTGCTGATAGCCAGGAGCCGGACCCGACAGCGCTGCCCCACTCACCGCAAAAGTGGCGGCCTCCACGCCCTCATGTCCACATCGTCGCTGACCTTGTAGGGCACGCCCTTCCCGTTCAGGAAGAGCCGCTCCATCTCCGGCCGTGTGAAGGGCCGTGATCCGATGCGGCCGAACACCGCGATCTGGCCGCCCGTCTCGTCGACCGCCCGGTCGCGGTCCAGCCCCTTGGATAGCGCGACGGCGGGCGTGGGTGTTCTCGCCCAGGCGATCAGTTCGGGCTTGGGCGCGGGGGAAAAGCCGTAGAAATTGGGCTGGCTCGCGGGGCTGGTAAGCTGGATCACCTTCATGCCGTTACGCCCGTCCGCGACATAGGCGAACAGCGACGCGTTGGTCGTACCGACGATCACATCCTCCACATCGGTCATCTGCCCGCCGAACGTCTCCTTCCGATAGACACTGGGCCGCAGCGGACTGGTGATGTTGACGATCGCCAGCCCCTCGCCCTTCGCCGCGACATAGGCATAGGTGCGCGCCAGATAGATGCGGCGGGCGTCCTTCAGCGGCACCGTCGCGGATGGCACCGCCACCGGATCGGTGAGCTTCGTCACATCGAACAGCTTCAGCCCCTCCGCATCCGTCACCCACAGATAACGGAACTGGATGGCGCTTGCGCGCGCATCCTTCAGCGGACGCACGGCGGCAAGGCGCGGATGCAGCGGATCGCTCAAATCCACGACCACCAGCCCCACCTCAGCCGTGATATAGGCGATCTGCCCCGCCAGCTGGATATGCCGCGCGCCGTTCAGCACGCCATCCGGGTTCCAGGTCACGGCGCGTTTCAGGAAATTGTTGCGGAACTCGCCATCGGCCATGGTCTCGATATTGACCATGATCAGCCCTTCGACGCTGTCCGTCACCGCGGCATAGCTGTAGATCGGCAGGAACGCCTGCTCCTGGTTGATCTCGCGCAGTTCCTTCGTGTTGCGCAACGGATTGATGGGCTGGTTCGTGGGCAGCGCCATGCAGGTCGCATTCTTCGTCGCGACGCCCGTATTGTGGCCGAGCTTCGAGAAAGGCCCGCTCACCACCGGTTCGGAAAAGCCCTTGTTGGCGATCGACGCGACGTCATAGACGCGGAAGCCGCCCTTGCCCTCCGCGACAAACATATATTCGCCGCGCAGTTGCAGACAGCCGACGCGTCCCGCCGTGCCCTTCACGACATTGCGGAATTCCTCGACCGCCTGCGTCTCGCCCGAGACCTTCTTGTCGAAGGTCTTGCCGCGGACCCAATTTTTGAGCTCGCGGCCATTCTGCTCGACATGCATCTTCCAATAATCGGGATAGGCGTATTTCTGGAGGTAACTGCCGATCACCGCCTGCGGTTCGTCCCATTCGGTGACACGGATCGCTTCGAACCCGCCTTCCAGCCCGGTCCAGGCATTCAGCCCGACAAAATTGACGAAGTTCGTGCCCAGCAACAGCAGCTGCGACATGATCGCATTATTGTCGTCCCTCGCCGACAGATGGCAGTCGGAGCAGGTCTTCGTCTCCGTCCGTCGCACCGTATGCGGGAAGTGCGGCGCGAAAGCCTGGGACGAGAAGCCGATGCCCGAAATCGGCGGCTGCTGGATATAGATGCGTTCACGGTTGATGTTCGTCGATGACAGCACCAGCGCGGAGGTCGACCTGACGGGCGCAGTCTCATTCCCCTTGGTCGTCATATGCTTGCCGAGCTGGAACATCTCGTCCCGCGCCACCTGCGGGTTATAGGTGGCGAAGTTGCGCGTCTCTTCGCCATCGAAATGGTGCAGCGTCGTCTTCCAGTTCGCCTCGATCGGCAGGTGACAGCCGCCGCAACTGGTCGTCCAGCTGAGGTGACAGGTGAAGCAGGCCATATTGTCATCGCCATGCGCGCGGTCTTCCTTCGCGACGCCCGGACCGAAGGCGAAGCTGCCATCCTCTGCGCCCGACCGGCTCATCAGCTTGGCGCGCGCCGCCTTGGCGTTGAAATGCGGATTGGCGGGATCGACCGAGTCCTTGACGAGGCTCACCTCCCACTCAAGGCTCGGGTCCACGATCGACCGCTGGATCAGCTTGCGCCGCCCGCTCGCGTCATAGAACCATTCGAACCGCCGCTTCCCGTCCGGGTTGCGCAACAGGGCAAGGTTGGTCCCCTTGGGCGGCGCGGCAGGGCCAGAGGTCAGCAGCGTCGGATAGGCGTCCGCCGTGCCATGGCAATCCTTGCACCCGATCTCGATCGCGTTCGCCACCTCGCCATAAATGAAGCCGTTGCCATGGCTGTCCTGCGCAAAATGGCAGTCCGCGCATTGCAGCCCCTTCTCGGCATGAATGTCCATCAGGTGCACCGACTTGCCCGGATTGACGCCGGGCTGGACGAACTTGCCCTCGCCCTTTTTCCGCCACTTCTCCGGATCGTCGTTCGACACGACCTTCCCGTCCGCGTCGAGCAGATTGCCTTCCCGGTCGCGCTTGAACACGCCGCGGAAGTTCCAGCCATGGCCGTGATAGTCGGCGAACTGCGTATCCTTCGCCTTGTCATTCAGGTCATAGACGTTGCGCAGGAAATCGAGGTCCGACCATTTGCCGCGCGGCCCCGCCCCTTCCGGATTACGCTCCAGCGTCTGGTGCACTTCCGCCGCCGTGGGATATTTCTGCTGCTTGGGCCACATCAACGGCGCGTCGGACTCATAGTCCCACATGGTGTAGCCGAGATAGCTGTTCAGGAAGATATTGGGCTGGTGCATGTGGCAATTCATGCACTGCGCGGTCGGAATGGCGCGCGTGAATGTATGGCGGATCGGGTGCCCGCTTTCCTTCGCC
The DNA here is from genome assembly GCF_055395525.1 of Sphingobium sp. TomTYG65. NCBI lineage: Bacteria > Pseudomonadati > Pseudomonadota > Alphaproteobacteria > Sphingomonadales > Sphingobiaceae > Sphingobium > Sphingobium sp. TomTYG65. The sequence goes on along the minus strand of NZ_AP027331.1, from coordinate 948,883 downwards.
GCCGCGATCGGATGATCGGGCTTCTCGTCATGCGCGCCCTTCAACGCGCCATGTTCCATCTTCGAGGCGATGGTCGGATCGACCGTGGCCGTCTGCCCGTCGCGCCCATATGGCGCATAGATCAGGCTATGGCGCGGCTCGCGGTCATTGGCATAAACGACATGGCATCCCGAACAGCCCGAATGGCGATAATCGCCCGGCTGATCATTGGTCCCCATGAACCACATATAGGGGTCGTTGAGCCGCGTCTTGTGCAGGTTCAGCACCGGGATCGCGACGCGCAGGCCTGTCCCCGGCCCCCGGCTCGATTGCTTGAGGTCCGGCCGCCCCGGTTCCTCCAGCCGCTGGATCGACCCGGTCGGATTGGGCAACCCGATCTCGGCAAACTGCGTGCCGATATTGCGCCCGCCTCGCTCGAACACGCGGAAAATATCGCCCGGCGGCGTCACCTGCCAATTGGGCAAGGGATAGAGTTCGCTAAGCGCCCCGCGCGCCTTCTGCTCCGCCGTCAGCGTGCCCGGCGGCGATCCGGGCGACACGATCTTCGCAGGCTTGCCATCCTTGGTATAAGCCTCGCCGAAGATGTAGTTCTTGAACGGCACGATGCCATTATTATAGGCCGCCCCGCCCCACAGCATCGCGCCCGACGCCATCAGCGACCGCTCCGCCGCCTCGATGGTCTGCATGTGGCACGACCCGCACGCCTCCCGCGCGACGCGATAATCGCTCGGGTTCACGAAGCGCACAAACTCCGGCGCTTCCCGGTTAAGCAGCGTGTAGGTGCGCTTGGGATTGGCCGATGAAGGATAATGCCAGCTTCCCGGATAGCGCGGCAGCACATGCGCCTTGTCCCGCGCCGCCACATAGGCCGGGTCCTCGAAGCCGTGCGAAGGATCGCCGCGCACCGCCGGATCGCCGCCATGACAATCGACGCAACCCAGCATCACCGCGGGCGTCGCGTGCATGCTCGGCTCGTCGGTCTTGGTGTGGCAGCTGTAGCAACCGTCCGACTTCACCGCGACCTGATCTGCCGTCTGGCTCATCGGCGCGGGCGGGGTGACGCTATAGTGCCGCTCGACCGGCTTCTCCGCATCCGACGCGTGAAGGATCATCACCGGCACCGTCAGCGCGGCGAAGATCAGCAACAGGAAGGCGAAGAACGGCCGCATCAATAACTCAAAATCAAATTGCCGAGCACCGAATAATATTCACGGTTGCGCTCGCTATTGGAAAACAGATCGCGAAATCCCGCGCCGGGCAGCAGGGTCGCGCCGGAAAGCCGGAACACGATATTCTGCGTCGCATGCGGCCGCCAGATCGCGGCGGTGGACAGGTCCCAGCCGATCGATTTGGGAATGCTTCCCTCATTCCGCAGCGCTTGCAGCGTCGCGGTATTTTCAAACCACAGATGGTTCGCGTTGGCCGACAGCCGCAGTTCCGGCAGCACATCGAAATCCGCCCCCGCGCCCAGCAGCATCGTGCCGGGATTGTTGAAATTCGACTGCCCCTGCTCCTTGGACGATCGCAGCGAGTTCAATATGCCGTTGCGCCCATTGATCCCGATGACGCGCCCCCCACCTGCGAAGGGGATGGTCTGCCTGATCCAGTAGCTCGTGTCCGCGCCCGCAAAGACCGGATTCTCGAAGATCGCATCGAAGCCGGTTTCGCGGTTGTCATGCGGATCGCCGTCGGCGCTCGCATAAAGGCCCGACAACCGGAAGCGCATCCAATCCTTGTCGATGCTCGCTTCGCCCGCCGCGAAAAACGCCCTGATCTGCGCGGGTTTCGATGTAAAGAAGCTGTTCCGATCCTCCCCCAGCGCCCCGTAGATCGACGCCGTCAGGTTGATCCGTCCGATCCGCCCATCGGCATTATAGCCGAGATAGACGACATCATAATCCCGCCCGCGCAGGTCGCCCAGCAGGGCTGGCCGCACCGGAAAGCCATTATCGTCAATCTCGATCCGCCCCGCCTCGCGGTTCATATTGTAAACGGCGGTGATCTGGCTGGTCAGCCCCGGAATCAGGAAATCCTGCCGATAAAGATTGGCCAGGAACACCCAGTCCCGGCGCGGCGACTGCACCACGCTGTTGAGGCCGCTGTTCGTGTCCTTCTCCAACCGCCAGAAGGCCGCGAGGTTGAACTGGAACCGGTTGTTGTCGCGATTGCCGAACAGCCGGATGCCAAGCTGCTGATCGTTGAACAGGAAGCCGCGAAAATCCGACTGGAAAGGCTGGATGCCCACGCGGATCGACCGGAAGTCATAGCGGTCCGACGTGTTCGCCAGATGATAATCGACGAACAATTCCTGCACGCCCAGAAAATGGTCGGTGCGGTGCGAAGGCTTGGACGGCTCGACGAACAGCACCCGCCGTTCGGGCACATTCACATGGTTGATGTTGTAGGCGAGCGTCAGGCGATATTCGATCTCCGGCGGCTTGAACGCGGTCGATCCCTTGATCAGCGCCACGCCGCCGATGAAGGTTTGGCTCAGCACATAGCTGGCGTCCTTGCCGAACACATCGATGCTGCCCGGCCGTTCCGTCGTCTGCACGCCGACGGGAATGGGGAAGGTGCGCGGCTCGACCACGGTATCGCTCACCGCATTGGCGACCAAGAACCAGTCGTCGCCCTTGATCGGCAGCCACTTCGCCTTCTCGCGGTCGATCGGCCGGTCGCCCTTCAGCGTGTTCTGGCCATAGGGATCGAACCAGCGTTCCTTGACCACGCCCAGCGATTCAATCAGCCGCCAGCGATCGGGGATCGGCACCTGATCCACCGGAAACGCCTCGGGCGGCGGCGCGCGAACTGCGCCCTTATTGTCCTGCGTCACGGCCTCAGGCAGCGGCGCTTCATAGCCCGGCCGCCGTCGCCCCTCGATCGACTGCTCATCCGCGCCGACAGCGGGCGGATTCAATATCTCTTCCCAATTGTCCGGCGGAGGCGGCGGCACGGGCTCGCCCGGCTGCGCCAGCGCAAAGAGCGGCAGGAAGGCGGCAAGCCCCATCGCTACAGCCCCTGACACACATTTTGCGACGATGTGTCGAGGAAGGGCGCAAAGGGGCAACTCACATAGCGCAGCCGCACCGACGCATTGCCCAGATCGACGACAATCTGGTCCGCGCGGATCGCCGCCGGGGCGTTGCCGAGGCCGCCCAACCGCGCGCCGCCATTATGCGCCCCCAGGAAGCTGATCATGTCATCCTGATCAATGCCGTCGCCCGACACGCCTATCGCGCCAACCAGTATATTGCCGCGATAGATGGGCACCGACCCGGGGAAGATCTGAATGCCGTTCTGGATGCGGTTGCCTGCGCCGACGCCCGTCACCGCCGAGCAGCGCTGCGGCGTGTCGGTCGCGCTCGCGCCGGTCACATAGGCGAGATGCGCGGCAAGATCGCCCACCACCAGCGCCGATTGCAGCCCGGTGGAGAAGGGATTGAACTGCCCGATGGGGCGGGAGAATGGCCCGTTCGGACGGCCCACCTCCCCATCGGGAAAATAGGGTCGCGAAAGATTGCCGTTGGCGCGGTCGGTAAAGGCATGGGTGCCCGTCAGCGCAGAGGGATCGTTCAGGAAGGTCCGCGCCTTGCCGACGAACGCCGCCACATCCGCGCTGCTGCTCGCCAGCAGATCGGGCGCGGCATGGCTGCTCGAAAAGAAAGCCGCCGTCCGCGCCTTCTGCAGACTGACGTCCGTGCCGAATATCGGCGCGTCAGGCGACCGCACGATGCCCAGCGCCGCGCCCCGCGTATCGACGACGCTGATCGTCACCTGCGCCCGGCTGTCGAGCGGCTGCCGGATCTGCGCCCGCGCGCGGCTCATGATGGCGAAGGCTTCCTCCAGCACCGCCGTCACTTCGGCGGCGCTCAGCGGCTGCGCCACATCACCTGCATCGCTGGCGGCGCGGATCGGGAAGCGGTTATTCCCCGCGCCGTCCGTCAGCACGAAGGCGTCGCGATTGGAAAATTCCGCCGCCCGCGAAGCCCGCACGCCCGAAGCCTCGGCTCCATAAGCGACACCGGCCAACACCATCGGGGCGGGATCGCCATAATAGCCGCGCACCGCTACCAGGCTCCCGGCGCTGCCGTTGATCGCGGCGAAACTCGTCGCGCCCGTCCGCAGCAAGCCTGAATAATCCGCATCCGAATAGCGCAGCGAGGTCCCGTCCACGAATATCCGGTTGGCGCGGATGCTGTCGGGCGCTTCAAAGCCGAGCGTCCCGGCAATCGCGATATATTCTTCCGGATCATTGTCGGTATCGGTCACATTGGGGTCGGACCCATAGACCCCGTCCGCCATTACCCCGATGCCGCCGACCACGACGCCATTCTTATAGAGCGGAAAGCCCCCCGGATCGGCCGCGAGCCCCAGCGGCGACCTTTTCGGCCCGATCATCGCTTGCGCACCCGATGACAGGAAGCGCGCCGACAGGTCCGAACAGGGCAGCTGACTGAACTGCACGCCGAACAGCGGACCGCTTTCAAGGCCTACCGTGCCCGGCGCGGGCGGGAAATGTTCCTGCACGATCATGCTCGCCGTGCGCGTCGAAAAGGCATTGCCCCCGCTCGACAGATAAGCGCCCGTGATCGCCTTGCTGATCGCCCCCGCTTCGGCCGGCACCGTCAGATTCTGCGCGTCGATATTCTGTCCGTTGGGCGCGGCGCTGGTCGTCGCGGTCGCGCGCGCGCCGTTCATGCGGAACACCGCCAGCACATTGCCGACCCGGTCGGTGACGGCAATCACCGCGGGCAGGCTGCGCGCCTGCGCCTCCGCGACGGCATGGCCGACGACAGTCTCGACATCGGCGACGGTCAGCGCCTCCTGCGCCGGATCGGCATAAAGCCGTGTCGCAGGCGGCGTCGGGGTCGGCGTGGAGCCGCCTCCGTTCCCGCCGCTGCCACCACCGCCGCCGCCACAGGACGCCAGCATCAATCCCGCCAGCGCCGCGAAAGCGCTCAACCTGTGCCGCAAGCCGCTCACCGCAACGCTCCAATGCTGCGCGCCGCGCTGCCTAAGGCGCTGCGGAACGCGGCGGGCTGATAGCTGTTGGGCTCCTTCACCGCCGCATAGGCGCGGTTGACATCCGCCCGGATGCCCGCAGCCGCACCCACCGTCACCTGACCAGACTTCACCATGGCGTTCAGCAGCGTATCGATCGCCATCACCGCCTGCACCGATCCTTCATAATCGGTGAAGCGTGGCGCAATCGCCCCGCCCGCAATCTCCCGCACGATGGCGAAGGCCATGTCGCCCTTCACACCGCCGCTTGCAAAGGCGTCGCCCAGCGCCCGCGCGCTCGCCGCCAGCTTGCCCGCCGCCGCGACAGCCCCGCGCCGGTCCGTCGCGATCGCCGCGTGGAAGGCCCGGCTGTCCGCATCGAACCGCCCCGCCAGTCCCGGCGCGGCCACCCGCGCCGCCGCCGACAGCAGGATCATATTCTCATCATTAAAGGGCGGCATGCCCGCCGGGATCGGGCGTCCGGGGTTCACTTCCCATGTCTTGCTCCACTCCGCCTGGTCATAGATGCGGCGGTGGCAGCTCTGGCAATCGAAGAAGTAGAATTCGGGGAAGGCCCCTTCCGTCCCCTTTGCCCCGGCATAGAGGGTCAGCGCGCGTTCCACTGCCATCGCCTGCCCCACTGCCCAGAATTTCAGGCTGTCGGTCCGCCCCTTGCGCCGCGCATAATCCGCATCCTCGTCATGATGCGCCTGCATGGAAGAAAAGAGATCCAGTTCGAAGGAAATGCGCGGATGCCCCGCCGCCATGATGCGGTGATCGACGAACTGCCCCGGCCGGTCACTGCCGAAATGGCAATCGAGGCAGACCGAAGCCCGCGCCTGTGGCCGGTCAAGCGGGATCATGCCCGCCGCGACATTGCCCGCATGGCTGGTCCCGACAGCATAGTGTGACGCGATCCATCCGCCTGCCGGGCCGTGGCATGCCTCGCAACCCACGCCGTCGCTCGTCAGGAAGCGCGCCCCCCGCGCCGCCGCTGGCGTCGAATGGCACCCGAGGCAGGCCGGCGCCGCCGTCGGATCGCCCAGCCCCAGCGTCGCAGCGATCTGCCGCCCGCGCGTGCCGGACAGCACCGCAAAGGCCCGGCTATGCGCGCCGCCCGGCGTCGAAGGCTCCTGCCAGCGCATCAACTCATCCTGGCGCACGACCTTGCCATCGCCTTCCATCCGGCCGTGGCAGGTCGATCCGGCACAGGAAGCGACACCCACAAAAGCCCGCCCGCCGGGCGCATCCGCCGCGCGCAGACCGCTCGCCCAAAGGCCGCCCAGCAGCAGCACGAACAGCATCGCCGCCGCCAGCATCATGCCAGCCGCGCGCCTGCTCATCCTGCCGCTTACAACGCCCCCCATGTCCACGCCCCCCTGCGCACCATCGCTCTTGCCGCGTCCGCCGCGCCCTTTCAATCCTGATTCTTACCGCTATTTCCTCTTATTGCGCGGGGCAGGCCTCCTCCCCCGGCTCGCCGCAGGGCCGGTCCCACAGATCCTCATTGCCCGCGCCCGTCACCGGCTCGTCGATCAACGGCGGATAGCCCTGCGTCACGATATCGCGCAGCTGGATCAGCGTCAGCGGGAAGATCCGCGTCACCGACACCGCCGGGTCCAGCAGCCCGTCAAACGTATCGCGGTTATCAAGGCTGATCCCGGTGCAGGACGCTCCAGCCCCGATGAAGCAACCGTTGATCTTCGACCCCGCGGCATAGCGCCCGTCGATCGCCACCAGCGGGATCGTGTCCAGCCCCGTCGCGAACAAGCCGCCGCCCAGCGCCAGCCGCCCGTTGATCGCGATCTGCGGCCTCCCGGTCCCGGCGATGATGGTCAGGCTGTTCGCGGTGAAGCCCCGCCGGTCGGCAAAGTCGGTGGAAAGGCTGCTATTCTGGATATAGACGCCATCGCTTGCCGCCAGCCGGATCGCCCCCGCCCGCAGCATTCCCGCGTCCAGCGCCAGCCCATCGCTCTGCGCCAGCCGCAACTCACGCGCACCCAGCGATCCTGCCGCCTGCACGTCCGCGATCGCCGCCGGCGTCGCGGCATAGATGGCGGGCGCGTCAATGCTCAGCACCCCGCCCAGCGCGCCATTGGCGTCGCTGATGTCGATCGATCCCTGCCCGGCGATCACCTGCACCGCCTGACCAGCCGACAGCGTCAGCCCGCCCTGCCCGCTCCGCCCGGTCAGCGCCACAGCGCCCTGCACGCGCAACAGCCCCGGCGTCCCGATGCTCAGCACGCCGCCGCTTGCCAGCACGCCGGTCCCGATCGTCAGGTCGCGGACGATCACATCACCGCCTGCGCCGATCGCGATGTCGCTCGCCGACACCCGGCCCAGCTCCACCGCTGACAGGCTGTAGCCAGCGGTCACATCGCCGCCGCCGATCGCCGCACCCGCCAGCGCATTGAAACGCAGCAGCCCCGCCGCATCGACCCGACCATTCGGGCCGATCACGATGTCGCTGGACCCGATCGTCACCGCCTGCCCGCTGACTTGCCCCGTCACCGCCACCAGCCCCGCCGCGTTCAGCAGCATATTGCCGCTGGCCAGCGCATCGGCGATGACCACCGCACCGCTCGATCCCAGGCTGATGTTGCGGCCAAAGGCGGAAATCGGCCCCTGCGCCACGATGTCGCTGACGGCCAGATCGCCCGCGCCCGCATCCAGCAGCGCAGAGCCAGCCGCCCTTGCCCCATTGATGCTGAGCCCCGTGGCGGAGCGCAACAGCAGGTCGCCCGTCCGCGCGTTTAGCCCATTGGCGCTGATGCTACCCGCGTCCACATCGATCGTCCCGGCAGCGACCGCACCGCCAAACACAGCCGTCGCGCCGCGCTGCTGCAACAGGCCGCCAATGTCCGCGCCGCCTAGTTGCAGGCCGCCGTTGACGATCAGGTTGCCGGTCATCACCGCATTGCCGATCTGCACGCCGCCGGGCGCGGTGAGCGTCTGGCCGCCCGCCGTCAGCGTACCGATACCGATGGTCGCAGCCGACAGCGTACCGCTGCCTGCCCCGATGGTCAGCCCGCCGCTGACCGCGAAATCGCCGCCGATCGCAATGCCGGTCCCGCCCAGCGCATTGCCGCTGGCGTCCGCCCTGTCCAGCAGCCCGCCCGACGAAAGGCTGGCGAGGCTGATATTGCCCGCGCCGCCCAGCCCGATCGCCGCCCGTCCGCCAGCGCTCGCCGCCCCGCCAGCGCCGTTGACGCTGCCCTGCGCGAACAGCCGCAGGTCGCCGCCCGCCACCAGAGCGCTGCCGCCCGACAGCGCAATGTCGCCGCCCCGCGCGAGCATCGTCAGCAGCCCGGCCGACCGCAAAGCCCCGCCCGTAACGCTGATGCCGCCCGCCGTGGTCAGCAGGATGCTGTCCGCCGCTATGCTGTCCAGCCCCGCCGACCGCGCGCCGTGGGTGATCGTGACGCCCGTACCCGAATAGCCGGTCAGCGCGCCCGCCACCGCCAAGGCGCCCCCGCCGTCAAAGGCGAAGCTCAGCGGCCCCTGCGTCGTGAAATCGGCCGTCCCGCCGACCGTGACGGGATTGCCCGACGCGGCGAAGCTGATTCCGGTAAAGCCCGGCACGACCGTCCCGCTCGCGCTCAGGCTCATCGGCCCGGCGATGCGAAGGCCGCCGCCCGCCGCGCTGCTGCTGTCGGCAAAGCTGATCCTTCCGCCCGCGTCACCATTCGCTGTCATCGACAGCGACGCCAGCAGCCGCTGTGCGCCTGCGCCTAGCACCGCGCTGCCGCCATTGGTCAGCCGCGCCGTCCCGCCGCTCGTCGGCCCGGTAACGCCGCCTGCGCCGCCCAGCCCGGCCAACCCGTCCGCGAAGATCGAAAGATCGCCCAGCACAAAGTCCGCATCGGCCGCCTCGAAAGACGCCGTCCCGCCCGCGCCCGAACCGCCATTGCCGCCGATATCGGCCGCGCCCGTACTGAACGCGACGCCGCCATTCGCACCCGCGCCGCCCTGGCCCACCGCCGTGATGCTGTAGGGCGGCAGCGTCGAAAAGCTGCTGTTCACCCGCAACCGCCCGCCATCGATGCGCAGGGTTGCCGCACCGCCGATCGCCTGTCCGCCATTGCCGCCCGCACCCGCGGCGGGACCGTCCTGCCCCACCGATCCGGCACCGCCCGTGGCATTGCCGCTCAACGTCAGCGTCGCGCCAGTAATGGCGTTCGCTCCTGCGCTGACAGCGAACAAAGCCGTGCCGCCCAGCGCATTGCCGCCATCCGCGCCCGCAACGCCAAGGCCGCCCTGCGGCCCCGCCAATCCACCCGCGCCGCCCAGCGCCTCCGCCAACACTTTGATATTACCGGCGTCGAGCGAAGTAGACGCTCCGCTCAGCCCCATCGTCGCGCTGCCGCCAAAGGCGTCGCCGCCGCGCCCGCCCGCGCCGATCTGGCCAGAGCCCCCGCTGCCGCCGAAGCCCGAAGCCGACACGCTCAGTTCATCGCTGACGCTGGTCGAGCCAAAAGCGATGTAGAGCGCCGCGACGCCGCCGGTCCCGACACCGCCAGCCCCGCCCGTGCCGCTGATCGCACCCGCGCTGCCAAAACCATCCGCGCTGACGATCAGGCTGGCGAAGCTCGGATCGACGTCGATCAGCAGGTTGGCACTGCCGCCCTGCCCCGCGCCGCCCGCGCCGCCTTGGCCAGAACCGAAGACATAAGTCTTGGTGAAACTGTCATAAGCACCGTTGATCCCGGCCAGCCCGCCCTGCCCATCGGCCTTGACCGTCAGCGCGCCGATGCTGTGGCCTTCGTTCAGATAAGCGGCGCGCGCCGTGCCGCCCACCCCATTGCCTGCCGCGCCGCCGGGCCCGTCACTGTCATTATTGCCGCCATCGCCGCCCACGCCTTCCGCCGACACTGTGATCGAAGGCGCGCTCAGCGTCCCGCTCGCCAGCGTCAGGTCAGCCGTGCCGCCGGTCCCGCCGCCGCCAACACCCGCGACATATTGCCCGCTCGAAAAATCGGTGATCACCGAACCGCCAGCGCCGCCCAAGCCCTGCGCCTGAATGCTGACGCCTTCGCTGATGTTGATCTGGCCCGTACCACCCACAGCCATCAACAGCCCAGCGGAACCACCCGCGCCTGCGCCGCCATTCCCGCCGTTCGGCCCATTGAAATTGCCGCTCAAACCCGCGCCGCCCGCGCCATTGGCCTCGATCGTGACGCCATCGGCGTTCAGCACCCCGCCGCGCGATTCCAGCAGCGCCGTGCCGCCAATGCCGCGACCCGCTATGCTCGACACCTCGTCCGCCGCGTTCGCCGCCACCGCGCCGCCGCCGATCCCGCCCGCCGCCAGCGTCAGCGATGCGATGGTGGCGCTGCCTCCGCTGATTAGGAATTGCGCCGTCCCGCCTTGGCCGATGCCCGATTGATATGGCGTGACGCCATCGCCGCATGACGGGCAGTTAATGTCGGACGTCCCGCCCTGCCCGAAGGCGTCGGCCAGCAGGCTGTCCGCCGTGAAGCTCCCCCCCGCCACCAGGAAATTGACCGATCCGCCGACGCCGTTCCCGGCATCGCCTTGATTGAGATAGAGGCCCTCGACATTCTGCGCCGAACCACCGTCCGCCAATGCCGTGATCGCGCCAAAGCGCATGATGGCGCTGCCTGCCGCTCCGGCGCGGCTTTCCACTGCGATCGCCCCGCCCAGCCCGTCGCCCCCGCGCCCGACGCTTCCGCCGCCATTGGCCCCGCCGCCGATCGCTCCCGCCTGCAGATAAAGGCTGCCGCCGATGCTGAAGTCCGCGTCCGTCGCATTGACCTGGATCGTCCCGCCCGCCGCATTCGCGCCGTTCGCGCCATAACCGCCGCTACCCTCGGCGCGGACGAAGCATTCATTGGTGCACCCGGCCACCGCCAGATTGCCACGCAGGCCGTTGGCCATGCTGGACGACAGGCTGATGCTGCCGCCCGTCCCGGTTCCCGCTACGCCGGTCGCGTCGCCCCCAAACCCGCTGGCGAAGATAGCGATGTCATCGGCCGCGATGCTGCCGCCCGCCGCCGTCACGCCGATGGTCCCGCCCGTCGCCTTGCCGCCGCTGATGGTATCGAAATAAAAATCATAATCGACATCGGCCGACGCGATCAGCGACATGCTGCCGAAACTGATCGTCCCGCCCAGCGCCCCGCTCGGCCCTGCGGCTGTCAGCGCCGATACGGTTATCGCGCCGCCGGTCGCGTCGCCAGAACTGTCGCTGCCGCCCCCGCTCGACGCTCGGGCGTTGGCGGTCAGGTCCGCCGCGCTGATCGCCCCGCCATTGGCGATGACATTGATCTGCCCACCGGTCGCGCTCCCGCCCGCCAGCACCTGCGCGTTGAAGCTGCTGGTCCCCGCCCCGAAAGCGCTCGCGTCCAGCCGCATCGATCCGATTACGCTGATCTGCCCATTGCCCGCCGCGGTTGCGCTGCCGCCATAGGTCAGCACATCTATCTTGCCGCCCGTGCCACCTGTTCCCGCGCTAAGGTCCAGATCGCCGCCGACGCTGATGCTGCCGCCCTGATCCGCGCGTAGGGTGATGGCGCGATCAGCCGTCACATCCATGTTGCCAGTTGCCGCGATTGCTCCGCCCGCGCCAACTCGCACAGTTATCTCTTGCTGCGCAGACAGGCTGACATTCGCCTGGCCTGTCGCCGTGACATTGCGAGCGCCCACCGCGCCGCCGCTCACATCATAGCCCGCCGACAGCACTACCGCGCTGCCCGCCTGGACGGCACTATCCGCCGCGTCATAGCCGAGACTGCCCGACAGTAACATGGTCAGCGCGTTATTCTTCGGCACCGCCACCATGAACACATGCTGCACCTCTGATACAGTCGCGGCAGGCCCTTGGGTCAAACCAGTATGCACGACGCCGTTGGCGTCCGTCGTCCCGGCGCTGATGCTGATGTCGAACAACCCGCCGTTGATGGTGATGTCCGCCGCTTCCGCCGCCACATAGGCGGCCGATCCGTTGACCTGCACCGTCCCGCCCTGCACCACCCGCGGCGCGACCAGCGCGACATAGCTGCCGCTCGACAGCGCTTGGATCTGTGCGCCGCTGCGTACTTCGACCGACGTCAGACCGTCGGCCGGTCCCCGGAAGCGGATTTCCCCGCCGCTGCCGTACAACCCGCCTGTCATATCGATGTCGTTACTGGTCAGCACCAGTGATCCGACGTTGAAGACGCTGGTCGGCCCCGCGACAATCCCGCCGGGCGCATAGAACCAGACTTTGCCGCCGGACAGACCGCCAACGCGGCTCTGCACGGTGCCATTGAGTTCAATTACGCGGGAGATTGGCAGGTTGTTGCCATCTACTGGCAGGATGCGATTAAGGACGGTGAAGTCGCTAAAACCGGAAAAGCTGACCGTATTCCCGCTGGGCAGAAAATCGATCGGACCTGTCCCTGTTTTCTCATCAGGCGTCCAGTCGATGACCGCCTGGGACGAATTCAGCGATACGGTATCGGTGGTGCCTCCCGAAGTCCCCTGCGAGATGAAGACGTCACCCGACACGATCGTGGGCGTGCCCTGCATTGCCTTCTGGACCTGCGCCGCGCCCGCGCCACAACCGATGGCGAGCGCAATGGCGCTAACGCGGCCGAGCAGGGTCAAGGGTGAAAATGAGCTGCGCTTCTTCATGTTCACCGCCCCCATGGCAAGATTCGTGTCGTCACCGACAACAGCAACCGGGTGTCTCCCCGCTCCGCCTGGAAACCCGTCTTTCGCAACGGCGTCGCGACGGTCAGGTCGATCCGCGCATGATTGTCCCAGGTCGCCCGCACCCCGCCACCGGCTGAATAAAGCTTTTGCGGATCGAGCCCCGCGAAATTGTCGCTCTGATGCCAGACCCACGCCGCGTCGAAGAAGAGGAAAGGCTGCAATGCGATCGCGCCCGGCCCCTTGGGCGTGATCCGTCCGTAGCGCAGCTCCGCCCCGATCCCCACGCCGCTATCGCCCGTCAATGCGCCCGGATCATAGCCGCGCCCGACCGTGTAGTTGCCCGCACTGATCTGTTCATAGGATAGCAGCTGATCGGGACTATATTGCGCTCGGGGTGCGAGCGCGAAGGTCAGTTCCGGAATGGGCCGATATTCCGCCTGCAGCCCGGCCCGCATCACGAAGGCCGAGGCATCCCCGCCCAGCTGGCTCGTCGGCACGCAAGCCGCCACATTGCCGCATGACTCGCTCGCCCCAAGCCCGGCCAGACCCTGGCGCAGCTCCACATTGCCGCCGATCCGCCATTTGGGCTCGATCCCGGAATAGCCGGCCGTGCTGACCAGACTATCGGGATCGATCATCTCGCCCTCCAGCCGCAGGAACAGCACCCGCAGCCGGTCGCGCGACAAAGGCGTGGAGCCGACGCGCAGATCCTGATCGACGACCTCCAACCCGCCGCTCGCCAGCAGCGTATGCACTTGACGCCGCACCATTGGGTAGGACAGCCCCGCCGTGGCGATCAGCGTCTTTGACGAAAGGTCCAGCCCATCGATATCCGGCCTGCTCCACGCATAGGTGAAATCGCCCGACAACCGCAGCCCGTCGCTGCCCAGCGCCATGCTGTGCCCGGCCTGCAGCACCGTCTGCTCATCAGGCTGCGCGGTATTGAAGATGCTGAGCACCGTGCTGTCGCCCATGCCGGTCAGGTCGTTGAATCGCACCCGCGCCAGGCCGCCGAAGCGCCCCACCGCCTGGCTGCCGAGATTCTGGACATTGATGTCCACCTCAACCCGGCGGCGCACCACCGTTACCTCGCCGACCACTTCGCCCGGAGCCGTCCCCGCCGGACGCAACGCCAGCCGCACATCATAGCCCGGCAGGTCGCGCGCCAGCAGCAGATGTCGCTCCGCCTCATGCACATTGAACAGCGGCTGCCCCTTCAGCGCCTCCATATGCGCCGCGATCAGCCGCTCGCTATTACCCGCATCGCCGCGAACTTCGATCGCCACAAGCCGCGCCATCAATATGTCGAAGCGGACGGTGCCACCCTTTTCGATGCGCTGCGGGGGCACTTGGACAGCGGCGAGATAGCCCATCTGCCGCAGCGCGGTCGCCGCCCGGTCGCGCACTTCGCACAGACTGGCGATCGGCACGTCGCGCCCCGCCAGATCGCTCCAGCTGTCCTTCAGCGCCTCCGGCTCGACCCCGCGTAGTCCATCGAACCGCACGGCGGCAAAGTTCACAGTCACATTGGCGAAACGCGGGTCAGCAAGCGGACAGGGGGCACGTTCGACTCCGCCTTCCACCGTCAGGCGGCTGCCCTGCGGCGCGACTTCACCCTGCCGTTCCGCAGGTGACAGTTCCTCCCGCGTCGGGGCGCGCGGCGCGACCTGCGCCATGGCCGCGATCGGCGCGACCGCGGTCAGAGCGAGCGCCAATCGCGCGCGCCGCGTGAAACTGATTGCCCCTGCCCCCAGCAAGCCCATAGACGTTCCATTTCCCCCAAAGCGTGACCGGAAAGCGGCCTTATGGCCTGTCATCCCTGTCCTGCGACCGTCCGGGTGCGGGCGCTGTGCCCTTCCCCGGCCCGGCTATCAAGCCCTTAACGCGCCGCGGTATCGATCAGCAGATCAAGCTGCGCCTGACACCCTCGCGCGATCAGCGCCGATGCGGTCGTATCGAGTCCGGCATCACCCGCGCTCAACAGTGCGAAGCGGATTTCGTTCGAACGCTCGCCTGTCTCCAGGCGATAGGTCGCGCCATCCTTCACCGGCAGCGCAGAGGGCCAGGCGGCAATCGCTTCCCCTGCCGCAAAATTCACCGCAGCCTGCGCACCGCCGCTGATCCGCATGCTCAACGGCTTCGCGGCATCTGCGCGCCAGAGGCGAACCGCCGCCGGATCAGCGACGCAAAGCGCCCCTGGCTGCGCGATATCGACCAGCCATAGGTTCGGCCGTTTCAGCACCGGAGGCGCTTCGCCCACAGCGCCCCGCACGGCTCCGGTCCGTGCGCGTCGCACCCGCTTGGTATCCAGCAGCGCCGCCAGCGTCACATTGGTGGCGGGCGCAGTAGCCGTCGCCGTCACGCCGAAGCGTCCCGGTCCCCGCAGCGTCCGCGTACCCTTCGCGTCCAGCAGTGTCACCACATCTCCGGCCTTCAGCAGTAGAGATCCGCCCTCGGCCAGCTTCGCGCCGGGCGGATAGCTGCGCGCCGATGGCCCCGACGCACGCACCACCAAAGTGTCCGCCAGCGCGGTGCCTGTCACGCTGATGAGGACGACAGCGATCAGCGCCCCCGCCCGCTTAGCCCAGACCATAAGTTCCTCCATCCCCAATATATTCATAGCGATACACCATATTGGCGAGCGCCGCATCCTCCGGATGCCGATCCGCCAAGGCTTTAATCCGCACCAGCGCGGCCGCACGCGCTTCGCTATCGTCAGCATCGAAAGCCGCCAGAGCCTCCGTCAGCAGCGCGCGGTCTTCTTCGGCGAAATCGGGGGCGGGTTCGAACAGATCGACCGGCGTTGCTCGCCCGCGCAGCCTTACGCGGCCCATGGGCCGCCACCACCCAAGGCCAGATCGCTCCTTCGCCTCGCGCGACACCAGCACCGCCGTCTCCAGCGCCTTGTTCGCCGCTTCAAGCCGGGCGGCCGTGTTCATGCTGTCGCCAAGAGCGGTATATTGAATGCGCCCCTCGCCGCCGAAATTGCCGACGATAGCGTCGCCATGGTGCAGTCCGACACGCGTCCGGCCGATCGGCGGCACGCCCGGCGGCAGGTCGCGGCGAAACGCCTCCCCCGCCTGCCACATCGCATAAGCGGCGCGCGCGGCGTTCCGGCCATCATCGTCCCGCGCGATCGGCGCTCCCCAGAAGGCGACGACGGCATCGCCCACAAATTTGTCGATCGTCCCGCCATGCGCCAGCACCACATCGCTCAACATGTCGAGATAGCGGTTAAGCAGTTGCGCCACCATTTCCGGCGCGATGGCGTGGCTGAGCTTGGTGAAGCCTTCCAGATCGGTGAACAGGGTGAAGATCGGCCGCTTTTCGCCGTGCAGCGCCAGCTTTTCAGGTTCCGCCAATATCTGCGCCGCAATGTCGCGGGGGAGATATTTGCCCAGCGCCGCCTGCGCGAAGCGGCGCTGCTGCGAGGTTACCGCGCGCGCCGCTGCGCTCACCGCCGCAAAGGCGATTACCCAGCCCAGCGCCCATCCGGCCGCGGGCAGCCCCTTCGTGTCCCATCCCCGCGCCTGAAGCCAGAGCGGCAAGCCCGCAATCGCCGACGCCTGGACGGCCAGCGCGGGCGCAAGCCAGAACCAACGCAACTCCGCCAGGCTGGTAAGCCCCGCTGCCAGCACGACCAGGGCCGCCGCTGCCCACATCGCCCATCCCGGAATTGCGGGCAGCAGCGCGCCGTCGAGCAGCTGCGTCAGCATCGTTGCATGGACTTCCAGCCCGATCATGGTCGATTTGGCCTGCCGTCCGGACAGCGGCGTTTCGAACTGGTCGATATCGACAATGTCTCCGCCGATCAGCATATGCCGCCCCTTCACCATCGGCGCGAGCGCGGGAGCCATGGCGGGATCGGCGAGCAGATCGATCTGCAGGCTCGGGATCACGGGCTCCTCCGATCCGTCCGCCTGGCGCAGCGGCATGCGGAAACGGATCGCGCCGCGATACTCGGCGAAGCGCGGCGACGGCTGCATCGCGAGCGACAGCAGCGGCGGCTGACCGCCGGTCGGGCGCGGCCAGCTGCGCGCGACATTGTCGGCGTCCGTCTCCAGCCTGATGCTCGCGGGCCGCACCCGGTCGGTACGCGCCTGGGCGATGAAACGGTCGAGATATTGCTGCTGCTCGAAAATGATCTGCTCGCGGTTATCGCCGAAGTTCGCATAGCCCAGCCATACCGGGGTGCGCATCGCGTGGAGGGCGGCGAGCAGTTCGCCATCCTCGTCCTGCGGCTGATCGAACAGGATATCGATGCCGATCGACTTCGCGCCCATCGCATCCAGGTTGCGCAGCGCCCGGGCGAGCAGCCCGCGATCGAGCGGCGACCGCTTGCGCGTCGCGATCAGCGTCTGGTCATCATAGACGACCATCAGCACCCGCTGATCCTGCCCGACGCGCGGCGCGAAGGTCGCAACCCGCCAATCATACAGGCCCCGTTCGGCGTCGGCGGTCGGCATCTCGCGCTGAGACCCCGCGCCGCCCAGCGGTCGCGTCCAGTCCCATCCGGCGACGAACAGCGCCAGGAACAGCAGCAACACAGTGCCCGCCAGCCGCCCGCGCCCGGCATCCTGCATCACGCGCGCACCCCGGCGCAGCAGGCCCCGCGCCGCCATAGGGCTCAGCGCCGGGCGATTAGCGGCCGGGCGCCATCGCCGATGACGGCGAAGCCCGACCAGTAGAAGGGATGAGACGTGTCGGCATCGTCCATCAGCCTGATCTGCGCCGCGCGCAACGCTTCGGCGACCGGCTCGCCCGGCGCTGCGGCGAACAGTCCGCTCATCAGCCGCTCGGTCGCCTGATATTCCTCCGGCGCGGGCCAATGGCTGGCGATCACGGACCGGCTTCCTGCACCAATGAAGGCGCGCACCAGCCCGTCGAGTGCGCCGCCGCCACCCGAAAGCCCCGCCGCCCGCGTGGTTGCCGCCCCCGCCGCGCCGGCCGTGTCGCAGGCCGACAGCACCACCAGATCGGCGTTCAGGCGGAGGTCGAAAATCTCGCCAAACTGCAGCAAGCCGTCCGAAGCGCCCTGCGGCGCGAAGCTCGTCAGCAGGGCGGGTCGCGCCGGGCATCCCGGACGCGGCGGCGTCACCAGTCCGTGGGTCGCGAAATGCAGGATGCGGAAATGGTCAAGGTCGCCGCGCTCCATCAGAGCAGTATCGGTGAAGGCTGCACCAGTCACCAGTTCGCTGCCCTGCCCGCCGATCGCCTGCGCCGCCTGCCGCAATTCCGTCGCCGGTATCGGGTGGCTCCATTGCGCGGGCGACCAGCCGCAATCTTCCGCGCCGCCCGGTAAAGCGCCGCGGGTCAGCGCTGGCAGTGTGGGCCCCTTAACGGGAACATTGTCGCCAAAGCCGATATAGCTTTGCGGCGCACCCGACGGCGCGGTCAGCCGGGCGTCGCGGAACGCGCGTGCGGACAGCGCCGTGCTCACCGCATGATCGCGTCCAAGCCAATCGACGCCGCGGAAGTCGAACTCGTCGCCGCCCTTCTCGACCCGGTCCTCATAGGCATCGACGCCTGGCTGGCTGGCGACCAGCAGATTGACGGGCAACTGCAGCATCGCGCCGTCGGGTTCGAAGATCAGGTGCCGGACGCCTTTCAGCCGCTGATCGACGGGCCCGAACAGATCGACATAGAGGCTGCGCGCCACCGGCAGGTCCAGCGCATAGGTGGTCTGCACCCCGCCAGCCTGGATCGAGATCGTGTCGCGCAGCGCCGCCACCTTGCGCGCGACACCGCTCGCGCTCGCGCCCAAGCGGAAGCCGGTCGCGCCCTGCCCGTCGATCCACAACGCGTAAAGCGCATCACCAAGCTGTGCGAGCTTGTAATAGCCCTCCCCGTTCGTGAGCGTCGCCCGCATTTCGCCCAGCGTCAGCACCTGCGGGCTTACGGCCCGATACTGCGGATAGGCCGCAAGCGCGGTCAGGGTGGCGGCCTGATCCCCGGCGAGCGCATCGATTTCCGCCTGCCGCCGGACGATCTCTTCTCGCGTGGCCTCGTCGTCCTTGCTCTCCTCGCGCAGCTGCGCCAGCGCGATGCGCGCACGCTCAACGTCACGCGACAAGGAAACCGACTGGCGGAAGAGCCGCGCCGCTTCGCTGTCCCCGGCGGACAACTCGCGGCTCAGTTGCTCCAGCGTCTCGGCAGCGCCCGGTCGCACCAAAAGCTGCGACGCCTCGAAGATGTCCGATGCCAGTTCGGGCCGCTTGGGCATCTCAGCGGTAAGCAGCGTGAAGTAGGGCTGCAGCTGGTTCGCCATCGCGGTCAATGTGCCCCGGCTCGCGACCGTCGATGCCGTGATCGCGCGATAGATCTTGAGCGCCACTTCGGTCCGTCCGCGCCGCACCAGGAACGCCCCCAAGCGCGCCCGTGCGCCGTTCAACGCCAGCGTCTCGGGATATTGCGCTGCGATCAGGGCGACAGCCTGACTAAGCTGCCCCTCCGCCGCACCATAGTTCCCTTCGGCCTCATGCGTCAGGGCGATTTCGCCCAGCAATTGTGCGCGGAGCCGGGTAATTGATGTCACACGGCCATCGCGGATGAGCTGCGCATCGGTGAGCGCCTCAGCCAGCACCGCGCGCGCCTCGCGGGGCTTACCCGACAGGCGCAGGATCGTCCCCCGCAATTGCTGCGCCTGCGCGTCCAGGATCGCGGCCCGTTCACCAGGGGTCAGCTTCACATCCTGGCGCACACCCAGCGCGCGGGCTTCCGGCGCCCCGTTGCTCAGCTCAGCCGCGACCTCGCTTGGCAGCGTGACGGCGCCGTCATTGTCCGCGCCGACCGACACGCCGCCTTCCGGCCCATGGTCGAGCAGGTCCAACGCACCCTGCAGGTCCTGCTGATTCAGATGGTGCACCGCCTCGAAATTGCGGCGCAAGCGCAGCTGCACCACATCGGCCGTGGGGATCGCCCGCGCCTGCGCGAAAGCGGCGTCGGCCTGATCAAACAGGCCAAGATTGGACAATTGCAGCCCATGATTGACGAGATATTCATGACGCCGGTTCTCGCGCTCGGCGGGGCTCAGCTTCAGGGTGTCGGGATCGCGCGCCAGCCGGTCGGTCAGGCTGTCGAAAAATTCGGCGGCTTCCGCATAATTGCCCGACGCATTGCGGCGATAGCCCTCTGCCAGAACTGTCTGCGCGTCGAGCGAAGCCGCCTGCATCCGCGCGAAGGCTGCGCTGTTCCCCGCTCCGGTCGTCACAATGTCCAGCTTGCCCGGAACCGTCCGCCCAAGCACCACGGTGCGCAGGCCAAGGTCGAGCGCGCTTGCGTAGGGGGCAAGGCCCTGCGCCGCATAGAGCGTCTTGCCGCGGGCCACCGCCAGAATGCGGTAAGCGCCCGCCTGTCCGCTGCAATTGCGGACCGTCACAGGCCCCACGTCGGGCAGCGTCACCCCGCCCGCCGGGCTGCAATTCACCGCTGCGCCGCGCGATGCCGCCAGCCTTTCCAGCAGGGCCTCGTCGCTATCGCCCGCGCTCCGCCGCAGCGCATAAATCTGCCCAACGGGCCGCGCGGCATCGCGGCAAACCACGGTCCAGGCGCGATCGAACATGGTGCGAGCGGCAGGGTCGCCATTGGCGCTCTGCGCCTGGCAGAGCGCGCCGCCGCCGCTGCCGATCCGGAAACTGTCCTGCAATAACGGCCGGTCGCCCCCGCCCTGCGCCGACAGCAAGGAAGACAGGCTCAAGGCGCCAAGCCCCGCCAGCGTGCGACCAATTTTCCAAACAGCGCTCAAGGCTAATCCCCCAGCCTCGCCGGATCTGTCCGTGCGAGCCCCCCTCGGCGCGACCCAGCGCGCTCTTCATAACGCGCCGCGCGTCCGCCGCAAGGTCAAATAGGCTGAAGGATATAGGCTTTGAACTATCCCCTGAACCGTGGAGAGGTTAGCCGCGCGCAGCCGTGCGCGATCATTCCTTACCAGTCCCCGGCTCAGCCTGCTTGCGGTGCATTTCCGCGAGCACTCCAGCCGGGGCGACATGAGCGGCGGCGGCCTGGATCTTGTTCTTCCAGCCCGACACGATATGCGCCTTGCCTGCGATCAACGCGTCCCAGCCGTCGCGCGCCACCTTCGCCGGATCGTCCTTCTCCATCGTGCCGACCTTGGTATCCAGCATGTCGGCACGCGCGAAAAATTCGGTATCGGTCGCGCCCGGCATCAGGTTCGTGATGGTGACCCCGTCGCTATCCTTTATCTCATTGCGGATCGCGTCCGCGAAGCTGTCGATGAACGCCTTGGTCCCGTTATAGACGGCGTGGAAAGCGCCGGGGATGAAGCCAGCGATGGAGCCGGTTATCAACACCTTCCCATCATTGCGCCCCACCATCTGCCGCAAAACCTTCTGCAGCAAATAGAGTGTTCCGGTGATGTTGGTGTCTATCACGCGCCGCCAGGCCGCCACATCCTGTTCCAGAAAGCTGTGCCCGATGCCGCAACCGGCATTGGCGAACAGAAGATCGATCTGCCGTCCGCCCGCCGCCGCAAGCAGCCGATCGACCCCTTCGAACGTGGAAAGGTCCGCTTCGACCGATTGCACATCAGTGCCATGACGGGCGAAATCCTTTGCCGCCGCCTCGATCAGGGGCTCGTCGGCGGCGACGATCAGGTCGCATCCTTCCTGCGCCGCCACATGGGCCAGTTCAAATCCGATCCCGGTCGATGCTCCGGTCACGATCGCGAGTTTGCGTGAAGCCATGATCCTTCTCCTCTTCAGGCCGGCTGCGCCTGATCCATGCCGGGCTTCAGCACGATCTTGGTCACTTCATTCTGCTTGTCGTGGAACATGCGATAGCCTTCCGCCGCCTGTTCGAGCGGCAAGCGATGGCTGATGAGGAAGGTGGTATCGATCTTTTCGTCCATGATCGCGTTCAAAAGGCCGGGCATATAATGCTGCACATGGGTTTGCCCGGTCTTGAGCGTCAGCCCCTTCTGCATGAAGGCGCCGAGCGGGAATTTATCGACGAAGCCGCCATAGACGGCGGGCATCGACACCCGTCCACCCTTGCGGCAGGCGATGATCGCCTGGCGGATCGAATGGGCGCGGTCCGTGCCCATGAAGGTCGAAACCTTGATCTGGTCGATCACATTATCGGCGAACAGGCCATGCGCCTCCAGCCCGACGGAATCGATGCATGCGTCCGGCCCGATGCCGCCGGTCATCTCCATCAGCGCTTCATAGGTCTTGCTTTCCTCATAATTGATCGTCTCCGCGCCAAAGCGGCGGGCGAGTTCCAGGCGGCGCGGAAAATGATCGATCGCGATCACCCGCTCGGCGCCCATCAGGAAAGCCGATTGCACCGCGAACAGACCGACGGGGCCGCAACCCCATACCGCAACCGTATCACCCGGCTCGATGTCCGCATTTTCCGCAGCCATCCACCCGGTGGGCAGGATGTCGGACAAGAACAGCACCTTGTCGTCCTCCACCCCATCCGGGATCACGATCGGCCCGACGTCTGAGAAAGGCACGCGCACATATTCCGCCTGTCCGCCCGCATAGCCGCCGGTCATATGGCTGTAGCCGAAAAGCCCGGCCATGGGATGACCATAGAGCGTCTGCGCAATTTCCTGGTTTTCGGCAGGCAGGCCATTTTCGCAGGCGGAATATTGATGCTTGTCGCAATGGAAGCATCCGCCGCAGCTGATGGTGAAGGGCACGACCACCCGCTGCCCTTTCTGCAGATTGGATTTCGCCCCGACCTCGACCACCTCGCCCATGAATTCATGGCCCAATATGTCGCCCTTCTGCATCGTGGGGATATAGCCGTCATAAAGATGCAGGTCGGACCCGCAGATGGCGGTGGATGTGATCTTGATGATCGCATCGCGCGGGTTGATGATTTCCGGATCGTCCACCGTATCCACGCGGACGTCATGCTTTCCATGCCAGGTGAGCGCGCGCATCAGTTCTGCTCCTCCTTATATTGCGCCTTGGTCCGCGCGGCCGTGGCGATCTCGCCGGTTTCCATGAGCTGCTTCAGCCGCCGCAGATCGCGCCGCGCCTGAATGTGCGGTTCACGCTGGAACATCTTCGCGATGACCTTGCCGATGATGCCTGCCGGCGGATCGTAGAGGATGGTCGCGGTCACCCATGTGCCGCGTCCGCCCGGCGCGTCGCGAAATTCGATCCGGCCGCTATTGGGCACATCCGCGCCCTCTTCGGACATCCAGGCGATCAGTTCGCCCGGCCTGTCCTCCGTCACCAGGGAGGTCCATTCAACCGTGCTGCCGCCCGGCGCCTTGACCGTCCAGTGCGACCGCCGATCATCCAGCGTCTCTATCGATACGACATTGTCCATGACCTGCGCCAGGTTTGAGAAATTTCGCCAGAATTCATAAATCTCCTGCCGGGGGCGGTTGATCGTCACCGTCTTGGCGGTGGCATCGCTTCCTTCCTTTCCGGTCGTCGCCGGGGCGTCGTCCTGCTGGTCAGGCGTCAGTATGTCACCCATGCTGCGCTCCTCTCTCTTTCGGGTCTGTGCTGATCCCCAGCCAACCAGCGCGACCATGGGGCGTTCCGCTTTAAAGCGCGAAAATCGCCGCTCACTAACCTGCGTTAGGGGCTTTCTCCTGTGATCGAATGGGCGGGGAACGGGGCCGGGCGAGGGTCGTTGTCGAACCATTCAGGCAAATGGAGGATCATCATGGGCGCGCACGCACCCCTTCACCGTTTCACCCACGGCTCAAGCCGCGAAGCGCTGATCGGCGCGGGCATCGGAGCCGGACTTGCCCTGCTGGGTGCAGCCGGACGCAAGTTCGCGGTCCAGGCTCCCACCGTGCTTGCGGGCGAGTGGGACAAGGCGCTGGCGCTGGAGCACAAGATGACGCTCGCGCTGTTCGACAAGCTGCGCGACACCAGCCCCAGCGCGCATGGAAGGCGCAGCATGCTGCTCACTCAGCTCAAACATGCGCTCGGCAAACATGCGATGGAGGAGGAGAATGCTATCTACGCCGCGATGCGCGTCGCGGGCATGCGCGAGGAAGCCGACGCTCTCAACGACGATCATGGTCAGGTGAAGCAGTATCTCTACGAACTGACGGACCTCACCCGCGACCATACGGCTTTCCAGGCGAAGCTTGCCCAGTTCCGCCGCGATATCGAGGAGCATATTCGGCGCGAGGAGCAGGACCTTTTCCCGCGGCTGAAGCAGGCGATCAGCGATAAGGAAAATAGCACCCTCACCCGCCGGATGAACCAGGAGGGGCTGAAGCTCGCCTGAGCGCGCTCGTCCGAGGAGAATAGCGATGACCGACCCGACCCGCAGCAAGCGCGACCTGCCTACGCAGCAGACGCGCAATCCCAACATCTCGACAGAAAATCAGCCCCCCGGCGCCGCCCGCCGGCCCAGCGCGACGCTCGATCGTGAGCCGGAGCGTGATCCGCGCAGCGGCGGGTCCATTCCGTCCAATTATAATCCCGAAACCATGACACGCCGGGGCGAAGAGGATGACAGCCGCGCCGGGCAGGAGGGCGCAGGCGAAAAGTCGCGCCGCGCCGATGACTAGGGACAAGTCGTCAAAGGACCTGCCGCCCATCTATCAGGGCGACGAAGACGCCAACATCCGGGCAGAAAAGCCGCTGCCCCTGTCCACCGGGCGCGAAGATAATCGCGGACGCCGCGCGCGTTCCGGCTCGGGCGTCGTGGAAGGCAGCGGCGCTGGCGCTGGCGGCGGCGGCAATCCGGAAGATTTTGACAGCGATCCCGCTTCCGGCGGGAATGCACAGCAAGGACAAGATGATGATCGAGGACCAGAATCGAAGTGAAGGCCGCGACGACAGCGACCTGCATGACGACCCGCCCGCCCCCGCCCAAGGCAGCGCGGCAGGTGGAAATACCGCCCGCGATATAGGCTCACGCGACGAGGAAAGAACCGCGCGCGGCGGCGATCCCGAACCCACACGCGTGACGAAGCAGGACAAGGTGCAGCCGACCACGAATACGCGGTCGGATCATGAGGGAGCTCAGAAGCCCTGAGCAGACCAGCTCCTGACGTCTCGTGTTTTCGAGCGCAGTCGAGAACCCTGCTCTCCGTTTCTCGACCGCGCTCGAAAGGAACGTGATTGCTGTAGGCCCACCTCCCCTAGACCAGCACCTCGTTGCTCGTCAGCGCCGCCGCATCCCGCAACGCGGCCAGATCTGGAATGCGCAGCCATTTGGACTGCAACTCCACCAATCCCCGCTGCCGCATCGTCTGCAGCGTCCGGTTGACATGCACCGGCGTCAGGCCCGTCATATCGGCAATCTCCATCTGCGTCAGCGGCATGGCGCATTGCTGGCCATAGCTGAGCCCGGAGGAGCGCATGCGTTCGAACAGTTCCAGCAGCAGATGGGCAAGCCGCTCCATCGCTGTCTTGCGCCCCAGCGTCACCAGCCAGTTAGTCTGCCGCTCGATCATTTCGGCCAGGCTTTTCCAACAGGCCTGCTGGCTTTCGGCGGGCAGCACGCCATGCGAACTGAAGGGCAGGCTGGTCGCGCGGACATTGGTCAGCGCGACGATCGGTTGCGAAGGGCGCTTGCCCAGGGCCCAATGCGGCTCGCAAATATCTCCGGGCAGAAACAGGCCGGTGATCTGCCTGCGCCCGTCCGGCAGCAGCCTGTACCGGCAGGCCCAACCCTCATCGATTCGATAGATAGCATCGGGTTGTTCGTCCTCGCGAGCCAGAAACTGGTGAGGGCGAAAATGGCAATGTGCTTCGCTGGCAGCTAACTGGCCTAACATGGGTGATTCCCCTGTTTCAGCCCCCGCAGCCAGCATAGCCAACCTGAATAAGCCAAACTTTACCCATGTTGGCCGCCCGTTCATCTTGCGATGAACTGAGCGGCACTGTCGGCAAAATGATCAAGGACTTAATGTGAGCTTCACTTTCCCTGATCCGGGTTAACCGGCGCCTTACGCCCGGCTGTGAAACCCGCGGCGTCCAGATCCACCTTGAGCTCGCGATCCCACAGCCTCAGCTTCGCGCAGAGCGCCAGGAAGGGCACGACATCGTCCGGCCCCTCCAGCCGCACCAGCCCTTCGTCCATGTCCGCCTCAGTGACCCCGGCGCGATCGATCAAAGGCAAGGCGTCGTCGACATAGGCGATGAACTTGCAATGAGCGTAAGCGTCACTGACGAAATCCTTAGCCGCCTTGTCCTGCGCCAATTGCGCCGCGCCATCGGGCGAGAGGATCAGGGCGACGGCATCGTAGAGTACCGACGGCCCGCCATCGATCTTCTGCTTGCCTTCAACCATCGTGCCATCGTCCAGCGCCGCGCCGGCAATCTTCGGCGCGATGATCTCATAAACCGCGCCCAGCTGCTCCACTTCCTTCGCCAGCGCCTTCACCAGCGCTACCGGCGCGCCATCGCTGACCAATATGCCCAGCTTACGGCCTGCAAAGCTTTCCGGCCCGTTGCGGACGATGCTCAGCGCCTCGGAAGGCGGCAGGTCGGTGCGCGGCGTAGCGGCGGCGGGGGCAGGATCGGGCAGCTTCGGCAGGCCAATGCCCCCGGCGACCACCGTCGCCAATCCTTCATCGATGTTGCGCAGATGCGCGACCATCTTCTGCCTGATGTCGATCCGCTCGCACTTGGACAGTTCGAACACCAGCGCGTCGCCGATATGCTTCTGCTCGATCGGCGTCTGGCTGATATAGAATTGCCGCGCCTGGCTGTAATGATCGTTGAAGCTGGGGGACCGGATCTGCAGCTTGGGTCCCGCTTCGCCCGCTGCGAAATGGCGGTAGCCGCGTTCGGGAGACTCACGCGGCCCGCCCCAGCTATTGGGTTCGTAATTCACCCGGCCCTTGGGATTGTTCATCGCCATATGGCCATCCTGCTGGAAATTATGCACCGGGCAGCCGCGCGGCTGATTGATCGGGATATGCGTGAAGTTGGGCGACCCGAGGCGCTTCAATTGCGTGTCCAGATAGGAGAAGTTGCGTCCCTGCAGCAGCGGGTCGTTGGAAAAGCCGATCCCCGGCACGACATTTTGCGTGCAGAAGGCGACCTGTTCCGTCTCCGCGAAGAAATTCTCCACGTGGCCATCCAGCACGAAGCTGCCGATGCGCTGCACCGGCACCTGCTCTTCCGGAATGATCTTGGTCGGGTCCAGCACATCGAATTCGAACTGGTCGGCGAAGTCATCGTCGAAAATCTGCACGCCCAGGTCCCATTCGGGCGGGCTGCCCAGATCGATCGCATCCCACAGATCGCGGCGGTGGAAATCGGGATCGGCACCGTTGATCTTCAGCGCCTCGTTCCACATCACCGACTGCAAACCCTGCTTGGGCTTGAAGTGGAATTTGACGAACGTCCCCTTCCCCTCTGCATTGATGAGGCGGAAGCTATGAACGCCGAATCCTTCCATGAAGCGGAAGGACCGCGGGATCGCCCGGTCGGACATGACCCACATGATCATGTGCATCGATTCCGGTGTCAGGCTGATAAAGTCCCAGAAATTGTCATGCGCCGTCTGCGCCTGGGGGAAGCCACGATCGGGCGTCTGCTTGGCGGCGTGGACCAAGTCAGGGAATTTGATCGCGTCCTGGATGAAGAAGACGGGGATATTGTTGGCGACAATGTCCCAATTGCCTTCCTTGGTATAGAATTTGGCGGCGAAACCGCGCACGTCGCGGGCAAGGTCGAACGATCCCTTATTCCCCACCACGGTCGAAAAACGAACGAACATCGGCGTCTTCACGCCCACTTCCGTCAGCACCTTGGCGGTCGTGAACTCTTCCAGGCTCTCTTTCAGGATGAAGGTGCCGTGGACGCCGAAGCCGCGGGCATGGACGACGCGCTCAGGGATGCGCTCATGATCGAAATGGAAGATCTTTTCACGGAAGTGGAAATCCTCCAACAGCGTCGGTCCCCGTTCGCCCACGCGAAGGCTGTTCTGGTCGTCGGCAATGGGGACGCCCTGCTGCGTCGTCAGCACGTCGCCGGTCGATCCGGCAATCTGATGCAGTTCGCCTCCCGCACCTGTCTTGGTTTCAAACTCGCGGGCTGCGCTTTTCGCGCCTTTGTCCTCACCGATCTTCCGGGCCATGCAAAGCTCTCCTGATGCAGATGGTTGCGTGGGGGGAAGGCATTCCCCGCTCCCTGCGCCAGACCCGCCAGCCCCGCCTATGGTTCCTGCCGCTTTTGGCCCGTCTGCGACGAATCCGGCGCGCCATAATGCAGGTTATGAACTTTCCTCCGTGGCCTCCGGAACATCATTTCCCGGAACTCGCTCTTATCGCCGAGAGGAGTTCAAGATGCCTAAGACATCGCTGATCATCGCGTCGCTGTTCGCGGCCTTGCCCATCGCGGCGCATGCGCAGACGCCGTCCGCCTATGTGGCCACGGCGGGCGCAAGCGACCTTTTCGAACGCACGTCGAGCAATCTTGTCCTGCGCACGACAAAGGATGCGAAGGTCCGCTCCTTCGCCACGATGATGGTGCGCGACCATGCCAAGAGCACGGCCATGGTGAAGGCCGCAGCTGCCAAGGCAGGTGTGAAAGCCGCCCCGCCGCATATGACCGCAGATCAGAAGAGCAAGATCGCCGCGCTGACCGACGCCAGCGGCAAGACCCGCGACCAGCTTTACTGGCAGCAGCAGAAGGCCGCCCACAAGGAAGCGCTGGCCTTGCATCAGGGCTATGCCTCGAATGGCTCCGCCGCGCCCTTGAAGGCAGCGGCCGCACAGATCGTGCCGGTGGTGCAGCATCATATCGAGATGCTGGATCATGGCGGCACCCATAAGAACTGATCCATCCCGCAGGAAAGCATTTCGCCATGGCCAGCCTGGACGCACGACCAACACTTGAAGAAAGGGCGCCTCCTGTGCCCCGCGACCTTAAACATGTATCGATCACCTCCGATCTGGAAGTGCAATATTGGGCTCAGCGCTTCCAGATATCGCGGTCCCTTTTGGAGGAAGCGGTCGAACAGGTCGGACACAGCGTCAATGCCATCGCCGACTATCTCGACCGCCATCGCTGATCGCCGACGATGGTGAAGCCTTGCAGGCGATCAGATGCGGGTGATGGCGGCACGGGCCTGATTGCATTTTCTCGTCCCACGGCTAGCCTCGCCGACCAGCACGACGCGCCGCTCGACGAAGCGATCGAACATCGCTCCAACAATGGGATCGCCGACGTCAGAGTGGAGAGGCAACTGCATGGCCTTAAAGCCAGGCGGGGATGATGCGGATCGGGACAGGATCGGGCAGACGCCGCCAGCCGAGGTCCGCGATCACCTCATTGCTTTGCGCCGGTTCGCGGCCACGGCTTCGGTCGAGCGACCAGGTAATGTGATATACGCTGCCGTCCGGCCGCCCCGTGCTACCGCCGACCGCTACGACCAACGCCTGCAGCCCCTGACCATCGCTGATGCTGCCCACAATCGCCGCACTGCGCTCTTGGGGAAGCGGATCGCTCGCGCTTGCGTCGGCGCTCAGCGTGATATGGTCGGCGATGATATCGGGCCAAAGCGGCGGGAAGCGCTCAAGCAGGCCCGGACGCTCCGCTTCGTCGAGTTTCCAGCCAATGACGGGCATGTCGATATCCTCGGCTTCAGCCCCCGAAGGACCAATGTCCGAGCAAGCCGTTGGTGGCACGGCAAGATATTAGCCCAGGTTTAGCTTTCCAGCATCTCGCGGATGCGGGCCGACAGCATCTCGATCTGAAACGGCTTGGCGATCATCTGCATATTGTTGGACAGGAACCCGCCCCGCGCCGCGGCGCTTTCGGCATAGCCGGTCACGAACAACACCGGCAGGTCGGGCAGATGCTCGCGCGCGATCTCCGCCAGTTGCCGCCCGTTGATGCCCGGCAGGCCGACATCGGAGATCATGAGGTCGAACCGCTGCCCTTCCTCCAATATGCGCACCGCCTGCTGGCCATCGGCGGCTTCCGTCGCCCTGTAGCCCAGCTCTTCCAGAACGTCGCGCACCAGCAGGCGCACCGACTCATCGTCTTCGACCAGCAGCACCGATTGCCCGTCGCCATGATGAATTGGCGCGCTTTCCGTTGCATCATGCTCAGGCGCTGCATCGGCCACCGGCAGGAAGATCCTGACCGATGTGCCGAGGCCCAGCGCCGAATGGATGCGCACGAGGCCGTTCGACTGCTTGGCGAAACCATAGACCATCGACAGGCCAAGCCCGGTTCCCTGCCCGATCGGCTTGGTCGTGAAGAAGGGGTCGAACACCTTTTCCAGCGTCGCGGCGTCCATGCCGACGCCCGTGTCCGACACCGAAACCACCACATAGCGGCCGGGCGTAACGCCCAGGTTGCGCGCGCAAAAGGCTGCGTCCAGTTCCTGTTCCTCGCAGGACAGCGTCAGCCGGCCGCCATCGGGCATGGCGTCGCGGGCGTTGATCGCCAGATTGATGATCGCACTTTCCAACTGATTGGCGTCGACCAGCGCGGGCGGCAGCGGAGCGGCCGAGACGATCTCCACCTCGATCGACTCGCTCATCGTACGCCGCAGCAGATCCTCCAGGGAATGGATGAGATTGCCGATGTCAGTCGGCTTGCTATCGAGCGATTGCCGCCTTGAGAAGGCGAGAAGCCGCGCGGTCAGCGCCGCGGCTCGCTGGGCCGATGTGCTGGCCGCGTCCATGAAGCGGTCCAGATCTTCGAGACGGCCGCTGGCGATCCGCCGCTTCAATATGTCGATCGCGCCGATGATCCCGGTCAGCATGTTGTTGAAGTCATGTGCGATACCGCCGGTGAGTTGCCCGACAGCCTCCATCTTTTGCGCCTGACGCAGCGCTTCTTCGGCGCGGGCGCGGTCTTCTGCCTCCGCCTCCAGCCGGGCCAGCGCCTCGCGCAGTTCCCGCGTGCGGGCATCGACCTCCTGCTCCAGCCGTTGCGCCGCCTCCGCAAGCGCCTGCTGCCCCCGCTTCTGCTCATCGATATCGACGATGACGGAAATGGAGCCTGTCACAGCGCCGCCCGCGTCGCGCAAGGGCACGCCGCTTACCCGCGTCCATACCGAAGGTCCGTCAGGCGGATGGTGCAGGAACTCGACGCCAGTGACCTGCTCCCCCTTCAGCGCCCGCATCGTTACGAACCGGTCGCGGGTGAAGCGCCGCCCGTTTTCGTCATAGCCCTCCCACAGTTCATCCGCGTTCGGCAGAAGCGCCGGTATCTCGCCTGTCGGCAGGAAGCGAAGGAAGGCAGGATTGCACAGCAGCGTACTGCCGTCGGTATTGACGAAGGCGACGCCGACCGGAAGGTTTTCGAGGAGAATGTTGAGACGGCTGCGTTCCGCCTCGAGCGCGGCGAGCTGGTCGCGTATCTGCAGCTGCTTCTGCCGCGCGCGCATTGCCGAAGCGACCGCGCTCATCAGGGATTCGCCGCTGACCGGCCGTTCCAGCAGGATAACGCTCAGCGCATTGTCCGGCAGCCGCCGCCGCACCGCTTCGCTGGAAGCCAGTCTGCCCGCCTGCCGCCCGGCGAGCAGGATGAACGGCACGTCCGACCATGCAGGCTGCGCCTCCAGCGCGCGGTGGAGTGGGCCTAAATCGGCGAACAGCGCCTCTTCGGTGACGAGCACCACGCCCACCTGCTCATCGATCGCTTCGGCGATATCCGCCAGCGCCGGGCAGATGAGGACCTGCTGTCCTTCGGCGCGCAGCAGTTGCGCTACGCTCTCCGCGTCGTTGCCATAGGGTGCGCTGACAAGGACCTTGAGGCCTGGGGATGCCGTTTTATGCACGGCCAGGCCGGTCCTCCATCAATGGCATCGAGGAGCCGAGATATTCCGGCGTTCCTGTCAACACGCCCCTGAATTCGGACAGCGGCGCGCCGACGCGAAGGCCCTGCGCATCGATGCGCAGTTCGCGGATCGTGTCCTCATGCGCGCCGCTGCGGTTCTTCACGACCGACAGCGCCTTGCGGATGCGTCCTTCCGCCTCGAAGAAGCGCAGCAGGATGACGACGTCCGCGATGTAGGACACGTTGAGTTCATTGGCGTTCATCGACCCGAAAAAGCCCTGCTGCGGATTGACCAGCAAGGTCACGACGCCACGATGGCTGAGATAGGACAACAATTCGTGCAGCTGCAGGATCAGTTGCTGTTCCTGCGGCATCGCCGACATATAGCCGTTGAGACTGTCGATCAGGATGATGCGGGCGTCCCGCTCCTCCACCTCATGCCGCACCATCGCCGTAAATTCGCCAGGAGCGATTTCCGCCGGGTCGATCTGTCGGATCGAGAGCCTGCCTTCCTCCATCCATGCCTGCAGGTCCACCCCCAAGGCGCGAGCCCGGCTGATCAGCGTGCCGACGCGCTCGTCAAACTGGTAGATGACGGCGTTCTCGCCCCGCTTGCATGCCGCCACCAGATATTGCAGCGCGAGCGTCGTCTTGCCCGCGCCTGCGGGGCCGGTGATCAGCGTGCTGGTGCCGCGTTGAGGTCCACCGCCCAGGATTGCGTCGAGCGCGGGGATGTTGCTTGGAACCGGTTCCCCGACGAAAGTCGAATGATGTTCCGACGCGATCAGGCGGGGGAATATGTCGATGCCGCCCTTGCGGATGATCATGTCGTGATAGCCCGCGACAAATTCGACGCCGCGCATCTTCTGGATTTGCATCCGCCGCCGCGCCGCGCCGAAATCCAGCGTCAGCCGCTCGAGCGTGATGACGCCATGGCAAAGGCTGTGCAGATGATTGTCGCGCACGCCGGTCGCCCCGGTTAGGTCGTCGACCAGCAGGACCGTCGTGTCGAGGCGCGCGAAAAACTGCTTCAGGAACAGCAACTGCCGCCGGTAGCGCAGCGGGTCTTGCGCCAGCAGCCGCAGTTCCGACAGGCTGTCGAAGACGATCCGCCGGGGCTTCACGCGTTCGACTTCTTCCCGGATCAGTTCGATGGTGCCGCCCAGCTCCATTTCCCAGCTGTGCAGAATAGACTGATCGCGGCCCATGCCGAGCACCGAGTCCGCCGACGCCAGTTCGAACAGATTTACCTTGTCGAGACTCCAGCCGTGGGATGCCGCGACGACCGACAGCTCTTCGCTCGTTTCCGACAGGGTGACATAGAGGACCGGCTCGCCAGCCTTCACCCCTTCCAACAGGAACTGGAGCGCCAAAGTGGTCTTGCCCGATCCGGGTGCGCCTTCGATCAGGTACAGCCGTTTCGCCGGCAGACCGCCGCCAAGTACGCTGTCCAGTCCGGGGTTGCCGGTTGAAATGCGATCAAAAATTCCAGTCATTCAGCCGCACCTCCCTTCAGCGCGGCCGCCACCTTATCGATCAAGATCGGAAAATCCACCGCCTGTCATGACCCCGAAACGCGCCGCGCGCTGCTCATGCGCACAACGCAGCGGCGCCGGGACGGTTTCATCCTTGTAGAAGGGGATCAGCGGCCGGGCGGATCGTGGGGAGCTGGAGCGGTCACCGGCCGCAGGCTTTCGCGGTCCTCAGGCGGGACGGGCGCCGTGGGATCGGGACGGTAGTGATCCTCCGCCCGGACGGTGCCGTCGGGATGGCTGTCGCCCAGCAGATCGGCGGGCACGTGGCCGGTCGAAGTCGCGGAGCCGCCTGCTGCCTGCGGGCGAAATTGCGTGCTGCTGCGGCTTGGCGAATATGTGTCTGCGCGCGAACGGTCGAGCAGCTTCTTGGCGAGGAAACCGGCTCCGGCGAGAAGGGCGAGCTTGCGGATCATGATGATAGTCCTGTCAATGATGGGTCACTTCGGGCGCGCGGATGAAGGGCATGTCGTCCGGCTCAATCGTGGTGGGGTGGCGTTCTCGGTGATGAGCGGAACGGGACCACTCGCCCTTGCCCGATGATCTGGCTCCCCGCCTTGCCGGAAAGGCGCTGCCGGTACTCTTGTCGAGGGTGCGGGCGACGAGCGCATCGACGATCGTTGCTCCCGCGACGAAGGCGATGGCGCCCCAGACGGCGCGATGGCGGGGAGCCTTGCGGGCGGCGAGGCCGAGCGCGGCCAGATCGAGCGCGTCGCCCGCTACGCGGTTCCAGACGAGGGTCGAATGGGCGGGGGCGACGAGCAATCCCGCGCCGGCCAGCATCTCGCGCGCGCCGAAGGCTTTCAACGTGGCTCGGCCGACGCGGTGGTCGGTGCCGAGGGCGCGGGCGATGCGGCGGGTGGCGGCGATTTCGGCCACTCCCAGGGCGATTGAGAATAGACCTAGGCCAAGGCTGACACGCCGGGCATCCATGATCCGCCTCCTATGCTGTGTTTGTGGGACCTAACGGGTTTGGCGAGGCTGCGTTCCCGGCGGCAGGAAAGGTCCGGCGAAATGATGCGAAAGGGCGGCGGCCGGTTTTTCCATGAAGGAAGTGGCGAGTTAAACTTGCCTGGAAAAAGCAGGTGCGCATATCCGGTCAAATAGGATCAAATAGGATATGCCCGTGGACCCAACCGCCGACCTCGCCATCCGCCTGCGCCGCGCCGCGTTCAACAAGGCGCTGGCAGAGGGCGAGCTGACCGCCATCGGGCCGCTGTTGATGCGGGACGCGATCCTGGTGACGGGCAGCGACAGCGCGGTGATTTCCGGGCGCAAGGCGCAGTTGCTGGCGTGGCAGCGCGAGTTCGCCTCGGCGGAACGCACCATCTATACGCGGACGCCGACGAGCATCCTCCCCTCCCCCGTCGAGCCGATCGCGTTGGAGCAGGGAGAATGGACGGGGGTGGCGGCGGGATCGGGTTCGCCGGTCGCGTCGGGCGCCTACAGCGCGAAATGGCGCAATATCGGCGGCGACTGGGTAATCGAGGCGGAAATATTCGTGACGATGGCCTGATGGGCTGGCCCGGCGAACCGGGCCAGCCATCTTCGATCAGCCCAATGCCTTCGCCATCACCCGACCCAGCCGTTCAGCGAAGGCGCGCGGGTCGGCGGGGAGTTCGCCATCGGCGATGCGGGCTTCGTCCAGCAGCAGACGGGCCGCGTCCTCGCGCAGGGCGGAATCGTCCTGCAAGGCGCTGAGCTTCGCGATGAGGCCATGGCGCGGGTTGAGTTCCAGCACGGGTGCTGACGCCGTCCCACCGCGACCGGCGGCGGCGAGCAACTTTTCGAGCTGACGGTCCATGCCATGGTCCGCCGCGACGAGACAGACGGGGCTTTCGGTCAAACGCTCCGACACGCGGACGTCGGACACTTCATCCTTCAGCAGTTCCTTGGCGAAGTCGATGAAGCCGGTCACTTCTTCCGACGCGGCGGGCGCGGCCTCTTCCCCTTCGGCGAAGGGCACGAGGCTGAGGTCGGCAAGGCCCTGTGTCACCGACTTGAACGGCTTACCGTCATAATCGACGCCAGCGGTGGTCCAGAAGCTGTCCACCTGATCGGTGAGCAACAGCACTTCGATCCCACGCGCGCGGAAACCTTCGAGCTGGGGTGAGGAGGCAAGACGGTCGAGATCGGAGCCGGTGGCGTAGTAGATCGCCGTCTGGTTCTCCTTCATGGCCGCAGCATAGTCCTTCAGCGAGCTCCAGCCTTCGCCGGAGGCCGTGGATTTAAAGCGGGCGAGGCCGAGCAACTGATCGCGGCGGGCGAAGTCCTCATAGAGCCCTTCCTTCAGCACCGCGCCGAAATTGTCCCAGAATTTAAGATAGGCGTCGCCGTCATTGGCGGAGAGCTTTTCCAGTTCGGACAGGACGCGGTTGCTCACCCCCTTCTGGATCGCCGCGAGGACCGGGCTCTGCTGGATCATCTCACGCGAGACATTGAGCGGCAGGTCGCTGGAGTCGACAAGGCCGCGCACGAAGCGGAGGTAACGCGGCAGGATTTCCGCATCGTCGGTGATGAAGACGCGGCGGACATAGAGCTTCATGCGGCCAGTCCGGTCGGGATCGAACAGGTCGAACGGCTTCATTTCGGGAATGAAGGCGAGCACCGAATATTCGTGCAGCCCCTCCGCCCGGTAATGGAGCGTCAGCGCGGGCTGGTCGAACTGGCCCGCGACGCTGCGGTAGAAGTCGGTATAGTCCTCGGCGCTGATCTCGCTCTTGGGCTTGGTCCAGAGCGCTGCGCCGTCGGCGATCTGCTCGGCCTCCGCATCGGGCTTTTCCTTGAGGAAGATGGGCACGGGGACGTGGCCCGACTGATCCTTGATGATCCGCTGGGTCTGATAGCGTTCGGTGTAGGAGGCTGCGTCTTCCTTCAGGTGCAGGATCACGCGGGTGCCATGGTCAGGCGCCTGGGCCAGTTCGGCAGGCTGGACGGTGTAGGTGCCAAGGCCATCGGACGACCAGTGCGCGGCCTGATCCAAGCCCGCGCGGCGGGAGAAGACGTCCACGCGATCGGCGACCATGAAGGCGGAATAAAAGCCCACGCCGAACTGGCCGATGAGCTGCGTCCCTTCCGCTTCCTTGGCGGTGGCGATGCGGTCCATGAACGCCTTAGTGCCCGAACGCGCGATGGTGCCGAGCGCCTCGACCAGTTCAGCTTCGCTCATGCCGATGCCATTATCCTCGACAATGATCTGGCGCGCGTCAGGGTCCAGCGTGACCGTGATGCTGGGGCTGTCGCTGCCGGCCAGGGCGGGATCGCTGAGGCTCTCATAGCGCAGCTTTTCGCAGGCGTCGGCAGCGTTGGAGATGAGTTCGCGCAGGAACACATCCTTGTCGGAATAGACCGAATGCACCATCAGGTGCAGCAATTTGGCTACGTCCGCCTCAAAAGAACGGGTTTCCGGAGCAACGTCGGTCAGGTTCGTCATGGCGTAGGTTCAGCCCTCCTCGTGAATTTTGCCGCGCGACAGATGGCGTGGGCGGCCGCCGCTTTCAAGTTCGGGAAGAATAAGGGCTGGCCGATGGATCGACATGCGGCCTCCGGCGCTTTCACCCCGATTAACGAAGGAGGTATGGGTGCAGGTCGAAACCTATCTGCTGGCCGAACATGATTGGGTGCCCAATAATGGGCGATTGCCGGTCATCCTGTACCGGCGGGCGATCGCCCCGTCATCCTGCGAGGAGACGGCGAGCGCCTTTGAAGACGCCTTTGCCCGCCATGGCTGGCCCGCGCAGTGGCGCGACGGCATCTATGATTATCACCATTATCATTCGACCGCGCATGAGGTTCTGGGCATCGCCGCCGGATCGGCGCGGCTGATGATCGGCGGTCCGGGCGGACGCGAGGTGGAGGTGAGCGCGGGCGACGCGCTGCTGTTGCCCACTGGCACGGGCCATTGTTCGTTGGAGAGCAGCGAGGATTTCCTGGTCGTGGGTGGTTATCCGGACGGGCAGAAATGGGACATTTGCCGGGATGCGCCGGACCCTGTCGCGCGCGAGAGGATGGCCGCCCTGCCCTTCCCTGCTTCCGATCCGATTGCCGGGGTGGGTGGGACGCTGAATGAGCATTGGAAGGCGGCGCTTTAGGGTTGATTTGCCGACGTCATCCCAGCGGACGCTGGGATCTTTGAGTGGGAGAGCCGGGTCCTCGCAGGAGACCCCAGCTTCCGCTGGGGTGACGGGGAATTGCGGCGGAGTTCTCTGTCCGTCACCCCGGGCTTGACCCGGGGTCCCGCTGCCATGGCGCTGTCGGAGAAAAAGCGGGACCCCGGATCAAGTCCGGGGTGACGATAGGCACAACGCGTCACCTCCGGAACTTCACATGCCAGCCTATGTTGAAGCGCCAGCCTTTGTCCCCGCCATCATAAGCCTGGTCGATCACCTTTGCCCCTTCCAGGCTGAGCGAGGCGTGGGGATTATAGGCGAGCCGCACGCCGCCACCTGCCGAAGCCAGGTCATAGCTGGCGGCGGGCAGGCTGGCGCGCTGGAGGACGCGGATTTTGGCGCCATCGACGAAGCCATAGACTTCGCTGTCCTTGAGCTTGGCCGCTATATCCGGGCGCCAGGCGAGTTCCAGCGAGGCTGCTGCGCCACGGTCGCCGCTCAAGACAGCCGTGTCGAAGGCGCGGCCGAATTCCAGGCCGCCGATGGCGAAGCGCTCATTTCCCGACAGGCGGTCCGCGCTATATTGACCCGCGACGCGCACCCGGCCGACGAAGCGTTTGCCGAGCATGCGGTCATAGCCCATGCGGCCGGTGACTTTGGTGAAGACGGCGTCGGTGAAGCCGGGCGTTCCGCGCGCGTCCAGAATGTCGAGGCCGCGCCCGACGCCCAGCGATGCGCTCAACACGCTTTTCTTGCCGATCATCGAATAGCCCGCCGCGACGCGGGCCGCGCGGATATGATCGGATGACAGGACCGACCCCAGCAAGGCCGCATCGCTGTTGAGGCCGTCGAGACCGGCGCTGACGGTCAGGTTGCGCTTATAGCCGCGGATGATGGGGTAGCTGAGCGATGCGCCGAGGGTCCATGCTTCGCCCGTGATGGGGAAATTTTTGAGCCGGGTGTCGAGATGCGACGCGGCGATGCCCAGCGTCAGGCCGTCCGATCCGATCGGCGTCTGATGGCTGATCCCCGCATAGCGATAGCGTTTGAGGTCCGTGGCGGCGAGCAGCGTCACATCGGTGCGGTCGCCGTCGCGCAGCAGGCTGTAAAGCTGACCCGAGGCGCGCAGCTGGCCGGTGCCGAGCCCCGCCTGAGTCCGATTGTCGATGCCGACGCTGAAGTCGCTATATTTGCGCTGCGGCGTGACGGACAGCCGGACGCCTCCCGCCTTCGCGCCGCGGAGCAGGCTCACCTCCACCTTCGCGCCGGGAATGTCGCGCATGAGGGACAGATAACGTTCGAGGGCGCGGCGGGTCAGCGGTTTTTCCGCGCGCAACCGTTCGGCATAGGCGCGGATGAGCGGGCTCGCCCCATTCGGATATACGATGTCCTCGACAAAGCCCTCTGCCAGCAACAGCTTCACCCGGCCGGTGGACAGGTCCTGCTGGGGGATGGCGACGGTGTAAAGGGCGATGCCGCTCTTTGCGTAGGCGGCGGATATGGCCTGGGCGAGCGCGTTCAGATTTTCGGTCGAGGCGGGCTTGCCGAGATAGGTGCGGGCGGCGGCGGCCACAGGCTCTGGCGCTTGTACGCCGATGAAGTCGATACCCTGGATGATCGTCCCGGCGTCACCGGCCTGGACCGCGACGAGATTGCCGGTGGGCGGCGTGCTTTGCGGCTCGGCGGGCTCCGGAGGGGCCGGTTGCGTGGCCTGCTCGATCAACGGAGGCGCGAGAAGCGTGGGCGAGGATTGCGCGGCCAGCAGGAGCGGCGCAGCGGCGGAAAGAAGCGCAGCCGTCATCAGCGATGTCCCGGGGAGGAGAAGGAAAAGGGCCGGAGGCGCAGGATAGCGCCTCCGGATCATCGGTCAGGGAGCGGTGAGGCCAAGTCCGCCGGTCAGCGTGTTGAGCGTGCCCGACACGGTTCCGGTGACCGGCGCGAGGACGCCGCCGGGGGACGCGACTGCCCCTGCCCCGGCCCCCGCTGTCGTGCCGCCCGCCGTGGCGCCTGCGCCTGCGCCTGCGCCAACGCCAATCGGTGCGAGCGCGTCGCCCGCCACCTGCTGAACGGTGGAGGTGAGGCCGGAGGCGTTGGAGGTGACGCCATCGACCACCGATTGGACCGGCGCGAGCAGGCCCCCGGTGCCGCCAGTGCCGCTGGTGGGCAGGCCGCCGGGCAGGACATTGGCCTCGATCACGGCGGGGCTGCCGTTGCCGATCAGCTGATTGCCGCCCAGCGCCACATCGAGCAGGTTCGTCGCGATGCCGCCCGTGGGTGCACTGATGTTGGTGACCTGGACGCCGGCGACGCCGTTGACGGACGCCAGCACCGTATTGCCCGCGTTGAGGACGCCGACGCTCGCCACCGTGCCGACAGGCTGCGTGCTGCCGAGTGCGCCGACGCCGATCGCACCGGTCGTTCCGTCCAGGCCCTGGATCACCGTCCGGCCGCCGACATCGATGCTGACGAGATCGCCGACGACGCCCTGCGCGCCTTGCAGCAGCAGCGTGCGGCCTTCGCCCGCATCGACCAGCACCGTTCCTGTGTCGTTAAGGACGCGGGTGATGGTGCCGGTAACGGGCTGAAGCAGCGGGACGGCTGTGGCGACGGGGGTGGTGACGCTGCCCTGCCCGTCCGATACGCCCAGGACGGCGTTGCCTGCAGTGACGAGGACGGGGGAGACTTGCTGGAGCGCGGCGCCCAGGGTGCCGCCAGCGCCGGTTGAGCCCGAGCCTGTGCCGCCTGTGCCGCCTCCCCCGGTTCCAGTGCCGCCCCCTGTGCCACCGCCTGTGCCACCCGTACCACTACCACCGCCCGTACCGGACCCCGTGCCGCCATCAGTGCCGGTGCCGCCTCCGCCGCTGCCTGAACCCGTTCCGCCGCCGCCGGCGCTGCCGCCCGACCCTGCTCCGGGGGAGCCCGCGCCCACGCTCGAGAAGCGGGTGCCGCCGTTGCTTTCGCAGGCGCTGAGCAGCAGCAGGGCCGCGGAACAGGCGGTGAGGGTTAGAAATGCGCCGCGGCGCGATTTCCGTTCGCTGGAATGTCCGTCTTGCATTAGCCTTCTCCTATCTGGACCGGCGCATTTCTGCGGGGGCAGACGGCCACGCGAACGGGTCGAACAATCAGAAGGCGTGCAGGAACGCGGCCTACTATCTATTTATGGATGGCAACGGAAAACTGCACAAATCACCTGAACCTCGCTCCTTCGGTAGCCCCGCTACCTTGCAAACAAGGCCGGAGACTTTGCGTCCCGATGTCACCATCGGTTTGCCGTTTCGGGATCGATCCAAGTCCACAACACTCAAGTCGGCAGTTGGTTCTCCGCCTCGGCGAAAATTTGTCACTTTTATGGTTAATTTTCAGGGAGATGCCGCGACGGGCCTCTTGCCTGCCCTTCCCCGTGTCGCAGGCTGGACCGTTCAGGGGCGCAACGGCCCTCTGAGGCGCAGGAAAAAGTAGGTACAACCAACATGCTTCTTTAGTTGTATGGCATATGCCGCTAAAGCAGAGAAATGCTGGCTTTTTCATCATCGACCGAACAGGCATTGCTCTTGCTCGGGAGGCTTGACGGGCGGCTCGCCAACAGTGCTGCGGCGGACATCTGGCTGGCGCGAGCGCGGCTGAAAGGAGCGGCCATGCTAGCGACGGTCGCATCCGTGCCGATCGGGGTGAAGGATCTGCAGGACTGGATCTGCGGAAGGACATTGCCGCCGCGGCATAGCGAGGGGCTGAACGATCCGCTTTCGATCGCCGCACTCGTCCATTTCGCGCTGTCAGCGAGCGAAAGTCGCCGCGATCCGATCGCGCGCGCAACGCTGAACATATCGCGTCAGCTGCTGGACGACCGGAAGGAGGCAGAATTGTGGGCCCCGGAGGATCTGGTGCGCTTTGGCCCGGCCTGGCGGGCGGTGCAGGCGCTCGTGGAGGCCCCCTACCCTGCCGCTGGGCTGGCGGCGGTTGCAGAGCGGCTGATCGCGGCGAGGGACAGTCTGGCGGCCCCGGTGAGCGGTGGGCAGCTGCTGACGACGGCGGACGGGCGGCAGCTGCGTCTTGATCCACGCCGGTCGGACCTGGGCTGGGTCGTTGCGGCGCATGTTCCGGCGGCGCTGGAGGCTTCTGGGATGACGCTGCGGCGATTGCCCTCCTTTGTCGATCTGCCACGCTTTCCTGGGGCGGATGTGGAGACGCTGACGGAGAATTTGGCGGCGATGATTGGGCGGCAGGCGCAGACGGGCCTGGTGGAGCTGGACCGGCTTGAAGCGCGGCTGAAGAAGCTGCCGGAGGAATTGCAGGTAACGAAGAGAAGCAAGGCGCCGCTGTTGATGCGGCTTGGCCTGGCCTATCCGGGGCTTAGCAAGACGGCGGTCGCCCGGCTGCTCGGGATTTCGCACCAGGGCGCGACCAAATTGGTGGCGCAGGTCGAGCGGTTGGGAACATGAGTGGCAGACAGGCCGCTGCCTATTTGCCTTCATCCTCTCTTCCAAAAAGGAAGACCATCTCGGCCTAAGTTACAAGGTTTCTAAGGAAGTTAGAGAGTTACAGAGCTTTTTTGGGCCTAGAATCTGGCCGAAATGCGCGAGTCGGGGGAATGGGGCCGTTCCCGGAAGATCGTGTTTGCGTTCCTCTAGTGTCGGGTGTGGCGTTCCTGAAATGTCGGGAAAGCGTTCCTGAAGGTGCGTATGGCGTTCCTGGAATGTCGAAGGTCGCCTTCAGGGGCGTGCAGCGTGGGGATGGTTGAATCAGTTCTGCGGGTCGCCCTTGGAATGTCGTTCAAATGCTGTGGACAAAAGTGGCGAGATGCGGGCGTGGCTCTCTCAACCGTCAGGGTGCTTGCGAACCTACCGACACTTCGGGAACGGCAAGGTGGGAAAAGCAGCGCGATGCGGCCTTCGCGTGCAGAATGTCGCGGGAGAAGACCGGTCAGAGCCGGTGGCGGTTCTTTTCGTGGAAACGGCGCACGAAGCCGATGAAGGCTTTCTGATAATTGACCGGCGTGCGGCTCGGATCAGCGTCGATCCAGTTGCGGAAGTCCTGATGCAGCGATTGATAATCCCAGCCCGGACAGTCGGCGCGAAGCGTGGCAAGGGTCGCGTCCGTCAGTTCGCCAGCGCTCGCCTTGGTGGAGAGGCCGGTGACGGTGCGGCGGATGACGTCGCGCGCGTCGAACATGGGCTCGGCCTGCTCGACCGGGTTATCGAGGGTCAGGGTGGCTGCGCCCTGCGACCTCCCCGGATTAGCGGGCGCGCTGCTCCTCGCCGGAGCGGCTGATCTTCTGGTGCCTTGTTGCGGCGCTTCGGCAGGACGGCGGCGCATGCGGAGCGAAGGTTCGCGCTTGCCCTCGGCCTGTTCGAGCAGGAGGGTATAGCCAGGCAGCGGGTCCCGCTCGGCGATCTTTGCTATCTCGAACTTGAAGCGGCGATAGGCCCCTTCCGCACCGGACTTTTCGAACAGGGTGGGCATGGAGATGGCGAAACCGCCCTCCCCTGCCCCGCCGGCATGTTTGCGCGCGACCTTGTAGAGCCACCGCTCGCGGCCACCGGTCAAGTCGAAATAGGCGCGATCGATCGACAGGACACCGCCCTGCATCAGCACGCCTTCATAGAACCAGTTGGACAGTTCAATAGTCATGCCGCGCGAGCGTTCGGTGCGTTCATCGACCAGCTGGGTCCAGCCATCGAGCCAGCTGAAGGTGGCTTCGCGGCGGTTCTCGGCGCGGATATTGGTCTTGATGGTGGTGGAGACGAGCCGGTCGAGTGACTGGCCAAGCAGCTCATAGGCGCGGCCGGTGGTTGGACGGTGAATAGCGCGCAGCAAATCATAGGGCATGAGATGCAGCTTGCGCGGCACATCATTGACGCCGCGCCGGGCCATGTCGGCAAGGACCGAGGCGCAATAGATGAGAATATCCGCGTCCCAGATGGTGGCCATCCCATAATCGGGATTGGCCGAGACATGGACCCACGCCTTGCCGTCAGGAGACGTGTAGTCGATCGGCTTGACGCGTTTCGATTTGGCGAGGCTGAAGAACGGGCGCTCCATCATCTCGCGCTGGTCGCGCAACGGCATGTCCGCGATGTAGGGGAGGAACAGTTCGAACTGGTCGTTGATCTCTGCTCTACCGGCGCGGCTCATGGGCGGCCGCCAATCTGCGGCATGGAGCTTGCGTTGTTTCCCCGGGGAAACGGGGTGGGGAAGGGTAGGGGGATAAGTCGTACGCTCGGCTGTTTCCCTGGGGAAACAGCGAAGCTCGCTGCGATCGCGACCCACCGCTTAATCCCCTCCCGCAGGTGGGAAGAGCGATGGCTGGCTGAGTTGTGGTGCCCCCCCGAGCGCGTCACTGCTGCAGGCCCAATCCCTGGCGCTCCAGATGTTCAAGTGCATCGCGTAGCGCCTGGCCGAGCGTTTCCATGTCCGCGCCGGAGCCCGCATGGAAGCGGATGGTGACGCCCTGACGATTGGCCGACTGCACCGTAAGGGCAGGGCGGCCGTAGCGGGTGACCCAGGTGAAGGGCTCTTCCTTGGGCTGCGACACGGCAATGCGCGGAGCGTCTAGCAGCCGCTTGAGAATTTCGGCTGCCGGGATCGGCGGAGCGCCTGCGGCACGCCGTTCCCGTTGTGTCGTGGCAAGCCGGGCGGCTTCCGCTCCGATGGCGGGCGCTGCGTTGCTGTCATCCAGCGCCTGCGCCAGTGGGTATGCAGGCTTTAGCTGAACATCGCCGGGGGAAGGGAAGGCGTCGATAATGTCGTCAGGGATGCCCGCGACCTTGATCATCTTGCTGAGCCAGCCCTTGGAGAGCTTCAGCCGTTCGGCCATGCGGGTAAGGTGACTGCCATAGTGGGCGCCAAGCGCTTCGGCATAGTTGCGCGCGCGCTCCAGATCGGTGACGTCCTTACGCGCGCGGTTTTCGAGGTCCGCGAGGCGGAAGGCCGCTTCATCGTCCAGCTGGGCGACTTGCGCCACGAACATCATTTCAGGATAGCTGTGCGCGCGCAGCCAGCTGATCGAGAAATGGCGGCGCGTGCCGGCGATCACTTCATAGTCATGATCGGGATCGCCTTCGATCCGGCGCACGACGGCCGGGACCTTCTGGCCTCCCTCGGCAATGATCGAGTCGATCAGCTCGCGGCAATTTTCCTCGGTCAGATGCTGGTAGAGCCGGGCGTTGCCGCGCCAGATGCGGACCTTCGCCGGATCGAGCAGCAATTGCGTGACCTGACGAACTTCACCCGACGCGAGACGGGCGAGGGCAGTTTCGCGGCCGAGCAGCGTGGAACTGCGGATCCGATCGGGACGCGCGGGGACGGGAACCGGGGCAGGTGAGGGGGGTGTTTCCACCTCTGTGGCGGGCGCGCTTTCAGCCGCCGACGGGGCCGCTGGGGCCTCCGCCTCGTCCGACAGCAAGGCCGCCAGATAATCTGATTGCTTACGCGCCATGGGCTTGTCCTCCGATTCGCGGGGAACATATGGTGAACATATGCGTGTAGGACAGCGTTGATTTTGGTTCGCGCAGAGGCACAAAAGCGCAAAGGGGAAGCGCCTGCCGCATAGCCGCTCTTTTAACGCGAGCGGCGGCACTGGTCCGAAGCTCTGAGAGAGTTTCCCCTGCGGCGAAGTGCAAAATCTCTGCGCGTCTGCGCCTCTGC
The DNA here is from genome assembly GCF_055395525.1 of Sphingobium sp. TomTYG65. Classification (NCBI taxonomy): domain Bacteria; kingdom Pseudomonadati; phylum Pseudomonadota; class Alphaproteobacteria; order Sphingomonadales; family Sphingobiaceae; genus Sphingobium; species Sphingobium sp. TomTYG65. Next base: position 904,243 of record NZ_AP027331.1, on the reverse strand, counting down.
GCGAACAAAGCCTCAAGCCGCATTGACGATATCCTCTTCCCGCGCGGGGGCGACGCGGCCCCAGCCCTGGCGGACCAGCGCTTCGATCTGGCCCATGGCTTCGTCCAGATTGGCGCGGCAGCGCTTGTGCGTGCGGGGCGTGCCGATCGGCTTCTCCAGCTCATAGACCGTCATCATGCGCAGTGCCGCATGGCTGATTTCCGCGCTGTCGAGGATCGGGATGGGGAGGAGGGCAGGGCCGAAGCTCTGCTCCATGATCGCGCGGACCATCGAGTGGCTGGGATCATTGCTGTCGAATTTCGAACAGAGCAGCCGCACGAACTGATAATCGACCTCGATCCCGGCCGTCTGCAGCTGGTTGATGACCTGATCCATCATCGAGAGGAATTGGACGGTCGAGCAGAAGTCGGGCGTCGTGGCGGCGAGCGGCACCAGCAGCGCATTGGCCGCCTGCATCACCGCAAGGCTGATCGTGCCCAGCGCCGGCGGCGGGTCGAGCAGCACGACGTCATAATGACGCGCCAGATCCATGAGTCCCTGCTTCAGCTTGCGGAAGCGCGCGGCAAGCACGGAGCCCCCGTCGCTGCCTGCGGCCGCCAGCTCATATTCGACATCGAACAATTCGAGATTCGATGGGATCAGATCGACATTGGGCCAAGCGGTGTGCTTGACCGCATAGAGAAGGTCGACCTGCGTCGGATCGATCGACAGATAGGGATAGAGTGTCTCTTCCCGCTGAATGTTGAAATGCGGGTTGAAGCCGAACAGCGTGGTGGTGGTCGCCTGGCTATCGCAATCGACGACCAGCACGCGATAGCCCTGCACCGCGAAATAATGGGCGAGATGGGTAGTGACAGTGGATTTGCCGACGCCGCCCTTGAAATTCTGCACCGCGATGATCGCCGGGATGTCGAGCGGCGCGCGTTCGGGCGAAGCGCCCAGCACTTGGCGCATGTTCAGCAGTTCTTCGACCGTATAACCGGGGCGGCGGCCATTTTCGGTCGGCGGGGCGGGGGGCAGGCGACCGTCATCCTCCGCCATGCGAATCCGATTCGTGGAACAGCCGAGCAGATGCGCAGCTTCCGCTATGCCGAAGCGGACATTGAGTTCCTTGCGACTGTCGGGCAGAAAAGCCTTGCGCCGCAGCCTTTCGACCATCTTTTCGCCGGCTTCCGCCAGGTCGCCAATCTGGTCCACTACTGCGTTCATTTCCGTCCCCAAGCGGCAAGTTGAAGCTTATCCGGGGAGGGTATCGCAGAAATCCTTCAATTCCGCAATCTGCCTTGGAAAATGATGCGCTTACGGCATGTAGGAGGAGAATGGATATGGTTTGCGTCAAAAGCAAAGCTGCGGAATAACCCCGCGCCGGTCATCACCAACAAGGGACGTTCCCATGCCCCAGCTGCCCACCCGCCAAATCGGACCGTTCGAAGTGTCCGCCATCGGCCTTGGCTGCATGAATTTGAGCCATGGCTATCTGCCGCGCCCCGATGAGGCGCAGGCGGAGCGGCTGCTGCTGCATGCGCTCGATTCGGGCGTGACCTTCTTCGATACCGCCGCGATCTACGGATTCGGCCGCAATGAAGAGCTGTTGGGGCGCACTTTGATGCACCGGCGCGGCGAATTCACGCTGGCGAGTAAATGCGTGTTGGGAGAGATTGACGGCAAGCGGGGGCTCGACGGCTCCCCGCAAGCGATCGCGCGTACGCTGGAGGATGCGCTGCGGCGGCTGCGGGTGGAGCA